>CACEBX010000069.1 GCA_902557845.1 Rhodospirillaceae bacterium | reverse complement strand
TTTATATTTTTTGCTTTACTGACTATATTTAAGACTCTTCCACCGTTAGTAATATAATTTCCTTTATCGTTTTTTTTAGTACCAGCGTGATAAACCCTTATATTATTTTCATTTTTATAGAGTTCTATGCCTTTAATTTGCTTACCTTTTTCATAACTCTCTGGATATCCTTTGCTTGCTATAACTACACAGGAGGAGACTGTACTATGTAGTTTTATTTTAATATTTTTAATATTTTTCTTTTTTAGAGCAATACATATATCTAGAAAATTATTTTTTATTCTAGCAAGCACCGCTTGACATTCTGGGTCACCTAATCTGACATTATACTCAATAAGATAGATGCCTTTTTTTGTAAACATCACTCCAGCATATAAAAATCCGGTAAAAGGATAACCTAATTTGTTCATAGTTTTTAATGTAGGTTTAATAATATTTACCATTATACTAGAAACTACTTTTTGTGTTTCTTTAGGGGAGGGAGATATACATCCCATTCCGCCAGTATTTAAACCCTTATTACCATCATAAACTCTTTTATAGTCTTTTGCACTCCCTATAAACTTAGCATTGGTACCGTCTACTGCAAAAAAAAAACTACCCTCTTCTCCAGATAGGCATTCCTCAATTATAATTTTAGATTTATTATTACCTAAATTACCTTTTATAATATTGTTTAAGAATATTTTTGCCTCATTAATAGTTTTTGCTACTATTACGCCTTTACCTGCTGCTAAACTATCCATTTTAAGTACTAAAGGAAACCTTCTTTCTTCAATTATTTTTTTTGCATGCTTTGCGTCATCACAAACAAGCCATTTTGCCGTTTTAATTTTAGATAAATCGCAAAGTTTTTTTGTAAAATACTTAGATGTTTCTAGAGAAGATGCAAACTTACTAGGTCCTATTACACTAATTCCTTCCATAATTAAAAAGTCAGAAATTCCCTTATCTAAATATTCTTCTGAACCAGGAATAACCATAGTAATTTTATTTTTTTTACAAAAACTTGATATAGATATAAAATTTTTAGTATTTATATTAGCAATTTTTGATACCAAAGCTATGCCAGCATTTCCAGGAGCGCAAAAAAGCTTTCCTATTTTTTTTGATTTAGATAATTCATAACATATAGAGTGTTCTCGCCCTCCACTTCCTAATACTAATATATTCATGTTACATTTTCTCCATAGTTGTATATTATATTTATTAATACAAATGTAGTTTATTATGTCAAATATACCAGAATATAGTGTATCAGAGCTATCTTATCTAATTAAAAAAAAGCTAGAAAAAGACTTTGCTTATGTTCAAATTAAAGGCGAAATCTCAGACCTAAAATTTTGGAATGGGCACTACTTATTTAATCTAAAAGACGAAGAAAGTATGTTAGCAGCAAGAGTTTGGAAAAATAGGGTTCCGAATCTTAACTTTAAGCCAGAAGAAGGTATAGAGATCACCGCAACAGGTAAAATTAGTACACATCAAAAAAGGTCAGGATATAACCTTATAATTGAAAACATAAGTGCTTTAGGAGAGGGAGAGCTCTTAAAGTTAATAGAAGTAAGAAAAAAAAAATTAAAAGAAGCAGGTTTTTTTGATAAATCTTCTCCTTTGCCTTTATTGCCAAATAGAATTGGAGTTATTACTTCTTTAACAGGGGCAGTTATTGAAGATATTAAAAATAAAATTTTATTAAAGTTTCCTTCTCATTTACTAATCTGGCCTATAAGTGTTCAGGGAGTTTCAGCAGAGTCAGATATAATTAGAGCTATCGAAGGTTTCAATTCACTAGAAAGGCAAAGAGCTCCGGATGTAATTATATTGGCAAGGGGAGGAGGGAGCGTTGAGGACTTGATGCCATTTAATTCAGAAAAGTTGGCATATGAAATTTATAATTCAAAAATTCCTATTATATCTGCAGTAGGTCATGAGACTGATTTTACTATAGCAGATTTTGTTGCTGATCACAGAGCCTCTACTCCTACAGCTGCAGCTGATTTAGTAGTGCCAGATAAAAAAGAGATTAAATTGAAACTAAAAAACTATAATAAAAATATA
>CACEBX010000068.1 GCA_902557845.1 Rhodospirillaceae bacterium | reverse complement strand
TGCCTTATCAGCCGGACTATCTATTTCAATATGACCTATACTTGAAGAAGTATAGTTTTTTTCCAAAAAATATAAAAATTATTGTAAATAAGAAAATTCCTAATATAAAATTTGCAATTGGCCCAGCCAGCACTACACTTGCCTTTTGCAGGGAACTTTTATTCATAAATAACTCTTTATAGTATTTTTCTTTTTTGGCTTTACCCTTTTCAGGATACATATCACCAGCAAACTTAACATACCCTCCTAAAGGGACCAAACTAATTTGCCATTTAGTATCATTTTTATCTACATAATTGAATAGAGATGGCCCAAAACCTATAGAAAATATATCAACTTTAACATTATTAAGTCTTGCAACGTAATAATGTCCAAACTCATGAATAAATACAATAATTGAAAATACAAACACAAACCAAAAGACATATTCAATATAAAAAAATAAATTAGCAAATATTTCCATCTCAACTTCTCAAATTATTAATATAATTATAGGACACATTACAAGCCTCCTCATGAATTTCAAAAACATCTGAAATACTTTTAGGATTACTATTTTTAAAACTAATAAGTGTCTTTTCTATTACTTTTACTATATCTAAAAACTTAATTTTTTTTCTTATAAAACTTTCTACAGCAACTTCATTTGAGGCATTTAATGCAATAAGTCTGCTATATTCTAACTTACTACTATTAAGGTATTTAAATAATCTTAAGGAAGGAAATGTTTTTAAGTTAGTATCAAAAAAACTTAAATCTTTGACTTTTTTAAAAGATATATTTTCAATATTAAATTGAGATCTCTTAGGCCAACTTAAGGCATAATTTATAGGAATTTTCATGTCAGGTTGACTTGCTAGCATAACTGAATTTCCATCTACATAATTTACAATACCATGAACAATAGATTTAGGGTGAATTATTATTTTAATTCTACTTAATTCTAAATTAAAAAGTATAGATGCCTCTATTTTTTCTAAAACTTTATTTATCATAGTAGCAGAGTCTATAGAAATTTTCTTTCCCATTTTCCAATTAGGATGTTTAAGAGCATCACTTACGCTTACATTTTTTAAATTAATTTTTTTGTTCCAGAAAGGCCCTCCTGAAGCTGTAAGAATAATATTTTTAATTAAATTCAAGTTATTTTTTTCTATTATTTGAAATAGTGCATTATGTTCTGAGTCTAAAGGTAAAATTTGAGTGTTATGCTTTTTTGCCTTTTTCATAAAAATATTTCCTGAACATACTAATGCCTCCTTATTAGCTAATGCTAAAACTTTAGTTTTATCAATGCTTTTATATGCAGACTTAAGTCCTGCAATGCCTACAATTGCTGCTATAGTAAAGTCTGTTTTAACGCTTGCGAGATTAATTAGATCATCCTCACCACTAAAAGTTTTTACTTTACTACCACTTAATTCTTTTTTTAATAATTTATAGTAACGCTTATCAGAAATTATTGCATATTTAGAATTTAATTTTTTTGCAAGAATAGCAAGTTTTTTATAGTTTTTATTTGCCGATAATACCTCTACTCTATATTTGGTTGAATTATTTAATATTATACTACAGGCATTACTTCCTATTGAACCTGTAGCACCAAATATAGATACTTTTTTCAAAAAAACTCCTAAATTAACGAAAGTATATAAAAATATAGAATAGCAAATAAAAACCCATCAAGTCTATCTAAAAGTCCTCCATGTCCTGGTATAAAGTTTGATGCATCTTTTTTATTATTAATTCTTTTAAGTTTGCTTTCAAATAAATCTCCTGCTGTAGTAATAACTGCTCCTAATAAACCCATCATAAAAAAATTTATATATTCCTCAAATCCTGAAAAGTATGAAAAAAGTATGCTGGCTAAACCAGAAATGATAACTCCAAATATTAAGCCAGACCAAGTTTTATTTGGACTAATAGCAGGAAAAAGTTTTGGGCCTCTAATTAACTTACCAAAAAAGTATCCTGAAATATCTGTTGTCCAAACCACAATAAACATCCAATAGATAATTATTTTTCCATGATCACTTTTACTTAACAGCAAGAGTAATATCAAAGGTAATAAAATATAAGTATATGAT
>CACEBX010000067.1 GCA_902557845.1 Rhodospirillaceae bacterium | reverse complement strand
ACAGAAATTGCCAATAGGTCTGCCATAATCACTAACATTATTGATGGAGGAATTAAGATACCCAAGGTTCCTGATGCTGCAATGGTACCTGTAGAAAGAGATTTATCATAGTTTCTTTCTAACATTACAGGAAGTGCTAGCAGCGTCATCATAACAACAGATGCGCCTATTATTCCAGTAGTTGCTGCCATTATAGTTCCCATTATAGTTACAGATAAAGCAAGACCTCCTGGCACTCTCCTTAACAGTATTTGCAATGCATATAATAAATCTTTAGCAACCCCTGACTTTTCCAACATTGTGCCCATAAATATAAACATGGGAATAGCAACTAAAATTAAGTTTTCACAAACACCTCCCCAAATTCTAGAGAGAATATTAAAAAACTCTATTAAGCTAAATACTTCAAAATGAATTCCAATAAAACCAAAAAATAAACCAACTCCACCTAGAACAAACGCAACAGGAAAGCCACTAAAAAGAAGTAAAGCAAGGGCCAAAAACATAAAAACAGGCAGTAATTCTATAAAATCCATTATATTAAGCTTTCTATTTAGTTTCCTTAAATTCAGGATATTTTTCTTAACTGTTCCATCTATTAGCCGCGAACCTAACTGAGCAATTTTACCGTGAATTCTGGTATAAGCTTCATAATTCAGATAAGTTATATTATCTTTTTCAGTAAGCCTAATCTGAACTCTTCCATTAGCTCCACCTAGTTGTCCAGCGCTTCCACTAGCCTCAATGATATAGCTATTAGGAGGGTTTACATCTTTTAAATTCAAAGTTCCTGAAAAAGATGCATTTACAGGTCCAATTTTGACTTTTAACTTTAAAAAAAAATTATTCTTTTCTTTTTCAATAAAGTCTTCACAGCCTTGAATGCATTTTTTAAGAATTTTAGGATCATTTAAATATTCCCAAACCTTATCAATTGGTTCTTTAAAGTGATAACTTCCAGAAAAATTCATTTAGCTTCTTTCACAGATAAATATTCAGTTATAGGGTAGCCATGAAAAAGCCAGCCATTACTTTGTCTTCCGATAATACCATCAGGTATATGATAGATATTTTTATAACCTTCATTTAAAAAAAAATCCATTACAACTCTTGATCTTGATCCAGATGCACAAATAAATGCAATTTTTTTATTTTTATAAGAAGATATTTTTAAATTAACTTCTTCAAGAAAACTTTTTCTTTCTAGGTTATTGTTATCATGCATACTAATTAAAATAGAATCAGGAATTACTCCTGTCATTTTCCATTCTTTTTCAGTTCTTACATCAATTATTAATAAGTTTTCTTCTTTATAAAGTCTATGAGCTTTATCTAGACTTATTTCTAAACTAAGGTTATCCATACTGTAGACCAACTTATAATTTAAGCAAATAAATATAATCAATAATATCAATCTAATATACGACTTGGCAACCATAATGCAATATCAGGAAATTTAATAACTAAAGCCAAACCTAATAACTGTAATAGAACGAAAGGAATTATTCCCTTATAAATAGTTTGAATTTTAACATCTGGAGGAGAAACGCCTTTCATGTAAAAAAGAGCAAATCCAAAAGGAGGAGTAAGAAATGATGTTTGCAAATTTACAGCTAAAAGTACTGCAATCCAAGGTATTATTAATTCAGGTTCGACATGACCGCCAAAGTCCAATGTTTTCATAATTGGAGCAAAAAGTGGTAAAACTATTAAAGTAATTTCTACCCAATCAAAGAAAAAACCTAATAAAAATACTAATCCCATCATTATAAAAAGTATTCCCCAAGGTCCAAACCCTATTTCATTAACAAAATGATGTATGAGATCATCTCCTCCTAGTGATCTAAAAACATAGGAAAATGCTGTGGCTCCGACAAATATTCCAAAAATCATTGCTCCAGTTAATGCAGACCTTTCGGTAACCTCTTTTAAAACTGTAAAATTTAATCTTTTATTTAAAATTGCAAGTAAAATAGAACCCAAAGCTCCTACTCCTGCAGCTTCGGTAGGTGTTGCGACACCAGCAAATATCGACCCTAACACTAAAAAAATCAAAAAAATTGGTGGTAGAAAAGACTTAAAAATTAATTTTAT
>CACEBX010000066.1 GCA_902557845.1 Rhodospirillaceae bacterium | reverse complement strand
TTAAATACTAAGCTTAAAATCTTCCCTATTACTAAAAATATGATCTGGGAAGATAATCCCTGTAATAAAAACTATAATAAACTTACTTTCAATAATAAAAATTCTAATGAAAAGCTTTTTAGAAAAGATAATATCTATGATATAATTATGGTAATTAGCTACAATAATAATCCTATAGTTCCTGGAAAAGGAAGTGCAATATTTATACACATAGCTAAAAATAATTATTTTCCTACTAGAGGATGCATAGCCTTACAAAAAAAAGATTTGATATTTATGATAAGTAAATTATCTGTAAATGAACAAATTTTAATCAGTTTCTGACCTTATATATCAGCATAGCAAAACTCTTCTTTTTCTGCCCCTGGATGAGTTACAGCTCCATTAATTGCAGGTCCTACCAACTGTGCATACTTCCAAAGATCTCCTGATTGATATTCATTCTTTTTAGGCATCCAACTTCGCTTTCTTTTTTTTAATTCATCTTCAGATAAATCTACTTCTAAGATACCCTTTACAGCATCTATTGTAATTATATCTCCGTCTTCTATTAAAGCTATAGGGCCTCCAACAGCAGCTTCAGGGCCAACATGCCCAATACAAAATCCCCTTGTGGCTCCTGAAAATCTTCCATCAGTAATCAAAGCAACTTTATCTCCCATACCTTGTCCATATATAGCAGATGTAGTAGCCAACATCTCTCTCATTCCAGGCCCTCCCTTTGGTCCTTCATATCTTATTACTATGACGTCGCCTTCTTGATATTGTTTATTTTCTACTGCTTTATATGCCTCTTCTTCAGCATTAAAGACTCTTGCGGGACCTTTATGAGTAAGTCTATTCATACCAGCCACCTTTACAATTGAACCTTCAGGAGCTAAATTTCCTTTTAAACCTACTACACCTCCTGTAATACTAATTGGATTTTTTGTAGTTCTTACTACTTTTTGATTTTTAGGAAATTCAATATTGCTTAAGTTTTCTTTTACTGTTTTTCCCGTAACCGTTATACAATTACCATTTAAATAACCTCCATCTAATAAAGCTTTTAGCAATACAGGCACTCCTCCAACCTCATACAAGTCTTTTGCTACATAATTACCTCCTGGTTTTAAGTCAGCAATGTAAGGTGTTGATTTAAAAATTTCTGCAACATCAAACAAGTCAAATTTAATACCTGCTTCGTTAGCTATTGCTGGTAAATGTAATGCTGCATTTGTTGACCCTCCAGATGCAGCTACAATTCTAGCTGCGTTTTCTAGAGAATCAATAGTAACTATATCTCGAGGCCTAATATTAGTTGAAAGTAATTCCATTACAGTTTTTCCTGATTGAAAAGCGTACTCATCTCTACTCTCATAAGGAGCTGGAGCCATCGTAGAATTAGGAATAGCAAGACCTAAGGCTTCTGATACGCATGCCATAGTATTAGCAGTAAATTGCCCCCCGCAACTTCCTGCACTTGGACAAGCTACTTTTTCAATTTCTTCTAATTCACTTTCGTTAATAATACCACCACTATAATTTCCTACAGCTTCAAAAACATCTTGTACAGTAATATTTTTTCCTTTGTATACACCTGGAAGTATTGAACCTCCGTATATAAAAACTGAAGGTATGTTTAACCTTAACATAGCCATCATAACTCCAGGTAGAGCTTTATCACAACCAGCTAAACCTACAAGCCCATCGTAGGAATGCCCTCTTACACTTAGTTCTATACTGTCGGCAATAGTTTCTCTACTTGCAAGAGAAGCTTTCATGCCTTGATGTCCCATTGCAATACCATCAGTTACTGTTATAGTTGTAAATTCTCTAGGAGTTCCATTCGACTCTGAAACTCCTTTTTTAACTGATTGAGCCTGACGCCTAAGTGTAATATTACAAGGAGCAGACTCATTCCATGTAGAAACAACTCCAACAAAGGGTTGATTAATTTCCTCTGTTGTCATACCCATTGCATAATAATATGAACGATGTGGAGCACTACTAGGACCTATACTAGTATGTCTACTAGGTAATTTAGATTTATCATATTTAGTCATGACTTCTCCTTTTTTTTTAAAAAGCTAATTTCATCTAATAGCTTATTTTTACTTTGTTTATATTTATCTAGTTTCTTTTTATTTATTTCAACTACT
>CACEBX010000065.1 GCA_902557845.1 Rhodospirillaceae bacterium | reverse complement strand
TAAACCTTTCTTTTTTATATTTAGAAAATTTTAAAATACCAAGAATAGAAATACTGAAGAAAAAAAGAAATATAGTATCTGATAAAATTTGAGAGCTAATTATAATCATTAATGGAGAAAAAGCTGCAACTATACCTGCTAAAATAAAAAAACTTTTATTTAAAGTTTTAGCTATAAAAGCAATTGTCAGACAGGTTAATGAATCTATAATAATTTGTATTACTAAAATTCTGAATAAATCGTCTCCTACTATCCAAATAGCAAATTGAAAAAAAAGAAAAGATCCTGGCATTCTCTCTAGTAATAACTTTGGATCTACTATACCATTTGAAGTGAATGCATTGTTCAATGACCAATCCCAATACATTAGCTGATCTTCTATAAGATATGTATCAGCATTTATTTCATTTAAGTGTAGATTTAAGATTCTAACTATAAAAGCTATGATGAAAATATAAATAGAATGATACATTTAAATTGCTTTAATTTTAAAAAAAGCAAATATAACCATTTTTACTAACATGAGACCATGAGAAAACCTAGAAATCTGAGTTTCTCCATAAGATCTAGCTTTATATCTAATAGGTATCTCACACATTTTTAAACATAATCTTGAAGAACCAAAAATAATAAAAAAATCTCCAAAGGGATCAAAATCACCCAAATCTCTATTCTTTAGTTTTATTTTTTCATAATTTTTTTTTGTTAACACCTTAGTTCCACATAAAGTATCAGTATACCTTTGTGACAAAATCCAACTGAATAGAATAGAAAATATTTTATTAGCGATATAATTTAAAAAACGCATTGCATCATTATCCATGGGATAAATTAACCTTGTTCCGTTAACATATTCAGCTTCGCCTAATATTATTTTATTCCAAAACTTTGGAAGCTCCTCAGGAGGCATTGTCAAGTCTGCATCTAAAATAAATAAAACCTCTTTAGAGGCTTTTTCAAAACCAAAAAAAACAGCCTCTGCCTTACCTTTTCCTTTTTGCTTAAAACTTTTTATAGTAAAACCAGGTACTTTATTATTATATTTTTTTTTAACTGTTTGAATTTTTTTCCAAGTTTGATCAGAGGAATTTCCTTCAACAAAAATTATCTCCATATTTTTAGCGAACCTTGGCAACCTTTTTATTGCAGCTTCAATATTTCCTTGCTCATTTTTACAAGGAATTATTATACTAGCAGAATTATATTTAGTTTTATCTATTTTATCTAATGACCTTGCAATTACATATTGCCTTAAACAGAAGAAAGAAAAAATAGGTAGAGTAGCAAAATATCTATTTAATACTCTTCCAATTCCTAAAAGTTTTATTGGCGACAATATTTTTTTTTCCACTCTTACTACATCAAAATTCGATATCTTTAAAAAACTTTTTATATCTTGTAGATTTAGGAGCTGCGTTTTAATTTCTGGCATTTTGAACTTAAGAAAAGTTGCTAAGCTAAAGATTGGAGACCACAATGGTGAATAGTAAGAAATAATTATCCTAGTTTCCTTATTACAAAATTCATGTAAAGACTCTAAGGTGGTCTGTATATCTTCTATATAACCAATTGTATCACTGAGAATAATGTAATCAAAATTTTCTTTTTTTGGTAAGTATTTAGCTAGGTTTGATATATCTCCTTGAATAAAATGAATTCCATTACTTTCTTTATTAGCCTCTTTAATAATTTCTTTGCTTAAATCTATTCCTAAACCATAACTAGGCCTCAAGCTCTTTAGCAAGTAACCTGTTCCACAACCTAACTCCAGTATCCTACTGTTGGGAAGTATTAATTCTTTAAGATTTAACCTATCTTCTCTATGAAAAGAAGATCCTTTTTCTATCCATTTCTTTCTATTTTTTGCAATTTTATCATAAAAAATAGAGATTTTTTTTGCGAAATTATTTTGTTTTTTTTTCAATTATAAGCTCCATCTAGATATGTAATTTGGAAGCTTTTTTCTGTCCCAAATATTTTTTATATCTATTAATAAGCTTGGTTTTTCAAAAAAGCTAATTATTTTGTTAGATGACATTTTAAAAAACTCTTTATGTCCTACTGCAATAATTATGCAACTATATTTCTTTTTGGGAACTACTAATTTAATTTTATATTCTTCTATCGCCTGTTTTTTATCTGCTACTGGATCAAAAACGTCAACACTATAACCATTTTTACTAAATAAACTTTCTAAA
>CACEBX010000064.1 GCA_902557845.1 Rhodospirillaceae bacterium | reverse complement strand
ATTCTCTGAAATAGATATTATAGTTGAGTTGGTTGGAGGCAGTGATGGATTGGCCCTAAAATTAGCTGAAAAATCTCTTATAAATGGAAAATATTTTGTAACAGCTAATAAAGCTCTTATTGCAAAGCATGGAATAAAAATATTAGATTTATCTATTAAGTATAATTCAAAATTCAGTTTTGAAGCAGCAGTAGGTGGAGGAATACCTATAATAAGACTTATGCAAAATAGTATGATAGTAGGGAAAATAAAAAGTGTTTACGGAATATTAAATGGTACTTGTAACTATATCTTAACTAAGATGAGAGAAAATAATTTACAATTTAATAATGCTTTAAAGAAAGCACAACAACTAGGTTTTGCAGAGGCAAATCCTGAAGATGATATAAATGGAGTAGATACTGCTTATAAATTAGCAATTCTATCTAATTTAGCATTTGGTATTAGTACTAAGGTATCTGAAATATTTACAGAGGGCATATCAAAAATTGAAGAAATAGATATAAAAATGGCAGAAAAACTAGGATATAAAATTGTTTTACTAGGAATTTCAAATTTGAAAAATAATAAAGTTATGCAAAGAGTTCATCCTAGTTTAGTTTCGAATAACTCTATGATATCAAAAGTAAATAATGAACTTAATACTATAATAATAGATGATGAGATAGCTGACAAAATTATGGTAGTTGGTAAGGGAGCAGGAAAAAATCCTACTTCTGCTTCAGTGATGGCGGATATTTTAAATATTCATGATGAAAATAAAAAAAATTTTTTTGTAGCTAAAAGTAAAAGAGCATATAATTTGAGTTCACAAGATATTAGCAAAAGAGAAGGCAAGTTTTATATTAGAATGGGAGTTGACGATAAACCTGGAGTATTGGCAGATATAACACTTTTTTTTAAAAAACAGAAAATATCAATAAAAAGCATGTTTCAATTAGACGACAAGATAAAGAATATTGTGCCATTAATATTTGTTACTCATAAAGTAACAGAGAAAAAAATTAGTTTAGTATTAAAAAAAATGGATGCTTTAACAAAAATAAAAACAAAAATTGTTCTATTAAGAATAGAGGAGTTATAAAATGAAAAAGCTCTTTGAAATTTATGAGAGAAATTTAGCATTGGAGGCTGTTAGAGTAACTGAAGCTGCTGCCCTATCTGCAAGCTCTTGGATAGGTTTAGGTGATGAAAAAGCAGCTGATGCTGCGGCTGTAAAGGCTATGAGAAACTCTTTAAATCAGTTAGATATATCTGGAGAGATTGTTATAGGGGAAGGTGAAA
The DNA here is from genome assembly GCA_902557845.1 of Rhodospirillaceae bacterium. Taxonomy (GTDB): domain Bacteria; phylum Pseudomonadota; class Alphaproteobacteria; order TMED109; family TMED109; genus JAYYAX01. The sequence continues at coordinate 987 of CACEBX010000064.1, read as the reverse complement.
GAGATAAAGCCCCTATGTTATACATTGGTGAGAATGTTGGTAGTAAAGTAGGAGGGCCTGAAATAGATATAGCTTTAGACCCTTTAGAGGGAACAACCATATGTGCTACGGGAGGACAAAATGCTCTGACAGTTATTGCTTTAGCCAAAAAAGGATGCTTTTTGAATGCACCTGATGTTTATATGGAAAAAATTGCAGTAGGTGGAGGTTTGCCTAATGATTTAGTATCTCTTGATGAAAGTCCAGAAGTTAATATTAAAAATTTAGCTAAAGCAAAAAAGAAAGAAATTAATGAATTAGTAATTTGTATATTAGATAGAGATAGGCATTTAGAATTGATAAAAAAATGTAGAGAGATAGGAACAAGAATCATGTTGATATCAGATGGTGATGTATCTGGAGTTATTGCGACTGCAGAAGAAGACTCTGGAGTTGACATGTATATGGGTATAGGAGGATCTCCCGAGGGTGTTTTAGCAGCTGCAGCATTAAGGTGTATTGGTGGACAGATGCAGACAAGATTAAATTTTAGAGATGAAGAAGAAATTAAAAGAGCAAGAAAAATTGGAATTGATGATTTAAACAAAATTTATAATTTAAATGAACTAGCTACCGGAGATGTAATGTTTGCTGCCACAGGAGTAACTGATGGTAATATGTTAAAAGGTGTTAAAAATAAAGAAGGATTTGCCTTCACTGAGTCAATCGTAATGAGGTCATCTACTCAGACTGTAAGAAAAATAAAAGCTAAGCATAGTTTAAAGATTAAATTGTAGTATATGTATAAAGAGGTTTATAAAAAAGATAATTTATCTGTTAATGGGCTAAAATGGATAACAAAGGAACCAGATTTAGATAGCATAAAAAAGTTAGAAAAAAATTTTAATATTTCAAATGTAGTAAAGGCTATTATTTCGAATAGAAACTTTTCTTCTCTTGGAATTGAGCAATATCTTTCTCCTACATTAAGAGAGCTTACTCCTAACC
>CACEBX010000063.1 GCA_902557845.1 Rhodospirillaceae bacterium | reverse complement strand
GATAATCCTACTATTAATGAAATAGGATCTGATGGACATATAAAGAGAGGAAGCTTTTTACCCTCCTTTACGGGCTGCAAAAGAATGTTTGCAGGAGCTGAGGTTGAGTTTAAAAAAAAAATACCTCTCAATAGTAAAGTAAAAAAAACAAGTCAAATTAATAAAATAGAAAATAAAAGTAAGAATGATAAAAAAATTTATTTTGTAACCATTAATCATTCGTACAAGGTTGGAAATGAATTGGTATTACAAGAAAATCAAAATTTAGTTTTTATTAACAAAGACTATAAATCAAACAAGAAAATTTTATTTCAGAAGGAAAAAAAACACTTATTATTATTAACAAGAAATTTTTCTTTCAATAATATTATGCTATTTAGATATTCTGCCATAACTTATAATTCACATAGAATTCACTATGATATAAAATATACAATGCAGAAGGAGGGCTACAAAGATCTCTTAGTACATGGACCTTTTTTAGCCCAGCATGCTATAGATGAGTTTATACTAAATATTAAAAAAAAATTGAAAACATTCGAGTTTAAAATGTTAAAGCCAGTTTTAGTTAATGAAAAAATACATCTTAAATTTTTTCAAAGTAAAGAAATAAAGAGTAATTATAAAATTATTATAACTTCTCTAAAGTCTCAAGAAGTTAAATTTATAGCTAATTGTGATAGCTAGAAAAAATTAATTAATTAATTGCACTTAAACTTTTATGTGAGTTCATAATGGTACTCATTAAAGAGCTTGCAGTTGGCAAATACGTTGTACAAAAAAATAAAGAAGTATTTATTTTTTCATCAGAAAACTTATCTGCTAATTCTGAATTTTTATTAATTATCTTTAAAGAAGAGTTACACATTATCCAACCCCCTAATATCCAACCAAACATATTTAAAAATGGTGTTGCTCCTGCTGCAGCATTATCTGGTTTTTTATTTAGTTCTTCTTTCAGCCATACAGCACTATTTTCTAATGAAGTAGTTGCTTCATCAAGCAAGTTGCCCATTGTTATAATTTCTTTTAAATCACTTTTTTTACAGTCAAGAGCGGTTTTTTTAATCTTTTCTAAAAGTTTTTCAAATGTTTTACCTCCATCTAATGGTAATTTTCTTCTTAATAGGTCTAATGCTTGAATTCCATTAGTTCCTTCATAAATAGGAAGTATTCTGGAGTCTCTAAAATATTGAGCTGCGCCAGTATCTTCAATAAACCCCATTCCTCCATGTACTTGAATTCCTAACGAAGTAATAATAACTGATTGATCTGTACACCAAGCTTTGACTATTGGAGTTAGCAAACTTGAAAGGTTTAAATATTCTTTTCTTTCATCTAGATTAGAAAGCTTATTTGAATAATCAATAGCTTCAGCAGTAAATATCGCTAAGCCTCTCATTGCTTCTATTTGAGATTTCATTTCTAATAACATTCTTTTAACATCTGGGTGTTCTATTATATTTACCCTTTCTTTTTTTCCTTTATTAAAAGAAAAACCTTGCTTTCTTTCTCTTGCAAAAGATAGGGCTCTTTGATAGGACCTCTCTGCTATTGCTACACCTTGAATACCTACATTTAACCTAGCATTATTCATCATTGTAAACATAGCTTTTAAACCATCATGAGGCTGTCCAATGATTTCTCCTACACACTCATTATTTTCTCCAAAACTCAAAACACAAGTAGGACTAGCATTATGTCCTAATTTATGCTCAACCGAAATCACTTTAATATCATTTTTAATCTTATTGCCTTCTTCGTCATCATAGTACTTTGGAACCAAAAAAAGAGAAATTCCTCGGTTTCCCTCCGGTGCATCTGGTAATTTAGCTAAAACCATATGAATAATATTCTCACTCATGTCTTGGTCTCCGTGAGTAATATATATTTTAGTTCCTTTAATAAGATATTTTTCATTTTTTATTTCTGCTTTAGTTTTTAAATCTGATAAATCAGAACCTGCATGAGGTTCTGTTAAGTTCATAGTGCCGCTATATTTTCCAGAAATTAAATTTGGCAAATATAAATTTTTTTGTGTTTTGTCACCGTGTTCTTGTATTAGTTCTATGGCTCCTTGAGTTAACATATTATTTACCGCAAAACTCATGTTAGCTGATTCCCAAATTTCATTAATACAAACTAAAACGGACCATGGGAAATCTTGTCCACCAAATTGTTTCTTTCCTGCTACGGTAAACCACCCACTTTCCACAAAGCTTTTATAAGATGATATAAAACTTTCTGGCATTCTTACTAAACCATTTTCAAGTTTAATACCTTTACTGTCTCCCTCTACATTAATATTATCTAGTTTT
>CACEBX010000062.1 GCA_902557845.1 Rhodospirillaceae bacterium | reverse complement strand
TCATGGAAGTTTTAAAAGCTACAAAAACTCAAAAATAAAAATTTGCCAGTATCAGCAGCCAGAAGACTTTGTGATTTTAAGTTATGATGATAAAAATATTAGGAATATTTTTTTTAAAAAAAATAAAACTAAAGCCAAAGTAATATGGGTCTCAGCACAAAAAAAAATTAAAGACGGAATTTTTTATTTAGAGAATACTTTACATGACAAGTACTTTACGAAAAAAAATTATAAAATAAAAGAAAATATTTTCCTAAGACATCATCATAACAAACTAAATTTTTTAATTTCTTATGCAGCCTTAAAGTGTTTAAGTTACGAAAGCGAAAAAGCAATCAATTATTTAAAGTCTTTTAAAGGGCTACCTCATAGAGTCGAGTATATAGGAAAGATAAATAATATATATTTTTATAATGACTCTAAGGCCACGAATGTATCAGCGACCATTTCTGCACTAGAAAGTTTTAGCAAAGTTTTTTTAATTGCTGGAGGTGCAAGCAAGGGGGGTGGATTTAATTCTCTTGTAAAATATTCTGCAAGAATCTGTGAGGCATTTTTAATTGGAGAAACAGCAAATGAGTTAAAGGAAGCGCTAGGAAATTTTTGTAAAAGTATCGTTTGTAAAAACTTAGATGAAGCAGTTAAAAAATCATATTATAAAAGTATAATATCAAAAAAAAAATATCCCATTTTATTGTCTCCAGCATGTGCGTCTTTTGATCAGTACAAAAACTATGAAAGTAGAGGAAACCACTTTAAAAAAATTTTTAATGATATTTCAAAGGGTAGGTTGTAGTGAAAATATATAGTACAATCAGTGCAATTTCTTCATCATGGGTAAAGTCAATTGACGTTTTAAATTTATTTTTAATAATTTTGTTAGCATTATTGGGCTTATTATTTGTTACTGCTGCAAGTCCTAGTATTGCAAAATTAAAGGAACTAGAAGAGTTTTATTTTGTAAAAAAACATGGATTTTTTATGATTTTGTCTATAATACTTTTAATTTTCTTTTCTCTTCTTACAAAAAAAATTATCCTAAAATCCTCATTTTTAGGGGCAGGTATTTGTTATATTTTAATGATAATTTCTTTATTTCAGAATTCAATTAATAATGGTGCTTCTAGATGGGTAAATATTATGGGTTATTCAATGCAACCATCTGAGTTATTAAAACCATTTCTAATAGTAATTTTAGCTTTTTTAATATCTAGCACAAACAAAATAAAAATAAAAACCTACGAATTAGATGGAAAAGTTTTGGCTTTTTTCTTATTAACCTTAACTAGCTTTATTTTAATTAAACAGCCAAACTATAGCATGGTAACAATTCTATTTTTTGTATTATTATCTCAACTCTTTATTGCAGGAATAAGTCTTAAATTAACCTTAATAATCATATTTACTATTATTACTTTTTCAATATTTTCTTACTTTTCATTAGCACATGTAAAGAAGAGAGTGTTAGATTATGTTTTTTCAGAAAAACCTAATTACCAAGTAGAAAAATCTATTCAAGCTTTTAGCTCAGGGGGCTTGTTAGGAAATGGTCCAGGGGATGGAAAAATAAAAAAATATATACCAGATGCTCATACTGATTTTATTTTCCCTGTAATAGCAGAGGAATATGGAGTTATAGTTTGTATTTCTATTATTTTTATAATTTTTACAATTTTCTTTAGGGGTTTATATAAAGTAAGTAAAATAAAAGATTTATTTAGTTTATTAACATGCTCAGGCTTATTAATTCTCTTTATAGCTCAGGCCCTTACAAATATAAGTGTATCATTAAAACTTATTCCAACTACTGGTGTAACTTTACCTTTAATTTCTTATGGAGGGTCTTCTTTATTATCTATGGGCATTATAATGGGAATTATATTGGCTTTAACTAGAAAAGAATTTGGACAAAAATACTAAAGATGAATAATTTAAACAAAAATATAATAATAGTAACTGGTGGTACAGGAGGACATATTTTTCCAGCAACAACGATGGGTAAATATTTAAGTAAAAAACTTTTTAATGTAAGCTTTATAACTGATGCTAGAGGGTTAAATAATATTAACTTAGCTACTCTAAAACCTAAAGTAATACATGTAAAAGGTTTTGCAGGAAAAAATTATATACAAAAGATAACTTCTATTACTTTGATGCTTATTGCTTTCCTAAAGATTTTATTTTTCTTAAAAAATAAGAAAATAGACTTAATACTAGGTTTTGGATCATACGTACAAGTACCCGTAATTCTTGCAGCAAAAATATTAAAAGTAAATATAATTTTACATGAAGGAAACTTAGTTTTAGGAAATGCAAACAAGTATTTTTGGAGATTTGCTAAA
>CACEBX010000061.1 GCA_902557845.1 Rhodospirillaceae bacterium | reverse complement strand
AAGAGTACATCTCTTGTTTACTAGTTTGTAAAAAAGGCCTTACCAAATTAAGGTTAAATAACTTTCTACTTGCTGTCATTGGGCATAAACCTTCTAATCTGCTTTTTTTTAATAGCCTGATACAAAAAGTTTCTATCAAATCATCTAGATGATGTCCAAGAAGTAAAGTGTTAATGTTTTGTCTTTTACAAAACTTTGAAATTGCTTGGTATCTTGCAATTCTAGCATTTTCCAATATATTTTTCTTCGCAGGCTGATTCCATCTTAAAGTTTTATGTTCCCATCCGAGTTTCTTGCTTATTGTTTTAACATACTTTACTTCTATTAGTGATTCTTTTCTCAAATTATGATTATAAGATATAATGTAAAGTTTTTTTTTATATTTTTTTGCCCATTTATCGCTTATATGTAAAAGATTCATACTATCAACTCCAGATGACACCGCTACTGCAATAGTTGAATCATTTTTTATGCAAGCAAGAGAGTTTAGAAAACCCGAAAAACTCTCAATAGTTAAAACCTTATTGGTATTAGCATTTAGCACGGACTTTATAATCTTTTACCCTGCCTTTTATTCTTTTTGGCGCATCAGGGAACTCTACATCGAGTTTAGAAAAAGATGCGCAAGCATCTTCATTTTTTCCAAGGTTAATAAAAGTTAACGCTAACTTAAAAAGTTGGTCCAAAGCTTTATTACCTTTAGGAAATTGTTGATATCCTTTGGCAAAACTAATTGCAGCTTTTTGGAATTCTTTTTGAACATAAAAAGTTTCACCTAACCAATAGTAGGCATTTGAAGCTAGAGGATTTTTGGGGTTTTCTCCAATAAATATATTAAAAAACTTTTCAGCCTCTATAAAGTTCTCTTGAATAAGCATATTGTAAGCGTGCTTATATATGTCCGAAGGGTTTTTGGAAAGATTTGCTAATTGTTGATTTGTAGTTGGGTCAGGTTTTTTAACATCAATAGAATTATCTTCTTTAAAATCATTTTCAACCTTTAATACTTCATTCTGAATATCGCTGTTGTTTGTTTCATTTTCTTTAATTACACCTAAGACTTGCATGCTAGGGTTATCTCTCATATTTGGGTCTTCTGTAGTAACAGTTTCAACGCTTGTTGTATTTTCCCTTTCAAGGTCTCCATAATCTTCAGTTTGGGAGTTTTCTAAAATATTTTTATCGTTAGATGTTTTTGTTTTTAAATTGAGTATTTCATTAGAGATATTTTTTAAATCAAAAAGAACCTCATCTATTCTTCCATTTAATGCTCTAAAGTCTTCCTCAAGGTCTAGTAGCCTTTTTTCATGTGATGCAATAGTATCATTTGAAATACTTACTGAACTAGAACTATTTGAATTATTGCTATCTTCTTGAAGTTTTTGAAGGTCATTCTCCATTTTATTTATTTTTTTTATCACATTATCTAAATAATCTTCAGCATTAGATAGTGTTGAGCTAAATTGAATAAATATTAAAAAAAACAAGCAACTACAAAAAAAGATAATTTTTTTAAGCAACAGGAACTCCTTATTAATTTATTATAGTTATAGCAGTTCTATTTTGTGCCCATGATTCTTTATCATTATTTAAAGATTGAGGTCTTTCCTTTCCATAAGATATTACTGAAATTCGACTTTCTTCTATTCCTAAGGACACTAAAAAGTTTTTAACAGAGTAAGCTCTTCTTTCACCTAGGGCCAAATTATACTCTCTTGTTCCTCTTTGATCACAATGACCTTCTATTCTAACAGTGAGATTTTTATTTTTTAATAAGAATCTAGCTTGCCTTTTCAAGGTCTCTACCCCTTCATTTTTAAATCTAGACTCGTCATAATCAAAAAAAACTCTATCTCCAACTTCAACTAGCTCTTCGACTAAGACCTCTTGCTTTGTTTTATCTTTAGCATTTATGTTATCAGAAACTGAAATTTTTGACCCATTTTCGTCATCAGAGTCAGGAATATCTTCAGCAGTATTTTCTGAGGTAACATCTGCTCCAGATATAGGAATTTTTTGGTTTTCAGCACATGATACAAATACTGTAATTAATAAAAGAATAATATATTTTTTAAAAAATAACATAATATTATTCTACACAAAATATAAAAAAATTAATACTTAATTGATGGACCCCAATCAGGATCTGATGCTTGATAGGGGGTAGCAAGCTCTTTTTCTAAATTTCCTGTAATATCTATAGTAAAAAGCTTAGTTTTGTATTGATTATTGCTATTTTTAATTGTTTTAAAAAATACTAGCGTTCTTCCATTAGGTGACCATGATGGTCCATCTGTTAAATATCCTTCTGATATGAGTCTTTCTCCTGTACCATTTGATTTAATTAGACCTATAAAGAATTTTT
>CACEBX010000060.1 GCA_902557845.1 Rhodospirillaceae bacterium | reverse complement strand
GTTAAATTAGTTTAAAATCTATTTTTTTTCTAATTTTGCTGACTGTTCTTCAAGAACATCTTTTAAAATAGTATTTCTTGTATCGACTATATTGTTTACAAGCCCCTTAACTTCAGAAGGAACAAAACCTCTCGCTTCCAAAAACTTGTCTTCGTCTTCAAGAAATTCCTTATAAAGATCCTTGTCTCTTTCCAGCTTTTCATATAGGTCAATAATCTCTTTTTTTAATTTTTCATCTGTCATTTATAGCTCCATATTAAAGTTTTCTAATCAATATATTTTCAATTATTCTGTTCCAGTCCATTCATGATCGCTTAAACTGCAACTATCAATTTCCCATTCTTTATACGTTAAATGTTTTCTTTTATCAATCTTTATGCAACTATGAGTTTTATTATTTAGGTATTTAGTACATTCATTTTTTGTAAGAAAAGTATCTCTAATAATCTCCTCATTCCAATTTACAGGTTGTAAAATCCAAACTATCAAAGCACATGTAAGCAATTTAAATCAACCTTTCTTCAAGCTTAATATTTTTTGTTTGTAAAGATTCCAACTTTTTTCTCTTTATCACCAAAGGAGGACATCTATGATTATCATAATATAGAGACTGGCAATCTAAACAGTAAAAACATTCATTCATATTTATATTCCCTTTTTTATCTATAGCATCTATAGGGCATGCTTTTGAACATAATTTACAAGGGTCTCCACATTCAGATCTTCTTTTAAGAGGGTTTTTAAATCTTAACTTTCCTCCTAAAACCATAAAAGCTCCCAAAGGGCATAAAAATCTACAGAAGAATCTTTCTATAAATAATCCTAAAGTTAATAAAGTTACAGCATATAATACAAAGTACCATTCTCTTTGAAACTGCATAGAAATAGATGTTTTAAATGGCTCAATTTCTGAACCTAAATTTAATAGCTCAGCAGAGTAAAAGCTAGTTATAAACAATAATAGCAATATTATATACTTAATATTCAATGCATTTCTATTTATTTTTTCAGATATCTTTATTTGAGGTAATTTAAGGTATTGTGCAAATTTTCCTAATAACTCTTGCAAACTTCCAAAAGGGCATAACCACCCGCAAAATAGACCTCTTCCCCAATATAAAAATGAAATAATAATATAAGCCATTAAAACAGTGAGCAAGGGATCTGATAGAAGCACATTCCATGAAGGATTATTTATAGGTGCTACTACCCACATCAAAACACTAAGAATTGTTATTTGTCCACCAGCTATCCAGCCTAACCAGACCAATATCCAGGTTAAAAATAAATATCTAAAAACTTTTCTTCTGTAATCAAATTTTGTTAGTAAATCCATTTTTATAACAGCAACTGTAAGTATCACTAAGGTTACTAACATAATATAAATATTATTTTTTTGATTCTCCCATGCCGCATACCAAATTGGAGTATCCTTGTCTGCGATTTTAATCAAACCGTCTGGCTCAATAATATATTTGTCACTAAGGGTATAATTTACCAAATACTTTTTACTTTCATTAATATTTTTACTTTCTATTAGAACTTCTAATTTCCAAGGTTTAACAGGGTTTAGACCATCCTCAGCTGGGATTCTATATAATCCTGCTTCTGCAAAAAAAGGTTTGTCTTCTCCATGTAGAAAACCTAAGTTTCTAAAATTACTTTTTAATAAAGGAATACGCTTTGTGTCCTGTATTAGTGCTAATCTTTTAAAGTTGCCAGTAGCAATGTTTGGTTCTCCATCAAGCGGATATCTTCCTAGCACAGCAATGACTATTGTTGTTTCATTTGGATCTCTTCCTGCTATAAAAATATCATACCATTTGTCTCCTAACAAATTTCTTCCTATAGTAGGAGTAACTACTGGAGCTAAAAATAAATCTAAAACAAGTTCTCTATCAGTATCTTTGTAACCTTTTTTAACTTCTTTTTGCTTTGCCGCAACAGGAGTATTTCCAGCAAATATTGCTTTGTATCTATATATATCAGCTACGCCTGATCGATTTGATAATTTAGGTTTTGTAATCCCATTTTTTATTAAATCATCCACTGTAAGAGTTAATCTTGAAACAGACCCATCAAATATCAATTTAGAAAAAGTAGTTTCTTTAAAATTTACAATATCAACTACAGGACTATCATTAAGTCTAATGCCTTTAGAAAGAGCAACTATTCTAGCAGCTCTTAAAATAGCTCCGTTGAATAAAACGGCACTAACAGTTGCTGAAGATATTCCATCAATAGAACCTTCTCCTTCAGTTCGCAGTAAATTAACTTTAGTTGGAACTCTTATATCTAAACCTTTATATTGGGCTGTAAACTTAGGTAAAATCAAATCTCCCTGAGGAGTATACATGCCGATAATTGGTTCATTATGTTTTAAGACTTTTGCGCCAGTCAGTTTTCCATCTAAGCCTAATCCTACTAGCATATCAAATTCTTGAGATGAGTACCCTTTAGAGGAAGTAATATTTTTAGTGACAAATAAATAACCTATTAATTCTCCATCTTCAAATACACTTACAGTAGGAGGGTCTCCTTCTAAAGAACCTAATTTTGAAGTGTAAGGAAAAAACTCTTTAGCAGTACTGAGATTTACCCATTTAGGATCAGTAATACCC
>CACEBX010000059.1 GCA_902557845.1 Rhodospirillaceae bacterium | reverse complement strand
AAGTTTTATTACTACTCTATAGATTCTTGTAGTAATTGTATAACTTTATCTTTTTTATACAGAAAAAATAAAGATCCTAGTCTAGGACCATTATCTGCCCCAAATAATATCTGATATAGAGCAATGAACCATTCTCTTAAATTATCAGGATAAACTTCTTTTCCATATTTATAAATTAAGCTTTGATATTCTTCTGCGTTGATTTCTTCTTGATTGCTAGAAATATCCTTTATTAGATATTTAATTATAATTTTTTCTTTTTCACTAGGTTTTCTTTTTTTCAGATTTGGTAATATGAAATTCTGAAAGTATTTTACTGCAAGTTTTGTAATTTCTTCTAGGTAGTTTTGTTCTACATGGTTAAGATTATTCTTAATATACAATAAACAAAACTTGTTTATTGTAGGCTTATCAGACGTGTTAAGCGCAGTCACTAAATTAATTAAAGTTGAAAACTCTATTGGATAAGTGCTCTTTGGCAATAAGCCTTCGTGTATATGCCAAATAGGGTTTTCAAATAGGTCTTGCTCTTTTTCTTTTAAATTGTGGAAGTGTTTTTTGTATTCATCCATGCTTCTAGGAATGCAATCGAAATATAACTTTTTAGCTCTTCGAGGGTTTTGATACATAAATAAAGACAAACTTTCTTTGGTTCCATACGTCACCCATTCATCAATGCTTAAACCATTTCCTTTTGACTTTGATATTTTTTCTCCATTCTGATCAAGAAATAGTTCATAACTCATATTTATAGGAACCTTATTATAAATAAATTTTGCAATTTGCTTTGATAACTCAAATGAAGGTATTAGATCCTTGCCATTCATTTCGTAATCTATTTTTAATGCAGACCATCTCATTGCCCAATCAACTTTCCATTGTAGTTTACAGTTACCACCAGTAACTAAAGTTTCTATAAATTTGTTATCACTTTTATAAGCAATTAACCCTTCTTCTTTGTTAATAACGGTTATAGGAGCCTCAAGTACTTTTCCTGTTATTTTACATATTGGTAAAAAAGGAGAGTAACTTTCTCTTCTTTCCTTTCTTAAGGTAGGCAAAACAATGTTCATAATATTTTCATAATTTTCCAGTATTTTGAGAAGGTATTTATCAAAACTTCCAGATTTGTACTTTTCTGTTGAGGAAATAAATTGGTAGTTAAAGTCAAATTGATTAAGGAACTCTTTTAATAAACTATTATTTTTATCAGCATAAGAAGAATATTTCTCAGTAAAGTCAGGTATGGAACTTAAAGGAAAATTTAGATATTTTGAAAGTTTATCTGGGTAAGGATAATCCTCTGGAACTTTTTTTAAGGCATCCATGTCATCAGAAAATGTAATTAGGTTAGAGTCTAAACTTTTTATTTCACGTAAAGCATTTCTTACCATATTAGTTCTTAAAACTTCAGCAAAGGTACCAATATGAGGAACGCCCGAGGGACCATAGCCAGTTTCAAAATTAATGGTCTGTTTTTTATCAAGATTTTCAAATTTCTTTAAAACTTTGATTGCTTCTACGAAAGGCCAAGCCTTAATATTTTTATAGTTTGTAATGTCATTCATTTAAAAAATACTAATTAATTTTTTTTATATTTTTATTTATCAGTGGTAATACAAAAAATACCATGAAAAGCATTGTAAGAGGAAATATTATCCAAACTTTAAAAAAAATCCATTGGTCACTATTAAAGTTTCTCCAAACAATTTCATTTAAGACCGCTAAAAAAATAAAGAAAAATGACCATCTTAAGGTTAACTTTTTCCAAGTTTCATCATCCATTTTAAATGCTTGAAAAGCTATTTTTAAAAATATTTTATTGAATTTTAATCCTATTAAGAGAATTGATGCAAATACTATATTTATAATTGTTGGTTTAAGTTTAATAAAATCTGGATCTTGTAGAAATAAAGTTAAGCTTCCAAAAAACAAAACAAAGACTCCAGTGACAATAGGCATCCAGGGAACTTTTTTATCAATATACCATGCTACAGGAATTGCTATTAAAGAAGTAAGTACTAGAAAAAAGGTAGCCTTTAAAAATTTATCAGAAAGTGTAAAAAATAAGTGATAAATAGTATCTATAATTTGTATATTTTCTACTGAATTAACTGTAAAAAAAACAGCTAAAGGTAGTATTTCAAAAAAAAACTTAATGTAAGCTTTCATCATTCTCTCCAAAATCATTTCCTATTAAAGCATTTATAAAATCTTTAGCATTAAAGTCAATAAGATCATCAACTTTTTCTCCTACTCCTATAAAATATATAGGTGTTTTATATTTTTTCGATATTCCTATTAATGAACCACCTTTTGAAGAACTATCAAGTTTAGTCATAATAACGCCAGAAATACCAATAAAAGTATCAAAAGCTTCTAATTGAGAATAAGTATTTTGCCCTATTGTGGAGTCTAGCACCAAAAGTTTATGATGAGGTGCTTCAGGATCATTTTTTTGAATTGTCCTAACTATTTTTTTTAGTTCTTCCATCAACTCATTCTTATTATGAAGTCTTCCTGCAGTATCTATTAATAAAATATCTGTTTTTTGTTCTATAGCAAGCTTGTGTCCTTTAAAAACTACAGAAGAAGGATCCTCGTTTTTAGAGCCAGTAAAAACAGTAATATCTAATCTTTTACCCCATT
>CACEBX010000058.1 GCA_902557845.1 Rhodospirillaceae bacterium | reverse complement strand
TTACTTCGGGCTTACTGTCCCAAAGGTAATAAAAGTTATTAGAGAAGCAAATAGTTCAATTTCTGCTGGAGATGTTAAGGAAGGTAAAAGAGAATACATTGTTAGAGCAGAGGGAGAAATACAATCTGAAAGACAAGTTAAGGAAATAGTCTTGATAAGTGAACAAGACTTAAACGGAAGATTTGGTAGAGTGACAGTAGATGATATAGCGCAAGTTGAGTTTACTTTTAAGGAACCAAGAGCTGCAATAAGGTACCTTGGCAAACAGTCAATTGCTATAAATGCTGTTAGGCAGACTGGAGCAAATGTAATAGATGTTATGAATGGGATAAAAATTACTTTAAATGATTTAAATAAAAATCTTTTACCTGAATTAGGATTAAAAATAGAACAGGTATATGATGAAACCATTTATATAGACTCTGCTGTGGACCTAGTACAGCAAAACATATGGATGGGAGGAATACTTGCTATTATAATTTTATTGATTTTTCTTAGGTCTTGGCAATCTACAATAGTTATAGCAGTGTCCATTCCAATATCAGTGGTAGCTGCCTTTGTGGCTATGTCATTATTAGGAAAAACTATAAATGTAATATCATTAGCTGGAATTGCATTTGCCGTTGGAATGGTGGTAGATGCAGCAATAGTTGTATTAGAAAATATTTTTAGATTAAAAGAGAAAGGAGAAGATACAAAGGTTGCTTCTTTTGAAGGGACCAGTCAGGTTTGGCAAGCAGTGATGGTTTCGGCTTTGACTACAGTATTAGTTTTTGTTCCTATTCTTGTTATGGAATTAGAAGCAGGTCAACTTCTTCAGGATATTGCAGTTGCCATTTCTGTGGCAGTATTAATGAGTCTTCTAGTTTCAATAACAATATTGCCTGCTTTAACAAGTTGGATCTTATCAAAGAAGACTAATAAAAAATTTAAAATTTCTTTTTTAGATGATTTTGGAAGATTTATTTCTGATAAAATAATTACCTATGTAAATTTTATTTTAAGATCCAAGCAATACTCATTAATTTTAGTAGGATTTTTAATTTTCTCAACTGTAGGTATTTCATATTTATTACTTCCAAAATTAGAATATTTACCAGAGGGAAATAGAAATCTAATATTTGGTGTCATGCTTCCACCTCCTGGATACAATTTAGAAACTTTAATAGATATTGCTGAATCAGTAGAAGAAAAAGTAAAGCCACTTTGGGCTTCAGAAACTGGAGTGAAATCAGAAGAAGGACAACCTCCTAAAATTCAAAACTTTTTCTTTGTAGCGATAGCTGGAGGAAGAACACTATTTGGAGCAAGTGCTGTTGAAGAAAGCAGAGTGAAAGAATTAATTCCAGTTATGACTAAGTCCTTATATGGTGAGCCTGCAACATATGGTTTCTTTTCTCAGCCAGGACTTTTTGTAAGAGGTTATGGAGGAGGAAGATCAATAGATTTAGATATTATTGGATCTGATTTAAATACTATAGCAGCAACAGCACAAAAAGCAGCAGCACTTGTGATGAAGGAGTTTCCTAGATCTGCTGGAAATCAAATGCGACCAAAGCCAGGACTAATTTTAGGAGCTCCAGAAATACAGATAGTTCCTAGTAGAATTAAATTAGCAGATAATAATGTTACTGCCTCTGAGCTTTCTGCAGGAATAGACGCCTTTAACTCAGGAATAAGAATAGACGAAATAATCGTTAATTCTAAAAGAATGGATTTAACATTGATGGGTGTAGAAAATTCTATAAATTTTACACAAGGTATTGAGAATATTCCTATTGTTACAACAAATGGAAAAATTATTCCCGTATCTTCATTATCTGACATAGTTTATACAACAGGCCCTACTGAAATTCGACACATAGAAGGAGAAAGAGCTATAACTTTACAAATAAAGCCTGCCGACAATATTCCGCTTGAAGAAGCAATTGAAACCGTTAAAACTAAAATAATAAATCCATTAAAAAGTTCTAATTTACCATCAGATATAAGAATTGGTCTTTCAGGAACAGCCGACGAACTAACAATTACATGGAAAGCTATGGCTGTAAATCTTCTGGTATCAATTGCAATCGTGTATTTATTAATGACTATTTTATTTGAAAGCTTTAAGTACCCTTTTATTATAATGCTATCTGTTCCTCCAGCTGCGGCCGGAGGAGTAATAGGATTATTTCTTTTAAACCTTACTACTTTCCAGCCGTTAGATATGCTTACTATTCTAGGATTTGTAATTTTAAGTGGAATTGTAGTAAACAATGCAATTCTATTAGTGCATAGGACACTGCAAACCATAAAAAATAATAATTTAAATATAAATGATGCTATTCTAGATGCTACAAATAGCAGAATCAGACCAATTTTTATGTCAACTTTAACTAGTATTTTTGGAATGTTACCCCTAGTGATATTTCCTGGAGCGGGTTCTGAGCTTTACAAAGGGTTAGGATCAGTGATACTTGGAGGATTGAGCTTGTCTGCAATTTTAACATTATTAATTGTACCACCAATGCTTAAATTATTTTTATCTGACAAAGAAGATATCATATAATTTAATTCACAAATATTAATTTTATTTTATACTTAATTATGTATAAATACTTACATTCTATGTCAATTATTAGTGATCTATTGCTGAAGTTAAGTTTTGGTTTTATTTTTTTTAACTATGGGTATGCAAAATTAAATAATCTTATTTTAGGTAATGGAGAAGGACTAATACAAATGATTGCCACTATACCTGTCTTTAATATTTTTCCTATTTTCTTTTCATGGACTTTAGCCTTAACAGAGATTTGTGTTTTTATTGGCTTATTGTATGGAGTTTTAAGTTTTTTTCCATTTTCTAATTTAATAACAAAACTATCAGGTATACTATCTTTGTTTATTACTATAGTAATTATCTACCAACATATTTTTGTATGGGGAGATAATATTTTTACTTACGGGCCAGTTGAATTGTTAAATATAAAGGACGGAGGAAAAGCTATATTTGGTCAAGTTTTATTTATACCAATTTCTCTTTATATT
>CACEBX010000057.1 GCA_902557845.1 Rhodospirillaceae bacterium | reverse complement strand
TAATACTTTTAATGGTTGTTTTTTTTCCTAATACGTTAGGCAACATAGGTAAACCTACTTTTCCATAATCATTTTCTGAAAATAGAGAAAGTGCCCAAAAATGAGGAGGAGTCCAAATAAAAATTAAAAAGAATAATATAACAGGAAAAGAATTTATTCCTCCTGATACAGATACCCAACCTATTAAAGGAGGTAAAGCTCCTGCTGCTCCTCCAATTACAATATTATAGTAGGTTCGTCTCTTTAACCATATTGTATATATAAATATATAAAAGAGAATAGAGCTTGCTAATAAAAAACTTGCCAGCAAATTAGAAGCTAATCCCAATAGAAGAACTGATATTATACTAAGCAAAATACCTAAGCCTAGCGCTTCATCAGGCTTTATAATTCCTAAGGGAATTGGTCTATCCTTAGTTCTTTGCATTTTTGCATCAATATCTTTATCATACCACATGTTGATACATCCTGCTGCCCCTGCTCCAATTGCTATACTCAGTAAAGAGACTAAAAATAGGATTGGATGGACAGGATTATTATGCAAAGCTAAAATCTGCCCACAAAGAGCAGTAAATATAGCCAAGGACATTACTCTAGGTTTAAGGAGAGTGAAATAAGCACCAATAGTTCCTAATTCAGCTTGCTGCTTTAGTCTATTAGGTGCTGTATTTGACATTATTTAAATAGTGTATGCCTAGTGACCTGACTTAGTATCTTTAATATCCATCTTTGGCAATTCATCATAAGTATGAAAAGGTGGAGGAGATGTTGTTCTCCATTCAAAAGTATCAGGCTTACCACCCCAAGGGTTATCTGCACACTTTTTTCCAAAATAAAGAGTTCTAAATAGTATAACTACAAACCATATTACAGCTACTCCAGATATGTATGATCCATAAGTAGCAACTGCATTCCATCCAGCGTATGCATCAGGATAATCTGCATATCTTCTAGGCATTCCTTGTAAACCTAAAAAATGCATTGGAAAGAATGTTAAATTTACTCCTATAAACATTAGCCAAAAATGGACTTTTCCCATCCATTCTTCATATTGCTTACCAGAGATTTTACCAAACCAATAATAAAACCCAGAAAATAAAGCAAAAACTGCTCCTAAGGATAATACGTAATGAAAATGTGCTACAACATAATATGTATCATGTAGCACTGTATCTATTCCTGCATTAGCAAGCACGACTCCGGTCACTCCACCCAAAGTAAATAAAAATATAAAACCTATGGCAAATAACATTGGAGTAGTAAACTTGATAGACCCTCCCCACATCGTAGCTATCCAACTAAAGATTTTTATACCTGTTGGAACAGCTATAACCATAGTTGCAGCAGTAAAATATGCTTTTGTATCAACATCTAAACCAACTGTATACATGTGATGTGCCCAAACAACAAAACCTACAACACCTATTGATACCATTGCATATGCCATCCCTAAATATCCAAAAACTGGTTTCCTTGAAAAGGTAGAAACAACATGACTGACTATTCCAAATGCAGGAAGTATTAAAATATAAACTTCTGGATGTCCAAAAAACCAAAACAAGTGTTGAAAAAGAATAGGATCACCTCCTGCTTCTGGTGCAAAAAAGGCAGTGCCAAAGTTTCTATCCGTTAGCAGCATTGTTATTGCTCCTGCTAAAACAGGAAGTGAAAGCACTAATAAAAATACCGTAACTAAAATTGACCATACAAAAAGAGGCATTCTATGCAATGTCATACCCGGAGTTCTCATATTAAATATTGTTGTAATAAAATTTATTGCACCAAGAATTGAGGAAGCACCGGCTAAATGCAAACTCAAAATAGCCATATCCACTGCTGGTCCCGAATGTCCTAAAGCACTAGATAATGGTGGATAAATAGTCCATCCCGTTCCAGCTCCTCCTTGAACAAAAGGGCTAGCCATAAGTAGAATAAACGCAGGAACTAGTAGCCAAAAACTTATATTGTTCATTCTTGGAAATGCCATATCAGGAGCACCAATCATAATAGGAATAAACCAATTACCAAAACCTCCAATCATAGCTGGCATTATCATAAAAAATATCATAATCAATCCGTGTGCAGTGGTAAGTACATTGTACATTTGATAATCACCATTTAAAATACCATCGCCTGGAGCAGATAATTCAGTTCTCATAATAAGAGACATTATTCCGCCAATAATACCCGCTATGATAGCGAAAATTAAGTACATCGAACCTATATCCTTGTGATTAGTAGATAATACCCATCTTTTCCAACCTGTTATTTGATGGTCATGATCATGTTCTATAACTGTTGATACCATTAATAAACTCCTTTTATATTATTTAGCTGACAATTCTATTTTTTCACTATTACTAGCATACTTTTTTTGTGACTCGGCCACCCATTTTGTAAACTCATTTTCAGTAACAACATGAATTTCAATAGGCATAGATTGATGATTAACGCCACATAATTCTGAACACATGCCGTAATAAATACCAGTTTTCTCAGCCTTAAACCATGTCTCATTTAGTCTTCCAGGAACCGCATCAGTTTTAACGCTAAAGGCTGGAACCGCCCAACTATGCAAAACATCTGCTGCAGTTACTTGAACTCTTACAATTTTGTTAACAGGTACAACTACAATAGTATCTGTAGTTAACATTCTTTTAAATGGTCTACCGTCTTCTACTTCATCTTCACCTTGCAACATAAATGCTTCATATGAGAAGTTTCCGTGGTCTGGATACTCATAGCCCCAATACCATTGGTAACCTATAGCCTTAATAGTGAGGTCTGGCTCTGGTATAACATCTTGTTTATACAATAATTTAAAAGAAGGCACTGCTATAACTACTAAAATTAATACAGGTATTGCTGTCCATAATATTTCAACTAATGTATTATGTACTGTCTTAGATGGATTTTTATTATTTTTTTCAGAATATCTGTAACATACCCATATTAATAATCCCAAAACAAACAATGTAATTAAGGTCATAACAATAAAGACAAAAAAGTGCATGTCATAGACGTCTTTTGCTACCT
>CACEBX010000056.1 GCA_902557845.1 Rhodospirillaceae bacterium | reverse complement strand
TAAAGAAAAAATACCGATGCTTTTGAATAAATATTTTTAGCTATTATGGAAACCATTTTTCTGAATGTAGTCAATAATTTCATAATCTGCTTGCAGCCAATCTAACTTTTTTAAATCTTTTACATTCATAATTTTATATTTACTATGAAAGTTTAATTTGAAGCTTAAATTTTCTAGATAAGAAATATAAAAGCTTATATTCACTTCGTATTCAGTGTAATTATGTATGGTATTGTAGTATTTTTTAAAATCATAAATATTTAATTCTAATTCCTCTTTTAATTCTCTTTTTAATGCGATTATCTCAGTTTCATTGTTTTCAATCTTTCCTCCAGGAAATTCATACTTTAATGAAATTTGAGGCTTATTTTTTTCATAAGGCCTTCTGAAGGCCAAAATTTTTTTATTGTAGATTAAAATTGCTGCTACTACTTTCATTAACTAAAACCTCTTTTATATCCTGACTAGAAGGACTTTGATAAACTGAAAGTTCAAACAATTCAATTGAAGCTAAAATATGATCGAAAATATCAGATTGAATATTTTCATAATCATTCCAATCTGTCGTGGAAGTAAAGGCATAAATTTCTAAAGGTAGTCCAAATTGATTTAGAGGCCTTTGTCTTACCATCAAAGTCATATGTTTGTTAATATACTTATTTTTTTCCAAGTATTTTTTAACATAAGCTCTAAAACAACCAATATTTGTTAACTTCCTTTGTGTTTTTGCTTTTTCAAGAATGCTATTGTCTTTTGATATTTGCTCTAGTTTCTCCTGAATATAATTTTTTATTAACTCTATTGAGGATATTTTTTTTAAAAGTCGGTCATCTAGAAATTTTACTGAAGAAACTTTTATTATTATATTTCTTTTAATTCTTCTTCCGCCGCTTTCTTTCATGTTGCGCCAATTTTTAAAAGTAAGTTCTAAAAATTTTGCAGTAGGAAAAGTTGTTATTGAATTATCCCAAGCTTTTACCTTAACTCTATGGAGTCCAACCTCTAAAACCTCACCATCAATCTCAAGACTCTTTAATTCTATCCAATCACCTTCTTTAATTAAATTACCAGAGTATACTTGAATGCTAGCAACTAATCCTAATATAGTATCTTTGAAAACTAACAATAAAATTGCTCCTAAAGCACCAATACCTGATAAAATACCCCATGGAGAGGTGTTTAATAAATAGCAGGCAGCTAATACTACGCTTACAATAGCTATGATTAATTTCATTAACTGTAAGTAGGTATTAATAGGATAACGAACGAAAAATAAACTTTTTTTTAAATGACAAACTCAGTGCTGATAAAAATTTATTTATAAGGATAGGTGAGTAAATAATTATAATAAACCCTGCTATTTTTTGTAATACTAAAAGAATATTTCCAATATTTTCATATTGTGTGACATCAATATTTTTTAGAGAAAATAGTATAATTAAGGGTGGAAAAATAAAGCTTGTAGAATAAAAAAATTTAACATTTATTAAATTTGAAAAAATTTTTTTATTTCTTTTACTTAAAGCTTTTCTTATTTTTGGTAAAACTAATTTTATAAATATAAAGGGTGCACTTATAGACAATGCAAAAACTATTAATAGATTTAAGTAATTAATAAAAAATTGTGACATTTTTTCCTTTTTTTAAGCTAGCAATTAATGGTGGGCGATACTGGGATTGAACCAGTGACCCCCACGATGTCAACGTGGTGCTCTCCCGCTGAGCTAATCGCCCACTTAAATTAATTTATCATATTTGCATAACTATACAAATTAAATAAAACTATTGAAAATATGAGAATAATAACTATTATCAAAATATGAAATTGTTTTTTTTAACCCTGATTACTTTATTTTTTATACAAGCATACTGCCATGCAAAATCTAAAGTTGTAAATATTTATTCTGCAAGACAGGAAGTATTAATGAGGGAATTAATAGATAACTTTGAAGTAAAAGAAAATATAAAAGTGAATATAATATTTTCTAAGGCCAATCAACTAATAAAAAAAATAGAAATGGAGGGAGAGTATACTGATGCAGATATACTTCTTACTGTTGATGTTGCAAGGTTGCTATCAGCAAAAAAGAAAGGACTTTTTAAGACAATAAACAGTAGTATTTTAAAAAATCAAATTCCATCAATTTATAGAGATAAAGATAATCAATGGTATGGAATGAGCCTAAGAGCTAGAATTTTTATATATCATAAAGACAGAGTTGCTGATAAAGAGTTGAAAGGTTACTTAGGTTTAATGGACAGTAATTGGAAATCTAGATTATTGGTAAGGTCATCAAATAATGTATATAATCAGTCTCTCGTATCCGCAATGATCTACAATTATGGTAGAGAAACAACAAAAGACTTTTTAAGTAGATTTACTAAAAACTTCGCAAGAAACCCTTCAGGAGGAGATAGAGATCAGATAAGGGCGGTAGTAGCAGGAGAGGGTGATATAGCTTTGGTAAATAGCTACTATTTTATTAAAATGAAGAAAAATGATACAGAAAAAAAGTTAAACAAGATAAGAGTTCATTTTCCTTTTGATGAAAAGATGAAAACTCATATAAATATAAGTGGAGCAGGAATTATCAAGTATTCTAAAAATACTGATAATGCTATTAAGTTTTTAGAGTTTTTAATAAGTGATGAAGCTCAAAAGGTTTATGCAGAAAAAAATTTTGAATATCCTATAAAAGAAGGTTTGAAAATAAGCAGTTTTTTAAAAAAATATTCAATACAAAAAAAAGACTCCTTGGACCTCAATTTAATTGCTGACAATAACAAAGAAGCATTAATGATGATGGGAAAAGCAGGATGGAGATGAAAAGCTTAGAAAAACTTTATATGCTTTGAAGTAATATTTTTTTCTTTATTTAAGATAGCTCCGTACATATAAATACCCTCTAGAACTCTCTGAACATAATTCCTTGTCTCACTAATGGGGATCAGTTCAATCCAAGTTACTTGATCAATTTCATTTTTTCTTGGATCGCCATATGTTTTTAGCCATCTCTTGACTCTGTTAGGACCTGCGTTGTAAGACGCTAATGCTAAAACATAAGATCCATTAAATTTGTCTAGCATCTCTTTAAAATAAAATGTCCCCAGCTTAATATTATATGAGGGGGAAGTAGTTAAGTTTTTTCTACTATATTTATAGTTAATTTTTTTAGCTGTTACTCTTGCTGTTCTTGGCATAAGTTGCATAAGTCCTCTAGCTCCAGCTCTGCTAATGGCACCCATTTCAAAAGCACTTTCTTGTCTGGTT
>CACEBX010000055.1 GCA_902557845.1 Rhodospirillaceae bacterium | reverse complement strand
TCAAAATGTACTTGTTACTTCAGTTGACTCTGCTATAGAAACTAATTTAAAGTTAACAGCCGCTAATGGAGGTGCAGAAAATGATTATTCTTTTGATTTATATGATCCAACGGGATTTGGTCTAAAAAGAGAAATATTTTTAAAAGATGTAAATTTTGAGTGGAATTCTACTGATAAGAATATATCAATTACCAGAAAACTTGATTCTGCTCCATTACATGAGATATCTTTTGTAGAAGACTCAACGAATAATGAAAAGTTTGGTATTAAAGTACATCCTTACACCATAGGGTTAGTAAATGATAAAATTAAAATTAGCAGTAATAATGGCAAGGCAGTAGATATTGGTTTTGATTCTAATGTTACTAAAAGCAGAGTAGGTAATTCTATAAACCTTACTAATCTGCCTCCTGAAGAATTGATAGTTATTATCAAAGGAGGAGGAACAGCAAGGAGAGTTTCTGCATCTTTTATAACGCAAGAAATTACCAGCGAAAAAATTAAAGAAAATCTTACTTTTACTGTTGACTCTGTAAATGATAAATTAATACATATTAAAGATAGAGACACTGGGCATACAATTGCAGAAAGAACATTATCAGAAACAGGAAGATTTAAAATTGCTGGATATAATCTTAAAATAAATGGTACACCAAAAGTATCAGATAGTTTTTTTATAACAGATAATCTTGGTGGTGTAGGAGATGGCAGGAATATTTTATCCATGTTAGACCTTCAAGAGGATAAATATGCAATTGAAGGAAAAGGAAACTTTCAAGAACTATTTTCAGAAATAGTTGCATCAGTTGGATCTTCAGTTCAAAGTACAAATTTAAACTTAAGTTCCTCGGAAATGATAAGAGATGCAGCAGCTGGTTCTGCATCAGAACTTAGCGGGGTAAACATGGATGAAGAAGCAGCACAATTAATTGAGTACCAACAAGCTTATCAGGCATCGGCACGAGTTTTGCAAACAGCTAGAGAGTTATTTGATGCACTAATTGATAGGATTTAATAAATGAAAGTTAGCACTAGTTTATTTAATAAGCAGCAAGTTGAGAGTTTCAGTAAACTTAATGAAGATATTCAATCTTTACAAAATAAAATATCTTCAGGAAAAAATATTATACAAGCTTCAGATGACCCTATAGGGGCCGTTGAACTTTCTGGATTACAACAAGTTAAAGAGAGATTTAATCAATATTCAAGAAATGCTGATAATGCTATAAATAGATTAACAATTGCTGATAATGCTTTGCAATCCATTACAAATTTAATGGCAAGAGCAAAGGAGTTAGCAATTCAAGCTGCTAACGATACTTTTGGAGCACAAGATAGAGAAGCACTTGCTTTAGAGCTCATAGAAATGAAAGAAGAAATGTTAAGTACTGCTAATTCTACAGACAGCTCAGGAGCTTATATTTTTGGAGGATATCATACAGGAACTCAACCTTTTGAAAAAAACATCAAGGGTGTTATAGAATACAAGGGTGATAGAGGAACTAACTCAGTTGCTGTCTCAGAGACAAGAAACGTAGGAACTACATTAGATGGTGGTAGCGTATTTATGGCCGTAAAATCAAACAACTCTGTTGCTCCTATGTTTAATGTTCTAGAAGATATTATAAACTCAATTAGAACAGCTGCTGGAAGTGTAGTTGAGGCCAAGGCTGTAGGGAAGGCAACTCTTAAAATAGAAAATGGAAATCCTGGAAA
Organism: Rhodospirillaceae bacterium; assembly: GCA_902557845.1. GTDB lineage: Bacteria > Pseudomonadota > Alphaproteobacteria > TMED109 > TMED109 > JAYYAX01. The sequence continues at coordinate 1,655 of CACEBX010000055.1, read as the reverse complement.
TTTTAGTTTTACTCTAGCTGACAATGAAAATACTGCAAATATTTCTGTAGATTTACCAGGAACAGATCTTTCTGGTGTAGTTACAGCTATTAATAGTTCAGGCCTTAATATAAGTGCAAGTTTATCAGGAAATATAATAACTTTAGAAGATTCTAAAAATGGTCCTATAACTATAAAAGATTTACAAGTGGAAGGAATCGAAAAATCAGAAAAGGAACCTAAGTCATTTTTAACATTTGATGCTATAGATGGAGCAGGGAATTCTTTAGGTATACCTCAGGTTTTATATGATAAAAATCAAACAATACAAAATAGGTTAGATGACATAATAAGTGTTCAGGATCATATAGCAAACCAAAAAGCAATAATTGGCGCTAGAACTAATTCTTTGGATAGACAGAAAGAATTGATTGCACAAAGAACAATCGCAATTGAAAAAGATATGTCTAGCATCTCAGACGCAGATCTTGCAGCTTTAGTAACTGAACTACAAGGACAAATTACAGGTTTACAAGCAAGTCAACAAGCCTTCGTAAAAATATCAAATTTAAGTCTATTTCAGTTTTTAGGATAAAGAGACTAAACTCCGTCTGTAATATTAGCTTCTTTTGCAATTATCTCTTTTAAAAAACCAATTTCTTCTTCCTTTAAAATATCCCAACCAGGTTCTGGCTTTTCTGATACTCCTGATCGCAGACCAAATACGTAAGCTCTAAAAGATTTTAAAGTCACATTTGATCCATATTTTTTTTCTTTTTCAGGATCAAACGCAGTGCCAAACATTCCTTTAAGTTTTCTTTTAGATCCAGGTTGCGAATACTTCAATTTAAAAAAAACAAAATTATTAAGCAACTCGTCAGACTTTTCTGCATTAATTTCTACTAAAAAGCGAAGTAACAGCTCAGCCTCATTTTCTATTTCTTCAGGGTTTATTTCACTGTAGTGCTCAGATAAAGAGGTAGAGTATTTCTTAGCATATGATTTTATTGGTAAATCAGATATGATAAATTCGTATGCTGTTCTAGCTACAGATAAGTTAAATATCCAATCTGGGCAAAAAGTTCCAGCCAAAATTTTCTCCTTTATTATTATTTATTATAATAATAATCTTTTAATAATACAATATATTGCTACTTGCAAAGGTTTCTTATTCTATCAGTAAATTCTTCTAAACTTGGTTTAGTATTAAATTTATTTTCATGAACTAGAAGAGATATTCCATCCCATATTGAAATTGAAGGTTTCCATGCTATATTTTCATATATCTTAGTGTTATCCAATGAAAATTCTTCTATATCATTATTGAAATCATTTTGCTTATTAATTTTCAATTCTTTTCCAAATTTTTCATAAATCATATTAAGTAATATTTTAGTAGCAATTGGTTCAGCAGATCCTAGATTAAATATTCCTTCTGCCTGATTCTCAACTAAGGATATAATTGCTCTAGCAATGTCTGAAGCATGAATATAATCATTGGCACTATATAAGTTTTTTATATCTGGTTGTTCGCCCTTAGAGATTGATTTTATAATTTTAGTAAAGTAAAAATTATCATTGTCACGCATTGAATATGGTATTGACAATCTTACATGTGAGTATTTTAAGTTTAAATTTTTACATATGCTTTTGCACATTAGATACAAAGCATATTT
>CACEBX010000054.1 GCA_902557845.1 Rhodospirillaceae bacterium | reverse complement strand
ATCGAAAATGCGATAGAAAAAATTAAGAATTTTTATAAATCTTTTAAAGACTGGTTTGCTTTAACTGAAACTTTACCTGAAGCAAGTGAAGTTGGTAAAGAAAAAAAATCATTTAAGATTGCTTTCATTACAACGGTTGCTGCTTCATTAGAATTAGCTAAAAGAGGTGAAATTTATATCAAGCAAAGTGAAGAATGTGGGGAAATCTTTTTAAAAAGAAAATGAGATATGTTGAAAGATGAAAAAAAAATTTTAAGAATATTAGAAGCTTTAATTTTTGCAAGTGAAAAAGCCATACACTTAAATGATATAAAAAAAAGAATTCCTGAATTTAAAAATATAAACGATTATTTACTTAAGTTACAAAAGAATTATGAAGATAAAGGCATTAACCTTAAGGTAAGCGATAATTTATGGTACTTTGAAACTTCTATAGATCTCTCTGAATATCTAAAAGAGCATAAAGTAATAAGGAAAAAATTATCAAAAGCTGCTATGGAAACATTATCAATTGTCGCTTATTTTCAACCCATTACGAAACCAGAGATAGATGAAATTAGGGGAGTAGCAACTCATCCTGGTATATTTGAACTGCTATTAAATAATGAGTGGATAGAAAATAAAGGCAGGAAAGAAGTACCAGGTAGACCAGTCTTATGGCAAACAACTAAATATTTTCTTCAATATTTTAACTTAGCTAATCTTAAAGAATTACCCTCTAAAAAAGAATTAAAAGAAATGGGTCTTCTAACAAAAGGAGACAATCTTAAAGATGAGCTCACAAATTGACTTGCAAATGTAAATAATTATCAATTACAATATAACTTATATCTTTTTTAAATTAGAAAGTTATAGGAGAATTAAATTTTTTCACTAACCCAAAGTTATGGAGTAAGCAAAATTTGGCTGGCTATAAGTGTTGCCATAGCAGCTATAATTTTTATCCCAATCACGACTATATGGTTTAAGGCTTCATCAGTAGATAATGAAGTTTGGAACCATATCTACGAAAATTTTTTTTTAAAATTCAGTCTTAATACCATAAAGCTTATATTTGGTGTTTCTGCAGTTACTCTACTCTTAGGGCTTTCGGCTGCATGGCTTACAGTTTTTTATGACTTTTATTTTAAAAAACTATTTTCATATTTGCTTATAATACCAATTGCAATACCTCCTTATGCTGTAGCTTATTGTTATGCTGACTTAACTGATAAGGGAGGAATATTGTTTATTTTTCTAGAGTTTTTAAATTTAGAACAATTTCAATACTTATTGCCATCAGTAAGATCTATTCTAGGAGCAATCTTTGTATTAAGTATAACCTTGTTTCCTTATGTATATTTAATAGCTAAATTTTCTTTTGCTAATAATTCTAGAAAAATTATAGAGGCTGCAGCTAACTTAGGAGTAAATAGAGTAAGGTTGTTTTTTAAGTGTGCTTTGCCATTAGGAAAGCCTGCTATCATTGCTGGTTTAGTATTAGTAATGATGGAAGCTATGTCAGATTTTGGAGTAGTACATTATCTAGGTATTGATAGCCTTTCAGTTGGAATTTATAAAGCATGGTTTGGTTTAGGCGATTTCAATAGTGCAGCTAGATTAGCAACTATACTATTTATATTAGCTTTTATTGTTCTTTCAACAGAAAGCTTGCTAAAAAATAAAAATGAAGGAAAAGCTTTTTCATTTGATTTATCCGAACAAGACATAAAAATCTTTTCAGAAAAACACACGCTGCCTTTTATTATCATTCTTTGCTTTACAGTTATAACTTTGCTAATTCCATTGGCATGGCTAATTTATAGTTCTTTAAGTCTAATTATAAGTGATATAAATGTTATAGAACACTTTTATAAGGCATCTTTTAATTCGATAATGCTTGCTTTTTTAGGGGGATTATTAATAACAATAGTTGCAGCAGTTATTTGCTTTACACAAAGATTATTTGGAGGTCCACTAAATTTTTTGATTAATTTTGCAAAGATTGGCTATGCTTCTCCAGGTATAGTAATAGCTATAGGAGTTATAACAACAGTTATATATTTAGATAAAAAAATTATTCAACTTTTGAAAGTAATTAATATTGAGAATGTAGGGCTGATTATTTCCAGTTCTTTTTTTATATTACTATTTGCTTATTTAATAAGATTTTTAGCAGTAGCTTTTAACCCTATAGAAGCAGCATACCAAAAGGTAAATAAAAAAATTGATTTTGCTGCCATAAATTTAGGTGCAAAAAGTAGTATTTTATTTTTTAAAATTCATATTCCAATGTTGTATTCTAGTTTTATTATTGCTTTTCTCTTTGTATTTATTGATATATTAAAAGAACTTCCTGCTACACTAATTCTAAGGCCTTTTAATTTTAATACTTTATCAATTTTAACATTCGAATATGCAAGCTCTGAACAATTAAAAATGGCTGCAATTCCATCATTATTTATTATGTTTTTTGCTATATTTCCATTAGTGTTAATACATTTTATTTTTAAAGTGAAAAAGATATGAACAGAAACTTTTTAGAATTAAAAGATATTTGCTACAAAGTAGGACAAAAAAGTATTCTTGCAAATATTTCATTTTCCCTCAAAAAAGGTGAAATATTAACAATTGTTGGTCCTTCAGGGGCAGGTAAAAGTTCAATTTTAAAAGCATTAGCCGGATTAATAAAGCCTAGCAGTGGGTCAATTATTTTTTTAAACAAAGTATTATCCTCTAAGAATGTATTAATTCCTACAGGAGAAAGAAAAATAGGGTTAATGTTTCAAGAAGATGTTTTGTTTCCCCATTATTCAGTATATGAAAATATAGAATTTGGAATTCTAGATAAAGATAAAAAAACAAGAAAAAAAATAGTCCTTAAATTACTAAGTGTATTTAAACTTGATCATGTTGCTGAGTTATATCCTGATAAACTTTCTGGAGGAGAAAAGCAAAGAGTAGCTTTGGCTAGAATTTTAATAACAAAACCAAAAATACTGCTAATGGATGAGCCTTTTTCAAATTTAGACTTTAATTTAGGTAAAGAAATTAGTGAATTCACAATTAAGCTCTTAAAAGAGAATCAAATTTCTGTAATTTTTGTTACTCATGATATTAAATCAGCTTTTAGGGTAAGTGATAAAATGTTAATTATTAAAAATGGTAAAATAATTCAGAACGATGCTCCAGAAAATATTTATAATAAACCAGCTAATCAGTTTATAGCGGAATTTGTTGGAGAGACAAATAAAGTAGAGGCAAAAATTAATAGATCTGGTGAAATATCAACACCATTTGGAAAAGTTAATTGTCTAGAATATAACAATCAACAGCAAGTATGTATAAATAAAAAGCATTTTTTTCTTATAAGACCAGAAGATGTTAGCTTTGGAAAAAATGGAGTTA
>CACEBX010000053.1 GCA_902557845.1 Rhodospirillaceae bacterium | reverse complement strand
GTCTGCAATAGGTTATGGGTATTACAGAGGAGATTGGAAAACTAATAATTTGTCATATATCTTAAGGCTAGGATTAATAAATATTAAGACCATAAAAGGACTTAAAATTAAGGCAAACTTATTTTATAGAATAAAAAGAGCTCTTACATTAGAAAGCTCAAATACTATTACAAAAAGTAAGAAACAAATAAGTTTTCATTATGATTTAGGAAATAAATTTTACAGTTATTGGCTAGATAAAACAATGACTTATTCAAGTGCTATATTCAACGATAAAAAGATTTCCTTGGAAAAGGCTCAGGTAAATAAATATAAAAGTCTTACAAACCTTGCAAAAATTAAAAAAAATAATACAGTTTTAGAAATAGGATGTGGATGGGGTGGTTTTACCGGTTATGTATCTGAAAATATTGGCTCTAATGTTACTGGAATTACGATATCTAAAGAACAATATAAATATGCTTCTAAACTTAAACAAAAAAATGTTATGATACAACTCTTAGATTATAGAAAGGTCCAAAATAAATATGATAAAATAGTCTCTATAGAAATGTTTGAAGCAGTAGGGAAAAAACATTGGAATACCTTTTTTAAAATTCTCAATAGAAGCCTGAAAAGAAATGGCTTAGCTGTATTACAAATTATTACAATTAATGAAAGTTTGTATAAATATTATTCTACTAATAAAGACTTTATACAAAAATACATATTTCCTGGTGGAATGCTGCCAACAAAAAAAATTATATATAACTTGGCAAATACCAATAATCTTTCTATAACTTTTGAAAAGTCTTTAGGCCAAGATTATGCAAAAACATTGTATATTTGGAGAAAGAATTTTTTCTCAAAATGGCATAACTTAGAAGGCTTAGGGTTTAAAAAAGATTTTAAAAGATTATGGGAGTTTTATTTAACTTATTGTGAAGAAGGGTTTAAGGCTAAGACAATAAATGTTCATCAATTCTTAATAAAAAAAATTAATGATTAATAAATTCGGTAATTTTAAAGATTTAAAATTTGAAAAATTTTTTGATGGTGAGGTTATAGCTAAGGGAAATTTAATTGTACTTTATCCCTCCAAGACAATTAAGAACTTGTATGTTGTTTTCAAAGGTGTTTTTAAAAATAATAAATTAAAGCTTATTGAAAAGTATATAGAAAATGAAAAAGAAACTATTAGAAATTGGAGTTTTGAAAAGCAATCAAATAATCATTTTATTGGCAATGAAAAGAATGTGAAAGGAAAAATAATAGTCAAAATAGATAAAAACCACCTTAAAATGAGATATTATTTTAAATTATTAATTTGGAAATTTTCAATTAATGTTTTAGTAAACGATTATATGTTTTTAATAAATGATAATGAAATAGTTAATACTACCTATGTAAGTAAATTTGGAATAAACCTTGCAAAAGTAGTCTTATTGTATAAGAAAAAAAGCTAATTATTTAAGCAGCCTAGCGGTAACCCTTAAATATATAAAGTTTGGGAAGTAACTCAAAAATTTCATTAAGTAACAAAAAAACTTAGGAAATATTATTTCAAAATCATTTGAATTAGTAAGTTTTTTATATATTATGTTTCCTGCCTTTTCAGAAGAAATTATCATTGGCATTTTAAATTCATTTTTATCTGTTAATGGTGTTTTAACAAAGCCAGGGCAAACTACTCTCACGCGTATTCCTACTTTTTTGCATTGGTTATAAATAGACTCAGCATAGGATATCAATGCTGACTTTGAGGAACAATATGCTGCAGCATATGGAAGCCCTCTATAACCTGCAACAGATGACATTATAACTAATTGAGTATTATTATTATTTTTTAACTTAGGAAGTATTATATCTATACAATTAATTATTCCAAAGAAATTTGTATCAAATAATTTTTTTGTTTCTTTGTAGTTGACTATATCTTTGGTATTAGGATTGTTTGTTCCTGCATTTAGAAAAACTATATCTGGTGTTCCAAACTTTTTTAATATTTTATTGATATTTTCACTTAGCTTATTGCTATTAGTAACATCTAACTTAAAGGTAAATATATTTTTATTATTTCTTTTTATTGATAACTTTGCTAGATCATTAAGCTTTTTTATATTTCTAGAGCATGCAATAACTTTCCAATTGTTCTTAGAGAAGTTTAATGCTGTTTCTTTTCCTATGCCGGATGAAGCTCCTACTATTAGAATAGTAGAGTTCATTAAAATTTAGATAAGTTTAGTATAGACCCCAGAATACCTTTGAATTTGAGTGAACCACTGTAAACCACCAAACATATACAACCAGTTTGTTCAGAAGAAACAGGACTATGCTCATCATTGTCGTCAAGAATAACCAAGTCTCCTTTATTGTAACTACCAACTTCATCTGAATAACCTCCGTGGAATACCATAGTAGCTTCTAATCCTTCATGACTATGCTTTGGCATTACTTTTCCAGGTGGAATTTCTAACAATTTTCCTTTATATGAATTTTCTTTAAAATTGATATTAAAATATTTGACATTATTAATTGTAGAATTCCAATTTTTTGTGTCAGATGCATTTGGCAAGTAATGATATAAAAAAGAGGGTACTCTTACTCCATTTTCATTCAATCTGCTTTTAATTTTATAATCAACAAAATTTGTTTCTTTACTATCTTGTTCAACTCCATCCAACTTTCCTAATAAGTTATTCCATAAAGATTTGCTTACATTTAATTCCTCATGATTTTTCAAATAAAAACCTCCAATATTTTCGTATTTAGCTACTTCCGCTTTGCATACAGAGCAGTAAGCTATATGACTTGAAATTATTAGTGATTCAGCTTCATTAGTATTTCCCATAGCATGATTTAAAAGCATTTCACTGCTGGGATGCCAATTTATATTATGCATTAATTTAACTCCACGAGGTTTTTCATTTTAGATAAGGCCAATCTTATTCTAGACTTAACTGTTCCTAATGGTAGGCTCAAATCTTTAGCTATATCAGAATGTGTTTTTTCATAAAAATAAGATAATTTTAATAGCTCCGCTTGTTCTTTAGGTAAAAATTGCAGAGAATGGTGTATTTTTTCTGTTACTTCTGAAGATAAAAGTTGTTCTTCTTGCATGGAGGGCACAGGAATTTCAAGACTATCATCAGACTCAACAGTATTATGTTTTGTTTCTTTTCTGATTTTATCAATTCTTTTATTTTTTGCTATAGTGTAAATCCACGTACTTACTGAGGATTTAGATTTATCATACGAACTAGACTTAGTCCACACTGCTATCATCACTTCTTGTATTATTTCTTCAGCCTGAGCTTCAGAACAGCCTAGTTTGACAAAAAAACTTTTTAATCTAGGAGCAAAGTGCTTGAAAATATTAGAGAAAGCTATTCTATCTTGATTTTCTCCAATATCTCTTAAATAATTACTTAAATCATTTTCAGCTATATCAGAGGGTTTTTTAACAGAATTATGCCTCATCACATTTTTATTAATATTATAATTTATAAGGTTCATTTTAAATACAATTTAGATATAAT
>CACEBX010000052.1 GCA_902557845.1 Rhodospirillaceae bacterium | reverse complement strand
ATAAGGTATAATTATTTTATTCTTATATATTCTTGAAGTTAGCTTAATACTTTCATCAAATTCTTCATCTGGAAATGGCCAACTTGGTGTCAAAAATGAATAATCTTTATAATTTAATAACGTTAACTCAGGGGGAAGACCAGTATCTCCAGGATAAATCCAATAAATCTTCCAACCTTTAGGAATTGAAAAATCTAATCCTATGTCTAATACTCGGTCATCTTTTTTCCCTAATATAATCTTTACTTTTGTTTCTTCAAATAACTCAGTATTAGACTCCATCCCATATAAGGTAGAGCAAGAAAACAAGAAAAAAAATGTTAAAAAAAATTTTAAATACATTATTATATTTATAACAAATTAATATAGTAAGTTACATAGTGGATGAAAAAAACAAAAATTATTTTTCTTTAGCGGGTAAGTTTTTAATAGCTTCTCCTAATATAAGCGATCCAAGGTTTTCTCAAACACTTATTTATATGATTTCTGATGATATTTCAGGTTCTATGGGAGTAATCGTAAATAAACCAGCAGCAAGCCTGAACTTAAAGAGTGCTTTCTATAATGAAAAAGAATATGATATTAAAAAAGTTCAAGAATATACAGTTCACTATGGTGGCCCTGTTGAATTTGATAAAGGATTTATACTCCATTCTAATGACTACGAAACAAATGAAGAAAAAACTATACTTAAAAATAACTTAGTACTTTCAAGTAATCAAAAAATTTTACAAGACCTATCCTCTGGTAATGGACCATCAAAGTTCATGGTTTTGATTGGATACTCTGGGTGGTCTAGTCATCAGCTTGCTTTAGAGTTAAAGCAAAATTCTTGGCTTGTTGCAAATGCAAATAAGAAAATACTATTTTCTAAAAATTATAGTGTGAAATGGAAAAATGCTTTAAAAACTTTAGGTTTAAAAGAAGACAAATTACAAAGTTTTAAATTTTCTAATTATTCAGGATCTGCTTGAACTTTCTTTTATACTCATCACTTAGTAGGCTATATAAAATATGATCTTGCCATTTACCATTTATTTTTAAGTAAGATCTACAAATTCCTTCTTTTACAAATCCAATCTTTTCTAGCAACCCTCTACTTGCCACATTGTCTTTTAAGGTTGCTGCTTCTATTCTATTTAGCCTTAAGTCTGTAAATAATGAAGGTAATAAAATCTCTAAAGCCTCCTTCATATAACCTTTTCTAGCAAATCTTTTCCCCACCCAATACCCTAATGAAGCACTTTGCGAAACTCCTCTTCTAACATTAAATACATTAACACCTCCTATAAGGTCCTTATCTTCTTCTTTAAAAATTAAAAATGAATAAGATCTATCTATATTTGCTAAATAACTAGAGTTTTTTAAGTACCTCATAAAAGCCCTTCTAGAACAAGAAGCTGCATCCCAGCTTGGTTCCCATGGAGATAAAAAACTTTTTGAGGATAATCTTAATTTTTGCCATTTTAAAGCATCCCTTCTTTTAGCTGGACGAAGGAAAACTCTTTTCCCTGATAGTCTCTTTCTTGAAAAAAGAGATTGAAGAGCAATTACTAACCTTTTCATTAATACGCCTTTACTATAATATATTTTTTAATATAAAGTCTTTAACAAGTTTATAGTTATTATCTAGAACTTCATATCTTTCCTCTAATTCAAATATATTTTTATATTTTTTAGGCAATATAGGTTTTTTACCTATTGCCTTTAAAACTGCATTAGAAAACTTCGCGGGATGCGCTGTGGCTAGAGATACTACAGTATGTTCCTCATTTTTCTCTAAGTATTCTAATGAAGCAGCAAAGCCAACTGCTGTATGTGGGTCTAAAATAATATTATACTTTTCATATACATTTCTTATAACTTCTAATGTTCTTTTTTGATTAATACTAAATGATTTAAAACTATCTAATATTTTTTTATTAGTATTTTTTTTAATAGACAAACTATTCTTTGATTCAAAGTTTTTCATTATTTTCAGAACTTGTTTGCTATCTTCATTCATAATATCATACAGCAACCTTTCAAAGTTGCTAGCTACTTGAATATCCATAGAAGGAGTATTAGTTGACTTTACATTGCTTTTACAATACTTACCTGATTTAAAAAATCTATCCAATATATCATTTTCATTTGTAGCTATAATTATTTTTTCAATAGAGGCATTTAATTTACTTTTAGCTAAGTAACCAGCATAAGCATCACCAAAATTACCTGTGGGAACAGAGAAAGATATTTTCTTGGATTCACAAAGGTTTATTTGCATGACAGCATATATATAGTAAGTAATTTGTGCCATGATTCTTGTCCAATTAATAGAGTTTATAGAAGCAAATTTTTTTTCTTTTGTATCTATGTCATTAAAGAGCTTTTTTACTATATATTGACAATCATCAAAAGTACCTTTTATACCAATATTAAATACATTTGATGATTTTACAGTAGTCATTTGTCTTCTTTGAAAATCAGATACTCTATTAACAGGATGAAGAATGAAAATATTTATGTTCTGATTATTTTTTACTGCTTCTAGTGCCGCTGAACCAGTATCACCTGATGTAGCGCCAATTATATTTATTTGATTATTATTTTTTTCTAAAAAGAAATTAAATAAGTTGCCCAAGAGTTGAAGGGCAATATCCTTAAAAGCTAACGTTGGGCCATGAAATAATTCCAAAAGCCAATGATTATCCTCTAATTGTTTTAAAGGTGTAATTTTTTTTGAAGAAAAACCTGTATAACTCTTTCTTATTATTTCTCTCAAGTCTGTATTACTAATTATGTCTCCTACAAAATTATTAATAATTGCGAACGCTATACTCTCAAAATCAACTTCCTTTTTACTAAATTTAAAATTTTCTGTATTCCAGTCCTTTGGTAAGTAAAGGCCTCCATCTGCAGCTAACCCTTTCAAAGAAACACTTTCAAAGTCTATAAATGCCTTATTATTCCTGGTGCTAGTATATTTCATTTTAGTTTTTAACTTTTACATTAAATATAAAAACGCTTAAACTACTAAATAATAATAGTCCCATAAACTGATGAAAGACTCCCATCCATATAGGAACTTTAAAAACTATTAGCAAAGCTCCCAATGATACCTGAAAAAAAATAATTATTGGAATTAAAAAAAATACCATTTTGTTAGTTAGAGTAAAATATTTATAATATTTACTTAATCTATACATTAAAAATACTAGAAGTAATACTAATAAAAAAGCTAAAACTCTATGAATAAAATGAATAACTTCAAATTGATCATTTAAATTTGGATATAAACTTTTATTACAATAAGGCCAATTAGCACATGCCAAAGATGCCCCATATTTAGAAGTAAATGCACCTGCGCATGCTGTGACTAATATCATAAGTGCAGAAAAGTATATCAAATTCTTTTCAAAACTTTTGACTAGGAAATTAGAATTCCTTTGTCCAAAAGCAATTAGAAATATTCTTAAAGCTATATAAAGCAGCATGAATGCACTTGCTAAATGTATTGCTACAGACCAAGGTATATTTGATTTCATAACTGTTAAGCCCCCTAACAGGCCTTGGAAACCAAGTAATATTATCAAATAATAGGAGTAAGTTTTAAAGGATTTTTTGACGTTTTTATTTAATATAATATATAGAAATAGTAATAAAGTTAGAGGTCCAATAATAAATGCAGCATTTGCTCTATGCACCCATTCTAAAAATATTTGAAAATAGGTGTATTCTAAAACTCCAAGCTGCATTATTTTTTCATAACTTGGAAAAAAAAAACCATAACATAGAGGCCAGTCAGGACAAGACATTCCAGAACCAGTTAATCTGACCCAAGCTCCTAATATTATTTGAATTATTATGGTTAATACTAACACCCCAGAAAGACAACCTATAATTAGTCTATGGCTTTTAAACATATGCTAGCTTCCTTATAAAAAGTATAAAAATAAAACTTAATGTAATAGCTAGCATAAACCAAGTAATTGCATAATTTAAATGATTTATTTCAGA
>CACEBX010000051.1 GCA_902557845.1 Rhodospirillaceae bacterium | reverse complement strand
GATCTGAGCATTGGGTAGTAGTCAAAGGGGTTGCAAAAATTACAAAAGGTAGTAAAAAATTTTTGTTAAAGGAAAATGAGTCTACATTTATTAAAAAAGGTGAAAAACATAGGATAGAAAATAACACAAAAATGAATTTAGTTTTAATAGAAGTACAAACTGGAAATTATTTAGAGGAAGATGATATTTATCGATTTGAAGATAAATATAATAGATGATTAAAGAATGATATTTAGATGGATATATCTTCCTCCGCTATTAATTTATCTATCTGCAGGAGTATCAGGCTTAACTAATATAGTCGGAATTTTTTTTCTCAAAGACTATTTAAATTTATCTGCTGCATTTATTGCATCTATAGGATTTTGGGCTGGAATACCTTGGGCTTTAAAAATGCCTTTCGGTTTTTTGGTAGATAAGTTTTGGGATAAAAAAAATTATTTAGTACTAATAGGAGCCGCTATTATTTTTATCAGTATTCTTATAATGTTTTTGTTAATTTCTGAAAGAACAACTATGGAAGCTTACCTTTCATCTGAAGCTTGGTTTATTTTAAGTTCTATATTAACTCCTATTGGGTATGTCATTCAAGACGTTGTTGCAGATGCGATGACCGTTGAGGCTGTAGAGAGTAAAAATACTAATTTAAATAAAAATAAAATTTCAAAAAGAGATGAGCATATGCTTGTACAGCTTTATGGTAGATTCTCTATTATTTTAGGGTCGCTTTTAGTTGGCCTTTTAAATATTTATATGTTTTCAGATATAAAGGACGTAGGGAATAAAGGAATGCTTGCTGCTTATGCAAGTATTTATTTTATAGCATTATTTATTCCCTTACTATCTATAAGTGGCGTAATTTTATCTAGCATATTTAGAAATAATTTTGCATTAAAAATAAGTTCACATAATAAAACAAGCAATCTTGACCTCAAAATATTCTGGGGTAGCATTTTCTTTGTATTTTTTGCAATAACTTTTGGTAGTTTAAAATTTCCTTTTTCTCAAGAGTTTGTTTTGATTACATCACTAGCCTTAATTTATGTTCTTATGAAGTATTTAGTTAAACCTCTTTCTAAAGAAAAAAAATTTACTATTGTAGGTACTGCCATTATTGTTTTTGTTTATAGAGCTATTCCAGGACCTGGATCAGGCTTAACCTGGTTTGAAATAGATGTTTTAAAATTTGACCAATCATTTATTTCTTATCTTTCTCTTAATGCTGCTATAATAACATTGTTAGGTTTACTTGTATTTAGAAGAGTTATTATACAAACAAAGCTTTCTAAATTATTTATATACTTGTCTTTAATTTCAGGTCTTCTCTATTTACCAAACCTTTTTATGTATTATGGACTTCATCATATTACTTCTTCTTTAACTAACGGTATAGTTGATGCTAAGTTTATAGCCTTTATTAATACAGCAGTTGAGTCTCCTTTAGGGCAAATTGCAATGATACCTCTATTAGGATGGATTGCTAAAAATGCACCCTTAAAATATAAGGCTACATTTTTTGCTGTATTTGCATCTTTTACAAACTTAGCATTATCAGCAAGAGAATTGTTTACCAAATACTTAAATAAACTGTTTATTATAAAAAGAAAAGTTATTGATCAAAATAGTCAAGTTATAATTGAAAATGCTGATTATTCTAGATTAGACGAACTTTTAATATGTATAGTAATTATAACTATCTTGGTACCAATTACGGCTATTATATTAGTACAATCTAGCAAATATAATTCTAAAGAATAAAAAAAAACTCCCTCATTAAAAATGAGGGAGTTAATTAAAAGTTACTTAATCTAATTAGAAATTTAGTTTAAGTGTTGCTGATAAAGTTGACTCAGAGTAATCATCTCTATCTAACAATTCGTAGTACGCAATTGTACCGTTTAATCTTCCTCTTAGATTAAAGTTTAGACCTCCTCCTAGTACTGTATATGTACTTGGATCGGAAGCTGCCTGTTCACTAAGAGCATCTGTTGTTAACTCTGTTTTATACTGAGCAGTAGTGGTATCTTCAGACACATATGAAAGATCTATAAATGGATTAAGGCTTCTAACTTTCATTGAAGCGTTTACTCCAAGTTCAATCTGTTCAGAACTTGCATCAAAAGCAGCTACTGCAATATCAGCTGTATTCTTTCCAGCTGAATTAGTACCGGTAGTATTATCTGAGCTTGGTCCCGCAACATTTGAATCATTTGCAACTGCTTCAGTCAATGCAGGATTACTTATATCAAAATTCCTGTAAGACAATCTTGGTATCATCGTTAGATTACCTCTCGAAATTGCTGCATGAGCAGATAAGTGATAATATTCGATATCAGCTTGAACTCCAGAAGCAGTAATTCTAGTAGTTCCTGTTCCCATATCAAGTCTATCAGTATCTATATCAAATTCACCTAAACCAAAACCAGCGCTTAACATTAGTACACCAGTATTGATACCAGCGTAAATTCCGTATGTATCACCGTCTGCTTTATAGCTTCCTGAGTTAGCTGTTGTGTTAATATCGGTATCATAAGAACTCATTACAGCTCCAACTAAGATATTACCAAACATTTTATCAACACCAACTGATAGTGAACTTGCATCTCCATCATATTGGTTAGTATCTTGTCTAAAATTAGCAAATGTTTGATCATTTTCGAAATCTGAGTCTGTGTAATTTGTCCATAAACTTGCACCACCAAAAATTCTGTTAGCTGCCATACCAATACCATTTGAATTAGAAGTATAAGTCATGTGCGCAGCTGTATCGTTATTTTGGCTCATGGCATATGAAATTCTTTGATTGATGCTACCTATAATAGCGTTAGCTGCGTGTCTGGCAACGTCACCAGCAACAATAGCTGCACTATTTGTTAAACCCGCACCAGCATATAAACAGTCTCTACCTAGGTAATGAGCAATACCTCCACTATCACCTAAAACTTCATCCGTACCCAGACCTCCGTCACCGGCGCCTGTTGCGGCATAAGATTGAATATATGTAAATCCATTACTGTGTTGTGTACCATAAGCTAAGTTTGTACAACTTAGTCCATAGTAACTAGCAGCATGAACTGATTTTCCAACAGTTATAGATCCAATAGCTGCAAGACCTAAAACTAGGAAACCAAGTTTTTTAATAAAATTCATGTTAATCTCCTCTTAAATACACGTGTAAATATTTTATATAATAATAATGATAACTGTAACAATTAAAAGAAAAAATTAATAAAAAAAAATTTAATAAAAAAAGTGTTGCAATAATACCACTAATAAATTTCTAAAATTTATAAACAATTATAGATTTTGAAATTTCAATTGAAGTTTTTTAATATATTTAATAGGTTTAAAGCTTCACTTGTATTTATGTAGAATATAATATTTGGAGAAATAGGAATACCTTCAGGTGTATAATTTTGTACATTACTAAGCAATTCCTCTGTAAACCACCACCCGTATATTCTTTCTTCTAAAATGCCATCTTCTACAGCTATACTTAGATAATCTATACTTTTTCGTATATCATCTCTAGAAGGATAAGGGGAGTTGAGATGCTTATAAGCATAAAATAAATTACAATATCCATTAATACCTCTAACTTCTTTTTTTTCACAAATTTCTTCAACTACGTGCAATTTGTTTTTTTTAAGTGAGATTGCTATAAAAGGCATAATTAAATCTCCTCTTACTGGAGCTTTCTCAATTAGCAAAAATATCTTTTTTTTAAGATTTTCATATTTTTCTTCTGAGCTGTATAAGTTTTTAACTACTTCTGAGCTAGAATAAAACATTTTAGTATCTAGAAGTATGCTACCTGTTATCAAGTGCAGTTTTGGTTGAGAATTATAAATAATTTGCTCTGCTAAACATTGAATCATTTCTACCACTTTTACATAACTTTCCGTATTGTCTATTTCCTCTCTCATTATGTATCTAGGAAATGTATTCATAAACGGAATAATTGTTTCTCCACCTTTTCTATCTGTATAATAATTCTCGCATTTTATATCTTTAAGTTCCTGATTATTAGAAAAAGAAGCTAGAGAACCAAA
>CACEBX010000050.1 GCA_902557845.1 Rhodospirillaceae bacterium | reverse complement strand
AGGCGCTACCTCTATAGGCCATATAATTCCCTTATCATCATAGCTTGATTCTATAATAGCAGCAACTAATCTACTTACACCGATTCCATAAGAACCGCTATAAATAAAATTAGACTTTCCATTCTTATCTAAAAAAACTGAATTCAATTTATTAGAATATTTTGTTCCAAAATAAAAAATATGTCCAATTTCTATGCCTTTAGAATTTTTTCTATTTTCAAATCTAACATTTTTATTGTACTCTGACTCAATATGTTTTTCTGAAGTTCTACTGTAGAACCTAGAATATTCTAAAACTAATTTTTTTACATTTTGATAGTCATTGAAGTCAATATTATCAAAATTTATGTCATTTATAGTTTTATCATAAAATATTTCTGATTCACCATTAACTGCTTCTAATATAAATTCATGACTTAAAGTACCTCCAATAGCACCAGTTTCTGCTTCAAAAGGTAAAGCATTTATTCCTAATTTTTTAAAAATTTTTAAATATAATAAAAACATTTTACAGTAAGATAAATGTGCATTCTCATAATTAACATCAAATGAGTATGCATCCTTCATTAAAAACTCTCTACATCTCATAACTCCAAATCTTGGTCTTACTTCATCTCTAAACTTCCATTGAATATGATAAAGAATTTTTGGAAAATCTTTATAGGACTTTAAGTCTTTTGATACTATATCAGTAATTAGTTCTTCGTTTGTGGGACCATATAAAAGATCTGCATTATTTCTATCTTTAATTCTTAACATTTCCTTTCCATAATCAGAATACCTTTCTGATTTTTTCCATAATTCTGCAGATTGTATTGTAGGCATTAATAATTCCTGAACTGAAAATTCATAATGTAATTTTCTAATCGTATTTTCAATGTTTTTCAAAACTTTCAACCCTAAAGGAAGCCAGGTATATATTCCAGCTGCAGATTGTCTTATCATATTACTTCTTAGCATTAATTTATGAGACTCTAAATATGCATCGTTAGGATTTTCTTTTAATGGAAATAGATAAAATTCACTTGTTCTCATTTTACAAAAAAGCCTCCTTTAGTGAAAATAAATTATAGTATTCCAATACCCACATAAAAATTGTGATAAATAATGATATTCCACTTGCTAAAATAAGTTTTTTTAATATCATTGGTTTTTTTGGAGCACTTCTTACAAACTCTGTTTTTTCATTGTCTTTTGTAATGGGCTCAAATCCAATAGGTAGTAATATAAAAAATATAGGCCACCATATTACTAAGAAAAAAATCAAGATATCAATTAAAGACATTATGTCTGCTCTAATTCAATTAAGGTTCCATTAAAGTTGCTTGGATGTATAAATATAACTGGCTTACCATGGGCGCCTTCTCTTGGTATTCCATCACCAAGAATTTTACAATTATTTTTTATTAAATTTTTAATGGATAAATTTATATCTTTAACCTCATAACAAATATGATGAATTCCTCCATTATTATTTCTCTCCAAAAATCTCCTAATAGGAGAGTTTTTGCCTAATGGTTCAAGCAGTTCTATGTTAGTATTTTGCAGGCTAATAAAAGCAGTAGTTACTCCATGGTCTAATAGTTTTAAAGGTTTTGAAATCTTACAGTTAAAAGTATTCTTATAGTTTAATATTGCTTTTGAAAGGTCTGGAACAGCTATTGCAATGTGATTAACTTTTTCTAACATTCTTTATTAAATATAAATTATATCTAAAATTATGGAAGGACTTTTGTCAAATTTATTTATTATAAATTTTTTAATTTTTTTATTTAAGTATTGTCTTAATTGGTTTTCTTTAGCCCTATTAAAAGGTATAAAGTTTCTAATTTCATCATTTAAATACTCAGAAAGTGCTAAAAGTTGTTCTTGCTCAATACTATTAACTACAGATAAAAACTTAATTCTTGGCAACTCTTGCAAATCTCCAATATCAGAAAAAATAAAATTTATTGTTACTACACCATTAAATAGCATTTTTTTTCTTTCCTTAAAAAAACTACTATCAGTTGAAATCAATTCATCTCCGTTAACGGCCATTTTTCCTGTGGTAACCTCAGTAATAATATCAGCTTTATCATTAGAAAGTCTTATTAATTGACCATTTTTTGTTTTTAATACTTCATCTATACCATTTTTTTTTGCTAGCTCTGCATGTGCTTTAATATGTAGGGCCTCGCCATGAACAGGTATTAACACAGAAGGATTAATCCAAGAATACATCATTTTTAGTTCTTCTTGTCCT
Source organism: Rhodospirillaceae bacterium (assembly GCA_902557845.1). Taxonomy (GTDB): domain Bacteria; phylum Pseudomonadota; class Alphaproteobacteria; order TMED109; family TMED109; genus JAYYAX01. The sequence continues at coordinate 1,825 of CACEBX010000050.1, read as the reverse complement.
GGGTGCCCAGAAACATGAATATTCTTGGCTTTAGGAAAGACTACGTCGACACCTTTATAAACTAATTTATTAATTAAACTATTAATACTTACTTCATTTCCCGGTATCATTCTAGAGGAAAATACTATTCTATCTCCTTTCTTAAACCTAATATGAGGATGCGTTTCGTCTGCTATTCTATTAAGAGCACCTAAAGGCTCTCCTTGAGAACCCGTACATATAGCAAGAAATTTATCATCACTAATGTTTTTAATATTTCTTTCTTCGTGAAAGATATGTTTTTCCTTTAAATATCCAACTGACTTTGAAGCTTTTATCATTCTCCACATAGATCTACCAATTGCTCCTAATTGCCTATTTGTTTTTCTTGCAATATTAGAAAGTGTAAGAATCCTTTCCACATTTGAAGCAAACATAGCAATAAATACTCTTCCTTGATAACCCTTAATCAAATTATAAATACCTTTCTCAATCGACTTTTCAGACCCAGAGAAACCTTTTACATTTGCATTTGTAGAGTCACATATCATTGCAGATACTCCAGACTTTCCTATTTCTTTAAGTCTTTTTGAGTTAGGTTTATTTCCTATTTCAGGGTCATTATCTATTTTCCAGTCACCAGTATGAAAAACTTTTTTATTTCCTAAGGTAATTAAAACTGAATTAGCTTCTAATATAGAGTGGCTTATATTTATTAATTCAAGTTTAAAAGGGCCTATGTCAAATTTTGACTCTTTTTTAACAATATTTAAGTTTACTTTATCAAGCAAACCATAATCAATTAATCTCTGTTGGAGCAAATGTCCTGAAAAAGGAGTAGTATAAATTGGACATTTTATGTATGGCCATAAATGATGAACTCCGCCTATATGATCTTCATGTGCATGTGTAATAAACATTCCACATACATTTAATTTATTTTCAATTATAGCATCAATATTAGGCATAAACACATCTGCACCTATAACTTTACTGTCTTTGAAGGAAACACCACAATCTACTATAAGCCACTTATTCTTATATCCATAAAGATTGAAATTCATACCTATTTCCCCTGAACCTCCTAAAGGTAAAAAGTATGCATAATCTGATTTTTTATCTTCAAATAAACTATTAATCATTTTTATTAACCTTGTATTGTTTATATGCTAAATATAATCCTTCAATTGTTAAATCTTTCTGTACTATATTATTTATTCCTAAATTTTCTGAAAATAGACCTGCTAACCCTCCAGTTAAAATAATCTTAGTCTTATATTCTAACTCTAGTGTAACTAATTCTACTATATGTTTTATTAATCCTATATACCCAAAATAAATTCCTGAACTCATAGCCTTAACGGTCGACTTTCCAATTACTTTCTCTGGTTTAGTTACAGTAATTCTAGGCAATCTTGCTGCTGCAGAATGTAAAGTTTGAAGAGAAAGGTTTATTCCTGGACAAATTATTCCACCCTCATATGCACCATTTTTGTTAACAACATCAAAAGTTGTTGCCGTACCAAAATCAATTATTATACTAGCTTCTTTGTAATGGTTCCAAGCTGCTAGTGAATTGACCAATCTATCAGTTCCAACTTCTTTTTTATTTTCTAGTTTAATAGGAAAGTTAATTTTAATATCCTCATTGATAATGTATGCTTTCTTTTTTAGATAATTATAGCAAGATTTTTTTATTTTCTCTGCTACTCCTGGCACTACTGAACCAATTACAACCTCTTGAATATCTTCTTTATCTTTTATTATAGTAGAAAGCCAAATATAATACTCATCACTAGTTCTATTTATATCAGTAGAAACTCTCCATTTATATTTCACGAAGCTT
>CACEBX010000049.1 GCA_902557845.1 Rhodospirillaceae bacterium | reverse complement strand
ATATGTATGAAAATACAAACGACTATTTAAAAAAATGTTTAGTAATTAAAAATAGAAATTGGCTGTCCTTTTAAGATGGCATAATGATTGCAGTCTAAATTCAAAGAAAAAAAGGAATTAATATGCATTTACAAGGAAATTTTGAAAATAATTTAGCAGAAGCTTTTAATTTAATGAATACTGGAAAGATTGATAAAGCTATAGATCTTTTTGAAAACTTAACAGAAAAGTATCCTAAAACTGCTAGAGGTTTTCACCTAAAAGCTTATGCATACACTCAGGATAAAAATTTTAAAAAAGCCTTAGAAAGCATTGAAAAAGCAAAAATAATTTCACCAGACAACCTAGACATAAATCTTGATTATGCAAATATACTTAGTTCAATAGGAAGAAAAGAAGAAGCTATAAGTAATTTAAAGTCTATAGAAAACAAATATAAGCAGGATGCAAGAATTTATTATAACTTAGGTTGTTTAAGTATAGATATTGAAAACTTTGAAGATGCTATTGATTTTTTAAGAAGAACCTTGGAACTGGAACCTAAAAACAAACAAGCATCATTCAATTTTGGAGTTTCTTTTTTCAACACTGAACAATATGAAAAAACCATAAAAATTTTTCAAGCTTATCAAAAAGAATTTGGAATTAGTTTTGAAGCAGAAAGATATATATCATTATCATATTACTCGCTTAATAAATTAGAAGATTCTGAAAAGTCATTGCAAATCTTATGTAATCTAAAATCAAATGACTCAAGTATTTGGTACGACAGAGGTATAGTTTTAGAAAACATGAATAAGAATATCGATGCTATACATTGTTATCTAAAAACTTTAGAAATTTCTCCTGACTTTAATGATGCTTTTATGAGATTGGCTTCTGTCTACCAAAAACAGGGGAAACTTGATGAATTAATAGATGTTTATGAAACTTCAAAGGTAAATGAAGAAAACCAGCATATTCATTTTTCTTTTTTAGCACAAGCCTATATGCTGCATGAAAAAGGATCTAAAGCCATAGAACTAATAAACAAGGCTATATCTTTTTATCCAAAAGAAAATGCTATAAGTGATAAAAGGTATCTTAACTATTTAATAATAAGGGGAAACATCTATTTAAATATAGGAGAAATTGAAAAGGCAATTGAATGTTACCAACAAGTTTTAAAAATAGATGATAAGATTGAACAAGCTTACGTTAATATTGGTTGTGCCTATGTTAACAATAAAAAACCAAAAGATGGAATACCATTCTTAGAAAAAGCTCTAAAGTTAAACCCTAAAGTTGCCTCTATTCATTCTAACTTAGGTAATGCCTATTATATGCTGGGAAATAAAGAAAAATCCCTTGAGTACTTTGATAAGGCAGAAAAGTTAGATCCTAGTTTATCAGGAGCCATGTCCTCAAAAGCTGCAGCCTATATGGACTCTGGTCAATCAGGAGCTGCGATTTTATCACTTATAAAATCTATTCAAAAAGATCCATACAATAGTAATGCATATATAAATTTAGGAATTCTTTTAAGAGATAAAAATTGTCCAGAAGACTCTGCAAAATGGCTTAAAAGAGGCGTAACACTTCTTAAGAACCAGCCTTATAAAGATAAGAGTATTGCGTCTGCTTTAGCAAACTTAGGGTATGCATATTTAGATTTAGCAAAATATTCAGAAATGAAAAATTGCTTTGAAGAAGCTATAAAATATGATGAAAATTCTTTAGGTGTTCCAGGTTTTTATACATACTCAAAGCTATTTGTAGCTGATTGGAATAATTTAGATCATTATAAAAACTTAACTTTACAAAAAATATCTGAAGAAAAAAATAGCTGTACTCCTTTTTGCTCATTTTCGGTTACTGATGAATTAGAACCGCAAAAACAAGCAGCTATTATTTACTCAAATGAAAGACTTAAAAAATTATATAGAGAAAGAGAATATAGTTTTGAAAAAAATTATAAGCATGAAATACCAAGAGTTGCTTATATTTCCTCTGATTTTTATGATCATGCTACAATGCATTTAATGGTAGGACTCTTTGAAAATCAAAATAATAAAAAATTTGATTATCATGCAATTTCATATACTACAAAAAATGATAATAACCCTATAACCAAAAGAGTAGAAAAAACTTTTAATAACTTTCACCACGTGGGTGATAAAAGTAACGAACAAATAGCTGACTTGATAAACAGTTTAGAAATTGATATAGCAGTGGATTTAAAGGGCTACACTTATGGAACTAGGATGGATATTTTAGCTCATAGACCTGCTCCTATTCAAATTAGTTATATAGGACATCCTGGGACAACTGGAACCAAATACATTGATTATGCCATTGTCGATGAATTTATAGTACCAGAAAATAGTGAAAAATTTTATACTGAAAAGCTTATAAAATTAAAAGGATGTTATCAAGCTACCGATAATAAAAGATTTTTGCCAAAGCCATTATCTAGAAAAGATTTTGGACTACCAGAAAATAAATTTGTCTTTTGTTCATTTAATAATACTTACAAAATACAGCCAAAAATGTTTAATATTTGGATGGATATCTTAAATCATAAGAAAGAAAGTATATTATGGCTTTTAGATACAGAAGATATTGCTAAAGAAAATTTAATTAAAGTTGCAGAAAGTAGAGGAGTTAATAAAGAAAGAATAATTTTTTCTAAAAAAATTACAATGGCGGACCATATCCAAAGACAAATGTGTGCTGATTTATTTCTAGATACATTTCCGATATGTGCTCATACAACAGCTAGTGACGCATTATGGGTTGGCTTACCTCTCGTTACTTTAGCTGGCAAAAGCATGGTTAGTAGAGTTGCTGGTAGTATTCTTAAAAATATTGGTATGGAAGAATTGATAACATACTCTTTAGATGAATATAAAAATAAAGTCTTACAGTTAGCTAATAATAAAAAAGAACTACAAGAAACTAAAAATAAAATAATAAAAAATAGATTTTCAACTAGTTTATTTGACACTGAGGGATTTACAAAAAACTTAGAAAATGAATATGAGAAACTTTTTTTAAACTTTAAACAATCAAGATAATAATGAGCGAAAATTATGAATATTTTATAGTTCGTTCAGAAGGTGGTTTGGGTGCGCAAATTGTTGCTGCCTCTGCTTATTTTTATCTAAAAAGTCTTGGATGCAAGGTCTTAATGGATTTAAGTTATTTTGATTATCCTTTTAAAGAAGCTGAGATAGGAAAACCTCAGGTTACTCATTGGGATTGGAAATTAGATTACTATGGTTTAGATAAATCAAATTTAGATTGGATAAGCCTTAATAATCTAAGAAATTATACTAAAGATACAAAAAAAGATCCGAGTGAAGGATTAGAAATTTTTAATTTAAATGAGGCTTTAACAAAATTTAGCCAAATAGAGGGTAAAGAATTTAATGAGTACTCTATTCACAAGGCTGAAAATAATATAACTGGTTTTTTTAAAGAAAGCCCAATTGTTATACATGATGGTCCTAATAAAAATAGACTATTCATTAATGGAATGCAAAAAGAAGAGGTAAAAACTAAATTTACTTCTATATCTGAAGAATGGAAAAAAATTATAAAAGAGAATAAAATCGATTTTACAAATTCAGTAATACTACACCTAAGAAGAGGAGATTACTTGAATGTTGCTACGCATTTAATTTCTTGTGAAGAAATTTTGAAAATGTGCAAAAAGCTACCAAAAGTATTAAAAAACATTATTATTTTTTCTGATTCTAAAGAAAGTGATAATCAAAAGTTTGTCGCAGACTTAAAAGAAATATTTTATAGCGTCAAATGGATGGACAAAGTTGATAACTTAAATACTCATAAAATTATGACTAAAGCAAACTTTCTAATGTGTTCTAATAGTCAGTTTAGTACAACTGCTGCCTATCTAGGAAAAGGATTTAGCATTATTCCACAAAAATACAGTTCAGATAATGACTATGTTTTTCAATACGAAAACAAACAAACATCTTTCGCTTTGTTAAATAATTAAAGTATTTAAGCACCAAATTTTATATTTGCCATTTCTTTCCATCTATCAGGCTCAGTGCTTTTCATATCAGCTATTTTTATTATCATTCTAGGCGTAACTGTTTCAATATTAGCATAATTTTCTACGACCCATTCTAGAACTTCTCTATCCAATTTTAAAGTTACATC
>CACEBX010000048.1 GCA_902557845.1 Rhodospirillaceae bacterium | reverse complement strand
GTATTTAAATAATTTAAATAAAAAAATAAAAGGATACATTGATAAGGCAGTAAAAGTTTCTTCAATGGAATATAACAATAATAGTTTAACGGACATAGTTGTTCCTCAGGGGTCAAATGCAAATAGAATAATATTATTTGGTGTAAATCAGGAAAAAATTATTAATGAGTATGATTGGGGCAAGCTAGGAAGTTCTATAACATCAGCATTAAATTCTAAAAAAATTAAAGAAATAAAATTAGTACTACCAAAGTTAAAAAAAAATAAAATAGATGAAAATAATATACTTTATGGAATGGCATTAAATACTTATAGGTTTAATAAATATTTCACTGATACAGATAAAAAAAGAATTAATTATTTAAATTCAGTAACTGTTGTTTCTAACAATGCTAAAAATGTAAAAAAATTATGGAATAGATTTTATGCTTTAAAAGAGGGTGTTTTCTTGACCAGAAATTTAGTAAGTGAACCTGCAAATAACCTAACTCCCAGTTTGCTAGCTAAGGAAGCAAGCAAATTGAAAGGTCTCGGATTAAAAATTAATATTTTAGACGAAAAAAAATTAAAAAGTTTAAAAATGGGAGCTCTTTTAGGCGTTGCTCAAGGAAGTGCTAATAAACCTTTTGTAGTAACTTTAGAGTGGAGAGGAAATCCAAAAAACAAAATCATGGACTTTACCTTTGTAGGAAAAGGAGTTACTTTTGACACTGGTGGTATATCAATAAAACCTTCTGGTGGAATGGAAGAAATGAAGTATGATATGGGGGGGTCAGCAGTAGTTTTAGGTTTAATGAAAAGCCTAGCATTAAGTAAAGTTAAGTCAAACATATCAGCTGTTGTTGGTTTGGTGGAAAATATGCCTTCAGGAAATGCTCAAAGACCTGGAGATGTTGTAAAATCCATGTCAGGAAAAACAATAGAAGTAATCAATACTGACGCAGAGGGAAGATTAGTGCTTGCTGATGCAGTATGGTATGCACAAAAAAAGTTTCAGCCTAAAAATTTAATCGACTTAGCTACCCTAACAGGAGCAATTATAGTTAGTATTGGACAAGAAAAAGCAGGAATGTTTTCTAATTCAAATAAGTTATCTAATCTTTTAGAAAAAGTTGGAAAAGAGGTAGGGGAGCATGTTTGGAATATGCCAATTGATAGTAGCTATGAAAAGGATATTAGTTCAGATATAGCCGATATGAAAAATGTGGGTTCTGGAAGAGGGGCAGGATCAACTGCAGGTGCCATTTTTATAAAAAGGTTTATTAAAAATGTCAATTGGATACATTTAGATATAGCAGGTGTTACTTGGACTAAAGGAGATAAACCACTTGTGCCAAAGGGTGGAACAGGATTCGGGGTTAGGTTGTTAGAAGAAATGGTTTCTCAATATATAAGTAATCAGAGGTAAAATAAATGAGTTTAAAAAAAACATTATCAATTATTAAACCGGATGCAATTAAATCTAAGTACCATGGAAAAATAGTAGATTTTTTAGAAAATAAAGGTTTTAAAATACTTGCGCACAAGAAGTTAAAACTTTCTAAACCTCAGGCAGAAGCTTTCTATGAAATTCATAAAGAAAGGCCATTTTATAATGATTTGGTTGATTTTATGATTTCAGGAGAAGTAGTTGTTCAAGTATTAGAAGCAGAAAATGCTGTTTTATATTATAGAGAGGTTATGGGTGACACTAACCCAGAAAAAGCTGGAAATGATACATTAAGAAAATTATATGGTAGGAATATTCAATGTAATGCAGTTCATGGTTCAGACAGCGATGACAATGCAAGTAAAGAAATAAGCTTTTTTTTTAACAAGTTAGAATTGATTAATTAAAAATATTTATATTTTTATATGCTGTTACTTCTCCAATTTCTTGTAGTGGCTGTCTTATGCTTTTACAAAATGTAAAGAGATTACTTTTTTCTTTTCTTGGTATAATTAAGATTATTCCCAAACCACAGTTAAAAGTTTTTATGAGTTCTCTTTCTGTGACTTTACAATCATTTTTAAGCCATGAGTAAATTGTATTTTTTTTTGAAATCGCAAGTTTATTTTTGTTTATTGAAAAACCTAAATTATTTGGTATTACCCTCTTAAGATTATCTATTATTCCTCCTCCAGTAATATGAGCTAGAGCATTAACATTAATGCGCGAGTTTAAAATTTTTAGAATAGGTTTAACATATATTTTTGTAGGTTTTAATAGAAGGTTTCCTAATGTATTATTTCCATAGATTTTTTTTGATAACGATATTTTTTTTTCACTAATAATTTTTCTGATTAAAGAAAACCCATTTGAATGTATCCCAGTGCTCGGAAGTGCTACTAATATGTCTCCTGCCTTAGTTTTACCATTTGGTAACAGTTTTTTTCTTTCTACTATTCCTACACCAAATCCTGCAAGATCATAACCACCCTTCGGATAGATGCCAGGTAACTCTGCGGTTTCTCCACCAATCAAGGAACAATCAGCCTCTATACAACCTTTAGTTATTCCTTTCAAAACTGAAAGATATAATTTTTCATTTAGTTTGTTAACAGCTAGATAATCCAAAAAAAAGAGAGGTTTAGCTCCTTGTACTATAATATCATTAACAGACATAGCTACTAAATCTATGCCTATGGTATCAAACTTTTTTAATTTTTCTGCTATAAGTAATTTTGTTCCTACGCCATCAGTTGCTGCCACTAATAAAGGTTCTTTGTAGCTTTTAGTATTTATTTTAAATAGGCCTCCAAATCCTCCAATTTCTCCAATAGTATTACTATTTCTAGTTGAATTTACTAAAGGTTTAATTTTTTTTATAAGTTTATCTGCTTTCTTTATATCAACACCAGATCTTTTGTAGGAAAAGTTATAGTCTTTTTTTACGCTCATGTTATTATTGGAATGTCAGAGGGTTAAAAAAGTATTTTGAACATAAAGAGAAAAACAGCATTTTTAAATATTATAATTTATTTATTATTCTTTAATATAATACAAACTTATTCTAATGATAAAGTAAAGTCTACTGTAAAGGGCATCTTTATTGAATTTGAATTAAAAAAAAATCAAGACAACAGAAAAAATGCTTTGCAGCAGTCTTATCTTATTGGTTTAGAAAGATACCTAGATTGGGTTACAATTTCATCAAAACCTTCTATAGGAGAACTTCTAAAGAGTATTAATCCCAGTAATTTTGTAACTAGTTACTCAATAGAAAGTGAAAGCTTTTCAGCGGAAAAATATAGTGCTTTAATAACAGTAAATTTTGACCTTAAAAAAATAGAAAAATTATTAAAAGAAAAAAATATTAAATATTATGCTGGTAATGGTCCTGAAACTCTCATTTTACCGTTAATGAGTTACAATAATCAGTTGATATTATGGGATGATCCTAATCCTTGGTTTAAAAGCTGGATAGAAAGACCTATTGATGGTAATTTAACCAATTTTATTATTCCTGATGGAGATTTAGAAGATTTAATAATTGTCAATGCAGATGATGCTAGAAATTTAAATTTTAAGGAAATAAAGAATATCTCAATAAAATATGGAGTAAAAAAAGTTATGGTTCCTTTTTTAAAAATAGATGAAACTGAAGGAAAAATTACCTATTTATTAAGATGTTTTGATGGATTGAGCAAGGAAACTCTTGATATTAAAATTATAAAAGAATCAGATAGTAAAGGCTTTAATATAGCTATGTTTGATATTTTAAATTCATTTACTAGGTTATATGATGATTATTGGGTTTACGACAATCTTAAAAAAATGGAGTCGCAAGTTATAATTGAGGCTAATATAATTTATGAGAGTTTTAATGATTGGATCTTTATTAAAAATATTATAAAAAAAAGTAATAACGTAAACTACTTTAGAGTCTCTGACATTTCTATTAAAGAAACTTACGCTAGAATAAAAGTAATTAATGAGAATAAATTCATTACAGAATTAGAAAGCAATAATTTGAGTATTAAAAAGAATAATAATGTATGGAATATTAAAAAGTACTATTAGAATATTATATGACCAAACCTTTAATAAATAGACTATTAATTTTAACTATATTTATTTCAATAACTATAGTTACTTTTTTATACTTTAATACACTTTTACCATTTTTTATTGGACTATTTATCGCATATTTGCTGAGTCCTGCCGTAAGTTTTTTAGAAAAAAAAAAAGTCAAAAGAAACATCGCTTCTACTTT
>CACEBX010000047.1 GCA_902557845.1 Rhodospirillaceae bacterium | reverse complement strand
TCTTGTCCAAGAGGTATGTTGGAATTTTGGATTGATCCAGAAAGCCCTTATTACAAAAAAAAATTAGACCTTTCTAAAACATTTATTCTTTATTGTGCTAGCGCTTGGAGATCTGCTTTAGCAGCAAAAACTCTATTAGAAATGGGACTTTGTAATGTTTTTCATCTAGAAGGAGGGTTTGAAAACTGGAAAAACTCTAATGGTCCTATTGATACTAGTTAATTTTTTTTTTAATAAATAAAGCAGAAGTAAAACTAATTATTAATATTATTATGTTTATTAATAAAAGTTTTTCATACTTATGTATTGATGCAAAAGATGAACTAAATAAGCTATTTAATCCTTGTGATTCTAAATAATATATTATTGCACCTAGAATACTAGTAAAAAAAGATATAATTAAACTGATTCTCGAAACAGTAATATTACATATTATTCTTAAAATAAAAGTAGTTGTCAAAAAAGTAGCTGCTGTCCCACTAACTGCCACAGCAGTAAATAAATCTTTAGTATTAAAAAAAATAAATGCCAAACCTAAAATTGTAAATACAAACATTACAACTCTACCGTGAAAGATTGTCTGCGGTAAAAATGCTAAATCTATCACTACTAACTTAGCTGCGCTTGACAAAGTTGAATCTAATGTTGAAATAGCAGAAATAATTAGGAGCGAGAAAATTATGTAGGCTAAGTTGGTATTAAAGTTTACTTTTATAGCTTCAATAAAAGTAGTTCCGTTTAGAGCATTTTCCGCAAGACATAATCCTAATAAAGAAAATAAAAAAATACAAAAAGAACTTAATAAAAAAGCTAAAAAAAAACTTTTTTTAGTTTTATTTCTACTACAAATAAAGCCTCTATCCATCATGACAGGATCGTGAATTGGATAACTCCATATTTGTAACAAAGCTACTAGAATTAAAGCATAACCTGGGTTTGAAACATCTTTTAATTTAGAAAAAATTAAATTATTTTCTATGATGGTATTTGAAAAAAGAACACCTATGAGCAAAACTAATAATAGAATTAAAAAAATAGTCATTTGAAAAAAATCTGTTTTAATTGAGTTTCTAAAACCTCCTAAAAAAGAATAAGAAAAAGCTAATATCATTATTAAAAAAATCGATACATTATATTCTGCTCCTCCTTCTTTACCAAATATAAGACCTATTACAATTAGATTAGCAAAAATCTCGCTTATTAGTCTTATAGTGATAATAAATGAGAAAGTAAATTTACCTACAATTCCATATTCTTTATTAAAAAATTCTATTAAGGAATTTACCTTAAATTTTTTTCTTAGATTAATTAAAAAGTAACCTCCAGTAAGAAAAGAAAAATAGTAGGCTGTATATGCTAATGCTCCAGGCAACCCATAGTAATAAGCTAATACTGCAGCTGTTAATAAAGACCTAGAAAAAATCCATGTTGTTACTAAAGAAAAAGTCAATGCTAGCAAACTAGGCTCTTTATTCTTTTCCATAAGCCCAGAATAAAAACCATTAATATCAGTTTTTCTACTAATAAAAAATAATGATGCAAATCCTATTATAATAATAAAAAATATTAAAGTTAGCATAAGATATAAAGCATTAATTGTTTTTTCTTAACTTATTATATCCGATAAAATCACTATACCTATTTAAAGTTTTTAATGCTGAATTGTAGGCTGGCAATTCTAAAAAGTGATTCTTAAAAGAAATTTGTCTTTTTCCTTTTGATAAAACTTTATTAAACTGTTTAATAATTTTTGAGGCTTCATTAGCTTCTTTTAAATTTGGCGTAAGCGCTTTATTAATAATATTACAATGACGGGAATTTATAGAACTTTTTGCTAATATACCTAAACTTTTAATATATTTAAGGTCTTTTTTTAACTCATTATCATTATTCCAAGTAAAAGGCATGTCTATAGAGTATTTTTTATATGCGCTACAAGCCAAATGAAATCTTTTTCTAACAAAATTCAACATATCATTATTTTTACTTTCTAATAAACCTAATGATACAGCCATATCCTCAGAAGCAATCAATGCTCCTTTAACTTGTTCAAAATTTATAATATCTTTTATATTTTCAAGTCCTTCGGCAGTTTCTATATTAGGAATAAATTCTATTCTATTTTTTTTTATTTTTTTTTTATTTTCTATAATTTTTTTATTTTCTAAAAAAATTTCAATTTGATTTTTATTATTTACTTTAGGTAAAAGTATTACATCTAAATTTTTTGATATTGCAACATGAAGGTCCTTTAACCCATCACTGGTTTCTAATGGATTAATTCTAACAGCCGTGACTTTTCCTTTTTTTTTCCAATTTTCTAATATTTTTGGAAGATTTTTTCTTCCTAAAGGTCTATCTTTTGGAGAACAAAAGTCTTCAAATTCTAGAATACATACATCAGCTTCACTTTTGTAAGAATCCTTTATATCATTTTCATTAGTTGCTCCAACAAACAACCAAGATCTTCTTAAATGTAAAGGTCTTAGTTTCATTTATTATTTAATAAGACTTTTATTTTTTTTCCAAAACTTATTATGTCATTAATTAATAAATTTGGTTCTTCCATAGCAGCAAAATGTCCACCTGAAGGCATTTCAGACCATTGTAAAACATTGTATAATCTTTCTACATAAGACTTTGGTGGCCATGATAAAAACTCTTTTGGAAATACTGCACAACCAGTTGGAGTATTAATCTTACCTTCTATATTCATTGCTCTACCTCCCTCTTCTCTTCTTCCAAAATAAATCCATGAAGCAGTATTAAATGAATTAGTAACTAAATATATCATAATATTAGTTAATAAGTTATCTTTAGAATAAATCTCAAAAATACTTTTATTTTTTAAATCTGACCAACCATAAAATTTTTCAAAAATCCAAGCTGCTATACCTACGGGATTATCACTCATAGCAAAAGCTAATGTTTGAGGTTTAGTTGCCTGTAATGACCTATAGCCCTCTTCTAATATTTGTTCTTTTTTAAATTCATTTTGCCATATTTTTTCTTCTTCAGTTTGAGGCCCAATTTTATTTCTCATTATCATAATATTTAAATGTATAGCTTTGCAAAATTTATTATGATCGTATCCTAACCAACTTGATATTGCACCTCCCCAATCTCCCCCTTGTGCAATATAGCTTTTATATTTTAAAACTCTAGTCATTAAATCATTATAGTAGGTAGCGATTTTTCTTGGACCAAATGGTAGGTCTGGCGCATCAGAAAATGCAAATCCTGGTATAGAAGGAATTATTAAATCAAAACTTATTTCATTATCTAATCCATACTTTTTAGGGTCATTTAGAGGATCAATAATATCGTAAAACTCAACAAAAGAACCAGGCCAACCATGACTAATTAAAAGTGGAATAGTGTTTTTGCTTTTACCTTTTTTATAAATAAAATGAATATTTAAATCATTTACTTTTGCCTTATAATGATCTAATTGATTAATTTTTTTTTCAGCTTTTTTCCAATTATAATTTGTAACCCAATAATCACAAATTTTTTTAAGTTCTTGTTTGTTTACTCCTAAAGACCAATTATTAATATTTGGAATTTTGCTCCAATCAAATGTAGCAATTTTTTTTAAAATTCTATCTATATTTTTATTTTCAATTTTTATTTGGAAATTTTTCATACTTAAATTATTTAATGTAATTATTAATGTTTATAAATTTAAGAAAGGATTATTATGCCTCATAAAATTAATTCCGTTGCAGTTTTAGGTTCAGGCACTATGGGTGCAGGAATTGCTGCCTTAGCTGCTGATAAAAACTGTAAAGTACTATTGTTAGATATTAATGAAGATACAGTTAATAAAGCAAGAATGAGTATTGTAAATGAAAAAAAACCTTTACTGTCTGTACCTAGTAATATTAAAAATATTGAAATTGGTACTTTTGAAAAAGATTTTTACAAGATTGCTAACTATGAATGGATTTGTGAAGCAGTAGTTGAGAAACTAGAAATTAAAAGAGAAATTTTTACTAGAATAGAAAACTATAGATCTAAAAGCTCTTTTGTTAGTTCAAATACTTCTGGAATACCCCTCAAAGAAATAACTAAGGGAATGCCAGAAAGTTTATTAAAAGATGTTTGCATTACCCACTTTTTTAATCCTGTAAAAGTAATGAAATTATGTGAACTTATTCCTGGAGAAAAAACCTCTAAAGAAGTTTTAGAAATATTTAGTAACTTTTTAACAAACACTCTTGAAAAAGGGGTAGTGCATGGCAAAGATACTGTAAACTTTATTGGTAATAGAATTGGATGCTATTTTATGTTGAAGGGCCTTCATGAAGGAAAAGATGCAAGAAAAAAAAATCTTTCTATTGAAAAAATAGATGCATTACTATCTAAACCCTTGGGACTTCCCCCTACAGGCTTGTATGGCCTTATAGACTTAATAGGTCTAGATGTAATGTATTCAGTTGGAAAAAATCTAGAAGTAAATTTACCAAAAAATGATCTAGGGAGACCCTATGTCAGTTTGCCTGATGCTGAATTATGGCTATATAACAATGGTCAATTTGGAAGAAAAAGTGGTGGAGGGTTTTACAGAGT
>CACEBX010000046.1 GCA_902557845.1 Rhodospirillaceae bacterium | reverse complement strand
GCCCTTTATCTAAAGTCGATAGCATAAGGTTTTTAGGAAATAGATATTTTTCTGACTCAAGGTTAAAGAGAGAAATTAATACTAGTGAGACTAGATGGTGGAAAGTTTTATCAGCAGGAGGAAAATACGATCCTGATCTTCTTAATTTTGATAAAGAGAATTTGAAAAGATTTTATGCAGATCAAGGTTTTGTTGATGCTGATATTGCTATGGCAATAGGAGAAATAAGTGAACAAAAAGATAAGTTTTATATTACTTTTGTAGTAAATGAAGGAGAAAGATATAAATTTGGTAATATCAATGTAGATGTAGAAATTAAAAAATATAAAAAAACAGATATACTTAAATCTATAAGTATACAGAAAGGGAGATGGTATAGTGCCACTAAAGTTGATGATAATATAACTAAATTAACTGAAAGAATAATTGATGCTGGTGCTCCATTTATTAATATTTATCCAGAATTAAATAGAAGAGAAGATAACTCTATTGATGTAAATTTTTTAATAAAACCAGGTAATAAGAAGTATATTAATAGAATTATTATATCTGGAAACACAAGAACTTTAGATAAAGTTATAAGAAGAACAATAAGACTTTCAGAAGGTGATCCTTATAATAGAAATTTAGTTAAACGTTCTGAAACTCTTGTTAGAAACTTAGGTAACTTTTCTGTTGCTAACATTGATGTAGTAGATAATTTTGAACAACAAGATACAGTTAATTTGAATGTTAATGTTAAAGAACAAAGTACTGGTAGTTTAATGTTAGGAGGAGGTTTTTCTTCATCTGTCGGAGCTACTGCTAATATAGGAATAAGTGAAAATAACTTATTAGGAAAAAGTCAAAAGATTAGATTAAACCTTCTAGCAAGTGAAAGAGAAAATAGAGCTGACTTTTCATTCACAGAACCATTTTTCTTAGACAGAAACTCTTCTATTACAAATAATATATTTACAACCATACAGGAATACCCAGAAAGTAATTATAATAATGAGAGAGAGGGTGGATCAATCTCAGTCTCTTATAACATTGGAGAGTATGGTTCTCAAAGTTTAGGCTATAGGTTGGAAAAGAGAAATATAGTTGTTTATGATGGAGCTGCTTCTTCAATTAAGTCAATTGCAGGAGAAAGTTTTTTATCAGTAGTAAATATAGGAAACTCAATAGATAAAACAGACAATAAATTTGACCCTAAAGAAGGTTGGACAGTGTCTAATAATTTATCATTGGCAGGAATAGGAGGTGATAAACAATACTTTAGAGGAACCCAAAGCTTTGCAACATATAATGAAATTTTTAATGAAAATATAGTTGCAGCCGTTGGAGCAAAAATAGGATACATTTCAGGCTTTAGTCAAAATATTGATATATCAGATAGATTTTATTTAGGGGGAAATTCTTTTGTAGGATTTCAAAATGCTGGATTAGGTCCAAGAGATAAAACGACATCAGACTCACTTGGTGGTAACTTTTATTACACAATTACACCCCAGTTACAGTTTGGATTAGGCCTTCCTAAGGAATTAGGTATTAAAGGCAGGCTTTTTTCTACAGCTGGTACATTAACAACCATTGACACGGATAATAGTAATTACTATGATGAAGGAAGTTTAAGATTAACATCTGGAGCAGGCGTGCTATGGCAATCTCCTTTTGGTCCAATTAGATTAGATTATACTTTTGCAATTTTGAAGGAAACATATGACAAAACTGAGACCTTTAGCTTTAATGTTGGTTCACTTTTTTAACTTAAAGTTTTTTTTAAGCTTAATATTAATAAATACTTTTATTATAAATCAAAACATTGTAAGTGCTGATGAAAATTCAAAAAAATCAATAAAAAAAGATCAGTTAAAAAAAGATTTTGGGGCAGCAGTTATTGATATGCAAAAAGTACTATCTAAATCTACTGCATGGGCTTCTCTTCAAAAGCAAGTTAAAGTAATAGAGGATAATTTTAAAGAACAAATTAAAGGAGAAGAGGAAAATCTCAAGAAAGAACAAGAAAACTTAAGAGCCCAAAAGTCAGTCTTGGCAAAAGAGCAATTTACCGAAAAAGAAGAGCAATTTAAGGCAAAAGTTAATAAAGTTCAATCTAAAGTTCAGAATGCTAGAAGGGAACTTGAGTCAACTATGGCTAGAGGTATGCAAATAATACAAGCAGAAGCAGTAAAGCATCTAAAAGAAATTGCTGCAAAAGAGGGTTACTATGCAGTATTTGATGCAAGTACTACGATAATAGCTGCAGATATTATTAATATTTCAGATATAGTAGCAGAAAAAATTAATAAAAGTTTACCAAAAATAAATATTGAAAGAAAAAAAGATAACAAAGGTGAAAATTAATATTCTACCAATACCTAAAGGTCCTTTTAGGTTAGATGAAATATCACAAGAAACTGGTTGTATTACATATAATAAGATAGGAAATATATTAATTCATAATATTACGTCTATTGAAGTAGCAAAAAAAGGCGAATTATCTTTTCTTGAAAATATGAAATATTTGGATTATATAAAATATTGTAAGGCTTCGGCAATCATAGTCCCTAATAAAATTATTAACAAATTAAAGACTAATTCAATTTTATTGGGATCAGACAACGCTTATGCTAGTTATGCAAAAGCAATGTTGAAGTTTTATCCTGAAGATACTATTTCTAAAAATAACTCTGAAAAAAAAATAATCATTAAAATTATTGAAGATAATACATTTATTGATGATAAGGTTTCAATAGAAAATAATGTTCATATCAAAGAAGGCACAACTATTAAAAATTTTAGTAGTATCGGCCCAAATGTTATAATTGGAAAAAATTGTTATATATCAAATAATGTTAGTATTTCAAATACAGTTATTGGTGATAATAGTATTATAAATGCAGGTACGATAGTAGGAAGTGATGGGTTTGGTTATGCACCTATTAAAGATAAATTTATTAAGATACCACAAATAGGTATTGTAAAAATAGGAGACCATGTTGAAATTGGTTCAAATTGTACAATAGATAAAGGATCCTTAAAATATACTGAAATAAAAAATGGTGTTAAAATTGATAATTTGGTTCACATAGCACATAATGTATCAATTGGAGATAACACTGTTATTGCTGGACAAACTGGAATAGCAGGTAGTGCTTGCATTGGAAAAAATGTTATGATAGGTGGACAAGTTGGAATAGCAGGTCATTTAAAGATCGGCGATAATGTAAAAATAGGAGCTCAAGCAGGGGTTACGAAAAATATTGAAAATAATATTTCTATAAGTGGCACCCCTGCTGTTAAATTAAACAATTATTTGAAACAGGCAATAATATTAAATAAAATGGTTAAAAATAAATGAGTAAAATTTTAGATATAGAAAAAATCTTAGAGATGATGCCACATAGGTATCCTTTTTTATTAATTGATAGACTTTTAAAAGTAGAAAAGGATGAATTTGCAATTGGATTAAAAAATGTAACGATTAATGAACCTTTTTTTCTTGGACATTTTCCTAAACAAAAAGTTATGCCTGGAGTTTTGATAGTAGAATGTATGGCTCAAACATCTGGTGCATTGGTAGTTAATTCTTTTGGAGATCAGGCTAAAGGAAAATTAGTTTACTTTATGAGTATCGAAAAGGCTAGATTTAGAAAACTTGTTACACCTGGAGATCAATTAATCATTGAAGTAAATAAAAAGCAAGCAAGGAAGTCTGTTTGGAAGTTTGAATGTAACGCTAAGGTAGATAATGAAATAGTTTCTGATGCTACCATAACCGCAATGATAGTTGATTAGTATGAGTAGTATACATTCTACTGCTATAGTATCTTCTAATGCTAAAATAGGAAAAAATGTAATTATAGGGCCTTACTGCATAGTTAATAGTGGAGTAACTATAGGCGATAGTTGTAAATTAATAGCAAATGTTTTTATGGATGGTAATACAACAATAGGAAATAACTGCATTTTTTATCCATTTTCTTCAATAGGTACTAACCCACAAGACTTAAAATATAAAGGAGAGAAGTCTAGTTTAATTATTGGAAATAATAATACTTTTAGAGAACATGTTACAATAAATCCTGGAACAAAGGGTGGAGGGTTAATTACGAAAATAGGTAATAACTGTTTATTTATGATTAGTTGTCATGTAGCACATGATTGTATTATAGGAGATAATGTTATATTAGTTAATAACGCTTCATTAGCTGGACATGTTGTAATTGATAATTTTGCTATAATAGGAGCATTATCAGGCGTTCATCAATTTTGTAGGATAGGAAAGCATTCCATGATAGGAGCTATGTCTGGAATAGATAGTGATGTAATACCTTATGGTACAGTAGTAGGAAACAGAGCATTCTTATCAGGATTAAATATCATAGGACTAAAAAGAAGAGGCTTTAACAAGAGTGTTATACAAGATTTAAAAAAAGCTTATGGAGTGTTATTTGTAAGCAATGAAGGAACTATATCTGAAAGAATAAAAGAGGTATCAGAAGATTTTAATAATAATGAGCCAGTAATGGAAATAGTAGAGTTCTTAACACAGGAAAAATCAAGGTCTATTTGTAAACCTAAAAATGTATCTTAAAAAAAAAACCATAGGACTAATATTAGGAGGTGGTAAACTTACTAATGCTTTAATAAATAATTGTAAAAAGAAAAAAATAAAAATTTATATTATTGCCATAGAAGACAATTATAATCTAA
>CACEBX010000045.1 GCA_902557845.1 Rhodospirillaceae bacterium | reverse complement strand
TTATTTCTTTTTAATATTAGCATATCAAAATGTAAAGTCTGCAACTATAGGAGCATGATCAGATGTTTTCTTTTGTTTTCTTGGAGTTTCATCAACATATACTTTATCAAGTTTATCGAGAGCATAAGATGATAGTAAAAAATGATCAATTCTAATCCCTAGGTTGCTTTGATATGCATGACCATAATCCCAATAAGTAAAACCACTATTATTGTTATTGTGTAAAGACCTAAATGCATCAAAAAAACCAACATTACAAATTCTTCTAAATAAGTTTATAGAATCTTCTTGGTACACTGCATCATTTATTATCATATCTTCGTTAGCTACATCATCTTTAGTTGGACAAATATTATAATCACCTCCTAAAATTATGCTTTCTTCATATTCTTTTAGTTTTATTATGTATTTATGAAAATTATTCAACCATTGAAGTTTATAGTTAAATTTATCAGAATTAATAGGATTGCCATTAGGTGCATAAACTGAAGCTACTCTAAAACCAGTATCTTTGTAATCAACCCAAGCTTCTATGTATCTTGCTTGAGGATCATCGAATGTAGGTAAGTTTATTTGTATATCAGATAGTGGGAATTTGGAAAATATAGCTACGCCATTATAGGATTTTTGACCATTGACTTTAATATTATAATTAAGGTTATCAAACTCTGAAAAAGGGAAATCTTCTTCTCTTGCTTTAATTTCTTGTAATAATATTATGTCAGGATTATTTATTTTAATCCAGTTAACAAAAAGTTCAATTCTTGCCCTTATTGAATTAACATTCCATGATACTACTTTAATCTTATTCATATAGAAAAAGAAGTTCCGCAACCACACTTTGCTTTTGCTAGCGGATTTTCTATTATAAATTGAGCACTAGAAAGATCTTCTTTCCAATCTATTATTGAGTTTTCAATAAATTTCAATGAAATTGCATCTGTTACAAAAACTAAGCTCTCTTTTTCCTTAATTAAATTTACATCATTTAGTTTGTCATAGGATTTATCTATAGAAAATTTATAGGAAAAACCTGAACATCCACCACTATCAACACTTAAACGAACAAAACAGCCTTCTTTTTCAGAAGATAGTATTTTTTCCATTTGTTTAAGAGCAGAATAAGATACTTCAAGTTTTTTATAATTTAAATTATCGATTTTATTCATATTAACTTATATAATATTTTAAAGGAACTTTTACAATGTTTAAAAAGAATATAGCTAAATTTGCTACTCAATTTGATAAAACAAAAGGTAGACTTTACAGAGAAAAAGAAGATAAAAATAGGTCGGTTTATCAAAGAGATAGAGACAGAATAATACATTCTGCTGCATTTCGTAGGTTAGAGCATAAAACTCAAGTATTTGTTCATCATGAAGGAGATCACTATAGGTCAAGACTAACGCACACCATTGAGGTTAGTCAAATAGCAAGAACAATTTCTAGGTCTCTGAATATTGATGAAGACCTAGCTGAAGCAATTTCTTTAGCTCATGATTTAGGACACACACCCTTTGGTCATGCAGGAGAAGAAGCTCTTGATTTATCTATGAAAAGATATGGAGGATTTGATCATAATGCACATACACTTAGAATAATAACTCATTTAGAAAAAAAGTATGGAGGCTTTGATGGTTTAAATTTAACTTGGGAAACCTTAGAAGGAATCGTAAAGCACAATGGCCCATTTAAAAAGAAAAACATTCCTTATGCAATATCTGACTATATTTCAAATGGTATGGACCTAGAATTAAACACATGGTGTGGTCCTGAAGCTCAAGTTGCTTCATTGTCAGATGACATAGCTTATTTTAGTCATGATATAGAAGATGGAATAAGAGCAGGTTTTTTTAATGTAGAGGATATACTAAAAAGATTTACAATTTTAAAAACATTTATGAAAAATATTTATAATAATAAATATAAAAAAGAAACAAGAAGGATAGTTAATGAAATAAAAAGATATATTATATCAAAAATGATAGATGATCTTATTTTAGAGACTAAAAAAAATATAAATTTGCTTAAACCTTATAAAGCTGAAGATGTTAGAAAAATGAAAAAACCATTAGTAATATTTTCAAAAGAAATGCATTTGAATATATTTGAAATTAGAAGTTTTTTAATGAAAAAAATGTATAGACATTGGAAAATTAACATTATGACTAATAAGGCAAAAAATATAGTAGAGGATTTATTTAAACTTTATTTTAAAGAACCTGAACTATTGCCTTTAGAATGGAACAAAGGTTTAAAGAAAACTAATTCTAATTTAAAAGCAAGGGTAGTTTCAGACTATATTGCAGGTATGACTGATAGATATGCTATAAGAGAGCATAAAAAGCTTTTTGATATTAATAAAGGCTGGTATTAATTTTGAATATTTATAAAGATACAAAGATTCTAATCTTTAATATACTATACCAAAATTTTAATAATTTTAACAAGGATATAGAAAGTAAAGTAAGCTGTGAGCAACCAAAAAATGAAAAATTTGGTGATATTTCGTCAAATATAATATTAATAGCAAGTAAAGTTTTAAAGATTGATAAAAAAGAAATATCTAAAGTATTAACAAGCAATTTGTTAAAAAATAAATACTTTGAAAAAGCAGAATATGTAGAGCCAGGATTTTTAAATTTAATCTTATCTAATGAATTTTGGTTAGATTTTTTGAATAAAATTAGCCTACAAGGTGATGAATATGGTTTTAGCAATCTTGGTAAAAATAAAAAAATCAATATAGAATTTGTGTCTGCAAACCCAACTGGGCCTTTGCATATCGGACATTTAAGAGGAGCTATTTTTGGAGATGTTTTATCAAAATTATTATCTAAAACTGGTTTCATTGTAACAAAAGAATATTATGTTAACGATTTAGGAACTCAGATTGAAAACTTAGCATTAACATTAAAACATCATTTACAAAACTATGTTAATTCAGAAAATAATCCTCTGAAAGAAAACATGTATAAAGGGGAATACCTTAAAAGCATTGCTAAAAAATTTCTAGAGAAACCATCCTTTGAATTTAATGATACTGAAAAGCTTAAAGAATATTCAGTTAAAAAGAATTTAGAACTAATTAAAAAAGATTTAACTGATCTAGGAGTATCTTTTGATAATTATGTTTCTGAGAAGAGCATTCATAAAAATGGGTTAATGGAAAATATATATGAAATATTAAAGAATAATGATCTTCTTTATCATGGATTTTTAGAAAAACCAAAAGGCAAAGAAGCATTTAATTGGAAACCTGTTAAGCAATTATTATTTAAATCTTCTCTACATGGAGATAAAAGTGACAGAGTTATAAAAAAAGCTGATGGAAAATGGACTTACTTTGCATCAGACATAGCATATCATTATGATAAAGCATCTAGAGGATATGATGAAATTATAAATATTTGGGGAGCAGATCATGCAGGGTATATACATAGAGTAAAGGCCTCATTGATTGCTTTAGGTTTTAAAAATATTATATTTACTGTAAAACTTTGTCAGATAGTAAACTTAATAGATAAGCAAAAAGTTATTAAAATGTCTAAAAGAGATGGAAACTTTATTTTAGTTAGTGATATTTTGCCAAAAATAGGAAAGGATGTACTAAGGTTCTTTATGTTAACTAGAAAAAATGATGCTCATTTAGATTTTGACTTAGAAAAATGTTTAAATGAAACCAATGAGAATCCTAGTTTTTATGTTCAATATGCATATGCAAGAATTAGTTCTATTAAAAGAGCTGCTTTAGAAAAAAAACAAAAAATAAAAATAGAAAATGTTAAATTCGATAGCAGTCTCTTATCAATTCCAGAAATAAATTTAATTAAAAGTTTGTCATTATGGCCAAAGGTAATTGAGTCTTCAGTAGCTTATAGAGAACCTCATAGAATAGTTTATTTCTTAATAGAGATTGCAGGAAAATTTCATTCTTATTGGAGTTTAGGAAAGAGTGATAAAAAATATAAGATTTTATTAGATGAAAATTTAGAATTAACTAATGTAAGATTTATGATATTAGATATGATACAAAAAGTCCTTAAGAATGGTCTAGATTTATTATCTGTAAGTGTAAAAGATAAAATGTAATGGAGGCATAAAACTATTAAAAAAAATTATAAAGTTATAATAATAATATTTTCCTCATTAAATTTATTAATATTATTATGGTCAACAAATGTATTGGATTACTTTAACTCTAATTTAAGTAATCTAAAAAGCAGTAATTTACCAGTAATAACTCCTGAAAGTAACTTAATAAAGGAAAAGCCAGAAGAGGTAGAGTTATTTCCTCATTCAGATACTTTCAAATAAGTAAAAAAAGCCTCTGTTAAAGCTGTATATATCATTCTAGGGTTACTAATTCCCTTATCAATGTAAATCTGATAAAGAGGGTCTACAAGAAAGTTATAAATTGTATTAGCAAAATAATAACATAAACAGAAAGCTAAAAAGAAAAAAAATACAGCCCACTTCAGTCTATCTCTCAATTCTATCAAATGAGATATTAATGGTGCTTTTGAAGCTTCAACTTCATCTTTATTTTTAGATAATTTCTCGTTCATACTAAATGCTATATTTTATATTCAAAAGTAAAGTTCTCTTATCAATTTAGCATTAATAATAAAACAACTAAAATATATATACTAACAAAAACTTATATAATCAATTTTGTTATCTAAATATTACTTTCTACTTTTTTGCTGTAGTACTTTTCTTTTTAGGTTTTTTCTTTTTTTCTTGCAAGGATGAACTATCATCAATTTCCTCGGATTCTTCACCCTCTTTCATTCCTGCCTTAAAACTCTTTATTCCTTTAGCAACATCTCCCATAACTCTTGGA
>CACEBX010000044.1 GCA_902557845.1 Rhodospirillaceae bacterium | reverse complement strand
GGATGAGCAAAATGGTTGTCAAGGGATAGTAGCATGGTCGCTAGAAGATGGATGTTTGCATAAATTTAATGCTAAGAAAGTTGTTCTGGCTACTGGAGGATACGGTAGAGTATATTTTTCTGCTACGTCAGCTCATACTTGCACAGGTGATGGAAATGCAATGGCACTAAGAGCAGGAGTTCCTCTTCAGGACATGGAGTTTGTTCAATTTCATCCTACTGGTATTTATGGTGCTGGATGTTTAATTACTGAGGGAACCAGAGGCGAAGGAGGATATTTAACTAATAGCGAAGGTGAGAGATTCATGGAACGATATGCTCCTAATGCAAAAGATCTTGCGTCAAGAGATGTTGTGGCAAGGTCTATGACAATAGAGATAAATGAAGGTAGAGGGGTAGGCCAAGAAAAAGATCATATATTTTTGCACTTAAATCATTTGGATTCTAGTGTCATTTCTAAAAGACTACCTGGAATAGCAGAAACTGCAAAAATATTTGCTGGAGTTGATGTTAATAAGGAGCCGATACCAGTAATTCCTACATGTCATTATAATATGGGTGGTATCCCTGCAAAATTTACAGGTGAAGTTGTAACAAATACTGATGGAAAAAATGATACTATTATTCCAAATTTATATGCAATTGGTGAGGCAGCATGTGTTTCTGTTCATGGAGCAAATAGATTAGGTTCTAATTCTTTGTTAGACCTAGTAGTTTTTGGAAGAAGTGTTGCTAACCATATAGGAAAAGAAATGAAAAAAAATGGAAAGGCTGCTTATTCAAAAAAAGGGTCTGAAGAATTTGCAATAGATAGATTTGATAAGTTATTAAACTCTAAGGGAGATATTCTTCCTTCTGAACTTAGGCTAGATATGCAAAAAACTATGCAAAGTCACTGTGCTGTTTTTAGAACAGGTGAAGGTTTGAAACAAGGATCTAAGAAAATGGATGAGATATTAGATAAAATTTCCCAAGTCAAAATATCAGATAAGTCGCTTATATGGAATACTGACTTACTTGAAACAATAGAACTAGAAAACTTAATACAGCAAGCAGTTGTTACTGTGAAGTCTGCAGAAAATAGAAAAGAAAGCAGAGGGGCTCATGCAAGAGATGATTTTAGAGATAGAAATGATGAAGATTGGTTATTTCACTCATTAGCATGGTTGAAAGATAAAAAAACAAAATTAGGAACAAGGCCTGTCACTTTACGAGCTATGTCAAATCAAGTACAGTCATTTCCTCCTAAAGCAAGAGTCTATTGAGGAACTATGGTCGAACTACTTCTACCCAAAAACTCTAAAGTAAAAAGTGGAAAAAATTTTGTAATAAAAGAAAAAGCTAAAACTAAAAAAGTCTTTTTAATATATAGATACAATCCCGATACCAAAGAAAATCCTAGAGTTGACAGATATGAATTGGACATAAGTGATTGTGGCCCTATGGTTCTTGATGCTCTTATAACTATCAAAAATAAGGTCGATCCCACAATTACCTTCAGACGTTCTTGTCGTGAGGGTGTTTGTGGAAGCTGTGCAATGAATATTGATGGAACAAATACTCTTGCTTGTACAAAATATATTTCTGATGTTAAAGGGCCTATAAAAATTTATCCTCTTCCACACATGCCGGTTATAAAAGATTTAGTTCCTGACCTTTCTGGAGTTTATAAGCAATATAACTCTATAGAACCTTGGTTAAAAACAAAAAATAATAATCATAACGATAGGGAAAGAAGTCAGTCTCCTAAAGAAAGAGAGGAGTTAGATGGTCTTTATGAGTGCATTATGTGTTTCTGTTGTTCTACAAGTTGTCCTAGTTATTGGTGGAATGGAGATAAGTATTTAGGACCTGCAATACTTTTACAGGCTTGGAGATGGATAGCAGATACTAGAGACGAAGCAACAGATGAAAGATTAGATAAGTTACAAGACTCTTTTAAATTATATAGGTGTCACACAATCATGAACTGCACTAAAACATGTCCTAAAGGTTTGAACCCTGCAAAAGCAATTTCTAACATCAAGAAAAAAATTCTGGCTAGAAATTGATCGGAGCAACTTTTCTATTATTAGGAATAATAATACTATATTTTAGTGGAGAATACCTTGTCAGCGGTTCAGTAGCTTTAGCAAAACATCTTAGAGTACAACCATTTATAATAGCATTGACTTTAGTTGCATTTGGTACCTCAGCACCAGAACTGGCAATATCAATAAACTCTGCTTTAAAAGGTTTGCAAGGGATAACGCTCGGTAACATTGTTGGGTCCAATATAGCAAATGTATTATTGGCAGTACCTTTAGCATTTTTAATTAAAATTTCAAAAAAATCTGATGTAAGAACTAAAGACAGTATTTTTCTAGTTGCGTTAACTTTAGTATTTTCTACTTTAATTTTTCTTGAAAAAAACCTTAAGTTAATTTTTGGAGTTTTTTCCTTGCTCCTATTAATTTCTTATATTTTTCTTATTATTTACGAAGCTAAAACTGAAAAAAGAAAAGTATATATTAGTGAGGAAGATCAAATTAATTTATCGGCATTAAAAGCATCTTTTTTATCAATAGTTGGAATTTTAGGAGTAGTCATTGGAGCAGAAATTTTGGTTCGTGGGGCAGTTATAACAGCCGAGTTGCTAGGGATTAGCCAAACAATTATAGGGTTGACAATGGTTGCTGTTGGCACTTCCATACCCGAAGTAGCAACATCTATGATAGCTGCTTATAGAGGGCAAGTAAATTTTATACTAGGAGCTATTTTAGGGTCAAATTTATTTAATATTTTAGGAATTACAGGTGTTGCTTCTATTCTGGCAACACTAGAAGTTTCAGATACTCTTTCATATATTGATTTATTTTTTCTAATTTTATCGTCGATAATATTTCTGATTTTTACAGTTTTTAGTAAGATCATAAATAGACCTTTATTAGTACTAATATTGATTTCTTATTTAATTTATGTTTTATTTTTATTTTTAGAGTTTTAATGCAAGGGATATTATGAAAATTATTAAACATTATTTGAATGGACAAGATCATGATGGAGGTGATAGAACCTCAGATATTTTTAATCCTGCTACAGGAGAGGTTATATCTAAAGTACAGTTAGGAGATAAAAAAGTAGTTAATGAAGCAATAGATATTTCCTTAAAAGCTTTGGAAAGTTGGAGTAAAACTACTCCAGCAAAAAGAGCTAGTATAATGTTTAATTACAAGAAGCTCATAGAAGATAATGCTAATACTATTGCAGAATTAGTTTCAAAAGAGCATGGAAAGACAATAGAGGATGCTAAGGGTTCACTTCAAAGAGGGTTAGAAGTAGTTGAATATGCATGTGGTATTCCTAATTTGTTAAAAGGAGAGTTTTCAAGTCAAGTTGGAACAGGTATTGATACTTTTTCTATGAAACAACCCTTAGGAATTTGTGTAGGTATAACCCCTTTTAATTTTCCAGTTATGATACCTTTGTGGATGTTTCCACTGGCAACTGCATGCGGTAATGCATTTATACTAAAACCTTCAGAAAGAGATCCTTCTAGTACTCTTAAATTAGTAGAGTTATATGAACAAGCTGGAGCACCAAAAGGTCTTGTAAATGTTGTCAATGGTGATAAAGAAGTAGTTGATGCATTAATAGAAAATAAAAATATTTCTTCTATAAGTTTCGTTGGGTCTAGTAAAGTTGCTTCATATATTTATGAAAAGTCTGCTACTTATAATAAGAGAGTTCAGGCTTTGGGGAGCGCAAAGAATCATATGGTTATTATGCCAGATGCAGATGTTGAGCAGGCATCCGATGCTTTAATAGGTGCCGCATTCGGTTCTGCAGGCGAAAGATGTATGGCTATATCAGTAGCTGTTGCAGTAGGAAACGTTGCAGATGATTTAATCAAAAGTATCACGCCAAAAATAAATCAAATTAAAGTAGGCCCATATAATGACAAACTTTCAGAGATGGGACCTATCGTAAGCAAGCAAGCCTTAGATAGAATAAAGTCTTTAATTTCTAGTGGAGTAGATGACGGTGCTGATTTACTAGTAGATGGTCGAGATATTAAGTTACAAGGATATGAAAATGGTTATTTCATAGGACCTTGTTTATTTGATAACGTAAAAACTAATATGAGTATTTATAAGGAAGAAATTTTTGGACCTGTTCTTAGTATAGTAAGAGCAGATAATTATGATCAAGCATTGAAGTTAGTAAAAGAAAATCCTTATGGTAATGGTTGTTCAATTTTTACTAGAGATGGAGATACGGCTAGAGATTTTTCAAATGAGGCAAATATAGGAATGATTGGAGTCAATATTCCTATTCCAGTTCCTGTTGCATATTATAGTTTTGGAGGATGGAAGAATTCAATTTTTGGTGGTCATAATGCATATGGAATGGAAGCAATAAGGTTTTATACGAAAGTAAAGACAGTAACTTCTAAGTGGCCGCAAGGCATCAGACAAGGGGCAGAGTTTAAAATGCCAACACTTGGGTAATTAAATGGTTAAAAATAAATTCATTAATTACTATAACTTTGCAGTAGAAAAAAAAAAATTGAGTCACATGCATTTCAGGTTGAATTAGTTAACAGATTAAATGAAGTCTTCGAGTTAGTTTTTTCTTCCAAAAAAATTTTTTCTAGGTTTAATAAAAATAATAAAACAAGTACATACGTTTTTGGCCTTCCAGGTGGTGGCAAGACATATATAGCTAATATTTTTTTGAAATTTTTAAAAGAAAACAATTTAGAAAAAAAATTTTTAAGAGTCCATTTTCAAGAATTTATGTCAATGGTACATAAACAAGTTAATTTACTTAGAGAAGAAAAGGCTAAAAAGCCTTTAGAAAAAATTGCTACTAAAAT
>CACEBX010000043.1 GCA_902557845.1 Rhodospirillaceae bacterium | reverse complement strand
GGTTAAATAATTATATAATTAAAAAAATAGATGAACTGGTATTCTCTTACGAAAATATTTTTAACCTACAAAATAAGAATTCACAAATTAATGCATTAAATTCTAAAAAGGTTTTGTATAATGCTACGCCTGATCTTATCGAAGTAATTAAAAATGCACAATATATATCAAAAAATACAGATGGTCTTTTTGATATAACAGTTCAACCTCTGTGGGAATTATATTTTAAACACTTTATTATAAATAATAAAAAAGACCCACCTAGTAAAAATAAAATTAAAGAAACACTTAAACTAGTTAATTGGAAAACTGTGAAAGTTGTAGACGATACAATATATATAAACAATAAATTATCATCTATAACACTTAATGGTATAGCTCAAGGCTGGATAACAGATCAAATTACAACCTTACTAAAAAAAAATGGCTTTACTAATACTTTAGTAGATTTTGGAGAAAGCTATGCTTCAGGATTATATGAAGAAAAAAGGAATTGGAATATATTAATTCAAGGTAGAAACACAGACAAAGTAATTTCTTTATCAAATAAAGCTATAGCTACTTCCGCAGGACATGGAACTATATTTGAGCCTACTATGAAATATCATCATATTTTTAATACAAAAAATGGACTAAGTTCTAATAAATTTAAAACTGTTAGTATAATTTCAAATAAGGCTTGGATGGCTGATGCGATTTCTACTTCTTCTTTATCAATGAATAAAAAAAATTTATTTGAGTTATCTAAAAACCTTAATGTAAAAGCTATAGTTCAAGAAAAAAATAAGCTTATTACTCTTAGCTAATTAAATAGTCTTATAGGTTTTGCTTTTGGCTATAGCAACAAGCGGTGGGCACTTTTTATAGTCATTATACATAACTTGA
Organism: Rhodospirillaceae bacterium; assembly: GCA_902557845.1. Classification (GTDB taxonomy): domain Bacteria; phylum Pseudomonadota; class Alphaproteobacteria; order TMED109; family TMED109; genus JAYYAX01. The sequence continues at coordinate 4,274 of CACEBX010000043.1, read as the reverse complement.
CAGTCTAAACATCCTAAACACTCTGACATTATTATTTTTCCTGAAGGTTTTATAGCACCTGTAGGACAAACTTTATTGCATGCTACACAAGGATTACCACATTCTGCTCTTCTTTTAAGAAAATCTAATATCCTTAGCTTTCCTAATATTCCTAAACCTGCTCCTAATGGACATAAGTATCTACAAAAAAACCTTTCTATAAACAAACAAATAACTAATAGAAAACTTGCCCAAATAACGGCTGAAGCAGGAGCCATAAACCTTAAAGTAATAGCAGTTTTAAATGGTTCAATATTATAAAAGATATTAGCAACACTCATTTCTATTAAACTTAAACAAAATATAATTGCTAATAGAATATATTTTAAATACCTAAAATAAATATCAAGTTTACTCTTTAATGATAATTGTTTTATTCCAATTTTTTTAGATATAGTAGAAAGTAATTCTTGTAGTGCGCCAAAAGGACATAGCCATCCACAAAATAAAGCCCTGCCCCAAAAAAATAAAGAAACTATAGTTGCTATGCCAAATATAAAAATAATAGGTTCTATAAAGAAAGTCAGCAAGTTGCCTCCGCCTATAAAAATAGATTTAAATAAATTTACAAAGTGTATAATACTTATCTGACCACCAAGATAAAATCCCATTACAATAGTTACCCATAACAACATAAAAACTCTTAAATAAGAAAAAACTCTTCTATTTTTTGTAATATTATTAGAAAAAATAAAGACCATTAAAACTACTAGTATAGTTAATAGACTTGTTATTGTTTCAAGTTTATTTTTCTTAAAAATATTTAATAAAGAAAAAGTTTCTGATTTATTTAATTTTATGTTACTAAAAGCAGCTAAATGATATTCCACTGGTAATTTGTAATTTAAATTAAAGGCCACTTTTTTTCCATCATCATTTTTAATATTATATATAATATCTATAGGAGCATGAGGGTTTAATTTGAACTTTGAACTTAAATATATAAGTCCCTGTCCTTCTATGTTTGGTGCTTTTTTAGCATGATTAAATGGCAATTCTTTAAAAAGGTCTTTAGTTATAATAATTATATTATCATTTTGCTTTATAATAATGTTTTGTTTATCAATTATATTTGAAATTCTATTTTCAGTATTTCTCCATAAGTCTCCTTCAAATGCAATATAAAATACTTGGTCATCAACATTTCTTCCAGCAGATATATATTGGTCAAACCATCTTCTACCTAAAATGTTTATTCCTATACCAGCAGGAGACATAGCAGTAAAATACATGCTTCCAAAGTTATTTTTAGGATTAGCAAATCTTAATGATCTGGGAGCTTTAATATTTTTTTTATCAAACTTTTGCTGCACATCTTTTACTTTTATATTTAGTTTAGCTAAACTTTTTTCTTCTAATAATTTATTCCAACTCTGAGGTTTATATAATTCTAAATCTACAAAATTACCTAAGTCATTTTCATCCAATAAAATATTTTTTTGCCTTGCAATTTTTCTAGCTCCCCTCATTATTGCATCCATAAATAATAATGAAGAAGTTGTTGTTCTAGATACGCCATCAATTTGCGTTAATGAATCTGTATCACCCGCAGTTTCTCTCATGGCAACACTATCACCTTCAATATCTGCTCCTGTAAGTTCAAGTGTAAGAGAAATTCCTGAACGTAAATCAATATCTTTATATTGTTTTAAATATCTTATAAAATCTTCATCTGTTCTGCCTAGTATAGCAATAGGTTCTACATGTTTTAACAGTTTTACATTTCTTAAAACTCCTTTTTTATCTACTCCTACAGCAAGATGGAATGGCCTTCTTGAGTATCCTAATCCCTTAGTTACATCAAATGTTTCAAATAAAAATCCTATTTCTTCATTATTCCTATATATAGGAATAGAAAATGTTTCTTCATCAATTTTTCCATAGCTAGTTGCTTCTGGAAATATACTTTTTACAAGATCTAGGTTAATAAATTGATTTATAATTAATTCTTCAACTTTAACATCCTTAATTACTAATTCTTCTTCTCTTAATTTTTCTTTTTTTTCTGGCTTTTTTTGTAATAGTGTAGGGTTTGAATAAAGACTTGATACTAAAAAAAGTAAAAGTAACGCCCCTATTACACTAAAGATTTTATCTTTTGATTTAAGAAACATAAAACAAACTCCCATAAAATTAATTATGGGAGTTTAATAAAATATTTATTTAATAATAGTTAACTTAACAGGACCAAAAACATGATTTGGTGGAGGTAATCTTCCTGGCAACTGACTTAAAGATACTCCATCTTCATCATATCCTACTTCATATTGTACAAAGTTTAAATTTTGTAGCTCTTTAGGCAAATTATCTTTGGTGTCCTTGTATTGGACTTTAACTTTAAATCTTAACTGGTTCATACTTTTTGGTTTGTCGGTTTTTAAACAAGCAGGACCTTTTCCATCCCATTTATCACCTCCCTGAGTTACACACCACTCAGGTTGTGGGCTTGCCCCAGAAGTTTTCTTTAACTTTAGAATAACTGCTTCTCCTCCATGGTTTTTACTGCTCTTATCAATTTCAAGTACTGCCCAATAGTCTTTATCTACCCAGCTGTCTTTTGTATTATTGGGAATATCGCCTTGTAAATATAATAAATAACTAGGATATAAACCTGCAAAATATAGCATTGATTGCTTTGCTTTTATAACATGACCGTCTGCAAATGAATTAGATATAAATAAAAATATTAAAAAGCCTAAAAATTTTTTCATCACTTCTCCCTTTTAAATAAATGCAAAAAGCCCCGAAAAATTTTCCGAGGCTTTTTTTCTAATTAAATTAACTTTAAATATGAAAGTAAAGCTTAAGCTTTTCTAACATATCCAAAACGCTTATTAGATGGCTTGCCTCCTTCTTCACGGAATTTTTCAGCTAATCCAGCAATCTTATCTTCTGAGAATGCAGGAAGTTCTGGCATGTTAGTAGCTTCATTCATGCTTAAACCGTAAATTCTTGCAGAGTTTAATCCAAAAATAGCTTGCTTTGTTAGACTATTAGCACCACCTAGAGCAGGTAATTTGTATTTCTTCTGCATATCTTCAGGCACTTCTAATCTTCTCATAGCTTCAATTTGCCACTGAGGTGAACCATACCAAACAGTATCAGTTCCCCATACTACATGGTCTGCTCCCAAACCTTTAACCAAGGTTGATATAAAAGCTGCACAAAATCGTGGATGTGCTACTGCAGAGTTAGCAAATGTAGAACCAAGCTCACCATAAACATTGGATACTCCATGCTCTTGAGGAATTCTAGCCAAGTCTGAGGCCCATTTTATATATCCACCACTTTCTTCAAATTCCTTCCAAGCCTGATCAGGTAACTCTAAGAAAGGTCTTAAAGCTGAGTGATAAATCACAAAATTCATCTCTGGCCAATCTTTAGCAGCCTTTGCTACATCATCAACTGTTGCATACTTCCAGACACCTTTAAAAGATGTTTCATAGTCAGGTGGCAACAACCCTTTGTGAATACAAATTGTGTTTATGCCCGCTTTTAGAGACTTCTCATAAAATGGGTACATTAATTTTTCATCATCTAGTCTCCAAGGGTATTTAGAAGGAGATAATGGATCACCAATTGTATATGACTTCCATGAATTTGGCTTTAATTCTGTCATAGCTCTTTCAGCCTCATCCATCCATCCATCTTGTCCAGGAGTAATAACTGAATGTCCTAACATTCTTGTAGTTCCTGCAAAATCATTAATCATATCTCTTGCAGCAACAATCTGGTCATTGTGCAATAACCACCATGTTGGATCGTCAAATGGAGCTCCTGAAAGTAGCGCCATTTTGGTATCACTTCTATACCATAATTCAGCAATATAATTCTCAAACTTGTAACGTGTTAGTGACAAGCCTTCTTCCTTAAGCTTAGGATTCCAATGCTCCGCAGCAAATTCACCTAAACCTAGGATAGCATCATGAGGAAAGTCATCTCTTAAAAAGTGCGTTTGATCATCAAAGATAAACTGACCTGCTAAAGAGTTTGTTCTAGCTAAAGTAAGTTCTGGATCTCTTGCTTCAGCTTTGCTAACCTCAAATACACCTCCGCCATATATTTCATTCATAGCTAGAAATGCAGTTGCCATACCACATGATGTTTGTAAAAATTGTCTTCTGGATAAACCTAAGTGTTTTGCATTCTCATCTGCTAACTCTAACATTCTCTTCTCAACTTTTTTCTGCATGTCAGATTGCTTAGGTGGTAGATATTCGCCGTTTGATACTATT
>CACEBX010000042.1 GCA_902557845.1 Rhodospirillaceae bacterium | reverse complement strand
GCTGAAATGAATAAATTAGGTTTAGCTGTTCCTCCTGGGTTTACTATTTCTACAGAAGTGTGCCACTACTACTATGCTAATAAAAAACAGTATCCTAAAGAACTTATTGAACAAGTTAATAGTTCTATAAAAGAAATGGAAGAAAAGTTAAACTTTAAATTTGGAGGCAATAACCATCCTTTATTAGTTTCTGTTAGGTCAGGTAGTAGAGCGTCAATGCCCGGAATGATGGATACTGTGCTAAATCTAGGATTAAATGATATCACTGTAAATTCACTTGCTTCTGCTAGTAATGATGAAAGGTTTGCTTATGACAGTTACAGGAGATTTATTCAAATGTATTCTGATATAGTTTTGGGAGTCGCTCATGAAGATTTTGAAGAATTATTAGAAGCAGAGAAACTTTCTAACGGAATGATATTAGATACAGAACTAAGGACTGATAATATGAAGTCTTTGGTAAAAAAATATAAGGAATTAGTAAAAGCTTCTACTAAAGAGGACTTTCCCCAAGATCCCAAATCTCAACTTTGGGGGGCTATTTCAGCAGTCTTTAATAGTTGGAGAAACCAGAGAGCTATTACTTATAGAAAATTAAATGATATACCAGAGGAATGGGGGACTGCAGTAAATGTTCAAGCTATGGTTTTTGGAAATATGGGAAGTGATTGTTGTACTGGAGTAGCATTCACTAGAAATCCATCCACAGGTGAAGCAGAGGTTTATGGAGAATACCTTATAAATGCCCAAGGAGAAGATGTTGTTGCTGGTATAAGAACTCCGGAACCTTTAAGTAAAAAATCAGTAAACCTTGAAATTTCTGAAAAAGACAATTCAATGGAGACACTAATGCCAACTCTTTATAGAGAATTAATTGAAGTATTTAAAAAATTAGAGTCCCATTATTTAGATATGCAAGATGTAGAATTTACAATACAAAAAAATAAATTATGGATACTTCAAACAAGAAATGGAAAAAGAACAACAAGTGCTGCTATTAAAATTGCAGTAGATCTAGTAAACGAAAATGTGATTTCAAAGAAAGAGGCGCTTAATAGAATTAATCCAGAAACATTAGAACAACTTCTACATCCCACTTTAGATCCTAACGCTGAAAAACTTGTTTTAACAAAAGGTTTGCCTGCATCTCCTGGAGCAGCATCAGGTAAAATAGTTTTTAGTGCTGATGAAGCAGAAATGCTTTCAAAAGCTGAAGAGAACGTAATTTTAGTAAGAACTGAAACAAGTCCCGAAGATATTCATGGAATGCATGCAGCTAAAGGAATTCTTACAGGAAGAGGTGGAATGACTAGTCATGCAGCTGTAGTTGCTAGGGGGATGGGAAGACCATGTGTATCAGGAGCTTCTGAAATTTTTATAGATGAAACTAATAAAACTTTAAAAGTTAAAGATAAAATAATTAATTCTCATGAAATTATTACTATAAATGGATCATCAGGAGAAGTTATTTTAGGAAAAATATCTACAGTAGAACCAGAGTTATCTAATAATTTCAATATAATAATGGAATGGGCTAGTGAAGTTAAGAGGCTTGCTGTTAGAACTAATGCTGAAACTCCAGAAGATGTTAAAATAGCAAAAAGATTTGGTGCTGAAGGTATAGGGTTGTGTAGAACAGAGCATATGTTTTTTGATACTCAAAGAATTAAATATATGAGAGAAATGATACTAGCTAATTCTGAAAAAGACCGAAAAAAAGCACTGGAGAAATTAGAGCCTTACCAAAAAAAAGATTTTAAGGATATTTTTACAATAATGAAAGAGTTGCCTGTTACAATAAGATTACTTGACCCCCCTTTACATGAATTTTTGCCTAAATTAGAAGATGATAATACTGAATTATTAAAAGCTGCTTCTATATCTGAAATAGAACTTAAAAATAGACTAGAGCAGCTGCAAGAACTAAATCCAATGTTAGGTCATCGAGGGTCAAGGTTAGGAATCACATTTCCAGAAATTTATGAGATGCAGGCTAAAGCTATTTTAGAAGCTGGTTTAGAACTTTACAAAGAGTCAGGTATAAAAGTTAATATTGAAATTATGATACCTTTAATATTTTCTTCTAAAGAGTTAGGGTTGATTAAGGAAAATATATTAAATGTATCTGATCATATTTTTAAAAAAGAAGGTTTTCTTCCTGACTTTATAATAGGAACAATGATAGAGCTTCCTAGAGCCGCCTTGGTAGCAGATGAGATAGCTAAGCAAGCTGACTTTTTTAGTTTTGGAACAAATGACCTTACACAAACTACCTTTGGTATTAGCAGAGATGATGCGGGAAGATTTCTAGAAACCTATATAGAAAAAAACATTTTAGAAAATGATCCCTTTGTTTCCATAGATCAATCTGGAGTAGGGGCTTTGATAGAAATAGCAAAAGTAAAATCTAGAGAAGTAAATAATAAAATTAAACTTGGTATTTGTGGAGAGCACGGAGGAGACTCTAACTCCGTAAAATTTTGCAATAGGATAGGTTTAGACTATGTATCATGTTCTCCATACAGAATCCCAATAGCAAAATTAGCTGCAGCACAAGCAGTTATATCAAATTCTACTAAATAACTTTTAATTTAGAATTTTGCTCATCTAGAGTTAGTATTTTATCTTTTATAATATTCTCTACTTTTAACAAAGCCAAGCCATACTTTTCTGAATGTGATTTCATAACGCCTACTTTTTGTTTTTCAGAAATTAATTCTGTATTAATTTTTGGAAAAGAACCTTTAATTAACTCAACAGTATTCAACAAGTATTTGATTTTTCCTCTGTAATTTTGCCTAGAAGTATTTTCTTGTCCAATATAACAGCCTTTTTTAAAAGAAATAGCATTTAACTTATCAAAATTAAAATTTAAAATGAAGCTTTTTTCTTTTTCTAAATCAATTAAAGAATCAGGAATAGAGTTTTTTATTCTTTCTAATTCTAGTTGTTTATTAGAACTTCCTTTAGTAAGTGTTAGCGGAAGACTTGGAATATCTTTTTTATTCATCCATATCCTAGCTAAATACTTATTTTTTCTTGGGTCCAAGAGAATAAAAGAATTATTGTTTTTAATTGTATTAAACTTTACTAAGTCTTTCTTAATATCAGAAGGCAAATCACTATATATAATACAGTGAGTATTAAAATCTTTGAGCACACTAATTTTCAAGGATTGCCTAAGATCATATTTAGTAATTAGATTTTTTATTTCATTAATATCTTTGTAGTTGGCTTCTATTAAGAAACAATCCCCTTCTTTCAAAATAATAAAATCCACAAGAAATTTTCCTTGTGGTGTAAGCATAGCACTATATAATACTTGATTATTTTTTAACAATTGAATATCGTTAGTAACAAGATTTTGAAAAAAACCTTCTAGGTTCTTTCCTTCAATCTTAATTATTTTAGTTTTAAAATTCATAATAAGTTATTTAGTGCGAATTATTTTTATAGACAATAGTATTAATTTTACTGCAAATTCTTTAAATTTAAAAGCACTTGATTCTCTGCAAAAAAATATTAATACACTTTTCTACTGAACTGGCTAGGAATAATCATGAAGTTATATTTTATAATAAAACAGAAAAAGATAAAGAAGAGGAGGGAGTGCTTTGGAAGCAAATAAAAAATTTGGCACAAGATTACTCAGATATATTAATAGCAGTACAAGATACTGATATACTTAAATATAATATTAAAACTAAAATAAAATTCTTGTTGCTTCATTATAAAATTGATAATCAACTAGATAAAGATGTTTTAATAAAAATTCTAAAACAAAAAGTCTGTTTATTGTACACCAATAATTATGTTGTAAACTCCCTTCCACATAACTATCAGTATGTTCCCAAAGTATATTTAAAAGTAGGAGTTGACAAAAATTTTATAGAAACTAGAAACGTTAGCCTTAATAATTCTAATGTATTTGTAACAACCCATCCATTAAAAGGTCTAGACTGGTTAATAGAATTATGGTTAGAATATGTCCATCCAAAATTGCCATGGGCTGAATTACATATTTATTCTAAACTTTTAGCAAATGAAATAATGACAAATAATTTAAAAATAAGAAATATAAAGCTTATTTTAGAATTAAAAAAGGGAACAGGCATCTTGATTAAAACACCATTACCTCAAGAAAAGTTTATTGAACAATTAACACAATACAAATTACATTTATGTCCAAGTTTGGATAATGATCTACAATATATAAGCATTTTGGAAAGCCAAGCATTTGGCATTCCAGTGATAGCAAGAGAGACTGCTACTATTTATGATTGTATTTATCATAATGAAACAGGGTATATAGTAAGAGATAAACAAACATTTGCTAATAAGATTATTCAAGTTTTAAGTGATAAAAAACTTTTTTTGACTTTACAGAGTAATTCTAAGTTGAATAATTATATTATTCCGTGGGAGGATGTAGTTAAAGATTTTGAGAGGAAAATTAATGAAAATACTTTTTATAGGTAATACCAGATTAGGAGATGCGATTTTATCTACTCCTATTTTAAGTTATTACAATAAAAAAAATAATGAAATTACCGTAATTTGCAGTTCTTTATCCAAAAGTATTTATTCTAGTTTCTCATCTGTAAAAAAAATTATTACGCTAAAAAAGAAAAAAAGGGGTTTGCATTGGCTAGAAGCTTACAATTTATTAGAACGTGTAACATGGGATTTAGTGATAGATTTAAGAAATTCATTGTTAAGTAGAATAATTAGAAAAAGGTCTATCATTAGATATAATGATGGAGGCAAAGAGGTGCATAAGGTTGTAAGCTATTGTAATTTAATAAGTTTAAAAAAAAAATGTGCACCTTATATTCCAACAAATAAAACTAATAGAAAAGTTATAAGTAATTTTATAAAAAAAAATAAAATACAAACTCCTATTTTAGTGATTGCTCCAATTACAAACTGGAAAAGAAAAAATTGGCCATTAGAAAACTATCAAAAATTAATTAAAAAATTATTTATGACAAGAAAAAAACATTTTTCCTCTGTAGTTTTATTAGGAAGTGAAGATGAGAGTATTTATTGTGAAAAATTAAAAAAGTCACTTCATAATATTAACGTGTACAACTGTGCTGGCATGTTAAAAATTTTAGAGATATATGAGTTATTTAAATTTTGTAAACTTTTTATAGGAAATGATTCAGGCTTAACTCACTTAGCTGCAGTTTCTAATATTGAAAACCTTGCTCTATTTGGCCCTAGCAAAAATCAAATTTATCGACCATGGGGAAGAAATAGTCACTTTATAAGAACACCAGAAACTTACAGCCAACTGGTTGAAATAAAAGGTTATGATAGATTTAATGATAGTTCTTTAATGGAAGGTTTGAAAGTTAAAGATGTTTTTAATGCATGTTTAAAAATAATTTCTTAAATTA
>CACEBX010000041.1 GCA_902557845.1 Rhodospirillaceae bacterium | reverse complement strand
GGAACTACTCTTGTAACAGGTTTTTCTTATATTATGGGATACCCTGTAGGAATTATTGCAAATAATGGAATATTATTTTCTGAGTCTTCTTTAAAGGGTACACACTTTATTCAACTTTGCGAACAAAGAAGGATACCTATAGTTTTTTTACAAAATATTTCAGGATTTATTATAGGAAAAATTTTTGAAGAAAAAGGTATAGCAAAAGATGGAGCTAAGCTTGTTAATGCTGTATCTACTGTTACTGTTCCAAAAATAACAGTAATAATAGGCGGATCTTTTGGAGCTGGTAATTATGCTATGTGTGGAAGAGCATATAGCCCTAGGTTTTTATATTCATGGCCAAATTCAAAAATTTCAGTTATGGGAGGAGAAGTTGCTGCAAATGTTTTAGCTTCCGTAAAAGATTCTCAAATTAATTCTACAGGAAAAATATGGAGTAAAGATGAAAAAAAAGTATTTATGAATAGTATTATAAATAAATTTAATGAGGAAGGTTCGCCATACTATGCTACTTCTCGATTATGGGATGACGGTGTTATAGATCCTTTAGAAACAAGAAATATATTAGGAAATAGTTTATCTTTTAGTCAAAATTTTGTTAATGATAAAGCTAACTTTGGCGTTTTTAGAATGTAAATATATGAATTTTCAAAGTTTAAAATTAGATTATTCAAAGCAAGGGCTAGTTAAGCTAATATTTTCAAACCCTAAAAATAAAAACGCTTTCAATCCTGAAATGATATTTGAAATTAAAAAAGCTCTCAAGCTTTTAGACTACTCTAACGATTGCAAAGTTTTAATTTTTACTGGAGAAGGTGATATTTTTTCTTCAGGTGCGGACCTTGTGTGGATGAAAGAGTCGAAAAATTTAAATTTTGTGCAAAATAAAAAGCAGGCAAAAGATTTTACTGATATGCTAAGTGCAGTTGATAGCTTTACAAAGCCAACAATTTCTTTAGTTAACGGACATGCTTTTGGAGGAGCTTTAGGATTAATTGCTGCAAGTGACTTTTCTATTAGTACAGAAAAAAGCAAATTCTGTTTTTCAGAGGTTAAGCTAGGTCTGATACCAGCGATGATAGCTCCTTACATATTAAGGGCAATTGGATATAAGACTACTAAACAACTTTTTTTATCAGGAGAATTATTTGAAGCCAAAAAAGCACTTGATATAGGTCTCATAGATGAAATTATTAATATAAAAGAATTTGAAAAACTTAAAGGTAATCTTATAAGTGATTTATTTTCTGGTGCGCCACAAGCTCAAAGTCAAATTAAATCATTTTTGAATAAAATACATAATAAACAAATTAATAAAGACTTAATAAATGAGACTGCAGAAAAAATCTCTAAAATAAGAGTATCTGAAGAAGCGCAAGAGGGAGTAGAAGCATTTTTAGAAAAAAGAAATCCTAAATGGAAAGATAATGTTTCCTAAAAATGTAAATATTAATGAAGTCGGACCAAGAGACGGACTTCAAAATGAAACAATCAATATATCTATAGAAGAAAAAGTAAAGTTTATAAATCTTTTAAGTTTATGTGACTATAAATATATTGAAGTTGGTTCATTCGTTTCTCCTAAGTGGGTCCCCCAAATGGAAAATAGTAATATTGTTTATGATAAAATCTTAAAAAATAAAAAAACTGTGTATCCATTGTTAGTTCCTAATGTTATTGGTTTGCATAATGCATTAGAAAGCAATGTTCAAAGCATATGTGTTTTTGCAACTGCATCTGAAACTTTTTCTAAGAAAAATACCAACGCCAGCATAGAACAAACAAAAAAAAATATTAAAGAAATATTAAAAATAGCCATAAAAAATAATTTAAAAATTAGGGCTTATATGAGCTGCGTTTTAGGGTGTCCTTATGAGGGAAAAGTGAGTTATAAAAAAACTGCTAGTTTGGCTAAGTTTTTAATTAATGAGGGGTGTTATGAGGTTTCTTTAGGAGATACAGTAGGTTTTGGTACTCCTCTTGAAACACAAAAATTAATTGATGAAGTATCTAATAAAATAAATTATTCTAAAATAGCTATGCACTTGCATGATACATATGGACAAGCATTAGCAAATATTTATGCTAGTGTGCAAATGGGAGTATCAAGTTTTGACACCTCAGTTGGAGGCTTAGGTGGTTGCCCTTACGCAAGAGGAGCTAGTGGTAACGTAGCTACAGAAGATGTATTGTACATGTTTAATGGTATGGGTATTAATAGTGGAATTAACTTAAAAAAAGTATTGGCTGCTTCAAAGTTTATATATAATATTCTTGGTAGAAAAATAGCAAGTAAAACAGCTTGTGCTATGATTTCAAAATAAAGAATATGTTCGATTTAAAAATAATTAATGCAACCATTATAGACGGCACAGGAGCTAATAGGTTTTTTGGAGAATTAGCAGTTAATGGAAATATAATTGTAGAGAGAGGTCAAAAACTAGGGGCAAGTAAAAGTATTTATGATGCTGAAGGTCATATACTATGTCCTGGAATAATAGATACACATACGCATTATGATGCACAACTTACGTGGGATAACTCTGCTTCTCCTTCATTGGATTTGGGAGTTACTACTGCATTAATAGGAAACTGTGGATTTACAATTGCACCTTGCAAACCTGAAGATAGAGACCTTAATATGCTTAATCTAACAAAGGTAGAGGGTATGCCTTATAATACTTTAAAAGAAGGAATTGATTGGAGTTATGAGACATATAAAGAATATCTCTATTTACTAGAAAGAAAAAAACTAGCACTTAATGTATGTTCTTATATAGGCCATTCAGCTGTCAGGATATGGAGTATGGGAGAAGCTGCAATGGAAAGAGAAGCAACTGAAAGCGAAATTATAGAAATGGAAAATGTAATCAAAGACGCTATGAACCACGGTGCAGTCGGGTTTGCGACTTCTACTTTTGAAGGACATAATGGTGATGGAGGCAGACCTATGCCTTCTAGACTTTCCTCACATAATGAAATTTCTAGATTAATTCAAGCCATGGCTCATCAGGGTAGAGGAATTTTTATGCTTACTAAGTCAAATAATTCTAGCATTCAAGATATTGAAAAAATTATGGGAAATATAAAAAGACCTGTAATGATAGCGCCTATTCTATACAACCCTTCAAAAAAAGACTGGGCAATTAATATTTTAAATGATTTAGATAAGTCCTCAAAAAAAGGATATGAGTTCTGGGGGCAAGTATCTTGCAGACCATTAACCATGGAATTTACAATGAATGAGCCCTACATGCTAGAAGGTCTTTCATCTTGGAAAAAATATATGACCGAAATAGATAACAAAAAAAAACTTGATATCCTAGGAGATAAAAATTTTAGAAAAAGAGTTAAAGAAGAAATTTATGACACAAGTAAAAACAAGTTATTTGTAGGTGATTGGGAAAAAATTAAGCTTATAAAAGCTGTAAATAAAAATAATATAAATTTTGAAGGTATGAATATTAGTGATATTTCATTACAAGAAAACAAAGATCCATTTGACTGGCTAATTGATAATGCATTATCTAAATATGGAATGGATGATCTTTTTATTGCAGAGTTACTTAATTCAGATGATAACGAAGTAAAAAGGTTGCTTCTTCATGATAAGTCAACTGTATCATTATCAGATGCTGGAGCACACTTATCTCTGTTATGTGATGCAGGTTATGGATTAGACCTTCTAGGAAAATGGGCTAGAGATTTAAATATTATGTCTTTAGAGCAAGCAATATATAAGCTTTCTGGAAAACAAGCAGACATATGTAGAATTCCTAAAAGAGGTAAATTATTACCCGGTTATTTTGCTGATATGCTTTTATTTGATGCCAATGAGGTTGGAGTATCTAAATCATTTAGAAAAAATGATCTTCCTGGAGGGTCTTCTAGATTAACAGTAGAACCTTTAGGAATTCATAATATCTGGGTAAATGGAACTAACTATACTAAAGAACGAACTCCTAATGGAAAGTTAATTAGATCCTATTTACCCTAGCAGAAATTTTATTACCAAATATTTTGAGCTGCAACCATTGCAAAAAGCATAGGGATGGATAACAGAGTATTTGTCCTAGAGAAAAGCATTGCAGTTTTTGCAGCACCAGCTTTTTCTTCAGCTGAAACTTCTACTATTCCTAATGCCTTTTTTTGATTAGGCCAAATAACAAACCATACGTTAAAAAACATTATAATTGCTAACCACATTCCTATTCCTATTGCAGTATTAGCAGGGTTTGAGTCAGCTATCCCCAGTTGAAGAGCAGAAAGTAAATATCCATTTAAGTGCCCCAAAATTATTCCAGAAATTAAAGTAACCATTGCAGCCCATCTAAAATACCAAAGAGCAGCCGGGGCAATCACTTTTCCAATAGCAGGCTTTTGTTCATCAGGAATTTTAGGCATGTTAGGAATTTGAACAAAATTAAAGTAGTAAAGCAGTCCTATCCACATAATTCCAGCAAGAACATGAATATATCTAAAAATAAATTGCCAAAAATATTCATCTATTGAACCATTAGTTGAAATGAAATAAGCAACAAATAATAAAGTGAGTAAAGAACCAACAATTATAGTCCTATTTAATGATGTTAATATGCTTGTCATTTAAATTATCTCCTAATAATATATATATATATATATTAGTGTTATTTTTTTTAAAATAAAGCTAGTTTTATAAAATTTTCTATAATGGCAGTCTTATGAAATATTATACATTTTTAAAGTTAATAAAAATTAGTATCCTGATTTTAACGATTATATCAGTATTGGGCGTCAAAGTTGTTCAAAGCAATGAGTCTTTTGAGGAAAATATTTTTAAATTTAAATTAATTGAGGATAACAACGTTCTTATGTCTTATATAGGTGAAGATAAAATTCTAAAAGGGAATATAATTGGAAAATTATCAAACTCAGTTTTAAATTTTAAAAAGGCCAAAATTTCTTGCGACTTTCTTGGAAGGTCTTACACGGGCAGAGGTTTTAGTTGTGGGTTTGCAGAAGTAGAAGATTTAGGTGGATACTGTTATATAAGCCTTCCTAATAATATAGATTCACTTTTAACTAAATGGGAATGTGCTACAACTGCTGGTTTTAATGGAGATGCTATTTGCAAAGGGAAGGTAAGTGTTGTTAGTGGAAGTGGAAAATTTGCTGGTATTGTCGGTTTTGGAGAAATAGAAATGCCATTGTCTAAAGCTATTTTAGAAAAAAAAATAGAAGACCCTATAAAGTTAAAAGTTAAAATAAAATACCCTCTAGATATTAAAAAGAACTAAGGGTTTAATCTTATTAGTTATAAGGTAATAAAATAATCCCATGTATTCATAAGTTACTTTCTCAAAAAGCTTTATACCATAAGAAGAAGGGTAGAAAAGTGTAAAGCTAAAGTTTGCTTTTTTTGATATTAAAACAACATTACAATTATGAGATTTAAAAGACAGGTAACTTCTTAACCTATGATAGTTTCCTGTTATTA
>CACEBX010000040.1 GCA_902557845.1 Rhodospirillaceae bacterium | reverse complement strand
ATTTATAGATAAAAATATAGTTAATACTATATAAATTAAAATATTCATATATTTTTTCTGCAATCAATATGCCATTAATGTTAATTTAAATATTTAATGCTTTGTAACTATAAATACATTTGAGGTAGTAATGCGTGGATTAATGTCTAATAAAAATTTATTGATATCTTCCTTAATAGAACATAGTAGTGAATATCATGGAAGTACTGAAATAGCCCATAGACTATCTAACGGTAAAATTGAAAAAACAAATTATGCAGAGACCAATATACGTACAAAGAAGCTTGCAAAATCCTTAACCAATATTGGAGTAAATATAGGAGATACATTAGGAACAATAGCATGGAGCAATATTAGGCATTTGGAATTATATTATGGGATTTCAGGAATTGGAGCAGTGTGTCACACTATAAATCCTAGGTTATTTAAAGAACAGTTAATTTTTATTATTAACGATGCAAGAGATAAGCTTTTATTTGTTGATTTAGATTTTTTAGAATTAATATCCGACATAACTAATAATATAAATTGTGTAGAAAAAATTATTTTTTTATGTAATCAAGAAGAACTACCGAAACAACACAACATTAAGCAAGATTTAATAGCATATGAAGATTTGTTAAATCAATCTGGGACGCCAATCGATGAATGGCCAGATTTTGATGAGTCAACCGCTTCATCCCTTTGTTACACATCGGGAACTACAGGGAATCCTAAGGGTGTTTTATATTCTCATAGGTCTACAATGATTCATACTCTCGCTGCTGCTAACCCTGATGCTTTGAATATTTCTAGTACTGATGTAATCATGCCTATAGCTCCTATGTTTCATGCTAATGCTTGGGGTATTCCTTACATTGCTAATATGGTGGGAGCAAAACTAGTACTTCCAGGAAGACATTTAGATGGAAAAAGTGTTTATGATATACTTCATCAAGAAAAAGTTACATTTACAGCAGCTGTTCCCACAATATGGTTAATGTTATTTGATTACTTAGATAAAACTAAAAAGAAGATAGAGTTTCTACAGAGATGCGTTATAGGTGGTTCCGCGTGTCCAAAGTTTATGATTGAGGAGTTTCATAAGAAATATAATGTGGAAGTAATACATGCATGGGGAATGACAGAAACTTCGCCTCTAGGAACAGTAAATAGGCCATTGCACAAACATTTGTCTTTTTCTCAAGAAAAAAAATATGATTTAGCTACCAAACAAGGTAGACCTATTTATGGCGTTAAAATTAAAATAACTAATGATAATGGCGATTTGCTGCCTCATGATGGGAAAGCTTTTGGAAACTTATGGGTTAAAGGACCTTGGATATGTTCAGGATATTTAAACGTATCTCATAGTGACACCCATGACAATAATGGCTGGTTTTTGACAGGAGATGTAGCTAGTATTGATGAGGACGGATTTATGTTAATAACCGACAGAGTAAAAGATGTAATAAAGTCTGGTGGCGAATGGATAAGTTCTATTCAAGTAGAAAATATAGCAGTAGGTCACGAGAAAATTTTAGAAGCTGCAGTCATTGGCGCAAAACATAAAAAGTGGGATGAAAGACCTTTGTTGTTGGTAGTTAAGGGTGAAAATATAGAGAAAAGTGAAATATTTGATTTTCTAGAAAATAAAATAGCAAAATGGTGGATGCCTGACGATATAGTGTTTATTGAAAAGCTACCACATACCGCTACAGGAAAAATACGAAAAGTAGAATTGAAAAAAAAGTATGAAAATTACTTAATTAATCTTCATACAAAAAGTGATGAAAGTTAGCAACTAAATCTTGAGCTTTTTTTGAAATAAGCTCTACCTCAGCAATTTTATCTTGTATTATTTTTCTATTGTGATTGATCCTCGAGTTATTTCTAAAAATATTAAGTATATTTTCTTTTTGTAAATTAAAAAGTTGATTAATTTCTTTCTCAGTGTAGGTATTTTTCTTTTTATTTTGACTAGACTTCTTTTTGCTAGATTTTTTTAATTTTTTATAATTACTTAAGGAAGTTTCTAAGAACCTAACTAACTCATCATTTACTAGTTTAGATTCTTCCAAAGCTTCTAGCATAATTTCATTTGAAGTAATTATTTTTTCAGTTACTGAGGCTGTTTGTTTATTAATTTCAATTCTTTTCTTTAAATATTCAAATAAGTTAACATGGGTGGTTTTTTCATTTATAAACTTTCTAGCCCTATCTAATTGCAAAAGTAAAAGTTCTCTAGTTACATCATATGATTCTCTGTAGGCACCATGCAAATTATCATGATTTATGCTAACTAAAGCTCTATTTTTCTTTATTAAGATAGTATTTTCTAAAACAATATCTTCTAACTCTTCATATTTTTTTCTTACCATTATTCCCCCTTATTTTGCTTAGCATTATCATCTAATTTATTTTGTATATTATCTATTTTATTTTTTATCATTTCAGAGTCTTCTAAACTTCTTTCATACATCATACTATACTTTTCAACATCTTTAACATAATCTTCTGTTTTAGCATTTGATTCTATTAGCCTATGATAAGTTCCCCTCAGCATACCAATTACTACTGGGTGTGTTTTCTTTATTATTTTAGATAACTCATTTTTTTCAATTTTTTTTGCTACAACATGTGTTTTTGCTTTAGCTGTAACAGAATGATTTCTATTAAGATAAGAACTTATTTCTCCAAACACTTCACTAGGTCCAGCCTCTCCTAATTTAACATTTTGAGAGGAACAAAACTCAACTGTTCCTGCGACAATCAAATATGCATAATCAGGTGGATCTCCTATTCTATATATTATATCTCCAGGATTCCAAGTTCCTTTTAATTTTTTATTCATTACTTATCATTTATTTTGTATACTACACTATTCTTTATAAATTAGGGAGGTATATTTGTCAGGTAAGGATTTTTTAGAATCAGTAGATAAGGTATTTGAAAATGCGGCAGGAGTATTAAAACTTCCAGATTATATCGCAAAACAAATTAAATCACCAAACTCGACATATAAATTAAATTTTGGAGTTAAAATAAGAAATAGATTATTTACATTTACAGGGTTTAGATGTGTACATTCAGAACATTTAGAACCAGTAAAGGGTGGAATACGTTACGCAATACATGCAGACCAGTCAGAAGTTGAGGCTTTAGCAGCTTTAATGACATACAAATGTGCTTTAGTAGATATTCCTTTTGGGGGTTCAAAAGGAGCATTAATTATTGATCCTAATATGTATAAACCTGACGAGCTTGAAAAAATTACAAGAAGATTTGCTCAGGAATTAATAAAAAGAGACTTAATAAATCCATCGCAAAATGTCCCTGCTCCAGATATGGGAACAGGAGAGAGAGAAATGGCTTGGATTGTAGATGAATATAGAAAATTAAATCCAATAGATATAAATGGCTTTGCTTGTGTTACTGGAAAGCCAATAAATAAGCATGGTATACGTGGAAGAGTAGAAGCAACAGGAAGAGGAGTACAGTATGCTATTAGAGAGTTTTTTAGACATGAGAAAGATAAGAAAATTGCTAACATTAAAGGAGGTCTAGAGGGTAAAACTATTGTAGTGCAAGGCTTAGGTAATGTTGGTTATCATGCAGCAAAGTTTTTGTCAAAAGAAGATGGAGCTAATGTGATTGCAGTTATAGAGAGGGATGGTGCTGTATATCAAAAAAAAGGAATTGATATTGATAAATTAAAAAAACATATTGCAAGCAATGGTGGAGTAAAAGGCTATAAAGGATATCTAAACAATGGAAATGAACTTTTAAAGCATGAATGTGATATTTTAATACCAGCAGCATTAGAAGGAGTTATAAATAAAAGCAATGCAAAAAAAATAATGGCAAAAGTTATTGTAGAGGCAGCCAATGGACCAATTTCATATGAAGCAGATACAATATTAAGAGCAAATAAAGTTATAATTCCTGACTTATATGCAAATGCAGGTGGAGTTACAGTTTCTTATTTTGAGTGGGTAAAAAATCTAGCAAGAATAAGGTTTGGAAGACTTCATAAAAGAGAAGAAGAAAATAAAATTGAAAAGTTGCTAGGAGCTTTAGAAAAAGTCACTAGTACATCTATTAATATAAATTATAAAAAGAGTCTTTTAAAAGGTTCTGATGAAATCGATCTCGTTAGGTCAGGCTTGGACGATACAATGAGGCAGGCCTATACAGACATGTCTTATAAATGGCATTCTTCAAATAAAATTAAGGATTTAAGAACAAGCGCTATGTGCATAGCACTTAAAAAAATTGCTTTATCTTATCAAACTTTGGGAATGTAACTATATTGATTTAATAGTTATAAATGCTTAAAGAAATTAAAAGGAAGTCAATTTAATTTTTTTTTTTTTTTTTTTTACAACATTTAGTACTACTTTTTAAGCCAACACCATAATATAGAATAAGATTTTATTTAAATATTTTTTAAATCATCTATAATAATAGGATGGATGATTCGGTAATTAAAGTTTTAAGAAGAAATGGTTCTTGGGAAAAGACTAATAAGCATCAAGGCCCTGGTGTTGACTCTAAGAAAGATTTTTCGAAGCTGAAGACACATGATGAAGGATTTCATCTTGATGAAAAGTTTGAAATATTGGCAAAGGAAATAAAAAAAAGAATGAATCAAAGAGGAACTAATATTAGTCAACATATAAAATCTCAAAATAATAACTCTATAGAGAATAACAAAGATATTTCTGAACCAATTTTTCAAGACATAGAAAAACTTAAGTCTCAGATATTACCATACCTAAAAAATATTGAGCAATTAATAATTAGAAAGCGAAACCACCTAAATAATATTTCTGAAATTGATAAAGAACTAGATGGGATTTATGAAAACATATCACATATTAAAAATAATTATTTAGATACAATAAATAAATTAAAAAATAATATGAATTTTTTTGATGATAGCTTAGATATTATAAAAAGTGCAAAGGAGGAAAAATGACAGAAAAAAGAGGAAAAATATTATCCTTTGCTAATCCTAAAGGAGGTGTTGGAAAAAGCACTTTAAGTTGTCTTGTCACCGCTATGTTAAAATGGACAAATGCATATGAGTCTGTTCAACTTATTGATGCAGATAAACAGGGTAGCTCAGTGAGATTATTACAAAGAATTAGCGATAATATTCCTTGTAGTCACTATCCTATTTCTTATGAGTATGACAAATTAAATGTAATTATGTTAGAGCAGCTTATGAATAATTGTAGAATGCAAAAAGATAATATTTTAGTCATAGATACTCCTGCAAGACCTGACCAAGAAGGTATTGAGTTATTGACTAAGTCTCATGCTATTATTATTCCTTGCAGTAATACATTAGCTGAACTTCCAATTACTTTAGATTTTGTAAAAAAAATTGATGATTTAAAGGCTAGAATTAGAAAAATACACCCTCATATAGTTGTAATTCCTAATAAGATACACTTAAATAGAAAGCATATTGATGATTTTATAGGATATTTTGATAATAATGATGTAGTTATTGGCCCACCAATTCATGATAGTTCATTTATTAGGAAAGTATATACGAAACAATATGACTACAATAAAATTTCTCAAGAAACAATATTTTCTGATTTACACAATGTAGTAAACTTTTTAAGGAAATATGTTATTGATGAGGAATTAGA
>CACEBX010000039.1 GCA_902557845.1 Rhodospirillaceae bacterium | reverse complement strand
TGAAAAATCTAGATAACAGTATTCAAAATTTAACAAATTCTGGTTTAGAACAAATTAGTTATAATAAAGGTGATACGATATATAAATTTAATGAACATCCAAAATTTGCATATTTTGTTTATACAGGAAGCGTTAATATTATTAGTAAAAATGGCTATAATCTTGGAACAGTCCATGAGGGTGAATTATTTGGTGAAATAAGTAGTCTATTTAATAAAGAGCATTCAGTATCTGCAGAAGCTGCCTCAGAATGTAGGCTTCTAATAATAGAAAAAGACCTTTTTTATAAAAAAGTACAAAATGCAGACCCTATAATAAAAGCAATTATTAGAACGCTTACTGGAAGACTTAATGATATGAATGAAAAAACAGAAAAAATTTGGAAAGAACTTCATTTTCTATCTTCATTGAAACAAGAATTAGAAAACTAGTCAGATTTACTTTCACTTTTTTCTATTTTTTTCTTTTGAGCTTCTTGGTAGGTTTTATAAAGTATTTTCTCTAGATCATTATCAGGAGAATACCATTTGCCTAGTATTTCTATCTTCTTAATCATACCTATTTTTACTGATTCTTTCTCTAATTTTATAAAAGTCTTTTCCATATTTTTATTAGCTACACCAGCAATTTTTTGTTCTATATACTCATTTTCTAATGCTTTCATTAACCTTTGTGAAGTATTGCTTTTAATTTTTGTCAGTGCTCCCACACAAGATTTAGTTCTTCTATCAACATCTGCAGCTATATCCATCAACTGCAATCTGGTGGGCGGAGGAACATCAATTTTAACGTATTGGGAACCAGGATCTGATCTAGGTTTAAACCCATCCTCTTTAAGTTGTTCCATGACTAGAGGAATGTGCTCTTTATTAAAAATCATTAATTGAATTTTAAGTGGACCTTCTGGGGCCTCTACGTTTCCTAGATCAACTAAACGTCTTCTAATACCGCCTACCATAACCTTGATAGTTGCAAAAACATTTTTATTAGCTTCCTCCGAGCCTATTGGAATAAGAGACTCTTTAAAAGTTTCTAGTGCTACATGCATATTCTCTTGGGCTTCTACTGAATACCCTTCTTCTTCTTTTCCTCTTCCTGCCATGGTAACAAAATAAACCTCTTATGTTATTTGGTCAATTTAAAAATTATTCTCTTTTACAATCAATTTGTTTTAAACAAGAAAATGTAGGCTGGTCATTTGTTATTATTAGTTCAGATCCATACTTATCCTGTCTAGTATAAAAGCATTTTATTTCAGTTGGTTTTCTAATTTCTTTTTTCAATCTGCATATCTCATATTTTTGTTTAGTCTCATATTTATGTCCAGTTGGATATATAATTGTATTTGAATGCATTCTAGCGGGAGCATGCAAATGGCTTATGAAACTACTATAGAAGAATAAGAGTAATAAAATTTTCATAATCAATACTTTTTAAAGGTACTCGTCTCCTCCTCTACCTGAAAGCACAATAGATCCTTCATCTGCTAATTGTCTAGCAACAGCAATAATCTGCTTTTGTGCCTCTTGAACATCTGTAAGTCTCATAGGACCTAAAGCTTCCATTTCGTCTTTTATATTAGCTGCGGCTCTTTGTGACATACATGCAAAAAACTTATCTGAAACAGCATCATCAGCACCTTTGAGTGCTACTACTATTAATTCATTATCTAAACTTCTAATAAGAGTTTGCATGCTTTTATCATCTATTCCTATTAGATTTTCAAAATCAAACATGTTTTCTTGAATTTCTTTTGCTATGTCCTTATCTTTTTTAGTAAGCTCTTTCATAATACTTGATTCCACATTTGACTTTAAGTAGTTCATAACATTTGCAGCTGATCTTATACCTCCTGCTTGTGTTGCTCTTAATGAAGCATTTGAATTAAACTTTTTCTCCATTACTTTCTCTAATTCTTTTAGAGCTTCTGGTTGAATATTTTCGATAGTAGATAACCTATAAATTATATCAGGTTGTAACTTTGGGTCTAGTTGACTTAATACATCTGATGCTACTGCAGATTCTAAATAAGATAAGATTACTGCAATAATTTGAGGGTGTTCATCTGAAATAAGTTCTGATATTGACTTTGCATCCATCCATTGCAGTATATCAATAGGATTATTAGCATCTTGTGGAGTAATTTTAGATAATACAGATTGAGCTTTTTCGGCACCCAGAGCCTTAGACATTACGGTCGAAATATAATCAGACGCACCAAAACCTAAAGCAGTATTGGCTTTAATTATTTGCAGAAATTCATCTAATACTAAATTAACTGTTTCCTGGTCAATGTCCTGAACCTCATACATAGTAGTTCCTAGAGTTTTAACTTCTTCAGGATTTAAATTAGTCATAATATTTGCTGCTTCATCTTCTCCTATAAGAAGCATCAAAATTGCGCATTTCTGCACACCTGTCAAACCTTCAAACTGTTCTAATGCCTCACTATTATTTTCTTCTGTTGCCACATTTGCCATTATAACACATCCTCTCTAATGTCAAAATATTAACACTATCCTATTAAAATATAATGAAGCAAATATTATGCCAATATTTATTCTACTTTCTGAGTATAACTTTTTTAATGGGATCAACATTTATATCAGTGAAATTAATATATTTGCTTGATTGACATAAAAAATATACTAATTCTGCTATATCTGATGCTTCTAGTGCATTCTCTTTACTTTTTCCAGGCTGAAAATTTAAAGAATTAAAAAAATTAGTTCTTACCATACCAGGATTAATTATAGTAGCCCTTACGGCGGCTTTATTAGCTTCTTTTCTAAACGACTTTACAAAACCATATAATGCATGTTTAGCTGAGGAATAAAGTGTACCCTGAACTCCTCCTATTTTAGATGCTTCGGAACCGATAAAAATAAATATTCCTTTTTTATTTTTTTTTAAAGCAGAAATCATCTTTTTAGACAAAATAATATGTGATATCAAATTTAAATTAAAAAAGTTTAAAATTTCAGACTCTGAAAAATTTTCTAATTTATTAAATGATCCTTCTCCCGCATTACTTATTATTCCATAAATATTTTTATGCTTTTTTCTTATTTCGTCTAATAATTTTGAAAATCCTTTTAAGTCTGAAATATCTTGAGTATAGGCAATATATTTATTATCTCTAATTGTATGCTTTCTAGAGATACCTATTACTGAATAATCTTGCTTGAGTAACTTTAAGGCAATTGATTTCCCTATACCTGATGAAGTTCCTGTTATTAAGATATTTTTTTTTAATTTACTTTTCATGAATATTACAAAAAATTTTGCTTTTATCTATGTACTTAAATAAATAGTTTTTACAAAAATTATTAATTAATTCTCCATTATCTTCATCATAAATATTCTTTTTATTATTTTCAAATTTTAAAAAAAGATTTTCTTCTGGATATATTTTTTTAATATTCGTAAATACTTTCTTTGGATACCTAATATTTCCATAAGTTACTGAATGTATTTGCTCTCTAGGTATAATACTAAATAATATTTTTAATAATTCTATATAATCATATTCCCAACCTTTGTATATCACAAATGGGTCTAATCTAATTCCTATTTTCCATCCAAACTGAACTACCTTTTTTAGAGCTGCTATTCTTTTTTTAAAATGAGCAACTCCTAACTCGTATTTAGTTGAAAATTTTTCAGGGGTAAAGCTAAATGCTAACACTATATTATCAAGCCCTATCCTATAAAAAGGTCTGAGATATGTACTCTTTGTTCTTATTTCTATCTCTACATCATTAAATTCTGAGAAGTATCCTAAAAGAAAACTAGAGAAGTTAGTAATATTATCATATGCCAAAGAGTCACAATCATACCCTGTAAATATAGTAGTATCTTTAGCTATTTCACTTTTTTCTAATCCTCTGACTTCATTAAAGAAATCCTCATAATTTATGAAAATTACAAAGTTTGCTGAATTGTACATTCCTTGCAAAAAGCAATATCTACAATCAAACAAACAATTATACATATAGGAAAAATAATAATTATTTTTTCTTCCTATAGAGTAAGTACTAGGCGTTTCTAATAGAAAGTTTTTATATTTTTTTGCTATGATTATTGCAGGATTTTTTTTTTGAAGTCTAAAGTTTTGGTTTTTTTTATTAAAAACCTCAGAATATCTATCAATACTGATAATAATTGGATTTTTAAACTTCTTTAAAATACTTTTAGTTCTAGGTGCATCCTTAATACTTTTTTCTATATAAATAACTTTTTTCAATTTAAACCTTTAGCAAATAAACTTTAATTTTGCTTTTAAGCTGTTTAATTAGTTCTTTTATATCTCTGGAATCATTAATAGTTTTTACAAGTAAATTTTTAGAATAAATTTTTTCAAATTTTAATATGAGGTCATTAAGTATCATTCTGTATGAATAGGTTAAGTTAAATTTTCTTTGTATTAAATCTAGGCTGACTTTGCTTTTATTTGATAAACTGAGAGAATTCTTAATATATGCTTCTATAGTCTTTTCAATATTTATGAGATTATTATTAATATACAACTTTGTATTTCTTATAAAATTAATAGGCTTATTTTTTTTATTATCTGATACTATTTTTAAGATACAAATTTGTTCTCTATCACAAATTTTTTCTACCTCTTTTATAAATCCATACGCTTCCATTTCAAATAAAGTATTTTTTATAGGAAATTTTTTTTCTACACTATCAACACTAATTACTTCACTAGATGGCGTAATATGATTTACTATAGCGCCGGTGTAATAGTTTTTTTTCATAAAAGATACCTTTTTAATATTAAAAATATTTCCCAGCTTATAATTTTGACTACCTGCCATACCAATATTAATCCAAATATTTTTTTTATTCTTAGGACTTTGCTCATATAAATATTTTGTTGCTTTATTTGAGTTAATATTTCCTATTCCAGAAAGCACTAACCATATATTTAAATCCTTGTTATTAAAAATTTTAAAGTTCCCTTTTTGTAGCTTATTCTCCTTCAAGTTATAAAGCTTTAATATCGCCTCAGCCTCAACTTTAAATGCTATAACAAATCTTAAATTTTTTTTATTCATTTAATAGTCTCAATTTATTTAACCAGTATTTTTTTTTAAAATTATAGATTCTTTTAATTTTAATATTTTTTCTTTTTTCTGCACCCATAATAATAATGTTTATTTTTTTTAATAGTACAGACATCATATTTATTTTTTGTGAACCTTGTAGTGTGTAAGATAATAACAACTTCTCTAATGCTTTCACTCTAAATCTATCAATTCCCCAAAACTTTTTTGATAATTGGTCAGTGTGCCCTCCATGTTTTATAACACAAGGCTCATTAATTAAACTCACAGGAATTTTGCTGGTCAATCTTAGCCAAAGCTCATAATCTTCACAAACTTTTAATCTCTCATTAAAGGTTCCATACTTTTTAAATAGCAAGGTATTTATTAATACACTTGAAGGAGAAATAATACACATATCTAAACATTTTTCAAAAATATAACCTTCAAGTTTTTTATGTTTTTTTCTTTGGTTTATAAACTTTTTATTCCTTATCCAAATTTCATCAGTATGAACCATAAATATTTCATTTTTAGAATACTTTATTTTATTAACCTGCAATTCTATTTTTTTTGGCATCCATATGTCATCAGAATCTAAAAATGCTACCCACTTGTTTTTTGCGTGAAGTATTCCTTTATTTCTTGCATTACTTACTCCTTGTTTTTTTTCTTCCAATAATTTAATTTTTGGATATTTTTCCTTTATTGCCTTGATGGTATCATCTGAAGAGTTGTTATCAACTACTATGATTTCATCCACTTTATAGCTTTGGCTTAATATAGACT
>CACEBX010000038.1 GCA_902557845.1 Rhodospirillaceae bacterium | reverse complement strand
ATATTTTTTTAATAATATTTTTAATAATATTTTTCGTATTAATAAATTATGAATAAAATTAAAATTGATGTTAAAGTAAACAGTATAGATATAAGCAAAGAAGTAGATGCAAACACTCTTTTGGTTGATTTTTTAAGATACGATCTTAAATTAACTGGCACACATGTGGGTTGCGATACCTCACAATGTGGCTCATGCATAGTTATGATAAATAATAAATGTATTAAATCTTGTTCAATATTATTAGCACAATGTAACAATAGCATTATTACAACTGTAGAAGGATTAGGGAAGGAAGATAAGCTTCATAAAATTCAAGAGTCTTTTAAAGAAAACCATGGGCTGCAATGCGGTTTTTGTACACCTGGTATATTATTTTCAGCATTAGAACTTGCTAAAGATAAAGATATAAAATCAGACCATCAAATTAGAGATTTTTTAGATGGAAACCTCTGTAGATGCACTGGATATCATAATATTGTAAAATCAATTAAGAATTATTTAAACAAAGATAATTAAAAATGAAAAAATTTAAGTATCACTCTCCTAAAAGTCTAGATGAAAGTAGAAAAATTTTTATGAGTTGTGAATTTCCACAATATTTAGCTGGAGGCATGACATTGCTTCCATCTATTAAACAAGGGCTTTCATCGCCAACTGACTTAATAGATCTTACGTATATTAATGATATGAAAGGAATAAATGAAGATAATAATAGTATAAGTATAGGAAGTCTTGTAAATCATAATGAAATTGCAAAGTCAAATTTAATAAAAAAACAAATACCAGGTTTAGCTTATTTAGCATCAAAAATTGCAGATAATGCCGTTAGAAACAAAGGAACATTAGGTGGTTCAATATGTAATGCTGATCCAGCAGCAGATTATCCAGGGGCTTTAATTTCTCTCAATGCTAAGATAGAAACTAATTCAAGAGAAATACAAGCAAGAGATTTTTTTATAGATATGTTTGAAACAACATTAGATGAAGGAGAAATTGTAAAAAAAGTTACTTTTCCAACAGCAACCTATTCTTCTTATGAAAAATTCTCAAGTCAAGCATCTAAATATGCTATTGTTGGAGTATTTTTTTCTGTTGCAGATAAAAAGGCTAGTATAGGAATTACAGGTGCTGCAAATAAAGTATTTTTGATTGATGAAATAGAAGGTTTAAATATTCATGAATTACAAAATTTTAATTTAGACAATATTAATTTTAGCAATTATGATATTAACAGTGATATTAATGCTGGTTATGAATATCGTATATCATTAATAAAGTCTTTAATAAAAAAATCATTGGATAGTTTGCACTAATGAATGAAAAAGAAATATTTTATAAGGCTGAAGAGTGGATTAAAGATGGCTTAGAAATAGCAATAATAACTGTCATTGATACTTGGGGCTCAAGTCCAAGACCTATTGGAAGTTCAATGGTTGTAAATTCAAAAAATGAGATCGTTGGGTCTGTATCTGGAGGATGTATAGAGAATTTTGTATTTGCTAAAAGTTTAGATGTAATAAATACTGGCAAACACCAAGTTTTAGAATTTGGAGTTTCAAATACCCAAGCTTGGGAAGTAGGTTTAACTTGTGGTGGAAAAATTAAAGTTTTGTTAGAAAAGTTTTCTGAAACTGATTTAAAAATAATAAAAAAAATAAATAATGTCTTTGATGCTGAGGAAAAATTAATAGTTTTAACAAATTTATCAAATGGTACAAGAGAAATAATAGAGAGCAAACCTGCAAATAATCAATTCTTATCAAATATATATAAAAATGAAGCTTCTAAAATTAATATTTTTAAAGATAAGGCTTGGTTTTCCAAAGTTTTTTCTTCTCAGTATAAACTTGTTATTATAGGCGCAGTTCATATTTCAGAATCATTAGTAACGCTAGCTAATGTACTTAACTTTAAAGTTTTTTTAATTGATCCTAGAAATAATTTTGAAGAGAATAAGTTTATAAATAAAGCTCACCTTTTAACTGAATGGCCAGATGAAGGACTAAAGAAGATCAGCATTAATAATAAGACCTGCATAGTTACATTGACTCATGATCCTAAGCTAGATGACCCAGCTATCGATTATGCATTAAAGTTTAGTCCTCTTTATATAGGCTGTTTAGGTTCAGTAAAAACGCATGAAGCTAGACTAAAAAGGTTAGAAAAAAAAGGTTTTACAAAGCAAGAGCTGTCAAAAATTAATGGACCAGTTGGCTTAGATATTAGAGCCAAGACTCCTGCAGAAATAGCTTGTGCTATTATTGCCCAAATAATTTCAGTGAAAAATAATAATGCAATTTAAAATAGTATCTACTAGAAAAGCAACTTCTCATATTTTGGCACATACCATAAAGTTTAAAAGTTTAGTTATAAGAAAAGGAATGATTTTAGATAGTGAAAAAATATCATTGCTAATTAAAAATAATATTAACCAAGTCTATGTTGCAATTAAAGAAAAGAATGACTACACAGAAAATTTATCAGCCAAATTAGTTGCTGAACATATATCCCCTAGTAGCTTATTTAAAATTATTATCTCTAATGGTAGAGCTGACATATTTTCAAGAAAAGAAGGTCTACTAAATATCAATAAAGATAAACTATTCAAAATTAATGCTAACCAAAAAAATATTGCAATTTGTACACTTAAAAACCACAGTATTATTACAATTGGACAGTTAGTAGGAAATGTTAAGATTTTACCTTATGCGATTGACAAAAAAGTTATACTAAAAATTACTAAGGACACATCAATAAAGAGAATCTTTCAAATATCTAGAAAAACTATTCAAAAAATAGCAATAATATTTACTGCTAATAATATTAGAAACCTTAATAAAATAAAAATATTTAATGCTGTTAATTCTAGACTTGATAAGTTTAATTTAAAAATAAATGTTACAAAATATTGTAAACACAATCACAAAACTTTATCTGCTAACATAAAAGAAATATCAAAAGATAATATTGATTTAGTTTTGATTTATGGAGAAACTTCTATAAGTGACGCTAGTGATGTAGTCCCTAAAAGTATTAGGGATATAAAAGGAAAAGTAATATCATCTATTATGCCTACTGATCCTGGTAATTTATTATTAATAGGAAAATTTAAAAAAATGATAATAATTGGTGTTCCTGGATGTGCAAAAAGCTTAAAAAGAAATGGATTTGATGATATTTTGGAAAGAGTCTGTCATGGAGAAAAGTTTAATAAAAAGAAAATAGCAGAAATAGCTGACGGTGGACTTTATAAAAATATAATTAGAAAATTTGAAGAGCATAAAAAGAAATGATATCAGCAATAGTTTTAGCTGCAGGTCTATCAAAAAGAATGGAACTAGGAAACAAGCTATTATTAGAAAAAAATAAAATAACAATTATAGAAAATACTATAAGAGGAGTAAAAGCATCAAAAATAGATGAAATAATAGTAGTATTAGGAAAAGATTCAGCAATATTTAAAAAAAAAATAAATGATAAAACTATAGTGTATGTAATCAATAGAAATTATAGTAATGGAATATCCACTTCTATTAAAAAAGGATTAGAAAAAGTTAATAAAAAAAGCATTGCTACAATAATTTGTTTGGGGGATATGCCTTCAATTAAAACTAGTACCTATGACAAAATTATTGACACATTTTATAATAGTCAAAATAAAAATATAATACCCTATTTTAAAAGCATACAAGGAAATCCAGTTTTATTTAATAAAGTTTATTTTGAAAAATTAAAAGAAATTAAAGGTGATAAGGGAGCAAAATTTTTAATTGAAAAACACTCAAAAGACTTTTTAAAACTGCAAGTAACCGATCAGTATATTTTAAAGGATATAGATAATGCAGCCCAATATTATGGATATTTAGATAATGAATGAAGTTATAAAACTAATATTATGGGATTTTGGAGGAGTCCTAACAAAAAGCCCTCTTTTAAAATTTAAAGAATATGAAATTCAATCTAATATAGCCCTAGGAACCATCATAAAAATTAATAGTCATAATAAATTAAATAATGCGTGGGCTAAGTTAGAAAAAAATATAATAGATAAAAAGAAATTTTCTGAGTTATTTTTAAAAGAAGCAAAAGAGTTAAATATAAAAGCGGAATTAGATATTGATAAAATACTAGAGTGCTTAAATGTTGAATTAGAGACTACTATTGTTGATGTTTTTTTTAAGATAAGAAAAAAAATACCAGTTGCATGCCTTACAAATAATATATCTACAGACATAAATGGAATTTCGAATAATACTTTTGATACCTTTAAAAATAATTTTAATAGTGTATTTGAATCTAGTAAATTAGGATTGAGAAAGCCAGAAGAAGAAATATATAAGCATGTTTTATCAAAACTAAATTTACCTCCAGAAAACATTTTATTTATAGATGATTTAGGCATAAACTTAAAACCAGCAAAGAAACTTGGCTTTAATACATTCAAAGCTGAAAACCCTAAAGATACAATAAAGTTTTTAGAGAAATTTTTGGAGATTTAAATGAAAGACATACTTTTAAAGGAAGTTAAAATTAGAGCTGTTAATGTACCTTTAAAAAGTCCTATTATTTCACATCTAGGTACTTTTGATAGCTGGCCATATTTGTGTGTGGATGTTGTAACAAATAACAATATAGTAGGGAATAGTTATATAGGACCTTATTTGAAAGAATATTTACCTTCTATAGCTTCTACAATTAGAGTCCTTAGTAAAAGCTATGAAAATAAAACTATAGAACCATATTCTTTTTATCAACATTCAATGAAATCTTTGTCCTTGCTTGGATTTAAAGGAATAGCTTTGTATGGACTTGCCGCATTAGACATTGCATTCTGGGATGCTTTTGCAAAAATACATAAAAAACCATTTGCAAACCTACTTGGCGGATCCATTAAAAAAAATATTAAATCTTATAATTCTAGGGGGTTATGGTTAATAGAAAATAATAAAATAGCAAAAGAAGCAGAGACTTTAAAAAAAGAAGGAGATTTTAAAGCATTAAAATTAAGAATTGGTAGAGACAGTTATAAACAAGACATTAAAGCGTATAATGAAGTTATTAAAGGAGCTGGTTCTGATACAATTATAATGTCAGACTTTAATCAGTGCTTTACAACAAATGAGGCTATACGAAGGTGCCATGACTTAGATAATATTGGCTTTTACTGGTTTGAAGAACCAATACAATATAATATGTTAGAAGATATGAAAAAAATATGTAAAGAGATAAAAACTCCTATTACTTTAGGAGAAAATTTTCATGGCCCTAAAGATGCTCATGATGCTCTATTAAATAAATCTTGTGATATGATTATGCCTGACTTAATGAGAATTGGAGGAGTATCAGCTTGGTTAAAAACTGCATCTATAGCAGAATCATTTAATGCTGAGGTTTCAACTCATTTGTATCCAGAGGTTTCAGCCCATCTAATGTGTCTCACTCCTACTGCAGAATGGCTTGAATGGGTAGATTGGGCAAATCCAATTATAAAAGATCCTTACGTAGTAAAAAATGGAAGTATAATTATTCCTGACAAACCTGGTTTTGGGTTTGAGTGGAATGAAGGAATAATCTCTAAATACAAAGTTGATTTGTAAAAGAATATTAAAATCAATACTTTAATACTATTTAACTAATTCCCTAAGCAAAGTGTATATGTGCTTTCTAAGCTTAACTTTTGCAAATTTAGGCATCTCTCTATTCATCCAGTGATATATATGTTTATTTAGTATATTTGTAATTTTAAT
The DNA here is from genome assembly GCA_902557845.1 of Rhodospirillaceae bacterium. Lineage (GTDB taxonomy): Bacteria > Pseudomonadota > Alphaproteobacteria > TMED109 > TMED109 > JAYYAX01. The sequence continues at coordinate 305 of CACEBX010000038.1, read as the reverse complement.
ACTTGCGTCATACTCAAATTTTTTAAACTGCTCTTTATTCTCTACCTTATATTTTTTTTTAAATGGGTTGCTAGGAACTCTTTTAATACTTTTAATGCCTAATCTTGTAAAACTACTATCATATTTTTTTTTAATATCTGATCCTACTTTTACCAACTTTACCTTATTAGCAAGATTGCTAGGACTTATTTTTTTTTCTTTATCTAAATCTTGAACCTCTTCAGCCTTTTTTAATAAGTTCTTGAAAGATTCCACTATTTCAGATTTATTTTTATTAATACTCATTCTATTTATTTTTATTTAAA
>CACEBX010000037.1 GCA_902557845.1 Rhodospirillaceae bacterium | reverse complement strand
TTAAAAAACATCTTAATATAAAAATAATTAAAGAGTATTTTTACCTTGCTAAAAAAATTGGAGAGTCTGATAAAGGTCAAGCAGTAATTATAAGTGATGGCAAGGTAGTTTCTAAGGAAGACCATAAAGGTACTGACTTTTTAATTAGAAACTTTAAATTAAGTAAAAAGTACAAGTTTTCTTGTTTGGTAAAGATTGTTAAACCAAAACAGGATATCAGGGTAGATTTACCTACAATAGGACCAAAAACTATTAAAAATTTAATTTATGCAGGAATTAATGGGATAATAGTTGAAAATAAAAAAACCTTTGTTGAAAGTCCTAGCCTTACATTTGATTTAATAAATAAAAATAATATATTCTTTTATGCACTCTAATTTAAAATATAAAATATATATAATAGTAGGTGAAGAGTCAGGTGAGAATATTGGTTATGAGATTCTTTCATCTCTTAAAAAAAAAATAAACTTTAAATTATACGGGCTTGGAGGTATAAAATTAAAAAGTCTAGGGCTAAATACAATATTTAATTTCAATGAACTATCTATTATTGGCATTTTTGAAATTCTACCAAAAATACCAAGGTTAATTAACCTAATAAATCAAACATGTAATGATATAGAAAGTGTTAAACCTGATTTAATTATTAGTATTGATGCTCCTGATTTTTCGTTCAGAGTATTAAATAAAATAAAAAAAAAAAATAATACCTTTAAAACACTTCATATAGTAGCACCAACTGTATGGGCATGGAAATCATATAGAGCAAAAAAAATTTCTAAATTTGTAGATAGTTTATTTGTATTATTTCCCTTTGAAAAAAGATATTTTACTCTTCATGGTATTAAAACAACATTCATTGGTCATCCATTTCTTTATAATAATAACAATAATCTTAAAAATAATGCTAAGAAACTTTTTAAATTAAAAAAAAATATCATATCAATATTTCCAGGAAGCAGAAAAGTTGAAATAGAAAGACATCTAAATAAAATTCTATTTTTTTTGTCTAAAAGCAGTTCATTAAAAAAATATAATTTTTTAATTATTTCTGTAGATGCACAAATAGAATTAATTAAGCAAATATCATATCAATATAAAGAAAAGATAAATTTTTACGTGCTAAAAACATCTAAATATAAAAAGTATGCTTTTAAATATTCAAAATTTGCAATTGCAGTTTCTGGTACTATTTCTTTAGAATTAGCATTAAATAAAGTACCATTAATTGTTGTATATAAATTAAATTATTTTACTTATCTATTACTTAAAAATTTAGTAAAGGTAAAATATATATCTTTAGCTAATATAATCTTAAATAAAAAAATCATTCCAGAGCTTATTCAAAGCGATTTTTCTTATAAAAAATTTAATTCTGAATTATCTAATTTAATATCTAATAAAAGAATAAAAAATAAACAACTTAAAATGTTTGACAGACTTAAACAGATACTAACTTCTAATAAAAGTAATATTGCAGTAAAAGAAATAGAAAAAATAATTAAAACTAATTAGTTTCTAGGTTTCTCTCCTATATATAGCTGTCTTGGGCGACCAATCTTATTTTTTTTATCCTCAACCATTTCATTCCAATGTGATATCCATCCAACAGTCCTTGCTACAGCAAAAATAACAGTAAAAAGTGAAATTGGTATGCCCATCGCCTTTAATATTATACCTGAGTAAAAATCAACATTAGGATAAAGCTTTTTTTCAACAAAATACTCATCGTTTAAAGCAATACTTTCTAACTCTTTAGCCAAGTCAAATAATTTATTTTCTAATTTATGTTCTTGCTTTAAAACATCTTCAGCAATTTTTTGTAGCACTTTCGCTCTTGGATCATAGTTTTTGTATACTCTATGACCAAAGCCCATTAATCTAAAAGGATCTTCTTTATCTTTAGCTTTATCAATATATTTTTTAATATGTTTAACGTCATCAATTTTATGTAACATTCTTATAACTGCCTCATTAGCACCTCCATGTGATGGACCCCAGAGAGATGCTATGCCTGCAGATATACAAGCAAATGGATTTGCACCTGATGAACCTGCTAATCGTACCGTAGACGTCGAAGCATTTTGTTCATGATCAGCGTGTAATATTAGTATTTTATCTAAAGCATCTGAAAAAACTTGATTAAATTCGTATTCTTCTGCAGGAACAGAAAATAACATATTAAGAAAATTTTCAGAATATTTAAGTTTATTATTAGGATAAACAAATGGTTGGCCAATAGAAAATTTATATGCCATAGCTGCAATAGTAGGCATTTTCGCTATTAGTCTGTACGATGCAATTCTTCTTTCTTCTTTATTGTTTATATTGGTGCTATCATGATAAAAAGCAGACATTGCACCTACAACACCACATAGAATTGCCATTGGATGCGCATTATCTCTAAAACCTTTATAAAAATTAGAAATTTGTTCATTTAACATAGTATGGGTAGTAATTGCATTAACAAACTCACTTTTATTTTTTTCATCCGGAAGATTTCCATAAAGTAAGAGGTAAGCAGTTTCAAGAAAACTTTTTTCTGATGCTAAATATTCTATATTATAGCCTCTATGCAAAAGAATACCTTTATCTCCATCTATATAAGTAATTTTAGATCGACAACTTCCAGTAGATGTAAAACCTGGGTCAAAAGTAAACATTCCTACTTCTTTATACAAAGAAGAAATGTCTAGAACTTTTGGGCCAATAGTTCCTTCAATAATGGGTAAGGTAACAATTTTACCTTCAGGTAATATTAATTTAGCGTGGTTATTTTTTTTATCATTAGTCATAGAAGAAATATACACTAAATTTTAAGTTAATCAAAAAGCCTTTTTTAATCTTTTTAAAGTATTTTCTTTTCCTAATAGCTCTAAAACTTTAAAAATACTGGGTGAATGAATTTTTCCAGTAACTGCAGCTCTAATAGGTGAAGCTATATTAAATAGCTTTAGATTGTTATTTTTTGCAATCTCCTTTAAGGTAATTTCAATATTTAAAGATGTCCAATTTTTAATATCTTTAAGGTCAATAATAATTAAATCTAATATTTGTTTCTTAGTTTCTTTAATTACTTCTTTAGCTTTTTCAGATATTTTTATATCTTCTTTAGATAACATATATTTTATACCTAATAAGTAATCACTAATACTTTCTGATCTATTTTGAAAAGTTAATAATAAGTCATTCAAAAAACTCTTTTTATATTTATCTATTTTATAATATGAACTAGTTAAACTTAATAGTTCTTTTAAGTTTAGTTTCTTAAAATAATGCATATTAATATGGTTTAGTTTTTTCTCATCAAATTTTGCTGGTGCTTTACCTACTCCTGCTAAATCAAAAAGACTTATAGCCTCTTCTTTTGAAAAAAACTCTTTATTACCATGTCCCCAACCTAGTCTAAGAAGATAATTAATTAATGCAGATGGTAAAAATAATTTTTCTTTATATTGTTTTACACTTAAATCACCATGTCTTTTTGATAGTTTATTTCCATCTTGACTGTGTATAAGAGGAATATGACTAAAAGAAGGAGGCTTCCATCCTAATAAATCAAATAATATCAGTTGTTTAAAGGTATTGGTTAAGTGATCGTCACCTCTTATTACATCCGTAACTTCCATGAGTTTATCATCTGCTACAACTGAAAGCATGTATGTAGGAGTTTTATCAGACCTTAATATAATAAAGTCTTCTAGCTCATTATTATCTATAACTACTTCTCCTAATATTTTGTCTTTAAGTATAGTTTTATCATTCAAAGGTATCTTTACTCTAATTACATAAGGTTTTTCAAACTCTCCCTTAAAGTCTCTCCATTTGCGATCATACTTGTAAGGTTTTTTTGCTTTCTTAGCAATATTCCTTGCTTCTTCAATTTCTTCTATTGTAGAATAACATTTATATGCCTTATCTTCGTTTAAAAGTTTTTCGGCTAGATTAATATGATATTTGATATTTTTACTCTGATAAATAATTTCGTGATCCCAATTAAGTCCTAACCATTTCATCGAGTGAAAAATATCTTCACTAAATAAACTTTTAGATCTTTCTCTATCAGTATCTTCTATTCTTAACTTAAATTTACCATTATTTTTTTTTGCGTATAAATAGTTATAAAGAGCGGTTCTGGCTCCACCTATATGCAAGAGTCCAGTAGGTGACGGTGCAAATCTTGTAATAATCGTCATAAATTTTAATAATAATTTCTTATTATTCCTACAAGCTTTCCTTGAATTGTAATCCTTTTTGGGCCAAATATTCTAGTTTCAAAATTTTTATTTGCTGGCTCTAGTGCAATTGCATTTGATTTCTTTCTTATTCTTTTTAATGTTGCTTCTTGATTATCTATAAGTGCTACTACTATATCTCCATTATTTACTAATTCTGTTTTTTCTAAAACTGCAATATCTCCATCTAATATTCCAGCATCAATCATAGACTCTCCAGAAACTTTTAAAGCATAATGTTGATTAGTATTTTTTATCATTTCTGATGGTATGCTCATAAAACCTTCAGGGCTTTCAATTGCTTCTATGGGTGTGCCGGCTGCAATTTTGCCATAAATCTTTACATTTTTTAAATTAGTTTCATTATTATGTTTATTTTTATGTTTTAAGTCTTCATCCTTTATAAGGATATTAATAGCTCTGGCTTTATTATGGAGTCTTTTTATAAAACCTCTTTCTTCTAAAGCAGTGATTAATCTATGAATTCCAGACTTTGACTTTAAGCCTAAAGCTAATTTCATTTCTTCAAATGAAGGAGAAACACTATTTTCTTTAAAGGATTGTTTTAAATATTCCAAAAGTTTTAATTGTTTTGCTGTTAACATAATAAATTTGTTCTACTTTAGTTCTTGTTTTCTGTCAAGTAGTATAATTAAAACAATGGAGGAAAAAGTATTATTTCAACAAACATATTTTTTGAATACTTTTTTTTACCTGGAATTTTAATTAGACAATTAGATGTTGCAAGCATATTTAATAAGGAGCTATCTTGATTAGACAAGCATTTCACAAAATTCTCATTATTTTTTTTACAAAAAAAACCCCTTAAATATGACTCTCTTTTACTAATAAACTTTATATTATTAGTAAGCTTAGCTATTTTTTTATAATAATTATTTTTTAATTTAAGTACTCTAATTAAAAATGGAAAAATAAAAATAAAAAAACAAACATATGTCGATACTGGATTGCCGGGTAAAGAGAATACTGGTTTGCTTTTTAATATGCCAAATAAAAGAGGCTTCCCAGGACGCATTGTTATTTTCCAGAATTTTTCTTTGTAACCTAGTTCTATTAAACTAGACCTTATCAAATCTTTTTTACCAACTGATACTCCTCCAGTTGTAATAATAATATCTGACTTTGTAGCTTTGCTTAATTCTTTTTTAATTTTATTTTTATCATCTTTGACTATTGTTTTATAATTACATTCTGAAAATGATAATTGAATTAATGATTCAAGCATATAAAGTGAAGAAGCAAAAATATTACTATCTTTTTTTACCTTTTCAGAAAATATTAGTTCATCTCCAGTAGATAATATTGAAATTTTTGGTTTCTTAAAAACTTTTATTTTTTTACAGTTTGCAGAAATTAATAGGGCTAGATCTCTTGCACTTAAAATTTTACCTTTTTTAATAATAGTTTTATTTTTTTTAAAGTCTAAGCCTTTTTTCCTTACATATTGTCCTATCTTAAGGCAATTATTTGTATATAAAATAAAATTATTATCAAGAACCTTAGTTTTTTCTTGTATTATTACAGTTGTTGCTCCTTGTGGCAGTTTGCTTCCTGTATAAACTCTAACTGCTTCATTTTTAAGAATTTTTTTCCTTGACATACTACGCCCAGCAAAAATTTCGCCTACAACTTTATATACTCTATTGAAGGGTTTATTGCAGACAGCATAACCATCCATTGCAGACATATTAAAAGGAGGATTATCGGTTTTTGATAAAACATTTTCTGATACTATTCTTCCTAGAGCTTTATTAGGAGCAATATATTCTGTTCCTATACTATATTTAAATTTTTCAATAATTGATAAAGCTTGTTTTACTGAAATCATTTTTTGTTATATGTTCCAGTTCTGCCACCACTCTTATGTGTTAGCATAATAGAATCCATTTTCATGCTTTTATCAACTGATTTACACATATCATAAATAGTTAATGCAGCGACAGATACTGCAGTTAATGCTTCCATTTCAATACCTGTTTTATTGGTAGTTTTACAGGCAACTATTGACTCCACAGAAAAATTCTTTTTATTTAATTTAAAATCTACTTCCACTGCTTCTACATTTATTGGATGACACAATGGTATTAGCTCATGAGTTTTTTTTACTGACATAATGGCGGCAATTCTAGCTATGGCCAATACATCACCTTTTTTGTGATTACCATCTCTAATCATTTCAAAAGTATTTTTTTTCATAAAAATCTTACTGCTAGCTATTGCTATTCTTTTTGATATTTTTTTTGAAGAAATATCAACCATTCTAGCTAGCCCTTTATTATCGAAATGTGAAGATTTCATTTTTTAATATTTAAAATATTATTAAGTAATTTATCTGGTTCTTTTGCATTC
>CACEBX010000036.1 GCA_902557845.1 Rhodospirillaceae bacterium | reverse complement strand
TAAAAGGAAAGAAATCAGTAGTGCAATAAAATCTTTTTCATCACAATTTGATCCTTCAAAAATAAAGCTGGGAACCAGGGGAAGAATAATTAGAACAAATGATGGAAAAATTATAGGCTTTTATTTGGTAAAATCTAAAAGTAAATCAGTTTTAACCTATTTAAGTGCTACAGGCTACGAAACCCTAATAGTGGCAACTAAAAAAGTTGATAATATTATTAATGAATATATTGAAGATTCCTTTCAAAATAATATTAAATCTAATAGTACAAGAATAAGCCTTTTAAATGCCCCTCAATTAAATAAAAAAAAAATAAAAATAACCAAAGGCAGCAACCTTTTTAATGCACTTATAAAAGAAGGGGTTAATTCAAAAAAAATAGGTAATTTACTGAATAGCCTTAATAAAATTTACAACCCCAAAAGAATACGGCCAGAGCAAGAAATTATTATAGCTTTTGAAAGAAACAAACTTTATGGGTTATCAATAGAGGTAAATGAATTAAGAGAGATACAAGTTATTGATACTCCCTATGGTTTTAAAGAGTATATTTTTAAGAAGCCAGTTAAGAAAATTTTTGTATTAAAGGAAATTACTATAAAAAATAGTCTTTATGTAGATTCTTTGAAAGTAAACCTTCCACAAGAAATATTAATAGATATGGTTAGATTGTTTAGCTATTCAATTGATTTTCAAAGAGATATCAGAAGAGAAAACTTATTTATTGTTTACTATGAATTTCTATTAAACTATAAAGGGGAAAAAATAATACCTGGAAATATAATTTTTGCAAATGCTAAACTAGAAAAAAAAAATATTGAAATGTTTAGATATGAGTCAAGAAAAGGTGGCCATAAATATTTTAATTCAAAAGGAGAAAGTATTAGAAAAACACTAATGAAAACTCCTATTGATGGAGCTAGACTTTCTTCTAGGTTTGGAAAAAGAAGACATCCTATATTAGGGTTTACTAAAATGCATAAAGGGGTAGATTTTGCTGCTAAAACAGGAACACCTATATATGCAGCTGGAGACGGAGTTATAGAAAGAGCTAATATATATGGAGGCTATGGTAAGTATATTAGAATAAGACATAATTCAGAATTTAAAACAGCATACGCCCATTTACATAAATTTGCTAAAAGTATTAAAAAAGGAAAAACAGTTAAACAAGGAGAAGTAATAGGGTATGTTGGTTCTACCGGTAGATCTACAGGGCCACATTTACATTATGAAATACTATTAAATAATAAACAAATTAACCCACAGAAGCTGAAGCTTCCTGAGGCAAGAAAATTAGATAAAGAGGAATTAGATGAGTTTATAATAACAAAAGAAAATATTTTAAAAAAAATAATACATTCTAATTAATCTGAGTAAACTTTAATGATTCTTCTCTTATGTCCAAAAGAATTTTACATTCATCCTTAATATTATTTTTAATTATTTGATCAGCAATAAACGTTCCTATTTTTTTTTCTATAAGTCTTTTTAAAGGTCTGGCTCCATACTCATAGTTGAAGCCATTCAGAGTAAGATAGGAAATTATATTATCTGAAAAATCTATGTATATTTTTTTATCAGCTAAACGTTTTTTAAAGTCTAATAATTCTTTTTTAATAATTAGTTCCATATTATTTTCAGAAAGTTTCTCAAAAGTTATTATCTCATCTAATCTATTTAAAAACTCTGGTTTGAAGTTTTTCTTTAGAGCTTCGAAAGCTTGTTCTGTTTCTCCTTTTAGTAAAAAAGAACTTCCCAGATTAGAAGTAAGAATTATTATAGTATTTTTAAAATTAGCATATTTTCCTTTGCTATCAATTAATCTACCTTCATCAAGTATTTGAAGAAAGATATTGAACACTTCTGGATGAGCCTTTTCTATTTCGTCAAATAATATTACCTTAAAAGGTCTTTCTCTAACTTCTTTGGTTAACCTGCCTCCGTCATCAAAACCTATATAACCTGGAGGAGAACCAATTAATTTTGATACTGAATGTTTTTCAGAAAACTCAGACATATCTATTGTCAATAATTCTTTCTCACTATTAAATAAATATTTAGCTAAAGTTTTAGCAATTTCAGTTTTTCCTACACCTGTTGGCCCTAAAAATAGAAATGATCCTATGGGCTTATTTGGATTATTAATGCCTGTTCTTGACCTTTTTATAACTGATGAAATGGCCTCAACAGCTTTACTTTGTCCTATAATACTTTGATGTAATATATTTTCTAAATTAAGGAGGGAGGATTTTTCGGTTTCTAGGATTTTAGCTGTGGGTATTCCAGTCCAATTTGATAGTATTATAGCAATATCATTTTCTGTAACCCTTTTATTTTCTAGAATGATTTTATTAGCGCTTTCAGTTTTTTTTATATTTTGTTCAATGTCAGGTATTAGAAGATGAGTTAACTCGCCAGCTAAATTCAAGTCTCCTTTTCGTTCAGCTAATTTCAGTTCCATCTTTTTCTTTTCTAAGGTTTCTTTAAGTGAATTTAGATTTTTCATTTTTTCTTCATAAGACTTCCACTCTTTGAGTATCAAGTCTAAGCTTTTTTTTAATTCTATATTATAGCTTTCTAATAATTGGACTCTTTCCTTTGAATTATCTTTATCACTTTTTAATGACTCAATTTCAATTTTGTTTTTAATAATCTGGTTTTCAATTTTCTCTGCTTTTGCTGGTTTTGATTTTAATTCTATTTTTCTTTTGCTTGCTGCCTCATCTATTAAATCAATTGCCTTATCTGGCAGCTTTCTGATAGCTATATATCTGTTAGATAGTATTGCTGCTGAAACTATTGCTTTGTCAGAAATACTTATGCCATGATGTAATTCATATTTTTCTTTTAAACCTCTGAGAATTGAAATTGTATCATTAACTGAAGGTTCATTAATAAAAATAGGCTGAAACCTTCTTGTTAAGGCAGCATCTTTTTCAAAATATTTTCTATATTCATCTAAAGTTGTAGCTCCTATGCATTGAAGGTTTCCTCTGGCTAATGCTGGTTTTATTATATTCGCTACATCAAGTGATCCTTCACTGGCTCCAGTTCCTATTATAGTGTGTATTTCATCTATAAATAAAATTACATTTTCTAAATCATTTATTTCATTCAAAAGATTTTTTAGTCTTTCTTCAAACTCTCCTCTAAACTTTGCTCCTGCTAACATTGAAGATAAATCTAAAGAAAGTAGTTTAGAGTTTTTGAGATTATCTGGTATTTGATTTTCGATAATTTTAATTCCTATACCCTCTGCGATTGCCGTTTTCCCAACCCCAGGATCACCAATCAATATGGGATTATTTTTAGTTCGTCTAGAAATAATTTGAATGGTTCTTTTAATTTCTTCTTCTCTTCCTATTATAGGGTCTATTTTATTATTTAAAGCAAGGGAGGTTATATCCACCGTATATTTCTTTACAAACTCTAACTCAAGATTTTTATCGTCTTTTTTAGAGTTTAGAAAATCAAAAAGTTTTTGATAAGTTATACCATGCTTTTCAAGTAATAATTTTGATTGAGGAGAAATATCTGAAGTTAGTGCTAAAAGAATAATATTGCTATTAATTTTTTTGGAACTAATTTTTTTTGCTTCATTTTGAGCTTGTTCCATTAGCATTATAACATTTCCTTGTATCAAAGTATCTTCATTATCTTTTTTTTTCTTAGATTTTTTTGAATAATTCTGAGAGTCAAGATATAGACTATCTATATTAATTGAAAAGTGTTCCATTGTTAACTTTACAGCTTCATTTGTTTTTAACATGACTTCTAGTATGTTTGCAGGCGTTAAGTAAGCATAGTTATTTTCAGCAGCATAATTAAAAGCAGCATTTATTATTATAGTAGATTGTTGGTCAAAATTTTCTAAATTCATATTTACCTATGAATTAGATATGGTTGTTAAGAACTTATATCACAAGAGTAAAAGTTAATTATCTATTTTTTTTTCTTTAAGAGCGTTGCTAATCCTAAGATAATGCTCTGCATGTTGCATATAGTTTTCTGCTGCTATCCTATCTCCTGCTGAAGATGCATCTCTTGCCAAAATTTCATACTTACCCATTATTTCAATAGGTTTACCTTTTGGTTTATTTTCACTTTTAACTCTAAATCCATTATTGTTTAAGAGTGATTGATTTTTTTGAGGCTTCCCTCTGTTTCTTTTAAATGAGTAATTTTTCTTCATAAACTATAGCCTATTTTAAACTTTTCCTAATATACATCTGGGTAAATTGCAATAATCATTAAACACTTGAATTTTTTCTAAACCATACTCATTCATTATATCGGCGACTTGTGAAGCTTGATTAAATCCTATTTCAAATAATACCAGTAAATTTTTTTTTCCTATTGCTTTAATACTACCTAATATTTTTCTATATGCAGCTAATCCATCATAACCGCCATCTAAAGATATCAAAGGGTCATATTTATTTACTTCTACTTCTAAATTTTTAATTTCTGACCTTATAATATAGGGTGGGTTAGAAATTAAAATATCAAAATTTAGATTTTTAAAACAACTTAACCAATCACAACAAATATAATGCATTCGATTATTTGTTTTATTAAATATAGCATTTTTTTTTGCTATGTAAATGGCTTCTTTACTAATATCTGTTACAACTGACTTTGCTGTTTTATAATGGTTTAAAAGAGAAATTGAAATTGCTCCTGTTCCTGTTCCCAGTTCTAATATATTTTTAAAATTAATTTTTTGCTGAATTAACACATCTATTAAAACTTCAGTATCAATTCTAGGAGAAAAAGTATGCTCATTAACAGATAATATAATATCTCTAAAGTAAACTTTTTTGAAGATTTTTGATAAAGGCTTTCTTTTTTTTCTTTCTTCAAAAATTTCTTCTAACTTAAGAATTTGACTCTTATTAATGACTAATTCTTTTTTGAAAATTTGATCTTCTAAGCTTATACCTATCGTTTCAAGGATAATATACCTTATTTCTTGTAAGGGATTATCTAACCCAAGCTCTTTAAATTTTTTTAGATTGTATTCAATGACTTCACTTAATTTCATACTAAATCTTTTAATTTCTCCTCCATTTCAGCTTCTTTTAATGGTTCTATAACTTCATTAAGGGAATTACCAGAGATGACTTCTTCTAATTTATATAATGTAAGATTAATTCTATGATCAGTAATTCTACCTTGTGGATAATTATAAGATCTAATTTTCTCTGACCTGTCGCCACTTCCAACTAAAGACTTTCTTTTATTTGCCAAGGCTTCTTCCTTTTCTTTTTTTTGTTTTTCATAAATTCTTGAACTAAGAATCTTCATCGCCTTTGCTTTATTCTTGTGTTGACTTTTTTCATCCTGGCAGCTTGCAACTGTATTAGTAGGAATATGAGTAATTCTTACAGCACTATCTGTAGTATTAACATGTTGTCCTCCTGCTCCTTGAGATCTAAAAGTATCAATTCTAAGATCTTTTTGGTCAATTTCTATTTCCAACTCTTCAACCATTGGTAAAACTGCAACTGTTGAAGCAGAAGTATGAATTCTACCTTGTGTTTCAGTTTGTGGTACTCTTTGTACTCTGTGAACGCCAGACTCATATTTTAAGGAAGAAAAGACATTATTGCCTGTAAATGATAAAATAGCTTCTTTACAACCTCCTATATTAGTTTCTTGAAAGTTAAGTAATTCATATTTCCATTTATTTATTTCTGCATATTTTTGATACATTCTTAGAAGAACCATAGAAAATAATGCGGCCTCATCCCCACCAGTACCAGCTCTTATTTCTACTATTGCATTTCTTTCGTCGTCTATATCTTTCGGTATTAATAGTTTTTTTAAATTATTATTTTCAATTTCAAGATTTTTTTTAAGGTTATCTATATCTTCTCTAGCTAATTCAAACAATTCACTATCTGGTTCTTCATTTAAAAGTTCTTCTGTATCAGATAGGCTGTCTTCTATTTTTTTTACTTCATTTTTTTTTTTAATAATTTGTTCCAATGAAGAGAACTTTTTACTTAGAGTTATTCTTTCCTCGTTAGATATATTTGGAGATGATAATTGTTTTTGTATGTCATCAAATGTTTCTGATATCCGCATTAATTTTATTTGTAAATTTTTATTCATTTTTAATTTTTTCAAATAACTCTTTCTCATTAACAGTTATCTGGCTTCCACTTTCTAAGTTTTTGAAGCTGAATTTAGAACTTTTAAACTCTTCATCCCCAATTATTAATACTATTTTCGCGTCAACTTTATTTGCATACTTTAAAGACTTTTTAAGATTAAAATGATCTAGAATTTGATTTTTAACATTTTTAAAATATAGTTTATTTGAAATATGTAAAACATAATTCATATACTTTACATTTGTAGGAATCAATAGTATGGGAAAATTAATTAAAGGATCTTTTAAAAGCAAAGTCTCTAATCTTTCAACTCCTGCAGCCCATCCTACGCCTGATATTTTTCCTCCCCCCAACTCATTAATTAAATTATCATATCTGCCTCCAGCTAATACAGCAAATTTATCATTTTTTGTTAGAGTAAATTCAAAAGTAGTATCACTGTAATAGTCTAGACCTCTTACTAAATAAGGGTCTACAGTGAAGGAAATATCTAATTCTTTTAGGGTGCTTTTTACATTCTT
>CACEBX010000035.1 GCA_902557845.1 Rhodospirillaceae bacterium | reverse complement strand
ACAGACTTTATAAGTCCAAAAAAGTATACTTTTTTACCAAATACTGCTGGTTGTTTTAATGCAAATGAAGCTGTCAGAACACTAAGGTTAGCTAAAGATTTAGGTGGATGGAATATGGTAAAGTTAGAAGTTTTATCAGATGAAAAAACTTTGTACCCTAATATGATTGAAACAATTAATGCTTCAGAAAAATTAGTAGAAGATGGATTTAAAGTGTTAGCTTACTGTAATGATGATCCAGTGTTATGTAAAGTTTTAGAGGAAACTGGATGTTCAGCAATAATGCCTTTAGGGTCTCCAATAGGATCTGGCTTAGGTATACTTAATCCTTTAAACATAAAGCTTATAATAGAACAATCTAATTTGCCGGTAATTTTAGATGCTGGCTTAGGCACAGCCTCAGATGCATCATTAGCAATGGAATTAGGATGTGATGCTGTTTTAGCCAACTCAGCAATAGCAGAAGCAAAATATCCTATTTTAATGGCGGAATCATTTAAAAATGCTGTGATTGCTGGAAGACAAAGCTTTCTAGCAAAAAGAATGAAAAAAAAAGGTTATGCTTCATCGACTAGCCCTTTACAAAACCTAATTTCAAGGAGTTAAAATGAATATAAAAAATAATAAAATAGTTCTAAAAAAGAGACCTGTAGGTTTTCCTAAATTAGATGACTTTGAAATAGTAAATGAAACTATTAATAATATAAATTATGGAGAAGTTTTAATTAAAGTAATCTGGTTGTCTCTTGATCCATATATGAGAGGGAGAATGAGTGAAGCAAAAAGCTATGCAGATCCTGTTAAAATAGGTGATGTAATTACAGGAGGGGCAGTAGGAGAAGTAATAGAAAGTAAATGTCCAAATTTTATTAAAGGTGATATTGTTGAGGGTTTTACATTAGGGTGGCAGGAATTTGCTAAAATTAATTCTTCGCTTGTAAGAAAAATAGAGCCCAGTCTTGCTCCAATACAAACAGCAGTGGGTGTTTTAGGTATGCCTGGGATGACAGCTTACTTTGGCCTCTTTGAGATATGTAGACCTGTGCCGGGAGATAACTTGGTAGTTTCTGCAGCATCTGGGGCTGTAGGGCAATTAGTGGGTCAGTTAGCTAAAATTGCCGGTTGTAATGTTACTGGGATTGCCGGTAGTGATGAAAAGTGCAAATATTTAAAAGATATATTAAAGTTTGATAATGTAATTAATTATAAAAAAGATAATGTATTCAAAAAAATAAAAGAATATTGCCCAAGTGGTGTAAATGTTTACTTTGATAACGTGGGAGGAAAAATATCTGATGATGTTATTAGCAACATAGCTCCTTTTGGAAGAATAGGTGTTTGTGGAGTTATATCTCAATATAACTTAACTCAAATGGAAACAGGCATGCGAGTACAAAGGGCAGTTTTAACAAATCAGGCCTCAGTTGAAGGGTTTTTGGTTTTTAGATTCGAACAAAAATATTCTATTGCTAGAAAGAGAATGGCCTATTGGTTGAGCAACAGAAGTCTTATATGGAAAGAAGATATAGTCACAGGTTTAGAAAAAGCTCCTGAAGCATTTATTGGCCTTATGAATGGTAAAAATTTTGGGAAACTTTTAATAAAGTTAGATAATTAAATATAAATAATTACTCATTTTCTTCAATAAGATGAATATTTAATTCTTTCAGCTGTTCTTGATTAACAATGTTTGGTGCACCCATTAACAAGTCTTCAGCTTTTTGATTCATAGGAAACATGGTTATATCTCTAATATTTTTCTCACCTGCTATAAGCATTACTATTCTATCAAGACCTGGAGCTATACCTCCATGAGGAGGTGCCCCAAATTGAAAAGCATAGTATAGTGCTGGAAACTCTTTTTTAATTACTTCCTCTGAATATCCTGCAATTTCAAATGCTTTTTTCATAATCTCAGGTTTATGATTTCTTATAGCTCCTGAGGAAAGTTCTATTCCGTTGCAAACTAAATCATATTGGCATGCCTTAACTTCTAAAGGATTTTTATTTTTCAAACTATCTAATCCACCTTGAGGCATTGAAAATGGATTATGACTAAAATTTATTTTTTTTGTATTATCATCAATTTCATACATTGGAAAGTCAACTATCCAGCAAAACATAAATTTATCATCTTCTATTAAATTAAGTTCTTCTGCCAATTTTGTTCTTACTTTACCACTAAATTTGGTTGCCTGACTTACTTCATCACAAATAAAAAAAACTCCTTCATCTTCTTTAATAGACAAATCTGATATTAATTTTTTCTGCAATTCAATATCTATATTTTTTGCAATTGGACCTTTTCCAATTAAACCTAAATCATCTTTATTAAAGCTCATGTATCCTAACCCAGAAGCACCTTCTTCTTTTGCCCAATTATTTAACTTATCAAAAAAAGATCTAGGTTTATCCTTTCCTATAGGAGCTACTATAACTTTCATAACTCCACCTTTATTTATAATATTTTTAAAAATATTAAGATTTATTGAGTCGCTCTTAAAAAAATCAGTATACTCTTTAATTACCAAGGGATTTCTAAGGTCTGGCTTATCTGTACCATATTTTAGTAATGAGTCATTGTAACTAATTTTAGGAAAAGGTACTTCTACTATTTTTTTTTCTGAAAACTTTTTAAAGGTTTGAGTTAATACACTTTCTAATAAAGTAAAAATATCATCTTGTTCAACAAATGCCATTTCAATATCTAATTGATAAAACTCTCCTGGACTTCTATCTGCTCTGGCATCTTCATCTCTAAAACAGGGTGCAATTTGAAAATACTTATCAAAACCTGAAACCATAATTAACTGCTTAAATTGTTGAGGGGCTTGGGGTAGTGCATAAAATTTTCCTCTATGAATTCTTGAAGGAACTAAAAAATCTCTTGCACCTTCTGGAGAAGCTGCCGTTAATATAGGCGTCTGAAATTCTTGAAATCCATTTTCTATCATTTTATTTCTAATAAAAGAAATAACTTCACTTCTTAAAATTATATTTTTTTTTACTTTCTCTCTTCTTAGATCTAAAAACCTATTTTTTAATCTAATCTCGTCTCCATAATTTTCATTTCCAGCTACTTGCATAGGCAACACATTAGAAACCGATAGTATATCTACTTCATTAATTAAAACTTCAACATCTCCTGTGATAATTTTTTTATTTACAGTTTCCTTGCTTCTAGCTATAACTTTTCCTAAAACTTTTATTACGCTTTCTACTTTTAAATGTTCAAGCAAAGTAAATACTTTGTTATTTTTATCAATTACTATTTGTGTAATTCCAAACTGATCTCTTAAATCAATAAACAATAAACCACCATGATCTCTTTTTGAATGTATCCACCCAGAAAGTTTAACCTCAGAATTTATATTAATTTCGGTTAATTCACCGCAAGTATGAGTTCTATAATGATGCACTTTTTTATCTCTTAAATAATTAAACTATCTTATTTTTTTTAAATAATAAAGAGATACTATTAATTATTTTTTTAAAATTATTTCTTTAGGTCTATCATATTTCATTGACTCTCCTCTACCAGATAAGCTTGGGTTTTTCATAAAGTATTGGTGCGCAGATATAGAGTCTTTTCTTGGATGAACTCTTGTATAACTTCCATCTCCTTTCATTCTCCAGGCTTGAACTTTGTCATTAAGGTTTGCTACCATAATTTGGTATAATATTTGTTTATGAACTGTTTTATTTAATATAGGAACCATAACTTCATATCTGCGATCAAAATTTCTAGGCATTATATCCGCTGACGAGATAAAAACCTTAGCTAAAGAAGAAGGCATTCTTTTTCCATTACTAAAACATAAAATTCTCGAATGTTCTAAAAATCTTCCTACTATGCTTTTTACGTATATATTTTCAGAAAGTCCCTTTATTTGAGGTTTTAAACAACATATTCCTCTTACAATTAACTCAACTCTTACATTATTTTTACTAGCATAATATAAAGCATTGATTATTTCCTCATCAACTAAAGAGTTGCATTTAATCCATATTTCTCCATTCTTTCCACTTTTTTTATACCTTATCTCTTGATTAATTAGTTCTATAATATCTTGTCTTAGATTAAAAGGAGCAATACTTAAATAGTTCCATTTTTTTGGTGCAGAATAACCTGTTACCATATTAAAAAAGTTTTGTGCGTCTTTTGCTATAAGTTCATTACACGTAAATAGAGATAGGTCCGCATATACTTTTGCAGTATCAATATGATAATTTCCTGTACCAAAATGTACGTAAGAGTTTAGTCCATTTCTCTCTTTTCTTACTACAAGTGATACTTTTGCATGCGTTTTTAACTCTACGGAACCATAAACTACTTGAACTCCATATCTTTTTAAAAACCTGGCAACTTTGATATTTGCTTCCTCGTCGAATCTTGCTTTTATTTCCAATAATGCAGTTACAGATTTACCTTCCTCTGCTGCTTCTACTAATGCTTCTATTATTTCATTATTTCCCTTAGCAGTCCTATAAATAGTTTGTTTTATAGCTAATACTTTCTTATCTTTGGCTGCTTGTCTTAGAAATTTGACAACAACATCAAATGACTCATATGGGTGATGAATTATCATATCTTTTTTTCTTATTGCTGAAAAACAATCATCATTAGCATCAGATATTCTTTCAGGAAACCTTGGTTTGTATTCTCTCCATTTAAATTTATTTGTACATTTTTTATAAATTTCACTCAAAGACCCAATATCTAATAAATGTTCAAACTTTAATATATAATCATATTTTATTTTAAGAGTTCTAGCTATCATGCTTTTTAAATCTTTAGGCATGGTTTTGCTTATCTCTAACAATATAACTCGCCCATATCTTCTTTGCTTAAGTTGGTTTTCAAATGTAGTAACTAAATCTTCTGCCTCATCTATAAACTCAATATCACTATCTCTAATAATCCTAAAGGTTCCATATGATATAAACTTATACTCAGGAAACAAGTCTTTAATAAACATAACTATTAGGTCTTCTAATTTAATAAAATTATATGTATTTTTAAACTTTATAAACTTAGGAAGCCCCTTAGCCAAAGGAATAACAATTTTAATTAGTTTTCTATTTTTGTTATTTTTTAATTTTAAAACCATACAAAGACCTAAGTTAGGCACAAAAGGAAAAGGGTGAGCAGGATCTACAGCAACCGGAGTTAAAAGAGGAAACACTGATTTAGTAAAAAAGTTTCTTAACCAATTCTTATCTAATTTTATCAACTTATTAAAACTTAATATGTCTACTTTATATTTTTTTAAATTAGATAAAATTCTAACCCAACAATCATTTTGTTTCTCTTTAAGTCTTTTAGACTCTTGTAAAACTTTCTGTATTGTTTCTCCGGGCAGTAAATCATCAATACTTGGCAAAAATATATTACCATCTATTTGTCCTTTTAAACCAGCTACTCTTACCATAAAAAACTCATCCAGATTTGACCCCGATATACTTAAGAATTTTACTCTCTCTAAAATAGGATGGTTTTCATTATATGCTTCTTCTAAGACTCTTTTGTTGAAAGCTAACCAAGACAGCTCCCTATTTAAAAAGTTACTACTCATTTTTTTTATAGTCCTTTTCTAATACTTTTTTTATTAACGAAATGGAAATATTTTTTTTTTTTTCTAAGCTTATTTTATTCAAATCCTCTATAAACAAATTTACTGCCTCATAAGATCTCTCTATTCTAGTAATCGCATAATCTAATAATTTAGTTGTAATAATTATTCCTTTATCTTTCAATAATTTTATAATTAGTCCTTTTAATAGATCATCTGAAGGAAGAGTGATTTTTACTTTTGGCAACTCTAACAATCTAGAATTAATATCATTTAGGCTTATATTTAGAGAGGTAATACTTTGACTAGTTGTTAAGAGATATTTAAGCTTTTTTTCTTTTTTAAAATTAATTAAATGTAAAAAAAATTCATAATTTCTTATATGTTCTAAATTCTCTATAGCTAAATTATTATTATCGCTAGCATTAATTTCCTCCCTGTTCACTTGTTCACTAGAAAAAATATTACAATTACTTTTATTTTGCCATACACTAACTAAGTGAGACTTTCCACTTGATTTAGGACCTTCTATTATCAACCCACTATTTTTCCAATTAGGATATTTATCTATCCATTTAATAGCATTAGCATTGGAGTTTCCAACAATGTAGTTTTCTCTATTTTTTGCCTCTCTAAACTCGAATTTAATTGCTTGTTGTTTCATCAGTTATATTATTAATATTAAATAAGATTTTTCTATAATATAAAAATATAATAGATGTCAAAGGAATAGCAAAAAATATCCCTAAAAAGCCTAATAATGAACCAAATAAAAATACGGAATAGAGTATTGCTAAAGGATGAAGTCCTAATTTTTCTCCAACAATTTTCGGAGATAAAAAATACCCTTCAAATAAAAAAGCTATAAAAAATATTATTATTATATAAAAAATAAAAAAAGGATCTGCGAACTGAAGTAAACTTATATAAGCTGATAATATAAAACTTATAAAAATTCCAAAATAAGGTATTAAGGAAAATATCCCAGAAAATACTCCTAAAAAAAGAGAATAATCAACGCCAATAATATAAAAAATTATAAAATAGTACATACCTAGTATTACACTAACTAAAAATTGCCCTCTTAAAAATCCAGCTAATATTTCATCTACTTCTTTTATATTTTTCTTAACAATGCTTTGATATTGTTTTGGTATATTATTGTTTAAAAATAATATTATTTTTTTCCAATCTTTTAAAAAATACCATGCAACTAAAGGAGTTACTATCATAAAACTTAATAAATTTA
>CACEBX010000034.1 GCA_902557845.1 Rhodospirillaceae bacterium | reverse complement strand
GAGTTTTACAGAGGTAGGATCATTTATGGCATCTTGGATTGTTTTTTATGGCATTGTTCAATCATTTGCTCCTAAATTATTGAAGATGTTTTATGGAGATAATTTTTCTGAAAATGATCAGGCCTTTTTTTGGTCTATAAAGCTATTCCTTATGATGTCATGCTTAGGTTTTTTGTCGCATACTTATGACTATAATAGTTATTTAATTTGTATTGGGCTTTTTATATTTGCTTTTGTATTTGCAATAAATTCATCTATTCATTCCTATCTGATTTTGGCATTAACTAAAAAGAATGATGTTACACTTGATGTTGGATTTTATTATATGGCTAATGCAACGGGACGTTTGGTGGGATGTTTGATATCAGGTTTTTCTTATCAGGTAGCTGGATTAATGGGGTGCTTGTTTTTTACAAGCTTTTTTCTATTTTTTTGTAGTTTATTTTCTTATTTTTTAAAAAAAAATTAGGAAATTTTTTTGAGTGTCTCTTGCTCTAACTCAGGAATATTCTTAAATGATGAAATATTTAAAGAATTAAGCTGATGGTATTTAAAAATCTTCATCAGATCAGAAGCAGAAAGTTTTACATCAATAATATCACTAGCATTTAGGTTTAATACTCTTACCAGAATTCTTTTTTTCTTTAAAATTTTTAATGCATCGTATCTATGATGCCCATTTATTATATAACCATTTCTATCTATAGTTATAGGAGCACATCTGTTATCTAAGATTCTAGTTATTTGTTTTTGTAGTTTTTTAAAGGTCCTTTTCTCTTGAATACTATTGACTTCTTTTATACTCATAATCCCTAAAAAACCAACATTTTTAATTTGAGGCAGAGGTTTTCCTTGAGTGATATTGATATCAAAACTTCTATCTAGGTATTCTTCTTCATTTATTATTTGATAATTATTTTTCTTAAGAAAAGAAAAGACCTTTTCTTGTATTTTTTCATTCGTAAAAAAATTTTTTATAGGATCTATATTATCTATATTTAACACATTTTAGCCTTATCTAGCTTTTATCTAAAATATTTGCTAATGTCAATCCAGAGAGTAACCAGTTGACCTTACTGTTCTAATTATTTGTCTGCAATTTCCTATATTTATTGCTTTTCTTAGCCTTCTAATATGTACATCTACAGTTCTTATTTCAATATCAGATTCTAGTCCCCAGACTTTGTCAAGTAGTTGCTCTCTTGAAAATACTAATTTGGGGTTTGTCATAAAGAGCACTAAAATATCATACTCTTTTGGACTAAGACTAATTAGTTTTCCGTCTCTATAAACTTTGTGTGATTTAACTCTCAACTCTATATTATCATAAGTTACTTTATCAAAATATAAACTTGGATAAGATCTCTTCAATACAGCTTCAACTCTTACCATAAGCTCTTTATGAGAAAAAGGTTTAGATAAATAATCATCTGCTCCTGAATTGAAGCCAGCTAACTTGTCTTCTTCTTCATTTTTAGCTGTAATGAAAATAACTGGTATAGAAGCAGTAAGATCTTTTTTTCTAATAGTTTTTAAAAATGATAGGCCAGACATACCAGGAAGCATCCAATCTAAAAGTATTAAATCAATTTTTTTTTCTTCGCATATCTCAATTCCTTCTTCTGCATTATCAGCAGTTAAAACAGAAAATTTATTACTAAGATTATAGTTAATAATTTCCCTTATGCTTACATCATCTTCAATGACAAGGATATTAATCATTCACTAATCTTTGGCCTGCTTGGAGCTTTTACTTCTCCTGTAGCCATGTAAGAAATAGAGTCAGCTATATTTGTGGCATGGTCCCCTAATCTTTCTAAATTTTTAGCTATAAAAAGCATGTGTGTTCCGGGCACCACTAATTTCGACTGACGAGACATTTTTTCTAAAAGTTTGTTGAAGAAATATTTATATTGTTTATCAATATCTAAGTCTTGACTTCTAACAACTTCAGCCAATTTAAAATCTTTTCTGGCAAAACAGTCTAAACTTTTTTGAAAAAGTTTCATTGCAGATGAGAACAAATCTATAATATCTTTTTTTTCATTTTCAATATTATATTCAATTAATGTTATATTTCTTTTATTAACACTACTAATTAAATCCCCTATCCTCTCCATGTAGCCTGCAATTCTTGTACAACCTACTAAAACTCTTAGGTCAACTGCCATAGGTTGTCTTTTAGCTATAAGTACTTGTATTTGATTAATGATAGAGTTTTCTAAATCATCTATTTTTTCATCATTTGATATAACCTCTTTACTAGCAGCGTCATTTTTTTGATCAAATGCGTTTATAGATTTTTCATACATATTCTCTAGGGTTCTACCCATCTCCAATAAGGTGTTATTTAGATGAAATAATTCATTATTAAATGCTGAAGATATATGGTCATGTGTTTCTATCATTGTATTCCTTTCTTTTTATCCAAATCTTCCTGTTATATAATCTTGTGTTTTTATTTCGTTAGGTGAAGTGAAAATCTCTTCTGTATTACCAAACTCTATCAAATGTCCTAAATGAAAAAAAGCTGTTTTTTCAGATACTCTTGCTGCTTGTTGCATATTATGTGTTACAACTATGATAGTATAATTTTTTTTAAGTTCTTGCATTAACTCTTCAACTCTAGCAGTAGCTATTGGGTCTAGAGCAGAGCATGGTTCATCCATTAAAATTACATCAGGGTTTGTAGCAATGGCTCTTGCAATACAAAGTCTTTGTTGTTGTCCTCCAGAAATTCCTGTTCCAGGCTCATTCAATCTATCTTTGACTTCATTCCATAACCCTGCTGATTTTAGGCTTTTTTCTACTACTTCATCTAATTCAGAAATATCTTCACATAAACCGTGAATTTTAGGCCCATATGCAACATTATCGTAAATCGATTTAGGGAAAGGATTTGGTTTTTGAAATACCATTCCTACCTTTGTTCTTAACCTTACTAAATCTAGTTTTTTATCTAAAATATTTACACTATCTAAAAGAATTGAGCCCGATACTTTGCAAATATCTATTAAATCATTCATTCTATTAAAGCATCTCAGTAACGTAGATTTTCCACATCCAGAAGGTCCTATAAATGCTGTAACTTGATTTTTTTTTATTTCTAAATCTACATTAAAGATAGCTTGTTTTTTTCCATAGAATACGTCTACGTTATCAATATCTAATTTAGTCTGCTCTTTTATCATAAACTAACCTTTTTATATTACCATTTTCTTTCAAATTTGTTCCTTAAAAAAACTGCTAATGCGTTCATTGTTAATAAAAACCCTAATAATACCATGATGGCTGCAGCTGTTTTTTCCTCAAATCCTCTTTCTGGCTGATCTGACCAAAGAAATATCTGAGCAGGAAGGACAGTTGCAGGATCTGTAATACTTTGAGGTACATCTACTATGAATGCTACCATACCCATCATAAGAAGTGGTGCGGTTTCACCTAAAGCCTGAGCCAAACCAATTATTGTTCCTGTTAACATTCCTGGCATTGCTAGAGGTAACACATGATGAGTTACTGACTGCATTTTACTAGCACCTAACCCCATAGCTGCTTCTCTAATAGATGGAGGAACTGCTTTAATAGCTGCTCTACTTGATATTATTATTGTAGGCAAGGTCATAAGAGCTAGCACTAGTCCGCCAGCTAAGGGCGATGATCTTGGTAGATTAAAAACATTTAAAAAAATTGCTAACCCCAACAGTCCAAAAACAATAGATGGAACAGCAGCTAGATTATTAATGTTAACTTCTATCACATCAGTGAGTCTGTTTTTTGGAGCAAATTCCTCTAAATAAACAGATGCCATTACTCCCAAAGGAAAGGATATTAATAAACAAATTAATAAGGCAAAAAAAGATCCCATTAAAGCCCCAAGTATTCCAGCTTCCTCTGCATTTCTACTATCACCTTTAGTAAATAAATTGCTATTAAATGTTCTATTAATCATATCATTATCAACCATATGCTTTATCCAAGAAATTTGTATATTATTCAAAGGCCTGTCATCCTCTGGTAAGCTCTGATCTATTCTTCCTTTTAAAAATTGGTCAACTTCAGATGCCGCTGGCAATGTTACATTAATAGTTTTTCCTATTAAACTTAAATCATCCATTACAATATCCTTAATTTGATATTCAGAGGATCTTGAAAATAGTCTAACTAAACTTTTTTGTTCAGCTTTGGATAGAACCTCACCATTCATTACTAAGTTTATTTCATTTAAAACATTATAAATAGAGTCTCTAGTTATTTTACGCCATCTTGCAGAGGAAATTATTTTTTTATCATTTGTTGATTCTGGATCAATTAACTTTTTGTCTAAGTTAACATCAAAAGTTATAGTTGTAGTTGTAAATCCACTAATACCTCTTAAAACTATAGAGCCAAGTAGTATTGTCAAAAAAATTATAGTTAATGAAATTGCCAACCTACCAAATAATATAAATCTTTTTTCTTTACTATATCGCTTCGCAATTAATTTATCTTTTTTATCTTCTAATACATCTATATTAGTCATATTTCTCTCTATATTTTTTTACTACTCTTATTGCATAAATATTTAATATTAAAGTTATGGCGAACAATGTCATACCTAAAGCAAAAGCTGCCATTGTTTTTGTGCTATCAAACTCATGATCTCCTACTAATAAGGTAACTATTTGTACTGTAACAGTAGTAACCGAATCTAGAGGGTTTGCTGTAAGTTTAGCAGATAACCCTGCTGCCATTACAACTATCATTGTTTCTCCGATAGCCCTTGATATTGCTAACATGAAGGCAGCAACAATGCCTGGAAGAGCTGCAGGAATAATTACTTTCTTTATAGTTTCAGATTTAGTAGCTCCTACACCAAAAGATGCTTCTCTTAAACTTTGCGGAACTGAATTTATTACATCATCTGACAATGAAGAGATGAAAGGAATTATCATTATGCCCATCACCAAGCCTGCTGCTAGTGCACTCTCTGATGAGGAGGCTAATCCAAATGATTCGCTAGTTCTTCTAATGAATGGACCTACTACAAGTGCAGCAAAAAAACCATAAACAACTGTTGGTACACCTGCTAGTACCTCTATAGTCGGTTTAACAATTTTTCTAGTATTCTTAGAAGCATATTCTGACAAATATATAGCTGAAAAAAGACCAACCGGTCCAGCTAAAGCCATAGCAATTATAGTTATAAGGAATGTGCCTGCAAAAACAGGTACAGCTCCAAACGAACCTTCCGCTGCAACCTGGCCCTCTCTTAATGCCATTTGTGGAGACCATAACAAACCGAAAAAATATTCAAAAATAGTCACATCTTGAAAAAATTTGGTCGTTTCTACAATTAATGAAAGTATTATTCCTACAGTAGTCATTATAGCAATTATTGAGGATATAAATAAAAAAACTAAGATGATTCTTTCTAAGAAATTTTTAGCACGTACATTGGAGTCAATTTTTTTATAAAATATAAAAAATGATATTAAAGAGATACTAATTGTAGAAATACTTTTTCCAAGAGTAGAATAAAAAGCAAAATTTTGATAAAATGCTACCGATATTTCTGGTACTTTAGATAAGCTACTTCCTCCTTTAGCTACTACTATAATTGAGTCCAAAAATAATTTTTGCATTGATAGATTATTTGGTAGTAAATCATTAGGGATACTACCTAGGGTAGCTTCTTTGATAAGGTAATTTGAGATAACACTCCATATGAGATAAAAAATAAAAGCTGGTAGTATGGTCCATATAACTAAGTACATTCCATAATGACTTTCCAAGCCACCAGTTTCTGTAATAAGATTTATATTTTTTTTAGCTCTATTTTTCCCAATATAATAGGAGCTAAGACCTAAAAGAAATATAAAATATAATGATATATCAAACATAAAAAGATTAATATGAAGGCAGTAAAACCACCTTCATATTTTACTTAAAATTCATGAAAAAGCTATTATCTTTTTGCTAAAGCCTTCATATTTTTAGCATCTGCTCCAAACTTTGCTCTTTCATCGTCAGGCATAGGAATCATTCCTCTTTCCTCTAAATAACCACCTGGGCCCCAAGTATCTGGTGCTGTAAATTCAGCTACATATTCTCTCATTCCAGGAATCACATCTAAGTGAGCTGATTTAACATAAAAGTAAAGAGGTCTAGATATACCATAGCTTTTATCAGCAATAGCTGCCATTGTAGGAGCAGCTCCATTTACAGTTGAACCTTGAATCTTATCGGCATTTTCAAGTAAGAAAGAAAAGCCGAAAACTCCAAATGCATTTGGATTCTCTACAAGCTTTTGAACAATTAAATTATCATTCTCACCTGCTTCAATAAAAGGACCATCTTCTCTAACGGCTCTGCAAATAGATTTATATTTCTTCTTATCTTGCTTTTTAATTGCTTTCAATGCAGGAAATGCTTTACAACCACCTTCAATAGCTAACTCTTGGAAAGCATCTCTTGTTCCAGAGGTTGGAGGAGGTCCAAGAACTTCAATAGCAATATTTGGCAGGCTTGGATCTACATCAGACCATTTTTTATTTGGGTTAGGTATCAATTTTCCACCTTCTTTATTTCCTTCAGGAACATCTTTACCCAACGCTAAAAATATTTGCTTTTTAGTTAATGCCATCACAGGAGATTTTTTTGAATTTGCTATAACTATACCGTCATAACCAACTTTAACTTCAACAAAATCAATTCCGTTTTCTTGACATTTTTTAAATTCTTTCTTTTTAACTCTTCTTGAAGCATTTGTCATATCAGGATGTTTAGTTCCTAAACCTTTACAAAATAACTTCATTCCACCACCAGAACCAGTAGATTCTATTTTTGGTACTTTCATACCAGTTTTTTTACCGAAGTTTTCTGCTACTACAGTCGCAAAAGGATATACAGTAGATGACCCAACTACATAAAGCTGATCTCTAGCCTGCATACTACCTAGGAAAACTAT
>CACEBX010000033.1 GCA_902557845.1 Rhodospirillaceae bacterium | reverse complement strand
AGAGGTAGAGGAGGGGCTGGTTTCCCTACAGGCTTAAAATGGTCTTTCATGCCTCAAGAGTTATCTGAAAAACCACACTATGTGGTAATTAATGCTGATGAAAGTGAGCCAGGAACATGCAAAGACAGAGAAATATTAAGAAATGAACCTTTCAAGTTAATAGAAGGAATTCTTTATGCTTCAATTGCTATGCAGGCTCACAGTGCTTACATCTATATTAGAGGCGAATTCTATAATGAATACAATAGCCTGCAAAGGGCTATTGATGAGTGTTATGAAAATAATTTATTAGGAAAAAATATTCTTAAAACTGATTGGGATCTTGATATTTTTGTTCATAGAGGAGCTGGTGCATATATTTGTGGAGAGGAGTCTGCACTTTTAGAAAGTCTTGAAGGAAAAAAAGGGCAGCCGAGATTAAAGCCTCCATTTCCTGCTAATGTTGGTTTGTATGGTTGTCCTACTACTGTATCAAATGTTGAAACTGTATCAGTTGTTCCTGAAATCTTAAAAAGAGGCTCCTCTTGGTTTGCGAATTTGGGTAAAGAAAATAATACTGGAACCAAGCTTTTCTGTATTTCAGGTCATGTTAATTCTCCATGTACTGTCGAAGAAGAAATGGGAATATCAATAAAAGAACTTATTAATAAACATGCTAATGGTGTAAGAGGAGGTTGGGAAAACTTAAAAGCTATTATTCCAGGAGGTTCTTCAACTCCATTACTTCCATCTTCTCTGTGTAATGATCTGAATATGGACTTTGATAGTTTAAAGGCTGTTAACAGTGGTTTGGGAACAGCTGGTGTAATTGTAATGGACAAAAGTACAGATTTAATAAAAGCTATTACTAGATTATCAAGATTTTATAATCATGAAAGTTGTGGACAATGTACTCCTTGTAGAGAAGGAACAGGTTGGATACTTAAAATGATGAAAAAGTTAAGTGTGGGTGACGCAAGAGTAGATGATATAGATAAATTAAGTGATATATGTTCTCAAGTAGAAAATCATACTATTTGTGCTCTAGGTGATGCAGCTGCTTGGCCTGTACAAGGATTAATAAGGCATTTTAGAGATGAGATTGAAAAAAAAATACAAGATAATTTATTAAGAAAGTCTGCAGAGTGATAAAGGTTAAGGTAAATAACAAAGTGGTTGAAGTACCAGAGGGTGCAACTGTAATGCAAGCTTGTGAAGCTGCAGGAGAAGAAATTCCTAGGTTTTGCTATCATGAGAAATTGTCAATTGCAGGAAACTGCAGAATGTGTTTAGTTGATATTGAAAAATCTCCAAAACCAGTAGCTTCTTGTGCTATGCCTGCTGCAAATGAAATGGTCATTAAAACTAATACTAAAAAAGTAGAGAAGGCTAGGAAAGGAGTGATGGAGTTTTTGTTAATAAATCATCCTTTGGATTGTCCAATTTGTGATCAGGGAGGAGAATGTGATCTGCAAGACCAATCATTATATTTTGGAAAATCTACAAGCAGGTATCAAGATAGTAAAAGAGCAGTCAATGAAAAAAATTTTGGACCATTAATTAAAACTGTTATGACAAGATGCATTCATTGTACAAGATGTGTAAGATTTATGGACGAAATAGCAGGAACACATGAGTTGGGTGCAATAAATAGAGGTGAAGGCATGGAAATTACTTCTGCTATTGAGGGTGGGATTACAAGCGAACTATCTGGAAATATCATTGATCTTTGTCCTGTAGGTGCATTAACTTCAAAACCCTATGCTTTTACAGCAAGGTCATGGGAACTTAATCACTTTGACTCTATTGATGTGAGTGATGCAGTAGGATCTAATATCAGAATTGATGAGTTTAATGGTGAGATTAAAAGAATACTTCCAAGAGAGAATGAAGAAATAAACCAAGAATGGCTTTCTGATAAAGCAAGATTTTTTTATGATGGCCTTAAAAATCAAAGGTTAGATAAACCTTTTGTTAAAAAAAATAATAAACTTGTTTCTAGTGATTGGAATAAAGCATTAGATACAATAATAAAAAAAATTAATGATAATAGTCCATCTGAAATGGCAGCAATAAGTGGAGCTTTAACAGATACTGAAACTATGTATACAGCTAAAGAGTTCTTTAAGGGAATTAATGTTAAAAATATAGATTGCAGATTTAACCTTTCTCAAGTTCCATTTAGTAATCCAAATGATTGGTTATTTAACTCAGGTATAGAAAATATAGATGTAATTGATAAATTACTTATAATTGGTTGTGACCCAAGAAGAGAGGCTGCTGTCTTAAATTCTAGAATAAGACAAAGGTGGCTTACAGGAAGTTTAGACATTTTAACTATCAGCACTCCTGAAGATTTGACGTACAAATTTAATAGTCTTGGCAATGATATAAGTATTTTATCTGATTTAAATACTCAGATAAAAATAAAAAGTTTTTTTAATAATGCTAATTTTCCAATGATAATATTAGGAGATAGTATTTTATCTACTTTACAAGGAGATAAAATACATAAAATTGTTAAAAATATTAGTAAGGAGGCAAACCTGATAAGAAAAAATTGGAATGGTTTTAATGTTTTAAATAAGTATGCCTCTAGAGTAGGTGGTTTATCAGTTGGTTTTGTGCCTAGTGAAGGTGGTTTGTCATCTGTAGAGATAAAGAAAGCACTAAAAAGAAAAAAAATAAAAGTATTATTTTTAATAGAGGCAGATGATTTTCTATTAAATAACAATGACCTAGAAGATGTATTTATTGTTTATATAGGACATCATGGAGATAGGTTTGCTGGTAATTCTGATGTAATACTTCCTACAAGCGCTTTTACAGAAAAAAAATCTTTATACTTAAATATAGAAGGTAGAGCACAGTTTACTAAAATTGTTACCTCTAAACCTGGTGTTGCAGTAGATAGTTGGAAAGTCTTTAAGGCTTTGGATCAAAAATTGTCTTCAGTAATTAAATACAATACACATGAA
This sequence comes from Rhodospirillaceae bacterium, assembly GCA_902557845.1. Classification (GTDB taxonomy): domain Bacteria; phylum Pseudomonadota; class Alphaproteobacteria; order TMED109; family TMED109; genus JAYYAX01. Next base: position 4,102 of record CACEBX010000033.1, on the reverse strand, counting down.
GGCTTACTGAAACAAATGTTTAATGATTATCCTTTATTAAGAAGTCAAAATAATGCTCAAAAATTAAAATGGGAAGTAGAAAAAAATAATAAAATTAAACTAGCATCAGAAATTAATGACTTTTTAGTTAAAAACTTTTATCAAACTTGTTGCATTTCTAGATCATCAGAAAATATGGCAAATTGTGTAAGAGAAATTCTAGAAATTAAAAAGGTTAATAATGGAAGTACTTAACTTAGAAAATTTAAAATATCTTTTTATTTTAGCATTATATGTATTGGCAATCATAGGACCGTTATTAGTTGCTGTAGCATTTTTAACTTATTTAGAAAGAAAGGTAATAGCTTTAGTACAGTATAGAAAGGGACCAAATGTCGTTGGTTTTTTTGGTTTACTTCAACCTTTTGCTGATGGAGTAAAACTATTTTCTAAGGAAACAATTATTCCTGCTAGTTCTAGCAAACTGATTTTTGTATTAGCTCCTATGATTTCTTTTTCCTTATCACTTATTGCTTGGAGTGTTATACCAGTTTCTGAGAATTTAGTATTATCTAATATTAATGTAGGCATTTTATACCTATTTGCAGTATCTTCCTTATCAATTTACGGTATAATTATGGCAGGATGGGCTAGTAATTCAAAATATGCATTTTTAGGAGCATTAAGGTCAGCCGCACAAATGGTATCTTATGAGGTTTCAATTGGTTTTGTAATAGTAACAGTCTTATTATGTGTAGGATCTTTAAATCTTTCAAATATTGTTCTTGCTCAGAAAGGGTGTTGGTATGTATTTCCTCTATTTCCTATGTTTGTTGTATTTGTTATATCAGCTTTAGCAGAAACTAATAGAGCTCCATTTGACTTACCTGAAGATGAGTCAGCATTAGTTGCGGGATATTTTACAGAATATTCCTCAATGCTATTTGCTATGTTTTTTTTAGGAGAATACTCTGCAATGATACTTATGAGCTCACTGGGGACAATCTTATTTCTAGGAGGTTGGTTGCCTCCATTTGACAATGAATTATTTAATGTAATTCCTGGATTTATATGGTTTTTTCTAAAAGTTGGTTTATTACTATTTATATTTTTATGGGTTAGAGCCACATTACCAAGATTTAGATATGATCAGCTTATGAGATTAGGCTGGAAAGTTTTTCTTCCTTTATCATTATTATGGGTAGTATTAACTGCAACTTTTCTTATTTTCTTTGACCTACTACCTAATTATGAAAGCTAATATATGAAAAAAATTTATCTAGTACTAAAATCGTTATTTCTCATAGATATAGCCAAGGGACTATATTTAACATTTTTACGAATGTTTAGTCCTTCGGTCACAATTAATTACCCTTATGAAAAAGGTAAAATTAGTCCAAGGTTTAGAGGGGAACATGCTTTGAGAAGGTATCCAAATGGAGAAGAGAGATGTATTGCATGTAAATTATGTGAAGCTATATGTCCTGCTTTAGCAATTACTATTGATGCTGAAGAGAGAGAAGATGGAAGCAGAAGAACCACAAAGTATGATATTGATATGACTAAATGTATTTATTGTGGTTTATGTCAGGAAGCATGTCCTGTAGATGCAATAGTGCAAGGTCCAAATTATGAATTTGCAACCGAGACCCATGAAGAATTAATTTATAATAAACAAAAGCTTTTAGACAATGGTGAAAGATGGGAGGATGCTTTGCATAAAAACATTAATTCTGATATTGAATATAGATAATTTTAACTTATCATGAATGTATTTTTTATACTTTTTTCATCTATTACTGTTCTTTCTTCAGTTGCAGTAATTAGTTCTAGAAATCCTGTTCATTCAGTATTTTTTTTAATATTAGCTTTTGTTAATTCGGCAGGTATATTTGTATTAGCAGGTGCAGAGTTTTTAGCAATGATTTTACTTATAGTTTATGTAGGTGCAGTAGCAGTATTATTTTTATTTGTTGTGATGATGTTAAATATTGGAGTTGACGAAATCAAAGTACAAGCTAAAAAGTATATGTTTTCTGGATTTTTAGTAGCTTTAATACTTTTACTAGAGCTAATATTTTCATTCTCTAATCTTGACGTAATTTACCAAACATCAAATAGTAATTTTAATAAGCTTTCTAATACTCATGAAATTGGTAAAGTTTTATATACTGAGTATTTTTTACCTTTTCAGATTGCAGGATGTATATTATTAGTTGCAATGCTAGGAGCAATAATTCTAACTCTCAGAAAACGTGAAGGTGTTCTAAGGCAAAATATAACAGAACAAGTATCCAGGGAGAAAAAAGATTCCATTGAAATAATTAAAGTAGGTAAAGAATAAAATGCAATTAGAACCAAGTTACTTTACTATTCTGTCTGCAATATTATTTTGTACTGGTTTATTAGGAATTTTTTTGAATAGAAGAAGTATAATAATAATTTTAATGTCTATAGAGATTTTACTTTTATCAGTTAATATTAATTTAGTAGCATTTTCAAATTTTCATGGTAATTTACAGGGACAAATTTTTACTATGTTTGTTTTAACTGTAGCTGCAGCAGAAGCAGCAATAGGGTTAGCTATTATAGTAATATTTTTTAGAAATAGAGGTTCTATAGAAGTTGAAGATGCAGAGCAACTAAAGGGATAATATGAGTTTGCCAGTTTTTATATTCTTACTTCCTCTTTTAAGTTCTTTCATATGCTTGCTATGTATTGTTTTTAATAATAATAAAGTTGCAGAAAATTTATCATCTCTATTTATTGGAATAGCTTCAATTTTATCTATATTTAGTTACTCCAAAATAACTACTTATGCCGGCAATTATGAATTATATAATTGGTTAGATATAGGAGTAGGAAAGCTTAGCTTTTCGATATTATATGATCCATTAACAGCAATAATGTTTTTTGTTGTTAATACCGTATCTGCTTTAGTTCATATTTTTTCTATAGGATACATGCATAGTGATTCTTATAAAGCAAGGTTTTTTTGTTATTTATCACTATTTACTTTTGCTATGTTAATTTTAGTAAGTGCAGATAATTTTTTGCAATTATTTTTAGGATGGGAGGGAGTTGGCTTATGTTCTTATTTGCTTATAGGATATTATTTTTCAAAACCTTCAGCCGGAAGTGCTGCTTTAAAAGCTTTCTTAGTAAATAGAGTTGGAGATTTTGGTTATTTAATTGCTATAGCTTTAATATTTAATTCATTTAATTCTTTGAATTTTGAAGATGTTTTTGCGCAGCCCAAAATTCTTTTAGATAATACAATAGACGTTTTTGGAATAGAACTAGATTTACTAAATACTATTACTATGTTTTTGTTTATTGCTGCTATGGGAAAGTCAGCTCAAATAGGATTACATGTGTGGCTTCCAGATGCTATGGAAGGACCTACTCCAGTTTCAGCTTTAATTCATGCAGCAACAATGGTAACAGCAGGTATATTCTTGGTAGCTAGATGTTCACCGTTATTTGAACTAGCAGACTTCACATTAAGTTTTATAACTTTTGTTGGAGTATTGACTTGTATTTTTGCAGCTTCGGTAGCTTTAATGCAAGATGATATTAAAAAAATAATAGCTTATTCTACATGTAGTCAACTAGGATACATGTTTTTTGCTTGCGGAATATCTGCATATAGCTTAGGTGTTTTTCATTTAGTTACACATGCCTTTTTTAAAGCATTACTTTTTTTATCAGCAGGATCTGTAATTCATGTATGTCATCATGAACAGAATATAAATAAAATGGGAGGTCTTTGTAAAAAAATTCCAATAACATACTTTCTAATTATTTTAGGTTCTTTAGCCTTAATGGGCATCCCTCCTTTTTCAGGTTATTACTCCAAAGATTTAATATTAGAGTATGCTTATTCTCTTGATAGTCTAGAGGGTAATGTGGTGTATTATCTTGGGTGCCTTGGTGCAATAATGACTGCTATGTATTCTACTAGGCTAATTTATCTAACCTTTCATGGCAAAACTAATTTATCTAAAAAAAACTTTTCTGAGGTTAAAGAGGCACCAAAAGTAATGATTTTTCCAATTTTAATTTTATCAGTTGGAGCTATTTTTTCTGGCATATATTTTTATGATATAGTCAAGTATAATA
>CACEBX010000032.1 GCA_902557845.1 Rhodospirillaceae bacterium | reverse complement strand
GTTTCTTCCTGTTAAGATTATTTCTTTTAATAATAGATTTTTAGGATACTTATTTAATAAAAAATCTAATTGAGCTTTTGGTAACTTGATATTTAACTTGGAGGCGGGGATTGAAAATAAACAACTACTGTTTGCTATACAAATGTCAGTATGCATTGCAAAAATAAAACCAGCGCCAATACAAAAATCTTTTAGTACTGATATCTTTAAAACCTTCAATTTACTTAATTTAGTAAGCACAAGATTAAGTTTATTGTGATATATATAAATATTATTCATTTTTTTTAACGATTTTACATCATTAAGGTCGGCTCCTGCACTAAATGGACTATCTTTATATCCCCTAAAAACAATTACTTGATATTTATTTCTTAAATATTTTTGTGAAAGTATTGCAGCAAGTTCGTCAAGCATTAATAAACTTAAAGCATTGTTTTTATTGATATTATTAAACTCTATATAGAGAATTTTATCGTCTAAATTAGATGGTTTTACTATATTAAAAGACATAGTTTATTTAAGTATAAAAAAAAAATAGTGTCTATAAAAATTTTAATTTGACATAGCAAGTTTCTGGGTGTAATTTTATCAACTTGTCAGATATTCTGACAGCTGTTTGAAAATTGAATATTAAAAAGGGATTTATAGGCGACGGTGGCAACTGCGACACGGCGCATATAAATCTTAACTAAAAGCTTTAGTTAGCAATATGTGTCGGGTCAGCGATATAATTTAAATCAAACTTAAGAGTTTGATCCTGGCTCAGAGCGAACGCTGGCGGCAGGCTTAACACATGCAAGTCGAACGAGAAACTAGACTTCGGTCTAGTGGAAAGTGGCAGACGGGTGAGTAACGCGTGGGAATCTACCTTTGAGTGGGGAATAACAACTAGAAATGGTTGCTAATACCGCATATACCCTTCGGGGGAAAGGCTTCGGCCGCTCTTAGATGAGCCCGCGTACGATTAGTTTGTTGGTAAGGTAAAGGCTTACCAAGACTACGATCGTTAGCTGGTTTGAGAGGATGATCAGCCACACTGGGACTGAGACACGGCCCAGACTCCTACGGGAGGCAGCAGTGGGGAATATTGGACAATGGGCGAAAGCCTGATCCAGCCATGCCGCGTGAGTGAAGAAGGCCTTAGGGTTGTAAAACTCTTTCGGCAGGGAAGATAATGACGGTACCTGCAGAAGAAGCTCCGGCTAACTCCGTGCCAGCAGCCGCGGTAATACGGAGGGGGCAAGCGTTGCTCGGAATTACTGGGCGTAAAGCGAGCGTAGGCGGTTAATCAAGTTGGTGGTGAAAGCCCAGAGCTTAACTCTGGAACTGCCATCAAAACTGGTTGACTAGAGATTGGTAGAGGAAAATGGAATTCCTAGTGTAGAGGTGAAATTCGTAGATATTGGGAAGAACACCAGTGGCGAAGGCGATTTTCTGGGCCAATTCTGACGCTGAGGTTCGAAAGCGTGGGTAGCAAACAGGATTAGATACCCTGGTAGTCCACGCCGTAAACGATGAGTGCTAGACGTCGGAAACTAGTTTTTCGGTGTCGTAGTTAACGCATTAAGCACTCCGCCTGGGGAGTACGGTCGCAAGATTAAAACTCAAAGGAATTGACGGGGGCCCGCACAAGCGGTGGAGCATGTGGTTTAATTCGACGCAACGCGAAGAACCTTACCAGCTTTTGACATGCTAGGTCGCGGATTTTAGAGATAAAATCCTTCAGTTTGCTGGACCTAGTACAGGTGCTGCATGGCTGTCGTCAGCTCGTGTCGTGAGATGTTGGGTTAAGTCCCGCAACGAGCGCAACCCCTGTCCTTAGTTGCTACCGATTCGGTCGAGCACTCTAGGGAAACTGCCGGTGATAAACCGGAGGAAGGCGGGGATGACGTCAAGTCCTCATGGCCCTTACAGGCTGGGCTACACACGTGCTACAATGGCGTCTACAATGGGTTGCAATAAGGCAACTTAAAGCTAATCCTTAAAAGACGTCTCAGTTCGGATTGTACTCTGCAACTCGAGTACATGAAGTTGGAATCGCTAGTAATCGCGGATCAGAACGCCGCGGTGAATACGTTCCCGGGCCTTGTACACACCGCCCGTCACACCATGGGAGTTGGTTTTACCCGAAGGCGATGTGCTAACTTCGGAGGCAGTCGACCACGGTAAGGTCAGCGACTGGGGTGAAGTCGTAACAAGGTAGCCGTAGGGGAACCTGTGGCTGGATCACCTCCTTTCTAAGAGTAAAATAATTTCTGTTTCAGTATTATTTTATAAATAGACATTCATCGTCGTCTATATATCCCTTTTTAGAGTTATTAGGTGCCCAACAAACTTTTTAAGATTTAAGGTTATCAGGGCTCGTAGCTCAGGTGGTTAGAGCGCACGCCTGATAAGCGTGAGGTCGGTAGTTCAAGTCTACCCGGGCCCACCATTAAGTATGGCATAAAGTTTGCTAATATAATTTACTTGGGGGTGTAGCTCAGTTGGGAGAGCGCCTGCTTTGCAAGCAGGAGGTCATCGGTTCGATCCCGTTCACCTCCACCAGATCTAATAACTTATTCAATTGTTGTTTGAAATAGTTTAACTAACCATCACACAGAGAATTTTATTATCATATGAAGATTTATTTCTGTACATATGATATTTCAAGCGATGAAAGTGCATTTAGTGGATGCCTTGGCACCAAGAGGCGATGAAGGACGTAATACACTGCGATAAGCCCTGGGGAGTTGTGAATAAACTTTGATCCGGGGATTTCCGAATGGGGAAACCCGCCGTTTACGGCATTTTATATTGAATACATAGATATAAAAAGCAAACCTGGCGAACTGAAACATCTAAGTAGCCAGAGGAAAGGATATCAACCGATACTCCGTTAGTAGTGGCGAGCGAAAGCGGACTAGGCCAGTTGCTTATAAAATAAAACCAGAAATGTTTGGGAAAGCATGCCATAGAAAGTGAAAGCCTTGTATGGGTAAAGTGTTTTATAAGTACTCGAGTAAGACGGGACACGTGAAATCCTGTTTGAATATGGGGGGACCACCCTCCAAGCCTAAGTACTCCTTGGTGACCGATAGTGAACTAGTACCGTGAGGGAAAGGTTAAAAGTACCCCTGCTAGGGGAGTGAAATAGTACCTGAAACTGGATGCATACAAGCAGTCGAAGCCATTTTATATGGTAACGGCGTACCTTTTGTATAATGGGTCAGCGAGTTACTCTATGTAGCAAGCTTAAGCTGTTAAGCGTAGGCGAAGCGAAAGCGAGTCTTAATAGGGCGTTTAGTTTCATGGAGTAGACCCGAAACCGGGTGATCTAGCTATGAGCAGGTTGAAGGTGTGGTAACACACACTGGAGGACCGAACCCACGTCTGTTGAAAAAGACGGGGATGACTTGTGGCTAGGGGTGAAAGGCCAATCAAACCCGGAGATAGCTGGTTCTCCGCGAAAACTATTTAGGTAGTGCGTTGCGTATCACCAACGGGGGTAGAGCACTGGATGGGCTAGGGGGGAGCTAATCCTTACCAAACCTTACCAAACTCCGAATACCGTTGAGTGTAGCGCAGCAGACAGACATTGGGTGCTAAGGTCCGATGTCGAGAGGGTAAGAGCCCAGACCACCAGTTAAGGTCCCAAAATAATGACTAAGTGGAAAAGGATGTGAAGTGACCAAAACAACCAGGAGGTTGGCTTAGAAGCAGCCACCCTTTAAAGATAGCGTAACAGCTCACTGGTCTAACAGTTGCTTTGCGCCGAAGATGTAACGGGGCTAAAGTCATTTACCGAAACTGTGGGCGTATTTTTATACGCGGTAGCGGAGCGTTCCGTAAGCTGATGAAGAGTGTTTGTGAGAACACTTGGAGGTATCGGAAGTGAGAATGCTGACACGAGTAGCGACAAACAGTGTGAGAGACACTGTCGCCGAAAATCTAAGGTTTCCTGCGTAAAGCTAATCTGCGCAGGGTTAGTCGGCCCCTAAGGCGAGGGCGAAAGCCGTAGTCGATGGGAATCAGGTTAATATTCCTGAACCTGCTAGAAGTGACGAATACTGTAAACTGTTTTAACTTATTGGATTGATAAAGCAGTGAAGGTGTTCCAGGAAATAACTCTAGCATATAGACCGTACCCTAAACCGACACAGGTAGATTGGTAGAGAATACCTAGGCGCTTGAGAGAACGATGATGAAGGAACTCGGCAAATTGCCCTTGTAACTTCGGGATAAAAGGGCCCTTCTGTTGGGCAACCAATTGAGGGGGGCACAAACTAGGGGGTGGCGACTGTTTACTAAAAACACAGGGCTCTGCAAACTCGTAAGAGGACGTATAGGGTCTGACGCCTGCCCGGTGCCGGAAGGTTAAGAGGAGAAGTGCAAGCTTTGAATTGAAGCCCCGGTAAACGGCGGCCGTAACTATAACGGTCCTAAGGTAGCGAAATTCCTTGTCGGGTAAGTTCCGACCCGCACGAATGGCGTAACGACTTCCCCACTGTCTCCATCATCGACTCAGCGAAACTGAATTCTCCGTGAAGATGCGGAGTACGCGTGGTCAGACGGAAAGACCCCGTGCACCTTTACTACAACTTTGCAGTGATATTAGACATTAAATGTGTAGGATAGGCGGGAGCCTTTGAAGTATTAGCGCCAGCTAGTATGGAGGCAACCTTGAAATACCGCCCTTTTAGTTTTTGATATCTAACCGAGGTCCGTTATCCGGATCCGGGACCCTGCATGGTGGGTAGTTTGACTGGGGCGGTCGCCTCCCAAAGAGTAACGGAGGCGCGCGAAGGTAGGCTCAGGCTGGTCGGAAATCAGCTGTTGAGTGCAATGGCATAAGCCTGCCTGACTGCGAGAGTGACAATTCGAGCAGAGACGAAAGTCGGTCATAGTGATCCGGTGGTTCCATGTGGAAGGGCCATCGCTCAACGGATAAAAGGTACGCCGGGGATAACAGGCTGATACTACCCAAGAGTCCTTATCGACGGTAGTGTTTGGCACCTCGATGTCGGCTCATCACATCCCGGGGCTGGAGCAGGTCCCAAGGGTTCGGCTGTTCGCCGATTAAAGTGGTACGTGAGCTGGGTTTAGAACGTCGTGAGACAGTTCGGTCCCTATCTGCCATGCGTGTAGGATACTTGAAAGGAGCTGTCCCTAGTACGAGAGGACCGGGATGGACATACCTCTGGTGTACCTGTTGTCATGCCAATGGCATCGCAGGGTAGCTAAGTATGGAAAGGATAACCGCTGAAAGCATCTAAGCGGGAAACCTGCCTTAAAACTAGGTATCCCTTGAGAGTCGTGGAAGACTACCACGTTGATAGGCCAGATGTGGAAGTATAGCAATATATGAAGCTAACTGGTACTAATAACTCGATCGGCTTGAAATAAATTTGTACAGTAATAAGTCTTTAACTGTGTGATGGTTAAGTTACTATTTAAGGTATTTAGATGACCTGGTGGTCATGGCGAAGATTCCGTACCCGATCCCTTTCCGAACTCGGTAGTAAAAGTCTTCAGCGCCGATGGTACTTCGTCTTAAGGCGTGGGAGAGTAGGTCGCTGCCAGGTTTTCTAAATACCTAACTAATTTAAAAATATACTATTTTAAACAGCGCGGGGTGGAGCAGCCCGGTAGCTCGTCAGGCTCATAACCTGAAGGTCGCAGGTTCGAATCCTGCCCCCGCTACCAAACTACATAATTACATTATCTTCAAAGTTCTTTTATGAATTATATTAATAAGCGTAATGCTCATAATAAAATATGTATGTTAAATTTGTTATATGATATCGATTATATTTAATCATCTAATTAAGTTTTGCAATGGCTATACCCAAACTTCAGTGTAATAAAATAAAGAAAATCTTGAAGAACTTAGATATACTAAGTTGAATAAACAATATATAAGATTATAAAAGATAATATATAATATGAAATTAAATAAATTAGGAAAATCAGACTTATTAGTTTCTGCTTATTGTTTAGGTACAATGACATTCGGTGAAACTACAGAACAAGAAGATGCTCATCAACAAATTAATGAAGCTCTTGAGCATGGTATTAACTTTATAGATACTGCTGAAATGTATCCTACATGTCCAATAAAAAAAGAGACAACAGGAAAGACAGAAGAAATTATAGGTAATTGGATTTCAAAAAATCAAAATAAACGTTCTGATATTATATTAGCTACTAAGGTAGTAGGAAATGGTTTTAAATTTATTAGAGAAGGAGGTCCAATAAATAAAAAAACAATTAAACTAGCTTTAGAAGAAAGTCTAAAAAAACTTAAAACAAATTATATAGACTTATACCAATTGCATTGGCCTAATAGAGGTTCTTACCATTTTAGAGCTTATTGGAATTATAATCCTATCAAACAAGATGAGGAAGAAATAACAGAAGAAGTATTTTCAATAGTTGAAACTTTATATAGTTTAAAAAAAGAAGGATTAATTAGAGAGTTTGGACTATCTAATGAAACTTGTTGGGGGACCTCAAAGTATGTAGCAGAAGTAAAAAAATTTAAGGGTTTAAATATAGCTTCAATTCAGAATGAATATAGTTTATTATGTCGTTTATTTGATAATGACTTTAATGAACTCTCATTAAATGAAAATATACCATTGCTTGCTTATTCACCATTAGCAAGAGGTTTATTAACAGGAAAATATATTGGAAAAAAAATCCCAAAGGGTTCTAGGCTATCAAGGGATGATAAAATTAGAAGAATTGTAAATGAAAACTCTGATTTAGCAGTTAGAGCTTATTTTGATTTAGCACAGGAACATAATCTGGATCCTGTTCACATGGCTTTATCGTTTTGTAGGGAGAGACCTTTTATGGGGTCAGTTATTTTTGGGGCAACAAATATTGTTCAGTTGAGAAAAATACTAAAAGGTATAGATATAAGGCTAACTGATGAGACTAAAAATGATATCCAAAAGATTTACAAAAAATATCCTTTAACCTTTTAAAGTTATTGTTTTTTTGTAATTATTGATTTTTTTCTATTAGGAAAGCAAGCTTTACAAATCTTGCATTTTGTTCCATTACACCCTCTGGCAGTGCAATATTCTCTTCCATAAAAAATTATTTGCAAATGTAATTTGTTCCATTTTTGTTTTGGAAACACTCTTTTTAAATCTATTTCAGTTTGTTTAACATTATTACCATTTGTAAACTTCCATCTTTGAGCTAACCTGTGAATATGAGTGTCTATAGGAAAAGCAGGTATTCCATACCCTTGAGACATTACTACACTTGCTGTTTTGTGACCTACACCAGGGAGGGTTTCTAAATCAGAAAAAGTCTTTGGAACTTCTCCATTGTAGTCATCCATCAAGATTTTTGATAGTCTTTTTATAGCATTTGATTTTTTTGGAGCCAGTCCACATGGTCTTATTATTTTATAAATTGTCTTTTCTGATAGCTTTGACATTTTTAAGGGATTATTAGCTTTTTTAAAAAGCAAAGGAGTAACTTTATTTACTCGCTTGTCAGTACATTGAGCACTTAAGAGAACTGCCACAAGCAATTCAAATTTATTATTATGTTTAAGAGGTATAGGTGTATTAGGGTAAAGTTTTTCTAAATAATTTAAAATAAATAATGCTCTTTGTTTTTTATTCATCAATTTTCAACTAAAATAATATTTTATACGTATATATATTATGTTACAAATTCTTTACAGTTCATTACTAAGTTATATGTTGTTTTTTTCTGTATGTATAGCTCCTACTATAAATCTAACA
>CACEBX010000031.1 GCA_902557845.1 Rhodospirillaceae bacterium | reverse complement strand
ACATTGATAATGCTATGAAATGGGGTTTTGCATGGCAAAAGGGTCCTTTTCAAATAATAGATGCCCTTGACCCGAAAAAGGTTATTGAAAAATGCAATAGATTAGGAATTAAGTTACCTAAAATGCTGGAAGTGATAAATAACTCTTCAAATAACAGATTTTATTCCACTAATGAAGAATTCTTGAATTTAAGTGGAGATTATGAAAAAATTAAAAATTAATTATGAAAATATTTTTTTTAATAAAAACTTTTTTGATTTTAACTAACTTTAATAACTTTTTATTTGCAGGAGCACCTCCATTAAACAAAGACCCCCTGCCAATAGCTCCTTATTCATTTATAAAAACAAAGCATATAATTATTGGAGTTGAATGGGAAAAAAGCTCTATAAAAGAAATTATTCCTAATGAATTATTAGGTGCTTCAACTATAACTGGAGGAATAAATATTTTTACTTCAAAAAAAAAACAACCTTTTTCTCCATTAAGCGGTAGTTATGGATGGGTAAACCTTCCAGGTGAAAATAAAAAAGAGAAGTTGGTTATCTTTAGTATTTATGGTCCAAACAAAAAGATAAATAAAGTTATGAAATCATTCTATAGCCTAAAAAGTGAACTAGGTTCTAACAAAGTTACTTTAATAAATAATAAGGCCATTGCTACTTCAAGTATTAATAGAAAAAATGTATTAATATTATCTGCATTTAACATGGAAGATTGTGAAAAGGCTTCAGGCAAAGATGTTTTAATTACTAATTTTTCTAAAAAAAATAAAATTTATCAAACCATTAGTTGGACAGCAAATAATCAATGTAATTTAACTCCAGAAAAAATAGAATTAAAAGAGGGTTTAGAAAAATTTAAAATAAAAAAGTTATTGTGGGCCAAGACTCAGGAAAACTCTGAGGTTATTATAAATAAGCCAATTTCCAGAGTAAAACAATAACAAAAAAATTAAAGTCTAGAGTTTTTATATACTTCTGAAGTAAAAAAAACACCTAAAAGAAATAATACGTGTAATAAGACTGTTGGACCAAGAACCAAATAGCTACCCACCATCAAAGTAAAAACTATAGACCACATAAATGATAGTAAAGTCATTAATTGAAATTTAACCATATTAGGCAGACTTGCTAAACCATTGTTTTCTGAACTCATAATTAGACTGTAAAAATTTTTTACCATATTATCTCCTTTAAAATATTTTTTACGTTAATAAATTTGTTTAGATCATTTATTATTATTAATTACATAAATATTAAAGGAGAAACATCGATGACAGTAAGGATAGAAAAAATAGAAAATGTTTGGACAATTATTCATTCAAGACCTGAAGCTAGGAACGCTATGGATCCAGAAAGTGCAGATAAATTATATGAAGCATTTATTGAATTTGAAAATAGTAAAGATGCTAGTGTGGCAGTTTTATGGGGAGAAGGAGGTGCATTTTGTGCAGGTTGGGACTTAAAGTATGCTGCCTCATTAAAAGGACAATCCCCTCTAGCTTCTTTGGATATACCTAAAAATAGAAATGATTATAAAAATGGTAGTGATATACCAAGAGGACCATTAGGTCCGACAAGATTAGAATTAACTAAACCAATTATAGGAGCTATTTCAGGACCAGCAGTAGCTGGAGGAATGGAATTAGCTCTTTGGTGTGATTTTAGGATAATGGAAAAATCATCCTACTTAGGAGTATATTGTAGAAGGTGGGGAATACCTCTTCTTGATGGCGGAACAGTAAGGCTTCCTAAGATTGTAGGACAAGGAAGAGCCCTAGAAATAACTTTAACTGGAAGGAAAGTAATGTCTAATGAATGCTTAAATATTGGCCTTTGTGAGTATATAGTTGAAGACGGAAATAGTAGAAAAAAAGCAGAGGAAATTGCAAAAAGTATAGCAAAGTTTCCTCAGGAATGCGTAAAGGCAGACAAAAGATCAATACTAAAACAAAACAATTTAAGTTTAAAGGAAGGTCTTTATTTTGAGTGGAATAATAGCATGCAAAATGAAGTTCTATCAAAAGAAGGAATAGAAGGAGCAGGAAGGTTTTCAATAGGACATGGTAGACATGGAAGTTTTGAAGATATTTAAATCAAAGAATAAAAAATTTAATTTATTTTTTAATTAGTTATATTTTTTATTAAATTATTATATGTTTATTCTATGAACGTAAAGAATTTAGAGCAAAGTTTTAATCCTAGACTGGCCGTTCCTAATTTTGAAAGCTACCTAAGGATATCAAAAGAAAAAGCAAAACTAGCAGAAAAAAAATTAACTGGAAAAACTGATATTAGCTATGGTGACTCAAAACTGCAAACACTCGATGTATTTTACAAAGATTATAAGGATAATTTACCTATACATATTTTTATACACGGAGGTTACTGGCGTGCACTAGATAAATCATACCACACTCACATGGCAGTTCCATTTTTTGAAAAAGAAATTTGTTTTTTTAATATTAATTATGAACTTTGTCCAAAAGTCAAATTGACAGAAATTAAAGAGCAAATTATTAAAGCTATAGTATGGATTTACCATAATGCTTATAAGTTTAAGGCAAACAATAATAATATTGTATTATCAGGACATTCGGCTGGAGCACATTTAGCTTCATTAATGCTAAACGTAGATTGGAAAAAATATGGGTTAAATGATAAGTATTTTAAAGGAATTGCTCTAATTAGTGGAATATTTGATACTGAAATAGTTACTAATTTAAATGTAAATAAAGAAATAGGTTTGTCACTAGAAGAAGCTATAAGAAATAATCCATTAAAGCTTAAACCACTTTATGTAGTCCCTACAATTATTTCGTATGGAAGAAATGAACCTCCTCTCTGGAAAGAACAAAGTTATAATTATATGAATCACCTAAACCTTCTTGGTTTTAATTGTAAGAAAATAGTTTGTGAAAATGACAATCACTTTAGTCTTATTGAGACTTTAGCAAATAAAAATAAAAGCATAGTAAAAGAAATAATAAACTTATCTTTAACAAAGCAATGAAAACTCTCTTATACGATAGATTAAATACTAAGCTGCTAGAAAAGAAATTAGAAAAATCTGGCACTCCTAGTATTTTACTAATGCTTAGAGCAGGCTATAACTTATATCAGTTAGTAAAAAAAAATTTTGATTATGATAAGATTATTGCGATTTCTGGGCCAGGAAATAATGGAGGAGATGCAATAGCATTTTCAATACAAGCAAAACTAAATAATGAAAATATAACTTTTGTAAGTTTAGCTAAACATAAAAATCATTCAAGGCATTTATTATTAATGTTAAAAAATATTGGACTTAAAGAGAATAAGTTTAAAAAAAGTTTTTTCATATCTAGAAAAAAAATACTTGTTATTGATGGTATATTGGGCATAGGAATATCAAGAAAACCTGCAGGAGAAATTGCGAAAACTATAAAGTATATTAATAATTTAAAAAAAAAAAATATCAATATAACCTCTATTGATATCCCTTCTGGACTAAACCCTGATACCGGAATAGCTTACAGTGATACTATTTTTGCTAATAATACAATAATGTGTTTGACTAGAAAGCAAGGGTGCTATACTGGAGATGGTATTAAACATTCAGGCGATTTATTTTTTACAGATTTAGGGATAACTAATTCTAATAAAATTCAAAGTACATCTTATACATTACTTGATAGTGAAAAAAAAATATTAATTAAAAGAGACAAAACTTTTCATAAAGGCAAGTTTGGAAATGTGCTAATATTAGGAGGTTGGGATAATATGCCTGGAGCTGCAAATCTTTCTGCTTTAGCAGCTTTAAAGACTGGATGCGGTAAAGTTTTTATATGTAATAATAACTTTAACAAACTTCCTAATGAAGTAATTAGAGTATCAGCTAGTTTAGAAAGTATTTTAAAAATTATAGACAAAATTAATGTGGTTGTAGCAGGTCCCGGTTTGGGAAAAAATGGCAAAGAAATATTAAGTTTTTTATGGAACAAAAATATACCGCTAGTTTTAGATGCTGATGGTATAAATTGGCTAGCTAATCATTATTTAAGAAAAAGAAAAGCACTACTAATAGGAACTCCTCATCATGGGGAAGCGAGAAATTTAATAGGCAAAGAATTTAGTAATAGATTTGAAACTATTAATTTATTAAAGAAAAGATATGGTGGCAGATGGGTGCTTAAAGGAGCAGGTACTTTAATTGTTAATAGAAAAAAAAGTTATATAAATAATTTTGCTAATAGTATTTTAGCAACAGCAGGAACAGGTGATGTGTTAGCTGGGATTATTGGAAGTTTAGTAGCACAAAACCTAAAGGAGCCAGAAGTAGTTGGAGTGCAAATACACACCATAGCAGCAAAAAAAATCTTAGCAGAAGGAAACAAAACTTTAGTTGCAAGCGACCTTCTTAAAAAAATAAGCTCCTCTATAAACTGATATTAATTAATCGCCCAAAAAATGAAGATTAATTTTTCTAGTTATAGCTGCATTTCTATGTTCAAATAAAAAAATACCTTGCCAAGTCCCTAGCATTAGTTTTCTATCTTGTATACTTATACTTAGCGATGTATTAGTTAATGAACTTTTAATATGAGCAGGCATGTCATCAGGCCCTTCAGTACTATGTTTATAATTATTATAATATGGAGCTACTTTTGAATAGAAAGTTATTAAATCGTCTAACACGTCGGGATCTGCATTTTCTTGAATTAATAAAGAAGCACTAGTATGTAAAATAAATAAATTTAAAATTCCATTTTTGAATTTATTTTTTTTTACCCAGATTTTAATAGCATCAGTAAGTTCTACTAGACCTGGTCCATTAGTGCCTTTATAAATTGTGTCTATAAATTGCAACATTTGCTTTATAAATAGAAATAAAAAATATCAAAGGGTCTGCTATTATTAATTGATTATAACGTACCCTTAAACTTAAAATAATTACAGATAATATATTTAAGATTTATAATACCTCATAAAATATTCCAATTATATATATTAAACTTAATCCAGAGTTTAATACCAATAAAGAGTATTCTCTCCATAAAAAAGCTGTTAATGCTAATAGTCCATTTCCAAAAAGAAAGAAATAATGATGATAGTAAAGTTCAGGTACAAAGCTTGCTAAAAAAGCTCCTGATAGAATTGAAAAAGTTGATATCCAAGCTAATACTTGATAAGGCTTTTTCATAGGCTTATTTTTAGTTAGTTTGCTAATCATTAATATTTAATTATACACTAATATAAATTAAATTATTAAATATAATAAAAAAAATGGCAGCTATTTATCTAATAGCTGCCACCATTTACGGGAGAGTATTCTATGAAGATGAATACTCATTTTTTTGGCTTTTATTAGAAGCCAAAACTTATTTTTGATATAACACCATCTGCATCTGTGTCTTTAGTATCCCCTTGACTTTGCTCAACAGAAAAATATGCGGCTTCTACCATTACTCCACCACCTAAGCTATATCCTAAACCATACACCATTGTTTTTGAATTGTTTACATTTGTTACTCCAGACTCTCTAAACTCTGTTTCAACTCCACATATACCTGCAGATACATTACCTGCGGCATATACTCCACATATTGTACTGCCTGTATTATCCCCATCATCAGTAGTTGACACTAATTGCCCTGAATCTGCACTATCTTGATACTTGTATTGTACAGTAAGCCCACCGTAACCAAGATTTGCAGTATACACACTTGCTTCTAAATCATTATATTCAGCACCAGCAATAATGTTTGTATTACCACCTACCATTCCATATGTTGCACCAAGAGTAACTCCTTCAAAATCACCCTCATATTTAATAACAGCATCAATTACATCAGTATAACAACCATGACCAGTTTGATCTGCTGCTGTGGTACAATTCATATCAGAATTGGATTGTCTTGCAGTACTACTTCTAAGAGATGAACCATATTGAATACCAAAAGAAAAACCTTCATACACTGGTGACATATATCTTGCCTTCATACTGTCCTCAGCATAGCCAACTTCATCAGCTCTTCCATAATCATTGCCACCTCCAGTATAAAAGTGAGCTATAACAGCTCCATCAGGCTCTGCTGTAGGGATAATAGTTGATGCCCTATAATGCATCATACTTCCAGTTGACCCTGTATTTCCAATAGTAAAAGTTCCAAATCCACCAGAAAGACTGATATCATTTTGATTGGTAGAAACACCCAAAACATCAGAGTCACCTCCGGATTTATCATCTTTCATTATAGAATAAACACCTATTACTTCTATACCATTATCTAAAGTTTTAGAGGCAGTTGCCACTAATCTTGTATAAGAACCATTAGAAAGTGCTGCCTGAGAAGAACCAGTATTAGTACTCATATCTAAACCAGTTCTCGTAGTTTGATCAGCAGAACCTGCAAAAAACTCCTGATATCCCGATAAACTAACATCGGCAAATGTAACGTTAACAAAAAAGTTAGTAAAAAAAGTTAAAGTAATTAACTTAAATAATAATTTCATTTCAATCTCCTATAAATTATGACCAAATGGTCTTTATCTACTTATATAAGTGTTTTAAATTTACTTCAAGAAAAAAAAAATTATTTTTTGTATAACTTTTAGTCTTTAGGTTAATTTTTAATCACTTGTATTTAAACAAAGTATATATAATGACTAATCGGTCTTTATATAAATATATAGTCATTATGGAAGATTTCAAGTAATAAATAAAATTTTTTATAAATAAATTTAAATCTTTGGTTTAATTTTTAATCACTTATATTTAGTAATCTATATACTTTGATATAGTAAAATTTTAAGTTTATTATTCTTAGAATCTATTTTAATATTATTTTTTGCTTAAACTATCAAATCAATTTTCTGTATTTATTAAATTTAGTGATATTAAATCTAGATATGCTGTGATGTAAGATATATTACTAATAGCGAATATACTTTGCTACTTATCATTACTTTGCCTCCATAACCCGTATAACCTTTTACCTAAATTTAATGTATATTGCGTTGAGAATTTAAATTAAATATATATAATTTCTTTGTGAGATTTTTTTTAATTAACATATTTTTAATTTGTACTAATCTACTTTCAAATGAATTAGTTTTTATCTGTGAAAATAACTATTCTTATAAAATTACAAATATAGAAAATAATCATAAATCCTTTTTTAAATATAAAAATGATGACTGGAATGAAATTAAAAGCTTTAATATTTTAGGAAATAAGCTAGAACTTTTTATTCCTAATATGGAATATTTAGCTTGTTCTGACAAAAGTCTTGCTATTTGCAAATATAGTATTCGTATTAATGATTTTACGGGAAAAAGACCTACAGTGACTGAAGTCGTACTAAATGATTGCTATATAGGCACTATGGGATGTAATGAATATAAAAAAGGATTAGAGCTTAACCAAAGCTTTTGCAAATTAAATTAATAAAAAAAATACCCGCATTAAATACTAATACGGGTATTAATTTTTTGAAACTGCTAAAAATTAGTCAGCAGAAATTTTCATAATATTACCTGAGTCTGTAGTATCATAAAGAGCATTGTCATAGCCCATTCTTAGACCACGGAATCTGTCATTAATTCCTACAGGCATATGAATAACACTTCCGATAGATAATCCATCATCAGAAATATCATACATATCAATTCTTAATCCTGATGGAGTACCACCGAAACCAATACCCATGATACCAGCAGCTAATCTACCTTCGTAGATACCCCAGTTGCTTCCTGTTAAGAATGCAGCTGAACCTGTGCCTTGTGAATAACCATTGTTATTCCATGCTGGTGGCATTAGGTCTTTAAAACGAGTGTCACTCATTGGTGTGTAAGCAGCACGTACTGCTGGAGTCATACCTTCTTTTTGGTTTGGCTCATAACCACAATACTTATCTGGACAAGCACTTCTTCCGCCTCTTTTTTCATGTGGATCCCATCCACCATTACCACCGTTAACTAGACCAGTAATCTCATCGTTGTGCCATGGTCCGTGCTCAGCGGTAAAAGCTCTTCCATCACTTGGACGGAAGTCAATACCTTGAACATTTCTATGTCCATATGTATAGATACGTCCACCACTTTCTTTAATCTTGTTTTTTGGATGTCCGTTTCCATCGCCGTCAATTCTTAATACTTTACCAGCTAACACATTATTGTCTTGTGGACCTGGGCCCCAGTGTCTATCTCCAGTACCAACCCAAAGATATCCTTCAGAGTCCATTCTCATTCTTCC
>CACEBX010000030.1 GCA_902557845.1 Rhodospirillaceae bacterium | reverse complement strand
ATATGCTCCAAGAAATTTTAATTTATTATAGTTTAATAAGTTTGTTGATGTGTAGAGGTAATGACTTTTTAAGTAATTAATTTTTTTAAGTTTTTCGTCATTTATTAAAATAGGTGATATATATAGACATGAGTAATCTCCTTCTAAAATTGGTTTATTCTTAGATACCACAACTAACTTTGGGATACTTTTATTTTTGCAAATAAAAGGAATTGCTGAAATTACAAACAAATCTTTAAAGTGTTTGCTAATCCACCAGTCAGCTATTTTTGATTTACCTGGAAAAGGTAGAATTAGAAATTTATTATTGTTATTTTTAATTTTTGAACTAGCATTGAGAAAATTTTTATAAGTTTTAAAAATAATATTACTTCCTAATGTATCAAAGATAATTTTTGTTTCTAGTTTTTTTAAATTTTCAGGAATTAAGAAATCTATATTTCCTTGAAGTTTTGTTTGATGAAAAAAAATTTCTTTCCAAAAGTTAAAAATATCTTTTTCATTAAATAAATTGCTTTTGTTTAAAAATAATCTGCTTAATATTTTTACTTGTCTTTCAGGTCTATATAAATCTAAACTTTTAGAATTCTTATTTTTAATACTACCAATATCTATAGCTAGTTTAGACCTATTTTGTAGTAACTTTAATATTTTATCATCAATTATGTCGATTTTTTTTCTAAGCTTATCTAATTTTTTCATTTATTTCTTACTTTTTATTTTCATTCAGTAAATAATAATGTATTTTTGTTTTTTGTATTAAAATTCATATGTTATATCATAAAAAAAAATTTAATAACATTTATAACTTTATACATAAACCTACTTTGAGTTTAAAGAAAAAGTTTAGGCTTGAGTCAGGAGACTTTATTACTGAACCTTCAATAGCCTATAAGACATACGGAAAACTTAATAAAAAAAAATCAAATGCCATATTAATATGCCATGCTCTTACTGGTGACCAGTATGCTGCAGGAGACCATCCTGTTACTAAAAAGAAGGGATGGTGGAATGATTTGATAGGAAAAGAAAAAGTTTTTGATACAAATAAGTATTTTATTATTAGCTCTAATATTTTAGGAGGTTGCATGGGAACTACTGGCCCTAACAGTTTAAATCCTAAAACAAATAAAATTTATGGATTAAATTTTCCAGAGGTCTCAATTAGAGATATGGTGTCGCTTCAAATAGAATTAGTGAATAGTTTTGGTATTGAAAAGTTATTTTGTGTGGTTGGCGGTTCTATGGGTGGTATGCAAGTTCTAGAGTGGGGTATAAATTATAGCAATAGAGCAAAACTATTAATTCCTATTGCTACCTCATATAGGCATACAGCTCAAAATATTGCGTTCCATGAAGCAGGAAGACAAGCAATAAAAGCTGACCCTGATTGGAATGAAGGAAGTTATATTGAAGCTAAAAGTTTCCCAAAAAAGGGTCTTGCTGCTGCTAGATCAATCGCTCACATTACCTACATGTCTGAGGAGCACCTAGAGTCCAAGTTCGGAAGAGCAAAAAATGAGAAACCTCTTTCTCAAATATTCGAGGGAAGTTTTGAAGTGGAAAACTACCTTCAATATCAAGGAATATCTTTTGTAGAAAGGTTTGATGCTAACTCTTATTTATACTTAACAAGATCAATGGATAGATTTGACTTATCAGAACATTTTCAAGGAAAATTAGAGAAATCCTTTGTTGATAATGAATCTCGCTGGCTGATTATTTCATTTACAAGCGATTGGTTATTTCCTACCTCAGAAAGCAGACTTATTGTAAACGCTCTTATGGCGAATGCCTGTGATGTAAGTTTTGTAGAGATTAATACAAATAGAGGGCATGATAGTTTTTTAGTTAAAGTACCAAGGTTTTATAATATTTTAAAAGGTTTTTTATCAGGAGTTCCATTTTAGTCATGGAAAAGCGAATAGACCACAATATAATCACTAATATTATTAAAAAAAACTCTAGAGTCTTAGATATAGGATGTGCTGATGGAACATTATTAAAAACTCTTAAATCAAAAAAGAATATTTCTGGACAAGGCATTGAAATAGACCATATAAAAGTTGAAACTTGTCTAAGAAAAGGGTTATCTGTTGTCGAAGGTGACGCAAACTTTGAAATTACTAATTTTCCTGATTATTCATTTGATTATGTAGTACTAAGTCAAACCTTACAAACAGTTGCAAAACCAAAATGGGTTTTAAATGAAATATTAAGAATAGGAAAAAATGCAATTATATCTTTTCCTAACTTTGGTCATTGGTTATGTAGATTTCAATTATTTTTAAAAGGCAAAATGCCAGTAACAGAAGATTTAAAACTATCATGGTATGATACTCAAAATATTCATTTATGTACTGTTAATGATTTTTTAGAACTCTTAAAGGATATGAAACTTCAAACAGAAGAAATTTATGGTATCTCGAGAAATAAAAAAATTATCCAGTCTAATAAAAGCTTGTTAAATATATTTGCTGCCCATGCTGTTCTTCTAGTTACTAAAAAATACTAAAAACAACGCTTAATAGAATGACTTAAAACATCAAAAACTAAATCTATTTGTTTTTTATTTATAATTAGGGGAGGAGATAATGCTATAGTATTACCAGTAAACCTTACCATGACACCATTTTTAAAACATTCTTCAAAAATATCCCTTCCTAAAGTTTTATTTTTTTTGTCTCTTGCTTCTAATTCGACACCAGCTACCAAACCAATATTTCTTATATCTTTAACCATATTTAACTTTGATAGACTATGAGCTTTATTACCAAAATACTTTTCTAATCCCTTGGCTCTCTCAAACAGCTTCTCCTCTTGATAGACTTCTAACGTTGCTAATCCAGCAGCACATGCCAAAGGATGTCCTGAATAAGTATACCCATGAAAAAGTTCAATTTTCTCTTTTTTATTTTTTATTAACATTTCATAAATTCTTGCATTTACTCCTACTGCTCCCATAGGAACTGTAGCATTAGTTATGCCTTTAGCCATCGTAATCATATCAGGAATTACTTTAAATCTTTCAGATGCAAAACTATCTCCAACTCTTCCAAAACCTGTTATTACTTCATCAAAAATTAGAAGTATATTATTTTTATTACATATTTCTCTTAATTTTTCTAAGTAACCAATAGGAGGAACTAAAACCCCTGTAGAGCCTGCAACTGGTTCTACTATTACTGCTGCTATATTTTCGCTTCCATGAAAATTTATTATGTCAATTAGGGCTTCAGCCTTTTCTTTCCCATATTTGGGTTGCCCCCAAGAAAAAGAATTTTTTTCAGGTATGTGAGTATGAGGTAAGTGTATTACACCATTTAGTAAATTACTAAACTGGTTTCTATTAGCAACTATTCCTCCTACAGAGGTTCCTCCAAAACCAGAACCATGATAGCCTCTTGCTCTCCCTATTAATTTTTTTTTCTCTCCCTTGCCTTGACAATGAAAATACGCTAGCGCTATTTTGAGAGCTGTATCTACTGCCTCAGATCCAGAGTTAGTAAAAAAAACACTATCTATAGTTTTGGGTAATATTGAAGTTAGCTTTTCAGCAAACTCGAAGGATGCTTTGTGTCCCATCTGAAAAGATAAACCATAATCCATTTTTTGAACCTGATCTTGAACAGCTTTAACTATTTTTTCTCTACAATGTCCTGCATTTACGCACCATAGACCTGCAACTGCATCTAATATTTTTTTCCCCGAATTAGTTGTATAGTACATTCCATTTGCAGAATCAAGTAGCTTTGGTCTTTTTTTAAACCATTCATTATCAGTATATGGCATCCAATAGGAATTTTTTTCTTTTCTAGATAGTTTCATAATGTATTATTTAAAATAAAAATTATTAACATGAACATAACCAAGTTTATTCTTAAAAACAAAAGTATTAAGATTATTGCAGATGATAATACTGTTGTAAACAATCAAACCTTAGAAGGATTAATTAAAAAAAACTTGATAGTACTGCAACAAAATAATATTAAAAGAAATGATAATGTAGCAATAGTACTAAATAATAGCATAGATTTTACAGTAAGCTTTTTTAGCATTGTTAATGTTGCAGTTTCTGCCCCTTTAAACCCTAAATATACCGAAGCTGAGTTTAATTTTTATTTCAAAGATCTAAAACCCAAGGTTATAGTTTGTAACTTTGAAGACACTCATCCCGCAATTATATGTGCTAAAAAAAATAATATTAGAGTAATCAAAATTGAAGAATTTACTTTCAAAGAACCTTTAAATAGAAAAAGAAAGCTATCAAAAAAATATAAGGCGAGTGATTCTAAAGATATAGCTTTAATTTTGCATACCTCAGGGACTACATCTAGACCTAAAATGGTTCCTTTAACTCATAAAAATCTTCTAAATAGCTCTCAAAATATTGGAAAAACTTTAAACCTATCTAAAAAAGATAAAAATATTGTGCTAATGCCCTCTTTTCATATTCATGGAATAGTTGCGTCTATTTTAGCACCTTTAGTTTCAGGTGGAAAAATTGTAGTCTTACCAAAATTTAATGCATTAAGCTTTTTTAAATCATTAGAAAAACATTCTCCTACTTGGTTTACAGGAGTCCCCACTATGCTTCAAGCTATACTAGATAGAGCATCTAGAAATACAAAAGTCATATCTAGTAGTAGGTTAAAGTTTATAAGATCCTCATCAGCTTCTTTACCTACATCTATCTTAGTTGAAATTGAAAAAACTTTTAAAGTTCCAGTTATAGAAAGTTATGGTATGACTGAGGCTTCTCATCAAATGACATCTAACTTACTTCCACCAAAAAAAAGAAAAGTTGGAAGTGTAGGCGTACCTATAGGTATAAAAGTAAAAACAGTAAATGATAATTTTAAAAAATTAAAAGCAAACCATGTAGGTGAAATTTTTATAAAAGGAAAAAGTATCTTAAAGAAATATATTGCTAGCAAAGAAATTAATGAAAATTCTTTTGTAAAAGGCTGGTTTCGTACTGGTGATTTGGGTTATTTTGATAAAGAAGGATATTTATATATTTCTGGAAGAATAAAAGAAATAATTAATAGAGGGGGAGAAAAAATAAGCCCAAAGGAAGTTGATGAAGTTTTTACTAGTTACAAAAAGGTCAACAAAGCTGTTACATTTGCAGTGAGGCATCCAAAATTAGGTGAAGATATAGCTATTGCTATTGTCTTAAATAATAATTTCAAATGTACAGCTAATGAATTAAAAGAACATGCAAAAAATAAATTAGCTAACTTTAAAATACCAAAACAAATACTTTTTTTAAAAGAGATACCTCTTGGTGCCACAGGAAAAATTCAAAGAATTGGTTTAGCTAAAAAATTAGGACTAGAAAAGTGAGAGTTTGTATATTTGGTGCAGGAGCTATCGGTGGAATGTTAGGCTTTCTTCTTAAGAAACAAGGCATAGATGTAACTCTAATTGCAAGAAGAGAACATTATGAAGCAATAAAAAAAAATGGGCTCACTTTTATAAGCAATGAGTATAATATAGAAGAAACTCAAAAGTTTAAAGTTTTTGATAATTTACAGACCTTAGGAAAGTTTGATCTTTTGATAAATAGCCTTAAGGCTCATTCTGCAAATCAAACTGCAGAATTAGTTTCTAATCTTCTACATCAAGAAACGATAATTCTTCCAACTTTAAATGGTATTCCTTGGTGGTTTTTTTATAAGTTTAAAGGAGACCTTGCTAACTATCAACTTAAATCTGTTGACCCAGAAAAAAAACAATGGAAATACATAACACCAGAAAAAGTCTTGGGTTGCGTAGTTTATCCTGCAGCGACTATAGATAGACCAGGTGTTATAAAACATATAGAAGGAAAGAGGTTTATATTAGGTGAGCCTGACGGTGTTAGATCAGAAAGAGTAAGTATCATATCAGATATGCTTGTAAAGTCTGGATTAAAAGCTCCAATTAGCAAAGATATAAGAAGCGATATATGGCTTAAACTTATGGGTAATAGTTCGTTTAATCCTTTGTCTATAATCACTCAAAATACATTAAAAGAAATGTGTGAAAACGAAGATACTAAAAAAATTATAGAAGATATGATGAGGGAAGTTATTTTTATAGGTGAAAAATTAAATATTAAAATGAAACTAACTATAGAGAAAAGAATTGAGGGAGCTAAAAATGTAGGTGATCACAAAACTTCAACACTTCAAGATTATGAAAATAAAAGACCTCTAGAACTTAATGCATTAATAAACTCTTTAATAGAACTGGGCGAATTAACTGGTGTAGAAACTCCTACTCTTAATACTATTTATAGGATTGCAAAGTTTTTTTCAGAAAGAAAAGGTTGTTAAAATCTTTTTTTATCAATTTGTTGTACTCAAAAGTTTAATACCCTAGAGCTATTCCATCTTTTCTAGGATCCGAACCTCCAACTAAAACATTGTTAGATTTAATCATTATCGCTTGGCCTCCTCCATGAGGAATATCTACAAAGTCTATTTTATGACCTATCTTTGCTAACTTATCTATAATATTTGAATTGAAGGTATTTTCTAAAGATAGCACTCCGTCATAGAAGAAACTTCTCTTGTGGTCTAAAGCTAGCTGTACATCCATATTGAAATCAATTACGTTAGTCAAAAAATGGCTTTGTCCTACTGGTTGATAATGTGCTCCCATTACCCCAAAAGGAATTATAGGTTTGTTACTCTTCAAAAGCAAACCCGGAATGATAGTATGCATTGGCCTTTTATTGGGTTCATAAAAATTAGGATGTTTTTTATTAAGATTAAAAGATGCACCTCTATTATGGAGTAAAACCCCTGAGTTAGGGCAAACTATACCACTTCCAAAAGGCTGAAAAATTGAGTTTATAAAAGAAACACAGTTTCTATCTTTATCTACTACACTAATATAAACAGTATCCTTATGGTTATCTAGAGGAAGTATATTTAGATTGTTAACTGTTTCTTTAAAACTTATCATCTTACTTAATTTTTTTGCATAATCTTTAGACAAAAGTTTTTCTACAGGAACATTAGAAAATTTTGGATCTCCTAAATATTTATTTCTATGGTGAAATGCTATTTTTGTAGCTTCTGCTTCTAAATGAACTCTTTCGAAATCATCAGGCCCAAAAGAACTAAGATCAAACTGTTCTAAAATATTTAAAATCATCAAAGCTACAATGCCTTGTCCATTTGGTGGACATTCATAAACATCATATCCCCTATAATCAGAAAATATTGGATCCACATATTCTATATTAAGACTAGAAAAGTCTTTTAAAGTATGCCTTCCCCCTAAAGATTTTAATTTTTTCACGATATCTTCAGCAACCCATCCATCATAAAAACCAGATTTTCCCGAAACTGAAATTTCCCTCAAAGTTTTAGCAAGCATAGGTTGATAATGAATTTCTCCGGCCTGATAAGGTTCATCTACTTTTAAAAATAACTCCTTGCAGTCTTTATCCTTTTTTAACTTTTCAGTTTCTCGTTTCCACATATCAGCTATAACATCAGCAACAATATATCCATTTTCAGCTAAATCAATAGCTGGACTCAATATTTCTTTGAGTGACAAATTACCATAATCTTGATTAATTTTACTCCATGCAGCTACTGCTCCAGGAATTGTAACTGCATCAGCACTATAAGGATCTATAGTATTATTTTCTGCTTTCTTTACACTATTATAATCTATATTAGATAATGATTTTCCAGAACCATTTAATGCTTTTACTTTGTTATCTTTATAGCTATAGAATATACAAAAGCAATCCCCTCCTATTCCAGTAGAGTGAGCCTCTACTACTGAAAGAATAGCTGCAGCACAAATTGCTGCATCAAAAGCATTTCCTCCTTTTTCCATAATGTTTAAGGCTATTTTTGTTGCATCAGGATGAGAGCTAGCAACCATTGCATTTTTAGCATATGCTGGAGATCTCGAAGGTATATGTAAATTTCTCATAACTGTTGATAATATTTAAATATAATTATATTATTAATTGATTATATAATTATCTTTAGTTGACACAACAATAAACGAGTGTATATTCGAAATATTTAGGATTAGTAAAAAATGTTTGCTGTAATTAAATCTGGTGGAAAACAATATAAAGTTGCATTAGGAACAATATTAAAGCTTGAAAAAATTAATATTGAAAAAAGTAATAATATTGTTTTTAAAGAGGTTTTGATGGTTAAAAACGATACTTCATATGAATTAGGTTCTCCCTTTTTAAAAAATGTTGAGGTAAAAGGCAAAGTTTTAGAAAACAAGAAAGATAAAAAAATAATTGTTTTCAAAAAAAGGAGAAGACATAATTCTAGAAGAAAAAATGGTCACCGTCAAAATTTATCAGTAGTACAAATTGAAGAAATTTCAGTTAATGGTAAATCTTTTAAGAGTGAAAAAACAAAA
>CACEBX010000029.1 GCA_902557845.1 Rhodospirillaceae bacterium | reverse complement strand
AAAAAAAAAATACCTCCTTTATTATTAAGGTATAAAGCAAAAAAAATAAGTATAATGCTCGATAAAACCCTTTTTAATAAAATATTATTATAAAAATAATTAATGACCCCCAAATCTTCTCTCTCTACTTTTAAATTCTGATATTGCTTTCAAGAAATCTTTTTTTGTAAAATCTGGCCATGGTTTTTTAAAAAACATTAACTCTGTGTAAGCTGCTTGCCATAATAAGAAATTACTAAGTCTGCTATCACCTCCTGTTCTTATTATCAAATCTGGATCTGGTAAATCATTAGTATACAAATTTTTTTGTATTAGTTTCTCATCAATATGTTCAATAGAAATTTCTTTATTTAGAACCTCATCGCATATTTTCTTAACAGCCTTTGTGATTTCTTGTCTAGCTCCATAATTAATGGCTATAATTAAATTAATTTTGAAACTTTCTTTGTTATATAAACTTGCTTTTTTAATATTACTTTTAATATCTTCGTCAAAATGAGTTAGATCTCCTAATATAGAAAGCTTAACTCCAGAACTTGACAAATTATTGATTTCATTATCTAAAAAAAACCTTAACAAATTCATTAGATCATTTATTTCTGATGGATCTCTTTTCCAATTTTCAGATGAAAATGCATATAAAGTCAAAAAAGTTATATTTTCTTCCATTGCTGCCTTTATAATTAATTTTGCTGTTTCAATGCCTTGCTTATGACCTTTAATAGCATCAAGTCCCTTTGCTTTAGCCCACCTTCTATTTCCATCCATTATAATCCCAAGATGCTTCAAAGTGTTAAGTTTTGGTGCAGGTTTAAAAAACATAAATAATTATATTTTCATGATATCTTCTTCTTTGGTTTTAGAAACCTCATTTATATTTAAAACAAATTTATCTGTTAGTTTTTGAATATCATCTTGAAGTACTTTGACCTCGTCTTCTGGAATATTTTCATCTTGTGATGTCTTTTTTAATATATTCATGGCATCTTGTCTAATATTTCTTAACGAAATTTTTGCTTCTTCAGATAATGACTTAATATTTTTTGCTAACTCTGATCTTCTTTCTGAAGTAAGTTCAGGAAGATTTATTCGAATAACTTGTCCCTCTATCATAGGATTTAGATCTAAATTTGAATTTAGAATAGCTTTTTCTACAGGAGATATCATACTATTATCCCAAACATTTATTTTAATTGTTCTTGATTCTGGAACACTTACAGTTGAAAGGTCTTTTAATTTCATTTTTTGTCCATATGCATCAATAGTTATATTGTCTACTAGTCCAGTTGATGCTCTTCCCGTTCGTATTCCTTGAAAATTATTTAGAAGATTATCTAAAGAATTCTTCATTTTTATTTCCACACTATTTAAATCAAATGAACTCATTTTTCCTCCGAAATTATAGTAAAAGAACCTTTCCCAAGTGTTGCATTCAAAAAAGAATTATTTTTTAAAATAGAAAAAACCACCATGGGAATTAAATTATCTCTTGCCATTGATATAGCAGAAGAATCCATAACTTTTAAATTATCAGACAAAACTCTTTTGTAAGATATATTTTCATACATTTTAGAGTCTGAATTTTTTTTAGGATCTGAGTCGTATACTCCATCGACACTAGTACCTTTAAAAATTACTTCACAATTCATTTCCGCTGCTCTAAGTGTAGCTGCAGTATCCGTTGAGAAATAAGGATTGCCAGTACCAGCAGCAAATATTATTACTCTACCTTTCTCTAAATGCCTAATAGCTCTTCTTTTAATAAACGTCTCACATATAGTTTGCATGGGTATAGCAGATAAAACTCTAGTAGGAACATTGTTTTTTTCTATAGCATTTTGTAAGGCTAAGGCATTTATAACTGTTGCAAGCATACCCATTCCATCCGCAGTAACTCTATCAATTCCTTGAGAAGCGCCGGAAATACCTCTAAATATATTACCTCCTCCTACTACTATACAAATTTGCTTCCCATTTTTATAAACATTACTTATGTCTTCAGATATTGAAATCAATTTATCTGGATCCAGACCATAATTCTGTTTTCCAACTAATATTTCGCCAGATAATTTCAGCATTATTCTTTTTTTAGATGCAATATTTATGGAAGTTTTGTTAGTTTCCATAAAAGAAAACCGTTTATGAACTCTGAGTTAATTGAGAGGCTACTTCTTCTTTAAAGTCCTTAGTATTTGTTTCCACACCTTCTCCTAAAACAAATAGCTGATAACCTTCTAAAACAAAATTACAATTAAATTCTTCATTAAAGTCCTTAATTACTTCTGATACACTTTTTTTTGGATCTAAAATCCAGCTTTGATTTAGTAAAGTAATTTCATCAACATATTTCTTTATTTTACCATCAACTATTTTATCTAAAATATCTTTTGGTTTTCCAGAATTAGCAAGCTGTTCTAAAAAAATTTCTCTTTCCTTGTTCAATAGCTGCTTATCTAAGCCATTTTCATCTAATGCTAAAGGTTTAGAAGCAGAAATATGCATTGCTATTTTTTTTAAAGTATCTGATATTTTTGGATTATCATTTTTAAAGCTTCCCATTGTAACACATCCAATTTTACCAAGACTTTCAGAAACTTTATTATGAATATATATGCCAAATTTAGAATTCTCTGAGTTCAATTCAATATAGTTTAATCTCCTAATTACTATATTTTCTCCAATTTTAGAGACCAAACTCTGAAGGGCATCTTGCACTGTATTTTCATTATTAAATTCAACAGATAAAAGTTCCTCTAATGTATATTTTTTTGTAATTGCTATTTGTAATAAGGAGTTTATAAAGTCTTGAAAATCATTATTTTTAGAAACAAAATCAGTTTCAGAATTAACTTCGATTATACATGACAATTTGCCCTTAGAAATAACACCTACTAGTCCCTCTGCTGCAATCCTAGAAGATTTCTTATTAGCCTTAGCAATACCTTTTTTTCTTAGCCAATCTATCGCGCTATCTACTTCACCATCGTTTTCAACTAAAGCATTCTTACAGTCCATTATGCCAGCTCCAGTTTTATCTCTTAAAGATTTAATTTTTTCTGCAGAAATATTACTCATATTAATAAATAAGTTTGATATTTTTATAAATCAAGTTCCCCTTTATCGGTTTCAACTCCTTTAGAGTCAGATGAAGTCTCATCAATTCTTTTAATCTTGTCATCATCTTCTGCAAGTTTAGCCTCAATAGAATCTAATTTTTCTGGGTCTTCTATTAAATTTTCTGAAGCACCTAGATCGCCAGCATTTAAGGAGTAACTATTCATTCCATTCCTTATTGTCTCTGATATTAATTCACAAAATGCATTTATTGATCTAGTTGCATCATCATTTCCAGGTATAGGATAGTTAATATCATCAGGGTTAGAATTGCTATCTATTATAGCAACAATTGGTATATTTAGCATTTTTGCTTCTTGTAAAGCAATTTTTTCCTTATTAGTATCAAATATAACAATAACATCAGGTATGCCACCCATTTTCTTTATACCACCTAATGCCAATTCAAGCTTGTCTCTTTTTCTAGAAAAATTTAATATTTCTTTTTTAGTGAAAGTTTTAATTTGTTCGTTTTTATCATCTAACTTTTCTTCTAAATCTGTTAATTGTTTAATTGACTTTGAAATTGTTTCCCAATTAGTAAGCATGCCTCCAGGCCACCTATGAACAACATAATATTGTTTTGTTGTATCTGCTAGGATCTTTATTGGTTCTTGTGCCTGTCTTTTAGTTCCCACAAACAATACCTTTCCTCCATTACTTGCTATGTCGTTTAAAAAAACTAAAGCATTGTGTAGTAATGGTACTGTCTGTTGCAGGTCAATAATATGAATTCCATTTCTAACTCCAAAGAGGTAGGGTTTCATTTTTGGATTCCAGCGATGAGACTGATGACCAAAATGAACTCCAGCATCAATCAATTGTCTCATAGAAAAATCAGGTAATGACAATTTTTTCTCCTAATTAAATTAATCAGTCATACCTCGCAAAACAACTTTTTGCAAGTAAAATTTAATGCAATTTTCATTTAGCATCTACACCATCTAAAAGATTTAATTCATTAAATGAAATATAGTTGCCATCTACTTTCATTCCTGTATTGACCTCATGTCCTTTATAAACAAGAATAACGTTATTTTTTCCTTCTTTGACAACCTCCAGTTTGGCTTTTAGTTTTTCTATATCATTTAGGTTTTTTAAAAAAATCTTTACATTTTTTGGTGATTTTTTAATAAAACTACTTATTTCTCTAATACTTTTTAGCCTTAATCTCATTCGTCTATCTGTATCTATAGAGTTTACGACAGTAAGAACATACGATTCTCCAGGAAAAAGATCATTTTCATCTATTAGAGCTCTATCAATAAATACGAATAAATTAAAGCAATTCCATTCATCTACAAAAAATAAGTCTAGAACTTTTTTATTATTTATTATTTTTTCTTCTATTTTTACTAAAAAGCCTATTAACTCGAACAACTTCCCGTTTACCTTATTATTTTCAATAGAAATTGAGTTTGAAAGATTAAATTTTTTAAAAAAAGCCCTTTTCTTAATTAGAGGATTTTCAGAGGTAAAGAATCCCGAAGATAAGTACTCATTAATCAAATATTTACTTGTGTTCCATGAAATAGAGTTTTTAAGAATATTAGAAGTATTATTTACATTTAGTTCTGAACCAAATAGGCCTTGTTGACAAGTATCTCTATCCCTTTGGGAGTTTTGAGAAACAGCAACTAACTTTGTTGCTGATGTAAAGATTGTGCTTCTGTCTTTATAAATGCTATCAAATACTCCCGCCATAGCCAGAAACTCTACTTGTCTCTTATTAATTACCTTATCATCCATTCTAGTAAAAAAATTAATAATAGAATCATATAAACCATTTTTTCAAACGGTCTTTGACTATAAACTTAGCTAAGTCTAACCCTATATTTTTAATAGTTGCTAAGCCACTTCTTATACTAAATTTATCTTCATGTTTTTCAACTGTAAAGCCTACATCAGAAAAATTTATATCACTAGGCAACACTTTGATATTTAACCTAGAAAGTTCTAATGTTATAGGTAAAAGTTTTTCACCAGATTTACTAGCTTCACTATTTAGTAAAGCTGTAAAGTACTCAATTGGATAATTAGTTTTACACCATGCTGTCTGATATGAAATTATAGCATAAGCTGCAGCATGACTCTTATTAAACCCATAGCCTGCAAACTTTTCTATGTCATGAAAAATTTTAACTGAGTCTTTTCCCTTAATGTTATTTTTTAAACAGCCTTTCATAAAACTTTCTTTTAAAGAGTCCATTTCAGATTTAATTTTCTTACCAATTGCCCTTCTCAATAGGTCAGCTTTTGCTAAAGAAAAGCCTGCTAAGACTTTTGCCGCTTCCATTACTTGCTCTTGATATATCATAATACCAAATGTCTCTTTTAAAACTGGCTCCAACAAAGGATGTTGATACTTAGTTAAAGTATTATCATGTTTTCTTTTAATATAATCAGGAATATTTTCCATAGGTCCAGGACGATAAAGTGCTACCACTGCTATAATATCTTCTATTCGATCAGGCCTTAATTCTTGTAAAATATTTCTCATTGGAATACTTTCCAATTGAAAAACTCCTAAAGTATTACCCTTACTAAGATTTGTATAAGTTAAGCTGTCATTTAAATCAATATCATCAATATTAATTTTGATACCTCTTTTTTCTATATTTTTCAATGTTTTATCAATAATAGTTAAAGTTTCAACTCCTAAAAAATCAAACTTAACTAATCCTATTTTTTCTATAAATTTCATTGTAAATTGCGTTGCAGGAATTTCTGATTTTAAATCATAATACAAAGGAACATCACTTTTAATAGAGCTATTAGATATTACCAGCCCAGCTGCATGAGTGGATGCATTTCTATTTAGACCTTCTAATTGTACAGAAATTTCAAATAGTTTTTCTAATTCATCATTTCCTTTAATCATATTTTGCATAACAATATTATTCTCAAATAATTCACTTAAATTAGTATTTCCTTGAATGATATTTGGAATAGTCTTAGCTAATTTATCTACTACTCCATAATTAATACCTAACACTCTACCTACATCTCTAATTGCTGCTTTAGGTTGCAAACTTCCAAAAGTAATTATTTGAGCTACTTTATCAGATCCATATTTTTCTCTTACATATGATATAACCTCATCTCTGCGTAAAGTACAAAAATCAATATCAAAGTCTGGAAGAGAAACTCTTTCTGGATTGAGAAATCTTTCAAAAAGTAATCCATACTTTATTGGATCAAGGTTTGTTATATTTAAAGACCAGGCAACTATAGAACCTGCACCTGAACCTCTTCCTGGACCTACAGGTATATTGTTTTTTTTTGCCCAACTTATAAAGTCACTAACAATGAGAAAATATCCTGAATAACCCATATCAGATATAACTTCAAGCTCATATTCTAGTCTTTTTTTGTAATTTAATAATTTTGTATCTCTTAAATTAAAATCATTAATACTGAGACACTTTAGCAATCCCTTGGTAGCTTGATATTTTAAAGCTTTATTTTCATCATTATTCTTTCCTGTAAAAACCTTTGGTAACTTTGGTTCCCTTTCTTGTAAAATAAAAGAACATCTTTTAGCTATGTTGATAGCATTTAATATAGCTTCTTGTTTATCATTAAATAATTTATTCATCTCATTTGTATCTTTAAAATAAGATTCTTCGTTTGTTTTTTTTCTATTAGGATTCTCTATCGTGGTACCTTGAGCAATGCAGTTTAAACACTCATGTGCTTCATAAATATCTTTATTTAAAAAGTAAATATCATTACTACAGGTTAATGGAATATTTAATTCAAAAGATAATTTTAGTAAAAAACTTTCCTTGTTCGTGCTGCGTATTGATTGATCTCTAAATAAATCAATATAAAACCTATTATCAAATATCCTGCATAAAGATAATGCTGTTGATTTATTTTCTAAATAAGTAGAATTATAATTATTATCTACTTCTTTTAAATCACTAAATAAACAGATTAGTCCTTTGTTGTAATAATCTAAATCTTTTATATTTAAGCACTTTACACCCTCCATCTTATAGTTGTAATAGGCCTTACTAATTAAAGATGACAAATTCTTCCAACCGTCAATATCCTTTACTAATAAAGTTATATCAAAATTATTTACTGCTGGAGATTGTATAGTGTTTTGCCCTATATGATCTTTGCTAATTTTAAGCATACATCCAATAATTGGTTGAATACCATTATCTAAACATAGCTTAGTAAACTCCATAGCACCAAAAACATTTGTATTATCTGTAAGTGCAATTGCAGGCATTTTATTCTTTTTTGCAGCTTTTACTATATCTACAACTTTCATTGAACCTTCAAGGATGCTAAAATGTGACCTAACTTTTAAATGAACAAATTTATTTTTGTTAGTTTCCATTTAAAACTCTAAGCTTTTTATTGTTAAGTTCTAAAATTAGATTCATTTTTTTTGCTACATCAAGATCATGCGTAGCTAATATTAACGAAGAATGATTTTCTTCTGTAATTTTGCACAGTTCATCAATTATCATATAACTGTTTTTCGTATCCAAATTTCCTGTGGGCTCATCAGCTACAATGATTTCTGGATTATTAGATATAGCCCTAGCAATAGCAACTCTTTGCTGTTCACCACCTGATAAACTAGATGGTTTATGAGAATGACGATGAGTCATTTTAACCCTATCCAGCAAATGCATAGTTTTTTCCTTAGCATACTTTTTATTATAATTATTTAATAATAATGATATGTAAATATTTTCAAAAGCTGTAAACTCCATCAACAATGAGTTTTTTTGATGCACATATCCTATATTATTTTTTCTTAAATCAGACTTATCATTATCATTTGTTTCAGTAACACTATTTCCTAGTAAAAATACACTTCCTGACTTAGGTCTTTCCATTAAACTAATTATATTAAGCAAACTTGTTTTTCCTGACCCTGACGATCCAATTATAGCTATCTTTTGTGAGCTAGATAAAATCAAGTCTACACTCTTAAGAACATCAATCTTATTTTTTCCTTGAAAAAAATACTGTGATATATCTTTTAGAGTAAGTATTTCACTCATATCTTAAAACATTTGCTGGTTCAATTTTTGATGCCTTCCAAGAGGGATATATAGTAGACAATATAGATAGACTAATGGAAATTGAAAAAATTACAGAAACCTCAGTATAATCTATTCTTGAAGGTATAATATTAAAGAAATATACTTCTGCTGAAAAAAGATTACTATCAAATAATTTTTCTAGGAATTTTTGAATTTTTCCTATATTTAAACTAAATAATATTCCTACTAAAGTCCCTATAATTGTACCAAAAAGACCTACTACAGATCCTACTATAATAAATATTCTTTGTATTTCAGAACGTTTAACACCTAAAGACCTTAGAATGCCAATACCTCTTTCTTTATCTTTTACTATCATTATGATACTTGATATTAAATTAAATGCTGCAACAAAAATTATTAGAAATAAAATTAAAAACATAACTTTTTTTTCTATTTCTAAAGCATTAAATAGTTCTTTATGCAACCTTTTCCAAGAAAAGACTTTTCCATTATCCTCTAATATTTTTGATATATTAGATAATGAATCTTCTAGCTTTTTACTATCTAATAAAAATATTTCTAATTGTGTAATGTCTCTATTTGTTCTTACTAAACTTGCACCTTGATTTCTGGGAATAAAAATTATATTTCTATCATAATCATACATACCAACATCAAAAATACCAATAACTGTATATTCATCAGTTATTGGTATACTTCCAAAAGGTGTTTTATTACTATTAGATGTAAGTAATCTAATTTTTTGGTTAACATTAATTCCTAAATAAGAGGCAAGCCTGCTTCCAATAACTACAGATTTTTTATTAAAGTTATCTAAATTACCTTCTACTATGTTATTGGAGATACTATTTCTTTCAAGTAAATCAGCCTTCTCAATACCTTTTACTAAAATTCCTGAGGCGGCTTTATTAAATGATATCATAGCATTAAACTCTAACTCTTCAGACACAAAATCTATATTAGATAGATTTTCAATACTTTCAGTAATACCATTGATATTAGTATTCTTTTTTAAATTAAGATAAACAACTGCATGGCCGTTAATTCCTATTATTTTATCTAATAGCTCTATTCTAAATCCATTCATTACTGACATAACTATTATCAGAGTTGCTACTCCAATAGTAATTCCAATAAAAGAAAAAAAAGAACTAATAGAAACAAACCTCTCATCTCTTTTAGATTTTAAATATCTAAATGCTATAAAAGATTCTAGGTTAAAGTTCATAATTTTTTTTTAAATATACCTCTATTTGGTCTTTGTTAATTAGACTTACTTTACCACTTTTTCTATCTTTTACTTCAACATTA
>CACEBX010000028.1 GCA_902557845.1 Rhodospirillaceae bacterium | reverse complement strand
CTTGCAATAATTCATTACATAAAATTCTGTTAAAAAAATTGCAAAAATTTTTATAGTTACTATTCTTATAATATGGATATAGATGAAATGAATTATGATGTAGTTATTGTAGGTGCCGGACCTGCAGGCTTGGCTGCAGCTATTAAACTTAAACAGCTCTCCTCAGAAATATCTGTTTGTATAATTGAGAAAGGATCAGAAGTTGGAGCTCATATTTTATCAGGAGCAATATTAGAAATAGGTTCTTTTGAGGAACTAATTCCTAATTGGAAGGAATTGAATACACCCATTAAAACTGAAGTTCAAAAAGAAAACTTTTTTTTTCTGACTAAAAAACATAAAATAAATCTTCCTCATTTTATATTACCTAAAGACATGAAAAATGATAATAATTATATCATTAGTCTGGGAAACTTATGCAAATGGATGGCAGAGTATGCTGAGAAACTAGGTGTAGATATTTTTCCGGGCTTTACTGCAAAAGAAATAATTTATGATGAAAATGAAAAAGTACTTGGTGTACTAACTGGTGAAAAAGGGGTTACTAAGGATGGTGAAAAATCAAATCTATATGAACCAAAAATTGCTTTAAAAGCAAATCAAACTTTTTTTGCTGAAGGTTGTAGAGGCCATTTAGGAAAAAAATTAATAGATAAATTTAATTTATATGAAAGTAATAAGTTTCAAACATATGCTATCGGAATAAAAGAACTTTGGGAAATAAATGATGATAATTTGCCATTAGGCACAGTTATTCATAGTATTGGTTGGCCACTTTATAATAAAGCGTATGGTGGTTCATTTATGTACAAACTAACCAATAATATTGCATCAATTGGGTTTGTTGTAGGTCTAGATTATAAAAACCCTTATTTAAGTCCTTATCAAGAATTCCAAAACTTTAAATCTCATCCCAAAATATCTGAATATCTTAAAAATGGAACCCGTGTTTCATATGGAGCAAGAGCTCTAAATGAAGGAGGATATCAGTCTTTAACAAAATTAAGCTTTCCTGGAGGAGCAATGCTAGGCTGTGAGGCTGGAACCCTTAATGTTTTAAAAAATTAAAGGAACACATACTGCTATCAAGTCTGGCATTCTAGCTGCAGAATCTTACTTTGAATTATTTAAAGAAGGAAAACAAAATAATGAACTAATAAACTATCAAATAAAGTTTGAAGGTAGTTCTATTTATAAAGAATTGTATAATGCTAGAAATGTAAGGCCTGGATTTAAATATGGATTTTTTGCTGGTTTGATTAATACTTTTCTAGACCAGAAAATATTAAGAGGTAAAGCTCCTTGGACCATAAAACATGAAAAAAAAGATAATGAGACATTACGAAAAAAAGTAAATTTTAAAAAAATTACATATCCGAAACCTGATAACGAAATTACTTTTGATCGCCTAACAAGTTTATCTTTCTCAGGAACTAACCATAAAGAAGATCAGCCTTGCCATTTAGTTTTAAAAAATAAAAATGTTCCAATAGAAAAAAATTTAGAGCTGTTTGATTCTCCAGAAACTAGGTATTGTCCTGCTAATGTATATGAAGTTGTTAAAACAGAAAGCAATCATTTAAAATTACAAATTAACTTCCAAAACTGCTTACATTGTAAAACTTGCGATATAAAAGACCCTTATCAAAATATTGAATGGGTGCCTCCTGAAGGAGGAGATGGACCAAACTATTCAGGAATGTGATTTTTTAAATTAGGCAGTAAGAACGCTTTCCGTAGAAATAAAGTTATCACTTTTATTGTGTTGGTAAATTCTAAAATTAGAGTAGTCTGAAAAGATTTTATTCATAACCAGTCTATTTATTTCATGCCCAGGATAATAAACTGATATATTACCTATCAAGTTTAAACCCATTAATGATAAGTCACCAACTACATCTAAGGTTTTATGTTTAGCAAAATAATTATTACTATTATCAAAGTCAGAATTTATAACTTTTCCATCTTTAATAACAATTGCATTATCTAAATTACCTCCTCTCGCTAAACCATTTTTCTGCATGATTTCAATATCTTCATAGAAACAGAATGTTTTTGCATCCATTACTTCTTTATAAATGTCTTCGTAATTATTTCCTATTGAGATTGTTTGTTTTCCTATTGGATCTGGAAAGTTTACTGTACAGTTAATTTTTAATTCATTAAATGGTTCTAAAGTAAATACGCTATTTTCATTTTCTACTATAACTTTTTTATTAATAAATAGATATTTTTTAAATTTATTTATGTGTTCTTTGGTTCCCACACTTTTAATAATATTATCATAACCTCTAGCAGACCCATCAAGAATAGGTATTTCTTGTGAATCCACTTCAATAATTAGGTTATCTATACTATTCCCTTTAATAGCAGCTAATAAATGTTCGACTGTTAATATTTTAGCATCAGAATTATAAGCCTTAAGTGTGGTACATAACTTACTTTTATAAATGTACCTAAAGTCAGCAGGTATTACATTATTTTCTTTCACATCTTTTCTAATAAATATAATCCCTGTGTCTGCCTCTGAGGGCTTTAGTGTAATATTACATAGATTTCCTGAGTGCAATCCTATACCTGAAAAACTAACAGTTTTTGAGATAGTTTTTTGTAATATATTATAATTACTCATAACTATACATCTTAATAATTAGAAAATAAAAATCTAGTAACGTTTTATTACAAATGTTACATAGAGTTAATCTCTATTTCTTCTTAAAAAAGATGGTATATTCATATTATCATTATCACTTGCTATTCCTCTATCATAACTATCTTCATAACTACTAGATTTAGTAATTTGTTCTTCTCCATTATCTAAAAATGAGGGTTCTATTCGTTCTGAGGATACATTATGAAAATCATCATTATTGTTTGCTTTGATTAATTCATCATTTTTCTCATTTTTATTTTCAAATGATTTATGAGCTACTTCACTAACAATCGAAAAAGCTTTAGTTCCTACATCAATAGCTTTATTTTTTACTGTAGAAAGTCTAGATATTAAACTGTTACTCCCATTTTCTGTATTATTTTCGTCAGTGTGATAATCATTTAAATTTCCATTTAACAAGTCTGCTTCTTTGAAAGGGTCTACTTTCTCACCTACTCTTTTTTTAGGAGCAACTTCCTCTTCAGGTATAAAAAAATCTTCATTTTTAGCTTCTGTCTTTGACGATAAACTTTCCTCATCATATACAATATCATCAGATTTTTCATTACTCTCTTTTGCCAAAAAGTCTTCTAAATCTGACTGTTTTTGCCCTGCTTGTACATTAACATCTGCCTCATTGTTAATATTTTCTTTTCTACTAGAAACAAGTCTAGGCTTTATAAATTTGTTAGTATTATCATCTTCATTTTCTGAAATAAAACTATTATTAATTCCAGATGCTAATAAAGAAACTCTTATTATTCCTTCACCTACATTATCTATAGTATGGCCCACAATTAAATTAACATCTTCCTTACATTGTTGTTTTATATGAGCTGCAATCTCATCCATTTCATATAACTTTACATCTTCTCCTGAGATATTTATTATTACTCCTTTAGCATTTGCGATAGATGTATCATCCAGTAATGGGTTAGCTATTGCTAGTTCTGCTGCCTCTATTGCTCTATCTTCACCAGATGCTTCTCCTGTTCCCATCATAGCTTTTCCCATTTCTAGCATCACAGTTTGAATGTCTGCAAAGTCTAAATTAATTTTTCCCTGTCTTACTATTAAATCAGTAACTCCTTTTATTCCATTATAAAGAACTTCGTCTGCCATTCTAAATGCTTCTGTAAATGTAGTATCTTTATTAGCTACTTTAAACAAATTTTGATTTGGTATGATTATAAGCGTATCTACTGATTTTGCTAAATCTTTTATGCCCTCGTCAGCTATCTTCATCCTTCTCATACCTTCATAATCAAATGGTTTAGTGACAACTCCTACAGTTAGAATTCCTATTTCTCTTGCTGCCTCTGCAATAATAGGGGCTGCACCTGTTCCTGTTCCGCCTCCCATTCCTGCTGTTACAAATAGCATATGCGTACCCTCTAATTGATCCATTACCTCAGAAAGCGACTCATCTGCAGCTTCTCTTCCTACTTCAGGTTTAGCTCCAGCTCCTAGACCTCTTGTCTTTTTTGCACCTAATTGTACTCTTCTATCTGCTAAAGAGTTTGCTAAAGATTGCGCATCCGTATTAGCTACCAAAAACTCTACCCCTTCAAGAGAAGCCTCAATCATGTTATTTACTGCATTGCAACCTGCTCCGCCTACACCTATTACAGTAATACGCGGTTTAAGTTTTTCGTTAGTTGGTTCTGTTAAATTTATAGTCATAGTTACCTCCGTTAATTATTAAAAAAAAATCTCACTCATCCAGTTTTTAACAAATGAAAACCTGCTTTTTTTTGACAAATGAGCATTGACTCCTTGTTTCTTGTCAAACTCTTTGACTTTAAAAATACTTTGAATTATTCCTAATGCTACGCAATAGCTTGGATCTAATGTATTCTCTAAATTAGACTTAAACTCCCTAGGAAAACCTACTCTAGTGTTATAATTTAGGTTATTTCTAGCTAAAATAGATATTCCATCTAATTGAGCACCTCCTCCTGTTATAACTAGTTGTTTGCTAATAACCTTTTTGTATCCTGATTTTCTAATTACAACATTTGTCCATTTTAATATGTCTTCTATGAAAGGCTTTACTATTTCATGTAAATCTTTTTTACTTATATTTATAAAGTTTTCGCTGTTATTAAAGTTTACTGAAGGTACTTC
The DNA here is from genome assembly GCA_902557845.1 of Rhodospirillaceae bacterium. Taxonomy (GTDB): domain Bacteria; phylum Pseudomonadota; class Alphaproteobacteria; order TMED109; family TMED109; genus JAYYAX01. The sequence goes on along the minus strand of CACEBX010000028.1, from coordinate 5,299 downwards.
AAATGAAATTTCGTTATCTGAACTATGTTCTATAGCAGAGGCATGCATAATTTTTATTTTTTCTGCTTCAGAAAAACTAATTCCAAAAAATCTTGCTATGGCCTCAGTAATATTATTACCACCAAAATTTATTACTTCAGAAAATAAAAAATTACCTTTAGCAAAAATAGATAAAGAGGTTTTAGTAGAACCTATTTCTAAGACCACCGCACCTAAATCTAATTCATTGTCATTTAAAACTGCTATACCAGAAGCTAAGCCAGAAAAAACAACTTGCCCTATGTCTACATTAGATTTCGTCACACATTCAATATAATTTTTATAATGATTAATACCTATTGTAGAAATAACAAAATCGACTTCTAAGTTAGATCCATACATACCGACAGGGTTTTTAATTTCATTAGCACCATCTATGGTAAATCCGATAGGAGCAGCATGTAAGATTTGCTTCTCATTAAAATATGAACTTTGCATCACTAAATTAAGACTTTCATTTATATCCTCTTGCTTTATTTTATTTTCAAGAATATTTATCTTTTGTTTAAACAACTTTGTAATTACTACTTTGGATGAAGCTGAAATATTTATTTCATTAATTTTTAAATTAGCTTGTTTTTCAGCCTCAGAAATTGCAGCTGAGATACTTTTAATAGCAGCATTAAAGTCACTAATAATACCATTGCTTACTCCTTTAGCTTCATTGTAACCTAGTCCAATAATTTTACTTATATCGTATTCATCTCTACTTGCTATGATACAACAGACCTTGCTAGATCCTATATCAAGTGCTGCTAAGTATTTATCTCTATTACTCATACTTTATTTTCATTTAATGAAAAATTATTAATCTTAAACTTTATTATCATTCTGTCTTTTACTCGTAAGTCTATTTTTTTTAAATTATCAGAGATTATTCCGTATTTTTTATTAAGTAGAGCTAATTTTCTAAAAGCTTTCTCTGGATTATTTTCAGGCAAATCTAGAGTGGTAAAATATGAATAAACTAGAGACCACCTTCTGTTTGAAATTAATTTTGCACTAGTTATGTTTTTTGCTAGTTCAGGTGCTGTATTTAATATTTCTTTTAAGTCACTTATTCTTCCCATCACATTATCACCACTTATTACAAGCAGATTTTCATATAAATTTTTATTTGTACCTACAGCTTCTATTTTTTTACCAAGCGAGTTAACTAAAAAAGAAAGATTTCCATTATCTAATATAAATTTAGGCTCTTCTTCATAAATATTAATTTTTAGTTCTGAAGGAAAAATTAATTTAAGGTTTGCCTTTTTAATCCAATCTAATTCTTCTAGTGAGTCTTTTGTCGCTCTCAGATCAATACAGAATAAATTTTCACAGGATTTATATTTGATATGTTTTTTTATTTCATTTTCGTTAATTTTTTTTATTCCAGATATACTTACTTTATTGAGAGAAAACCCTAATTTTTTTATTAAATTATCTAGATATAAATTAACTGCATTCCTCTGTGTTCCTAAAGTAACAATAATTATTAATATCAAAAAAGTTATACTTAGTTTAATTTTACTAAAATTAAGTATTTTTATTAAATTAAACTTTATTAATTTTTGCATCTTTTACTATCCAATCAATTAAGTTATTAAAAGAAATCCCAGACTGTTTTGCAATTTTAGGAACCAAGGATGATTTTGTAAGTCCAGGTTGAGTATTAATTTCTAAAACATAGATATCATCTTTATTTTTATAGTTAACTCTAAAATCTACTCTTGTAATACCGGTACACTTAATGGCTTTATTTGCTAGCTTTGAATATTTAATTATTTTTTCTAACATTTCATGTGAAGTTTTTTTAGGATATTTGTAAATAGTTTTTTCGCTTTTATATTTTGCAGAAAAATTATAAAAGGATTGTTTTGGTATTATTTTTAAAACTCCTAAAACCTTTCCATTCATTAAGGCAACTGTATAATCATACCCTTGAATATATTCCTCAACTAAAATAATTTTTTCTTTCATACCCTTAATAACTTTTTCAATAGAAGTATTTTTTTTAATAATATGAACACCAAAACTAGATCCTTCTGATACAGGTTTTATAATAAATGGTCTTTTAAAAGGATCTTTTTTTAAAATTTGATTATTAGCCATCACCTTTCCTTCTGGTACTTTAATTCCTTCATTTTTAAAAATTTTTTTTGATAACTCTTTATCCATTCCTAAACTAGAAGCTGTAACTCCTGAATGAGTATAAGGAACTCCTAAGTACTCTAATACCCCTTGAATTTTACCATCTTCTCCCCACTGCCCGTGTAGGGCATTAAAAAAGACATCTACATTATCTTTATTTTTTATAGCCCAGGATAAAAACTCATTATTAACATCAACCTCTATTACATTATATCCTTTCGATTTCAATGCTATTTTAACACTTTGAGCGCTTTTTTTAGAAATATCACGCTCTGCTGATAAACCTCCTTTTAAAATTGCTACAGTTTTTACTTTAATCATTAAAATACTTTCTATATTTATTTTTAGTTCCTATAATTTTAATTTCCCAATTTAGTTTAATACCAAATTTTTTTTTAACTTTACTAATAATTAACTTACCTAAATCTTCTACATCTTTTGCTTTTGCTACTCCTTGATTAACTAAAAAGTTTGAGTGAAGGGAGGATACTTCAGCTCCTCCCTTTTTTAAATTGGAACAGCCACTTTGTTTGATTAACTTCCATGCTTTTATTTGAATAGGGTTTTTAAAAGTAGAACCACTTGTTTTTAATTTAATTGGCTGTGTTTCTTCTCTTCTTTTCTTAAACTCTTTAATATTATTTTGAATTATATACTTTTTTCCTTTTTTGCATTTGAATAATGCTTGTATAATTATTTGATTTTTATTTAATGAGTTTTTTCTATATGACATTTTAAGATCTTCTTTATCGTATTCTTTAATCTCTCCATATCTATCAACTGTAACTATTTTTTCTAAAACGTCTGAGGTTTCATATCCGTATGCTCCTGCATTCATTTTTATTGCACCTCCAACTGTACCAGGTATACCAGACAAAAACTCTAAACCTTCTAAGGATTTTGATGCGCTTTCTCTTGAAAGTTTTATACAATTAACTCCTGCTCCTACATATACTTTTTGATTGTTCAAGTATGAAATATTTGAAAAGCTTTTAACTAAACTGATTGTTACTCCTCTTATTCCTCCATCCCTAACTAAAATATTTGAACCAGCTCCTAGAATTTTTAATGGAGCATCTTTGTCAATTTTTTTTAAAAAATTAATAAGGTCTTCTTTATTTTTTGGTATGAAGAAGATCTCAGCTTTCCCTCCTACTTTAAACCATGTTAAGCTAGCTAAGTTAAAATCTTTCTTAATTATACCTGATACTTTAGGAATAACACTTTTAAAGTATTTTTTTTCTATACTATGCATTAGTTTTTTCCACTCCCATGAGAAGATTAGAAAAGTTCTTTGCATATTGTGTTATGTCTCCAGCTCCTAAAAAAATTATTACATCACCTTCACCTAGATTATCCTTTAAAAAACTTTGAAGTTTCTCTAAACTTTCAAATCCTCTAGCATCTTTATGTCCTCCTGCTATTAAAGCTGAAATAAGACTTTCTTTATTTATATCTTCTAATTTATTTTCTCCTGCTGAGTAGATATCGGTAATAAATACAGTATCTGCATCATTAAACGCTGTTGTAAAATCAGCAAATAGCATTTTTAGCCTTGAATATCTATGAGGTTGTACTACAGCAACTACTTTATTTTTTGATACCTCTCTAGCTGCAGACAAAGTTGCTCTAATTTCTATAGGATGATGTCCATAATCATCATAAACTTTTATTCCTTTATAACTACATAAAAAGGAAAACCTTCTATTAACACCTTCAAATTTTTCTAATGCTGTTTTAATAAACTCTGACTCTATTCCCATTTCAATTGCCATTGCACTTGCAGCAAGAACATTTTGTACATTATGAATTCCTGGAATATTTGAAATAATCCCATTTATACTCTTTGTTGGAGAGAGAACTCTAGGACTAATTTCTAAAGTAAAAAAAGTTTTTCCATTATTATTTTTAATATTCTTAGCTTTGTAATCAGCTTGAGGACTGATACCATAAGTAATTATTCTTTTATCCTCTATTTCTGATAAAATGCTCTGAATAGTTGGGTTGTCCAAACAAACTATAGCCATTCCATAAAAAGGAATATTATTTATAAATTGCTTAAAGGCTTCTTTTAAATTTCTAAAGCTACCATAGTAATCTAAATGTTCTGCATCTATATTAGTAATAATAATATTAGTAGATGGTAATTTTGTAAAACTACCATCAGATTCATCTGCCTCAACAACCATCCAGTCACTTGACCCTATTTTAGCATTACTGTTGTAAGAGTTGATTATTCCTCCATTTATAACTGTTGGGTCTAAGTTAGCAGTTTCTAAAATTGCTGCCATTAAAGAGGTAGTAGTAGTTTTTCCATGAGTACCTGCAACTGATATACTTTTTTTAAACCTCATTAGCTCTGCTAACATTTCTGCTCTTTTTATAATAGGGAGACGTCTTTTCTTTGCTTCAAGAATTTCTTCATTATCATGGTTAATTGCAGAAGATATAACAACCATAGCAGCATCTTCGATATTTTGTTTTTTATGTCCTATATGAATATTTATACCTAATTTTTTTAATCTTAAGACATTCTGATTTTCTACTAGATCACTTCCTGCTACTTTGTAACCCAAATTAATTAGGACCTCGGCAATGCCACTCATTCCTATACCACCAATTCCAATAAAGTGTAAAATGCCAAATTTTTTATCAAAATTTTTCATTTAAAACTCCTAATACTAATCTGTACAAACTTTTTGATGCATAAGGTTTGGAGATTTTTTTACAGTTATAAGAAATTTTTTCAAGTAACTTTCTTGATGACAACAACTTTATTAGTAATTCAAGAAATTTAGGCTCGCTTATTTCATCTTCTAGAATCATCCAACCTGCTTTATTACTCTTAATCATTTCAGCATTATGCTTTTGATGATTATCTATTGAATTAGATAAAGGCACATATATTGCTGGCAAACCAGCAATTAAATTTTCTGTAATGGTTGATGCACCAGCTCTACATATTACCAATGTAGTTGTTTTAAGTTTATTGTGTATATCTGAAAAAAAAGATTTTACTTCAGAACTAATTCTATTTTTTAAATAATTAGTATTTATATGAGTAATATCTTCAACTTTTGATTGATGTACTACATGAAGTCTTTTTTTAATATTTAAAGGTAAA
>CACEBX010000027.1 GCA_902557845.1 Rhodospirillaceae bacterium | reverse complement strand
CCTTCAATAAGTATTTTTTGAAAATTTAATTCATATAACTTTTTAATAATACTTAAAATACATAAATATCCATCAGATGATTTTTTTATATGAAATATTTTTACCCCCTTTGAAATAAAAAATTTTGCCTTTTCAGTAGATAGGTTTTTATTTGTAAAAATTATAAGTGGATTGGATCTAATAGTTTTAACTAACTTAGCATTGCGATCTAATATCAAATTTGTATCTAGTATTATTCTAGAAATTGACTTTTTAAAACCATCAACTCTTACAGTCAAATTAGGGTTGTCTTTAGAAAATGTATTAGACCCTACCAAGATAGCATCATGGTTACTTCTTAAATGATGAACATGTTTTCTTGATAATTCAGAAGTAATCCATTTGCTCTTTCCATTAGAGTAAGTAATTTTACTATCTGCGCTGGTTGCTAGCTTAATACTAAACATTGGCCTTTTAAGTGTGTGAAAACAATAATGCGAATAATTTATTAAAAAATTTTTAAAATCTAATTTTATTATTTTAGTTTCTATACCATTTTTATTTAAAGTATTAATTCCTTTTTTAAATGTTAGTTTATTATAATCCAGCATTCCTATAACTACTTTTTTAATACCTGCTTTTATTATCTGATTTGTGCAAGAGTTAAAGTTATCATCTAAACAGCATGGCTCTAAAGTTATATACAGAGTAGAGTCTGTAGCCTTTTTACCTGCCATAGTCAATGCATTTTCTTCTGCATGTGGTCTCCCTTTATTTGAAGTATAACCCACACCTACAATTTCATTTTTTTTTACTATAACACAACCCACGGCAGGGTTTTTTCCTGTATTTCCTATAGCTAAACCTGCCTGATAAAATGCTGAATTTAACCAAAAATTATCCATATTTATTGTTTTGGATTATCCTTTAATTCTCCTAGAAAATTTTCGAAATCCTTTACCTCTCTAAAGTTTTTATAAACTGAAGCAAATCTTACATATGCCACTTGATCTATTTCAGAAAGGGATTCCATAACTAACTTTCCTATCATTTGAGAAGGAATATCTACTTCTCCAGAACTTTCTAACCTTCTAACTATTCCACTTATTAATTTTTCAATTCTATCTGCATCAACTCTTCTTTTCCTCAAAGCAATAATAATTGAGTTTGCTAACTTATCCCTATTAAAAGGCGTTCTTTTTCCATCTTTTTTAATAACAGTCAGATCTCTTAATTGGACTCTTTCAAAAGATGTAAAGCGTGAACCACAAGCAGGACAAAGCCTTCTTCTCCTAATGGCAGAGTCGTCTTCTGTAGGTCTAGAGTCCTTGACTTGTGTTTCTGGATTATTACAAAAAGGACACTTCATTTTTCATTTATATATAGGAAAGTCTAAACAAAGTTTTCTAATATCTGATAGAATTGATTTCTCAGTTTTATTAATTAGCTTTTCATCTTCAGATGATAATGATTCTATAACTTTAGAAATACAGTCAGCAATAAATTCAAATTCATTTTCTTTAAAACCTCTAGTAGTTCCTGCAGCTGAACCAACTCTTATACCTGAAGTAATAAAAGGTGACTGTTTGTCAAAAGGAATTGAGTTTTTATTACAAGTTATACCTGCCCTATCTAAGCTTTCCTCTGCTAGTTTGCCAGTTACATTTTTTGTAGTCAGATCTATTAAACCCATATGACAATCGGTACCACCAGAAACTATTTTAAATCCTTTTTTCTCTAACCTAGAACAAAGAGCTTTTGCATTCTTTACTGTTTGTTTGCTATACTGCCTGAAAGAATCTGAGTGTGCTTCTTTAAATGCAGCAGCCTTAGCAGCAATTACGTGCATTAATGGACCACCTTGCATTCCAGGAAAAACTGCCTTATCTATTCTTTTTCCTAATTCTTCATTATTACTTAATATCACTCCTCCTCTAGGCCCTCTTAAAGTTTTATGTGTAGTTGATGTGCAAACATCAGCATATGGTAAAGGATCTGGATAGCACCTACTAGCTATAAGGCCGGAATAGTGTGCCATATCAACTAACAAATATGCACTTACTTCATCAGCAATTTCTCTAAACAATTTAAAATCTATTTTGGAAGAATAAGCTGATGCTCCAGCAATTATAAGTTTTGGTTTATTTTTTTTTGCAAGCATTCTAACCTCATCATAATCAATAATGCCATCTTCTTCCTTAACTCCATAAGTAATAGAGTGAAAATATTTTCCTGATTGATTAGGTGCAGCTCCATGTGTCAAATGACCACCTGCTGATAAAGACATCCCCAAAATTTTATCTCCTGGGGATAATAGTGCCAGATAAACTGCTTGATTAGCCTGGGAACCAGAGTTTGGTTGAACATTAGCCCATTTACAAGAGAATAAATCTCTTAATCTATTTATAGCTAAATTTTCTATTACATCCACAAACTCACAACCACCGTAATATCTTTTCCCTGGGTAGCCTTCTGCATATTTATTAGTAAGAACAGAACCCTGATAATGCATTATTGAAGGAGATGTAAAGTTTTCAGAAGCAATTAACTCTACAGTATGTTGTTGCCTATCAAGTTCTTTTGCTAAAGCTTCAGAAAGCTCTATATCTTTTGAATTAATTGAAACTTCTCCTAGAAATTTATTATCTAGTTTTTCTACTCTTTTAATATGTCTTTCTCCTTCAAAGTCAGTTTTTAAAAAAGCATTCACACATTCTATCGCATCCTCAAAGTTAATATGTCTTGCTCCAATTGCTAAAACATTTGCATTATTATGCTTTCTAGCTTGTTCAGCAGTTTTTACATCATGACATAATGCAGCTCTAACTCCTTTAAATCTATTAGCGGAAATGGATATACCAATACCTGTACCACACAAAGCTATTCCTCTATCTACATCTCCCTTTAATATTTCATTAGCTATAGCTTTTCCATAATCAGGATAATCAACAGGCTGAGAATTACTAGGACCTAAATCCAATATTCCAAATCCAAGAGTTTCTAAGTTAAGTCTTATTTTCTGTTTTAACTCGAAACCAGCATGATCTGATGTTATAGCAACTTTTAATTTTGTAGCAGTATTTTTCATGAACTACTTTTTAATTTATAAATATTAGAAAAAATATCAATGTTTTATTCGCTAGATTTTATTCTTTTATAGTCAATCAATTCTTCTTTAACTTTAGATATTAATAAATAAACACCCACAATATTAAACAAAGCCATAAGAAATATCATTGAATCTGATAAGTCAACTACTGAAGCTAAGTTGAGGCTTGATCCAATTATAACAAAAACACAGAAAATTAATTTAAATAAATTTTCTTTAGTTTTGCTTTTACCAAACAAATAAGTCCAAGATTTTAATCCATAATAGGACCATGATATCATAGTTGAAAAAGCAAATAGTATTGCTGATAATGCTAGAATATAAGGAAACCAAAATATATCTTTGGCAAAAGCTTTTGAAGTAAGTTCTATACCTCCATATCCCTCGGTATTCAAATGCATGCCAGTAATAATTATAACAAGTGCTGTCATTGTGCAAATTATTACGGTATCAATGAATGGTTCTAATAGAGCAACAAAACCTTCTGTTATAGGATAGTTAGTCTTTACAGCAGAATGTGCTATGGGAGCTGATCCTAAACCTGCCTCATTAGAAAAAGCTGCTCTTTTAAAACCTTGAATTAAAACTCCTATTATCCCTCCAGTAATACCCTCTCCGGTAAAAGCTCCAACAAAAATTAATTGAAAAGCCGTTCCAATTAATTCAAAGTTTATGATGATTATTACTAATGCACATAGTATGTATATGGCAGCCATTAAAGGCACGAGCTTTTCAGTAACCTTAGCTATGCTTTTTATACCTCCTATAATAACCGCACCCAGTAATATAGCTAAAATTAAACCATACAACCACGCATTATTATAAAAGTAAGAATCTTCTCCTCCAGTTATTCCTACAAACTGCTGATAAGATTGATTTGCTTGAAACATATTACCACCGCCTAGAGAACCTCCAATACAACATATAGAAAACATAATTGCTAAGAATTTTCCTAATCTCTCGAGACCAATATCTTTAAGACCTCTGGACAAATAGTACATTGGGCCGCCTGATACTGAACCATCATTATTAATCACCCTATACTTTACACCTAAAGTACACTCACAGAATTTTAATGACATACCTAAAAAACCAGCAAGTATCATCCAAAAAGTAGCCCCAGGACCTCCTAAACTAACTGCAATAGCAACTCCAGCAATATTTCCTAATCCTACTGTTGCTGCCGTAGCCGTCCACAAAGCTTGTCTATGCGATACCTCTCCCGGCGCATTTTTTTCAGATTTCTTTGAACTTAAAAAGCTTAATGCTGTACCAAATCCTTTAATATTTATAAACCTAAAGTAAAAAGTACAATACACTGCTGCTATTATTAGCCAAACAACAATTAAAGGAAAACTATACTCTCCTAGGTTAAATGAATAAAAAACAATACCGGCTACAAAGTTCGAAATTGGTGCTAAATAATTATTCACACTTTCATCAATAGTTGCGCTGTGAGATAGATAAGATAGAAAGTAAGTTAATAATATTATTGAGGTTAATGAAGGTATTTTTTTAATCATGCTGCTAAGCTCCTAATATTAAGATTTTTCCATACTTTTTTTAAAGACTCAACTAAATTATCAGCCATCTCTTCTGTATGTAAAGGAGTAGGAGTAATTCTAAGTCTTTCTGTTCCTCTTGGCACAGTGGGGTAATTGATAGGTTGAACATAAATTTTATATTTAGAAAGCAATAAATCAGATGCTCTTTTACATAATATAGGGTCTCCAACTTTGACTGGAACTATATGACTAGAGTTTTGTATGATGGGAATATTCTCTTTATTTAATTTTTGTTTTAAGTATTTTACTATATCTCTATGTTTTTTTCTCTCTTTATCACTTTCTTTCAAATATTTTACTGAAGCTAAACCACCAGCTACTATGCATGGAGGTAGTGAAGTAGTAAAAATAAAACTAGAAGAATAAGACCTAATTGTATCTACTATATATTTATTTCCGGTAATATAGCCTCCCATTACTCCATAAGCTTTGGCTAAAGTTCCCTCAATTATATCAATTTCATTACTTATATCTAAATCATCAGAAATACCACCTCCACTTTTACCATACATTCCAACAGCATGTACTTCATCTAAATAAGTTAAAGCATTGTTTTCTTTAGCTAGCTTGCTGATTTCTAAAATTGGAGCAATATCTCCATCCATTGAATAAACTGACTCAAATGCAATCAACTTAGGCGTATTTTTATCAAACTGTTTTATTTTATTATTTAAATCTTCTAAATCATTATGCTTAAAAATAACTTTTTTTGCCCCACTTGACCTTATTCCTTGTATCATTGAAGAATGATTAAGTTCGTCTGAAAATACTATGCAATCTTTCAAGGATCCTGCCAAAGTAGATAAAGTTGCTTCATTAGATATATAGCCTGATGTAAATAATAAAGCCGAGTCTTTTCGATGTAGACAAGCAAGCTCTTTTTCTAACTCCACATGATAGTGGGTTGTACCTGATATATTTCTTGTTCCTCCAGACCCTGCTCCACATTTATCTAAAGCTATTCTCATTGCTTCTAAAACTTTCGGATTTTGTCCCATTCCTAAATAATCATTGCTGCACCAAACAGTAATATCTTCTTTAGAAGATTTTCCATCTTCAAACCAAGATGCATTAGGAAAGTTTTGAGACTTTCTAAGAATATCTATAAAAACTCTATATCTTCCTTCGTTTTTAATTTCATCAATTATTCTTTTAAAATAATTTTCATAATTAAATGTCATATTTCTCATATTAATTTATTGAAAACCCTCCGTCTACTAAAATAGTAGCACCGGTAATATATGATGCGTACTCTGACGCTAAAAATAAAATGACATTTGCAACTTCCTTTGGTTTACCTAAGCGCTTTAACGGAATTCTTTCATCATAATTTAATTCTGATAAATCTTTTACTAAAGTTTCATAAGTGTTGCCTTCTATCCAACCTGGAGATATATTATTAACTCTTACATTATGTGAAGCCCAACATGCTGCCATAGACTTTGTTAATGATTCTATTCCTGACTTAGTTGATGCATATGCAGGGCTAGTTGAACCTGCTAATTTAGTATTAACCGAAGTTAAGTTTATTATATTTCCTCTAGTTAAAGCTAGTTTTGGTAACATAGAATGACATATTCTTAAAGTTCCCATCAAATTAACATTAACAATATCAGAAAAATTTTCTATTCTGTATTCAACGCCTCCTTTAACTAAGGACGCACAATTAATTAATATATCAAGACTATTTATTTTTTCTGCCAAACCTTCAACAGCTATATCATTTGTAAGGTCTAACTTTTCAATGCTTATTTTTTCATTTTCATTTTTTATTTTAAACTCCTCAAAACTTTTATTCTTCTTGCATGTAACAGTTACATTTCCTCCTAGCTTAGAAAATAAAACAGCTGCCTCATAACCTATTCCGCTACTACCTCCAACTATAAGTATATTTTTTTTGCTAAAGTTAAATTCAAATTCACTCATCTTAAATCCTTATTAACCAAATTATTTAATTCTCCTTTAATTAAATAATCTGTTAAGTTACTACAAGCTAGTTTCATCATTGCTAATCTAGCAACATCTGTAGCACTACCAGCATGAGGCATTAATACAACATTTTTCAAACTAAGAAGTTTTCTCTCAATATTTGGCTCATTTTCAAAAACATCAAGTGCTGCACCTGCGATTTTTTTTTTAACAAGTGCATCAACTAAATCAACCTCTTTTATAATTTTTCCCCTAGCTACATTAATTAAAAAAGAATCATCTCTCATTTTTTGAAATATTCTTTTTGTAAAAAGATGTTTGCTTTTTTTAGTCAGTGGTAAAAGTAAAACAATAAACTTACAATTAGCTATTAGTTCCTCAAAGTGTAGATATGAAACTTTATACTGTTTTTCTATATTTTCACTTAGCCTTTTTCTATTGTTATAAAAAACTTTTAAACCAAATGAAACAGCTCTTTTAGCTACTTCTTTTCCAATATTTCCTAATCCAATAACACCTAAACTTTCAGAGCAAAGGTTTTCTCCCCAGAAAAGACTCCAAGAGTTTCCTTTCCATTTTCCACTTTTCACAAATTCATTTCCTACACAAATTTTTCTAACAAGTGATATTATTAAACCCATAGTAAGGTCTGCAACGGCATTATTCATTAGGTTAGGAGTATTAAATACAGCTACACCATTTCTAGTTGCTGCATCAATATCAATATTATCATATCCCACCCCTACATTTGATATGGCCCTTAAAGAGTTTTTATTTGCAAGTATAAAATTCTTATTTATTATATTTCCTTGAGATATTACGCCATGAGAACCCGCTGCTTTTTTAAAAAAATCATTTTCATTTAAAATAATATTTTTTGAAGAATGAGTTCTTAATAAAAAATTTTTTCTAAGTTCTTTTAACTCCTCTTCTCGAAGTCTGCAATGTATAAATATTTTTTGCAATTAATTTGTAAGGTTTATTTTTTCCAACTTATGACAGCTTGAGATTGCTCACCTAATCCATCTATTCCTAACTTCATTACATCTCCTTTTTTTAAATACCTAGGAGGTTTCATTCCCATTCCAACACCTGGAGGAGTTCCTGTAGCAATAATATCACCTGGTTGAAGTGTCATAAAATGACTGACGTATGATACAAGCTGTTTAATATTAAATACCATAGTTTTTGTATTTCCATCTTGCATTTTTTTTCCATTTAATTCTAACCATATAGCTAGGTTCTGAGGTCTATTTACTTCATCTCTAGTTACTAAATAAGGGCCGACTGGACAAAAAGTGTCACATCCTTTTCCTCTTGTCCACTGTCCTGCAGCAGCATCTAACTGATACGCTCTTTCAGAAACATCATTTACAATGGTATAACCTGCAATATATTGCATAGCTTTTGCCTCATTTACACATTTTGCTTTGTCACCTATTACAATTCCCAATTCTACTTCCCAATCTGAACGTTTGCTTTCTGTAACTTTTCCTGAACCCTTTCCTTTTAACAATACTCCTTTAGGCAACATGACATTATCAAATGGCCCCGTTAAAGATGAAGTTGGTTTTAAAAACATTATTGGCTCTTTAGGCAAAGGTGCTCCTACTTCTTTAGCATGGTCTACATAGTTTAAACCTATACATACAATTTTACCAATATTAGCAATTGGCACTCCTATTCTTGGCTTGCCTTTTACAATACTCAACTTCTTTAAATTTACTCTTTGGATTAATTTTAAAGAATTTGAAGATATAGTTTTTCCATCAATATCTTTAACTTTTGTTGATAGGTCTCTTAAGAGACCTTCGCTATCAATGATCCCAGGTTTTTCTCTTCCTTCTTTTCCAAATCTAACTAATTTCATAGAGTACTCCAGTATTTGATAATTAACTAAAAAACGTTTATATTACTTCAATAATAATAAAATAACAAATATCTTTAACATTCTAGATGCAATTAAAAACAAAAATACTAAAAAGCAACACAAAAAATATTGTATTTGCTTCAGAACTTCTTAAAAATAATAAGATAGTAGGAATTCCAACAGAAACAGTTTATGGATTAGGAGGAAGAGCAGACAACGACTATGCAATAAAAAAAATATTTAACATAAAAAAAAGACCTTTTAATAATCCCTTAATACTGCATTATAAAAATTCTGAATGCGCTTTAAATGATATTTTTTATGATGATAGAGCAATAGAACTTGCAAAAATATTCTGGCCAGGTGCACTTACTATAGTATCCAAAATAAAAAACAAACATATAAGTAAATTGGCAACTGCAAATTTAAATACTGTTGCTGTGAGAGTTCCTGCAAATAAATCAATTAAAAAGTTATTGATGCAGTTAGACTTTCCAATAGCAGCTCCAAGTGCTAATAGATATGGAAAAATAAGCCCAACATCTGCTAAAGATGTATTTGAAGAACTTAATCATAAAATACCTCTAATTTTGGATGGCGGACGAAGTTCAGTAGGATTAGAGTCTACTATAGTAGACCTCTCAGAAAAAAAAGTTGTAGTTCTAAGACATGGACATGTTTCTTCTTCAGATATTGAAAAAGTTTTAAATCACAAATTGGAAAAATTTAATAATACCAAATTATTTAAAGCGCCTGGTTTGTCAATCAATCATTATCAACCAGATAAGCCTGTGAGAATAAATGCACTAAAACAAAAAAGTAATGAAGGATGGTTAGCATTCGGAAAAATACCAAGTGAATTTGTTAAACCTTCATTATCTTTAAGTAGAAAGAAATGTCTTAAAGAGGCTGCAAAAAACCTTTACAAGATGTTAAGGGTTTTAGACAGCAAAAAAATTAGTGGAATTGCTGTTCAAAAAGTTCCCAATAAAGGTATTGGTATTGCTATAAATGATAGGTTATATAAAGCATCAAAAAAAATAAATGAAAGATAAATTAAATATTTTAAAAGATAATTTAGACAAAAACATTTGGTATGAAAAAAACTACCAAATTGAGCCCTACTTATCAGAAGAAAGAGGAAACTATAAAGGAATGTCAAAATTGCTTTTAAAGCCTAGAAGCACAAAAGAAGTTTCTAAAATTTTAGAAATTTGTAGCAATAACAAAATACCTTTGGTGCCTCAAGGAGGAAGGACAGGTTTATCTGGTGGAACGATTCCTAATCCGAAAAAGAATGAAATAATTATATCCATGGAAAAAATGGATAAAATTTTATCCTTTGATAAAGATAATTTTAGCATAACAACTCAATCGGGTTGCACACTATTGAATATCAGAAAGCATACCCAAAATAATAATATTTATTTTCCTCTAAATCTACCTTCTAAGGATAGTTGTACTATAGGGGGGAATATTGCTACTAATGCTGGAGGATCTAATGTCTTAAAATATGGAATGACTAGAGATTTAGTTTTAGGATTAGAAATAGTTTTGCCTGATGGAAGAATATTAAACACCTTAAAAGAAATAAAAAAAGATAATAGAGGGTATGATTTAAAACATCTTTTTATAGGATCTGAAGGCACCTTAGGAATTATTACCTCTGCTGTTTTAAAGCTTTTTCCATTGCCTAAAAAAAAAGGAATGGCAATAGTAGCTGTTCATAACATAAAAAAAGCAATTGATTTTCTAAAATTTATCAATTCAAATTATAAGGAACAATTATGTTCTTTTGAATTGAACAGTAATTTAGGATTGAGTTTTATTAAAAAACATTATAATAATATATCCATTCCATTTGATAATAATTATCCATGGTATATTATTTTTGAACTGTCTTTTTTACATGACATTGATCTAGAAAAAGAAATGGATAGAGTCTTAGAAAAAGCCTTAGAAAAAAAATATATAATGAATGCAATAAAGCCACAAAACATAAGTCAAATAAACAATATTTGGAAGACTAGAGAATGGTTAAGCTTTGCCCAAAAGGAAGAAGGCCCTTCTATTAAACACGATATATCTATCCCTATATCTAAAATACCTATTTTTTTAGAAGAGGCAGAAAAGTTAATTAAAAAAGTCTTATCAAATGCTAGGATTTTGGTATTTGGACATATTGCTGATGGTAATATTCATTATAATATCAGTTCTGAATATATAAAAGATAAAAAAAGTTTTAAATTTTACTCTAAAAAAATAAATACAATTGTTTTTGATTTAGTGTATAAATACAAAGGTAGTTTTTCTGCTGAACATGGAATAGGAAAAATGAAAATAAAAGAATTAAAAAAATATTCTTCTCCTGAAGAATTATTAGTGAAGATGCAAATAAAAAAGT
>CACEBX010000026.1 GCA_902557845.1 Rhodospirillaceae bacterium | reverse complement strand
TTTAGAAAACAGCACTAAAACTAAAAGAAAAATTATAAGAAGTATATTTTTCATATTTTATTTAATAAATTTAAATAATATTTTAAAAATAACTATTTAAGTTCTTTATCGATCCACAAGTTAATTTCATCTGAAATTTCCTGTGGTGAATCCTCTTGTATAAAATGTTTTCCTTTAACAGTTACTTCCTTTTGATTAACCCAGCTTCTACAAAACTCTCTTTGTGGACCTATTAATATAGAGCCCGGATCCGCATTAATAAATAATTTTTTTATACTAGTTTTTTCCATAAACTGAGCATATTCATTTACAATATCAACAACCTCTGCTGGCTCACCCTCTAGTGGTATTTGTCTTGGCCAACTTAAAGTAGGCTGTCTATCTGAACCAACTTTAAGAAAAGGTTTTCTATATTGACTCATTTCCTCTTCACTTAAATTTCTAATGATAGAAGAAGGCAAGATTCTTTCTACAAATATATTTTTTTCTAAAATTAATTCTTCACCAACTTCACTCCTCATTAATTTAAATACCTTAGTTGCATCTTCTGGCCAGTAACTCCATTTCATTGGACAAACTATTGCTTCCATATAAACAATACCAGCAATTCTTTCAGGATACTTTTTTGCAAAATCAAATCCTATTGCCGAACCCCAGTCATGAATTACAAGAATAATTTTTTTATCTATGTTAATATTATTTATGAAGTCATCAAACCATTTTATATGTTCTTTGAGACTATAATTCTCTTGAGATGGCTTATCTAATTTATCCGAGTCACCCATTCCAATTAAATCGGGTGCTATACATCTATTTTTTTTAACTAATACTTTAATAATATTTCTCCATAAATACGAGGAAGTTGGATTTCCATGTATAAATAGAATAGGTTGCCCGTTGCCTTCATCTACGTAGGCTATCTTTTTTGATTTAACAGTAGTAAATTTTTTATTCATTAAAGTTAGGTTTTCTTTTTTCACTAAATGCAGTAAGGCCTTCAATGCCATCTTTAGACTCAGCATTTTTAGAAATATGAACGCTTTCCATTTCCATTTGGGTTTCTAAGCTATTATGAAAGCTTTCATTTAAAAGTTTTTTAACACTTTTATAAGCATTTATTGGACCTTTTGAAAAAACTTCAGCTTGTGTATTAAGTGCTTCGTTTAATTCTTCATTGGAATTAACTACTAAATCTATTAAACCCATATCATGAGCTTCTTCTGCCGAAAACAATCTATTAGTTAACATTAACTCTTTAGCTCTTTTAATGCCTACTATTCTTGGTAGGTAATATGTAGAACTGCCATCTGGCGATAACCCAGCATTGGTATATGCAAGTGTAAATTTAGCATCTTTAACAGCATATATAATATCCCCTGTTATTGCCAAACTAAAACCTCCTCCTCCTGCAGTACCATTGACACCTACTATTACAGGAGCACTCATGCGAGCCATTCTTGATATAGCTCCGTGAAAATACATAGTCATTTCTAGTAAAGTTTTTTTTACTTCTTCCTTTTTAGATAATAAAAACTTTAAATTACCCCCTCCACAAAATAGTTTACCGTTAGCGGAAAGGATTAATGCTTTAATATTTTTATCAGAAGCGGCATCTAGAGATGCAGCATATAATTCTTTAGCTAACTGCAAATCTAAAGTATTACCAGTATCAGGTTTATTTAAGGTAATTTTAGCAATAGAGGTTGCTTTTTTTTCAAATATTAAACTCTCATAAATCATAATTATATAATACCAGATAGAATTAGGATTTAAATAAAAATCAGGGTACTATCCAAAAATATTTAATATTTTTTCTTCCATACTCAAATAAAGCCTTTTTATTTCCATCATAATTTAAATTGAGAAAAGTTATTTTTTTAATGTCAACTTTAACTATAGCAAAATTTCTAAACCCCTTTTTTTCATCAAGATAATTAAAGTCTTTTTCACTTTTTATTTTTATACCTGGAGTTTCTTTAACAAGATATGCTGACTTTGTATTATTAGATAGTGTATTCCAAACTAGCTCGTTAAGTTTTACTTTATTAAATATCTCTGCTTTTCCTTCTGCTTGAATTTGAATTTGATTTTTTTTATCATAAACATGCAAATGTAATCGATTATTGCTTTTTAATTCTTCAATTTTTTTACTTCTTATATCAGTATGAAAAATAATTATATGACTTTCCCTTACAACCTCTCTAAGTATAACCGTTCTCAAATTAAATCTTCTTTGATTACCTGTCGCTATTGTAGGATAATGAAATGCAGATTTTTTATTTTTTACTGCCTGCTGTAAAAAGTCCCAGATTAATTGTTCTATTTTATTTAAATTATTTGTAGAAAAAATATTAAATGCTGAAACGGGCATCTATAATTTTTTTTCTATTAATATACACAATAAGTGCAGAACTATTATATGTAATTCTTGTATATGGCTAGTTTCTTTTGATGGAACAGATATACAATAATCACTTACTTTGGAAATAATTGATTTTTTTTTTCCTGTTAAACCAATAGTAATTATTTTTTTTTTTTTTGCTATAGATATAGCTTCTTTAATATTTTTACTATTTCCACTAGTTGATATTGCTAGCAGAACATCTCCTTTTTGTCCTAATCCTTCTATTTGTCTTGAAAAAACCTTACTATAATCATAATCATTAGCTATAGCGGTAATTGAGGATGTATCGGTATTAAGAGCTATAGCGGGCAAAGAAGCTCTATTTTTTTTAAATCTTCCTACTAATTCTGCAGAAAAATGTTGTGCATCTGAAGCAGAACCGCCATTTCCACAAATTAAAAGTTTCTTATTTTTTTTAAAAGCTTTAGAAATTAAGTCTGAAGCAACGATAATATCTTTGTCACTTTTCTTTATAAAGTGATTAAAATCAATTTGAAAACTATTTAAATACTTAAAAACTTCATCTTTCATACATTTACCTATTAAATAACCTTATTTCAAAATTTTTTAATTCTGGTATTTCTATATTCTTTGGTTTTTTACTAGATTGCCAATAAACGTCTATAGGTATACCTCCTCTTGGCGCAAAATACCCAGCTATTCTGAACCAAACAGGTTTCATAGTTTTAAATAGTTCTACGCCAATTTTCATAACAACATCTTCATGAAAAATACCATAGTTTCTGTATGAATGAATATAAGTTTTAAATGATTTAGACTCAACTAACCAATTTTTTGGCACATAGTCTATAATTAAAAAACCAAAATCTGGTTGCTTAGTTACCGGGCAAATTGATGTAAACTCTGATACAGAAAGTCTTATGTTAAAAACCAACTTCTTATTCGCGTTTTTTATTAAATCAAATTTAAAACCCTCAGGAGATTTTGGAACTATAATACTTTTTCCTAAAACTTTATTTTTATTCATAATAGCTATTAAGTTATATTTTTTTATATTATTAATATATACTTACACAAAGTATATAAAAAAATATATTAATGTTAAATTAGCATGTTAGATATAAATAAAAGAAAATTTATTTTTTGCTGTTGCTCATTACCAATTTACTTCAGCACAAGTTATTTGCTTTCTGATAATGAAAATTTTGATTATTTAGTAAAAGGACCTCTAGCAGGAAGTATTTATTATACAAAAAAAAACCTGGTAGATGGAAAAACTTATTAACATCTCATATACCAATTATACAAATAAAATCAAATTTTCTAGAAATTACTACACCCCATGAAATGAGAGGGTTTGAACATTTTATTCATAAACATATTGTATTAGATAAGTCATTCAATATTATTTCTGAAAAAATATTTGATCCTTCTAAAGATAGAGCTTACTCTAAACATGATATATCTGGGTACAGTAATGTCTTGTTTGTATTGAGTATTTGTAATCTTCATGACACATGGCTTGAGCCTGTTAAATTATCTTAATTAAATGCTTTATAAATATAGAAAGATATACATTTTACTATTCTTTTTTTTGTCTTCCTCTATGCTTAGTAATTCTACTTTTTCCTCTCCCTTTAGCGAAAAACTTTTGCTTTCTTCTTATGTTAGAAGCATTCCTTTAGCAGAGGGAGAAATTTTAATTAAATTAAAGAAAAATAAATACTCAATAGAAGTTAATGCTCATTCAGTTGGGCTTTTTTCTGTAGTGCTTGATTGGCGCCAAACTATAAAGTCTTTTGGAAAAATAGAAAATAATAGATTTGCCTCTTTTAGATATCAATCATTAGACTTTAGGGGGAAAAAAAGTGGTCATATGGAGGTGGGTTTTAAAGATATTATTCCTAAAATTATATCGGCACAACCTGATCCAAGAGAAGACAAGAGAAGAGCTATGAGTGATAGTTTTCTATTAAATACAAATGACCCAGTAGCTGGTATATTTAATTTAGCTTTGGAACAATGTAAAAATACTGTTAAAATCTATGATGGAAAAAGAAGATACAATATAAAAATTTTAAAAAAGGAAGTTTCTTTATTAGAAGATTCATATTTGAGCAAAAATATTATTAAAACCTATAAATGTAATTATGAAATTAAAAGAATAGCAGGATATACAAAAAAAGAATTAGCAAAGTTTCCAAAAAAAGGAGAAATTTGGATTAAAAAGCATTCAAAATTTAGTTTTTATTATCCTGTAAAAATTCAAATAAAAACTAATTGGGGAAATTTTTTATGTTATACAAAAGAGAGGAGAGTATAAAGTGAAGGCTATAATTTGTAATGAATGGTGTAAACCAGAAGATTTAAAAATATTAGAAGTAGAAAACCCCGTACTTAATTCGGACTCAGTTAGAATTGAAGTGGAAGCTGCTGGTGTAAATTTCCCTGATGTTTTAATAATTCAAGGTAAATATCAATATAAACCTGCTTTTCCTTTTTCACCTGGTTCTGAAGTAGCAGGAACTGTTATAGAAACTGGAGAGAAAGTAAGTGATATTAAAGTTGGGGATAGAGTAATGTCTGTAACAGGACATGGTGCCTTTGCAGAACAAATTTGTATTGAAGCTAGTAAAGTAACTATAATACCAGAAAATTTAGATTTTATTACAGCTGCAGGCATGAGTTTAACATATGGAACTTCCTCTTACGCTTTATTTCAAAGAGCTTTAATAAAAGAAAATGATTTTGTTTTAATTCATGGATCTACAGGTGGTGTAGGACTATCAGCACTAGAGATATCAAAAGCAATGGGAGCAAAAGTTATTGCTACTGCTGGAACAGATGAAAAATTAGAAATAGCTAAAGAATATGGAGCTGATTATTGTATAAATTACACAAAAAACGAGTTTAAAGAAAAAGTAAAAGATATAACAAATTCTAAAGGTGCTGATATCATATATGATCCTGTTGGAGGAGATGTATTTGAACAATCCCTTAGGTGTATTGCTTGGGATGGAAGATTGTTAGTTATAGGTTTTGCATCTGGAACAATAGCTAAAGCTCCAACCAATCTTCCCTTGTTAAAAAACTGTTCAATTGTGGGAGTTTTTTGGGGTGCGTGGAGAGAAAGAAACCCCCTAGGTCATAACGAAAATATGGAGATAATCCTTAAATGGTGGCAAGAAAAAAAAATAAAGCCTCATACCTCTAAGGTTTTTAAATTGGAGGATACTAAAGATGCATTATACGCTTTAATGAACAGAGAAGTAATTGGTAAAGCTGTTATTAAAATTAAAAGCTAAAACTTTAACTTTTTAAAAACTACTTCATCATAATTAATTTTTAGATTAGTTTTTTTTACAAATGTTACCGAGGCATGTTTTTCCTTAGATGCTTTATAAAGGGAATCTACAATAGCAATAACATGCTGTTCAGGAAAATGATGATTAGTTATCAAAAGCATGTCTTTAAAAGTATATAAAGTCTTTGAATGCTCAAATAAATCTTTAAATAAATTAGAGTCTTCTCTTTGTAAGTTCACTAAAAAATTATTAGAAACAATAGCTAAAGGTATCTGATTAGTGCTTAACAAGTCAGTTAACCTCTCAGCATCTCTAGTTCTAGCAGCTCTTGCCTTTGCTTCAGGCAAATACTCATCTAGTATTACAATTAAATTCTTTGTAAATTCAAAAGCTCCCTCATCTTTTTTA
The DNA here is from genome assembly GCA_902557845.1 of Rhodospirillaceae bacterium. GTDB lineage: Bacteria > Pseudomonadota > Alphaproteobacteria > TMED109 > TMED109 > JAYYAX01. Next base: position 4,941 of record CACEBX010000026.1, on the reverse strand, counting down.
GAACACATTACTAACATGTGCATCTGTCTATAAACTTCATGCTGTCCCCATGGGGCATGTCCAATAATGAAAAAAGATATTGCAATTATAAATAATTTTATTTTGTAAGATATTTTCATTTTTATTACGGAGATGTATTACTACATCTCCGTGTAATCAAAAGTTATCTAATTTCTGTTTTTATCAAATACGTCAAGATTTAAAACAGCTGTAACTATGTAATTTGGTACATCAACAACTTGACCTACCCTTAAGTCTGCTGCCACTGAACATAAAATGTAAGCTTGTTCTCTAGAAAGACCATATTCATCTACTATATAGTCTATCATCTGCAATAAGGCATGTCTTGCAGCTAAAGTCAAAGACTCAGATAAATTAGCAAGGTTTGTAACCTTTTCCCCACCTAAATACTTGTAATAAATTAACTCTGCTCCAGCATCTTTAAGAGGAATACCAACTGTTTGGTAAAATTTAGTAGGCTCTATATCTCTAATCTCATCGTTTCCTTTAGTCGCAGGCATTTGCATCTTTCTACCTTGTCTTTTAAGAATTTTAGTTCTAACTTTAACAATTGCACCCATTTCAATAGCAGTACCTGAAACTTCTCCATCACCCTGAGCATAATGAACATCTCCTGCAAAGAGGCCACATCCATCAATAAAACATGGGAATATTATTTTTGTTCCAACTTGCATCTGCTGAACATCCATATTTCCTCCATTTTCTCTAGGTGGAATAGTTCTCAAGCAATCCTCTTTATGTGCACCATTTTCACCACAAACATCAGCAGGAAGAGCAAAAGCTGGATCTGGTGTTAAAGCCACTCCTCCAGCAGCAGCTAAGTTAGCTTCTCTTTCTTTCCAACTACTAACTTCTTTATTTCCTGGCAATACTCCTATAGAACCTGGAAATGCTTCATAAGGAATAGTAACTCCAGGCATATTATCTGATACAGCTCCAATCCTTGTTAGTTTCCAATTCACTATATATGGTTCAGTAAAAATATCTCTCAAAAAACCAAAACCTGGAACAATTACAGTATATCCATATTCATCAGGTACTATATCTAACAGTTCTACTTCAAGAGCATCTCCTCTTTTTGCACCTTTAATATAAACTGGTCCAGTCATAGGGTGAACTTCTCCTAAATTAAAAGTAGGAACGTCTTCAGCTACAGCATCAAAGCTATAGTTGCTGTCAAGAGCATCTCTAGTATGCAGAACTATAATTTCTCCTGGTTTAGCTGTGGCAACAGGCTCAATTGCTGGATGGTATCTATTAAAACAGTTTTTATCATCTTTACAGTGATCTCCTGTTTTAGTAACCTCTATAATATTCTTCCATTTTGAGTCTGTTGTATCTGCATTCAAATTAAAAGAAAAAATAAATATAGATATAAAAGTTAGCATTAATTTATTCATATTAACTCCTTATTTATTAATTAAATTTATACTAATTTACTTATAAATCATTTTATTCTTATTATATAGTATAAAATAGTTTTTTAAGTATAATTAAAAATTTAGGAGGTTAAAAAATGATAAGATTTCTAAGATATAATTTTTTTATTTTTATTTTTATAATCACTTTTAGCTTAAATGCAAAAGATGAAATTAAAATAGGTATATCAACCTTCTTATCTGGCGGAGCTGCCTCAAGCTTTGGCATTCCTTTAAAACAAGGGTTAGAATTCATGTTTAAGGCAATTAATGAAGGTTCAGTTCCTGCTCCTTATAACACTCCTGGCATAGCAGGAAAAAAAGTATCATTTTTTTTTATTGATGAAAGTGGTGGATCAACAAAACAAGTAGCAGAATTTAGAAATATGGTTCAAAGACAAAAAGTGGATGTTGTTATGGGATATATTTCATCAGGCGACTGCTTAGCAATTCCATCTGTAGCAGATGAATTAAAACAATTAACTGTTTTAATAGATTGTGGAACTCCTAGAGTATTTGAGGAAAATTCATATAAATATGTTTTTAGAACTGGCCCTCATGCAGCAATGGATAATATAGCTGGAGCTTTATACTTAAAAAGAAAAGGTATAGTACCGAAAAGAGTTGCTGCAATTAATCAAAATTATGCATGGGGACAAGACTCCTGGGCAGATTTTAAAGGTTCTATAGATGTTATTTTTAATAAACCAAAAATAGTATCTGAACAATTTCCAAAAATATTTGCCGGTCAATACGGAACTGAAATATCAGCAATAATGGTTTCAAGGCCCGACCTAATTCATTCTTCATTATGGGGAGGTGACTTGGAATCTTTTATAATTCAATCCAATGCTAGAGGATTATTTAAAAATAAAACAGTTTTTTTAAGTGCTGCCGATCATGTTTTACCTACATTAGGTAAAAATATTCCAGATGGAGTTATTATAGGAGCTAGAGGGCCTCATGGTGATCTTGCTCCTGATACAATACTAGCTAATTGGTTCAAAGAGAAAATGTCAAAAGAATACAATATAAAAGTAACTACTCAACCAATGCATAAAGGTGCGATGGCTGCTTTGTTTATTAAAAAAGCATATGATGAAGCCTACTTAAAACTAGATAAATTTCCTTCTAATGAAGAAGTAATAAAGTTTATGGAAGGTATGAAATGGGATACTCCCAGTGGAGAAGCAAAAATGGCTCTGGGAAATGGGCATCAAGCAATTCAAGATCAAGCTATAGGAAAATCTAAATGGAATAATGATAAAAAAAGAGTAGAGTTAGTGGAAATTGAGTATTTTAAAGCAAAATGTGTAAATCCACCAGAAGGCGTTAAATCATTAGATTGGATTAAAGATGGATTTCAAGGCGCAGAATGCTAGTATTAAATTTATAGGATTGGGGCAATAGTCTAGTCTAATAATTAATTGTTATTATTACTATTATTATTGGAAGCATTAGAATTAGAATTTTTATTGTTGTTATTGCTTTTGTTAGTTGACGCTGTTACTGCTCTAGGAGCCTTAGTTAAACCTAACTCACCTAATACTTTTCCTCCAGATTCTATTGTAACTATAAGATACTTAGCCTTACCACTTAAAGTTCCATCCTTTCTTATATGTAAATTTTTAATATTAAACTTTCCTTTGATACTTCCACTTACTATTAGTAAATTAGAAATAATCTCTCCCTCAAAAGAACCATTTGGTCCTATAACAACCTCATTTGCTTTAATTGTTCCTTTCATATTACCATCTAGATGTATATCTCCTTCTGTATTTACTTCACCTGTAAAATCTATACCTTGAGTAATAATTGATAAAGAGCTTCCCTTTGATTTATTTGCAAACATATTAGTATTTTTTAGAAACATTTTTTCCTTCTTTTAAAAAAGGTCTTGGGTTCATAGATTTTTTATTTATCTTAATTTCATAGTGTAAATGTTTACCAGTTGACCTTCCTGTATTACCTATTTTGCCTATTGACTCTCCTAGTGATAAAGTTTGTCCTTCATCTACAAAGATTTTTGATAGATGTGCATACCTAGTTTCAATACCATACCCATGGTCTAAGAATACAGATTTACCATATGAACCATATCTTCCAACAAAAGAAACTTTTCCAGCAGCAGTAGCCTTTATTTCTGTGCCCCATGGAGCGCCAAGATCAATTCCTTTATGAAAAGCTCTTCTCTTAGTGTAAGGATCTTTTCTGTATCCATACGCACTAGTGACATAGTATTTATCCATTGGACCGGAGAGAGGAACGGACAAAAATCTTTGCTTAAGTGTTTGGAAATAATTTGATTTTTCAAAGATTTCATTAGAAATAATGTCATCTTTTCCTAGCTCTTCTAATGGTCCTCCAATATTTTTTTCTTCTGATTGGATCTCTAGCTTACTTAATTTAAAAGATTTTGTTTTTTTAAAAATACTCTCAAGAAATGCTATTCTTTTCTCTAGAGTTTTCAATGTCGAGAGTTTGACTTCATTATTGATATTATAATAAAACTGCCCTTCCTCTTTCTTCATAGCTATGTGATAGCTAAACATTTTTAAAGCTGTTACTGCTTCTAAACTTTCATCAATTGTTTTAAAGAGGTTAGTATAAATATTTTTATTATCTTTAAGATCTAACAAGTTTTTTTCAGATATCGGCTCTTTAGGATCATCTTTTATGTAATGAACAGTAGAGAAATCATAGTCTACATAAAAATTTTCGTTGCTAACATTATATATTTTATCAAAATTCTCTTTTAAACTTTCTATTATGGTATCTAATTCTTCAAGGATTTTTTGTCTATCATTTTTTTCATTTATTACATCTTCTAGTTTTGTTTTAATTTCTAATAATTTGTGATCTGTCTGTATATTTTGATTTTTTGCAATAGCACTTATATCATTCTCTAAAATTTCTAGCAATTTAGTAACTTTTTTTATTTGTAATTCAACATTAAGATCTGTATCAGTAAAGTTTGAATTTTCAACATTTAGTTCATCACGAAGCTCAACAACTGCTTTAGTAAACTTAGAATATTTTATCCTAAGATCCTTCAATGCAAGATTTTGCTTATAATTTACAGTCTGTAAAAACTGCATTTTATAAGTAAACAAAGCCACTAAACAACCAGAAGTAACTAAAATAGATAAAAGTATTACTTGCATTATTGTACCTAATCTAAAGTATTTCATGCCTTCGTTACTTCTCAGCATAAACTCTTTGGCAGGGAATGTTTCTTTAAACCAATTAATAATTTTATTCATAGTTAACTCAAGTTTGTATTTTAAACATTGTTTTATACCAAAAACAAGTATTTTTAACACCTAACTCTAAATTATACTTAGGTTCCCACCCTATATCTTTCTTAAGTTCATTATTTTTTACTTTAAAGTTACCTACAACCTTATGTAAAAGATTTTTCTTATTTAAAACTTTAGCTAAAAACTCTAATAAGTCACTGTTTACATTAAAATAAAGAGGTTTTTTAGATAAATATTTAGCT
>CACEBX010000025.1 GCA_902557845.1 Rhodospirillaceae bacterium | reverse complement strand
CTTTACTAATATTTTCATAATGTCTCTAAGTAGATGAGAAGAATCTTTTTTTGTTACTAAAATAGCATTTTTTGTATTTACTACTACCTGATCATCTATTCCAGCTACTACTAATAATTTTTCATCTGAATATGTAAAGTTGTTTTTAGAATCTATAGAAATGATATTACCATAGCTATTTTTTACTTTGTATAGAGAGTCGTATGTTCCTAAGTCACTCCATCTTCCCTTGTATGGAATAACTAGCTTGGTAAAATTCTTTTCTAAAATTGCATAATCCATTGAAATTTCTTTAATACTTTTTAAAGATGACTTATCCAATATATGAAACTCTTTTTCTAGTTTAGAATTTTTACAAGAGGCTATAGCTTTATTATATAAAGTTTTATTATATTTCTTAAATAATTTAATAAGAACTTTATTTTTTATCACAATTATCCCTGTATTCCATAGACCATGATTTTGTATGACTTTTTTTGCTATACCCACAGAAGGTTTTTCTATAAAACGTTCAATCTCGAAACTATTTTTTAATTTCTTTTTTGAAGCAGGAATGATGTAACCATAATTACTATTTGGTTCAATGGCTTTTGCACCAATAGTTACTAAAAAATCTTTTGACGCAAGATCTATAGCGTTTTCTAGGGTTTTTAAAAACTTTTCATTGTCTTCAATATAATGGTCAGAAGGCATTATACATAAAATTTCGTCCTGCGCCGAATAATAAGAAGCAACTGCGCATGCAGGAGCTGTATTTTTTTGTAGAGTTTCAAGGATAATTTTATCAGTTTTAATTTTAAACTTTTTTAATAATTTAAGAATTTCAAACCTTTGAGATATATTAGAAATTATCAAAGGAGGGGTAAAAGGTTTCTTAGATACTCTGTTTATTGTTTCTAAAAAAAGTGAACTATCGTTTTGGAAAATGTCTACAAATTGTTTAGCTAAATTTTTTCTTGAAATAGGCCATAGTCGAACCCCCGATCCACCAGATAGTATTACTGGCTTAGCTTTCATTTAATTTAGAAATATGTGCAAGATATTTTAAAACATTTGCTAAATTCTCTTGCTTAGAAATACCCCTATAAGACATTTTAGTTCCAGGAGCCCATTCTTTTGGTTTTTCTAAAAATAAATACAAATTTTCATATGACCAATTCTTATCACTATTTTTTAGAGCCTTAGAATATTTATATCCTTCAATAGAACCAACTTTTCTATTCATAACTTTAGCTAAGGAAGGGCCTACCTTATTTTTTATAGGAATTTCAAAACTATGACAAGCACTACAATTTTTATTAACAAAACCTTCACCTTCTTCTAGGTTAGCATTAACGAGAAGATCTTCTATAGTAGCTAATGTAATAACCTCATCTTTGTTTATATCCTTTTCATTAATAATGGTTTTTTCTGCAACCTCTTCTTCAATAGAATATGAAACTTTCTTCTTGTTATTATTTGGATGATAAAGAAGGTCTCCTATAAAAGATGACAGTAATAAAACTAATATTGCTGATAGTATTGCACAAAAAAGCTTATTTAACTCTGCAGACATAATTTTTTTTTCTCATTTAATTAATTACATAGTATATTATTATAATTCTTTTTTTACTAAGTAAAGATTATTATTAATGACTAAAGCTTTAATTATTATTCCCGCCAGAATGGCCTCAAGTAGATTCCCAGGTAAGCCATTAATAAATATTAACGGAAAAACTATGATAGAAAGAGTTTGGGAATGTGCAAGTAAAGCAAATGTAGGAGATGTGTATGTTGCATGTTGTGATAAACCCATAAAGAACCTTTTAATAGAAAAAAAAATACCATATATATATACGAAAAAAAATTTGAAATCAGGCACAGATAGAATTTATCATGCCTTTTTAAAAATAAAAAATAAACTTAATTATAACCTTATTATTAATTTACAAGGTGATATACCATACTTAAATCCTAAGCACTTAAGAAGTTTATTTAGAATTCTAAAAAATAAAAATTATCACATGGCTACATTAGCAAGTAAAATAAAAGACATTGAAAAAATTAAAGATAAAAATATAGTTAAAATAGCAATGTCTAAATGTAATAACAATGTTTACAGAGCAATTTATTTTTCAAGGTTGCCAATTCCTTATGGTTCAAAAGAGTATTATGAACATATTGGTATTTATGGGTACACTCCTAAAATTTTAAAAAAATTTGTTTCTATGACTAATAGCAAACTAGAGTCTAGTGAAAAGCTTGAGCAATTAAGAGCTCTAGAAAATTTGGTAAGCATTTACGTAGGTGTAGTTAAAGAGCCACCTATAAGTATAGATACTCTAACTGATCTTAAGAAATTAAAGAATATATTGAATAAAAGGAAAAAGCCATGAGTATGAAAATTGCTTATCAAGGAAGACCAGGTGCTTATTCTCATTTAGCTTGTAAAGAAGCTTTTCCTGATTCTATTTCTATAGCATGTGAAACTTTTGAGGAAGTTTTTGAGAAAACTCATACTGAAGAAACTGATATATCATTTATTCCTGTAGAAAACTCACAAGCTGGTAGAGTTGCAGATATTCATAATTTATTACCAAGAACAAAGCTTGTTATAACAGGAGAGTATTTTTTAAAGATTAACCATCAGCTTCTCGGTATAAAAGAAACAAACTTAAAAAATATTAAATTTGCAGTTAGTCATTTCCATGCATTAGCCCAATGTAGAGATTTTTTGCAAACAAATAAAATTAAACCTATTCTTGGAACAGATACCGCTGGAGCAGCAGAAGCATTGTCACTAAATGAAAAAAAAGATACAGCTGCGATTGCCTCTTCATTAGCTGCTGAAATTTATAATTTAAAAATCTTAAAAAAAAATATACAAGATGCTTATCACAATACTACTAGATTCTTTATAATGAAAAATAAGTTAGAAGAAAAACGAATTGATAACATAAAATACATTACTAGTTTTATTTTCAAAATTAGGAATATGCCTTCAGCTTTATATAAAGCGTTGGGCGGGTTTGCCAGTAATAAAGTTAATATGCTAAAACTAGAAAGCTATATGGTAGATGGGGCATTCACTGCCACACAGTTTTTTGTTGATATTGAAGGTCACCCTGATGATGATAATGTTAATTTAGCTTTTGAAGAATTGGGTTTTTTTTCCAAAGAAGTAAAAGTTTTAGGTTATTACCCTGCTGACAATTTTAGAAGAGAAAAATATTAATTTTTCTTTAACCAATCGGAAATTAGAGAATAAGCTATAGCTTCTTTTCGAGGAAGCAATATTTTTTTTTGTTTAGATAGCCTCTTTATTTCTTCTGAGGAAAACCATTTAGCTTTTTCAATTTCTTTTTTATTTATCTTAATTTTACTTCTTTTAGAGGCTACTCTTGCTTCATAACCTAGCATTAGATTGCTGGAATATGGCCAATATTGTGAATATTTGTAATTTATTTTTTCTAATTCTAAACCTACTTCTTCATATACTTCTCTACGAACTGCATCTTCTGCGCTTTCGTTTTGTTCACAAAAACCAGCCAAACAAGAGTATAGATTATTTTTCCAGGAGAGGTTTCTTGCAAGTAGTATTTTATCTTTATTTATAATATTTACTATTATAGTAGGATAAACTGTAGGAAAAATTTTTTTTTTGCAGGAGTTGTTAGTACATAATAGAGAATTTCCATTCTCTTCAAACTTATTTAGTGAACCACATTTTCCACAATATTTATTATTACATTGCCATTTATAAAGCGAATAACCTGCGGATACAATGCTAGCTATATTTTTTTCCAAATTAGATAAAGTGTCTTTAATATTAAACAAGTCATAATCTTTTAAAAAAGATATTTTCTTTTCTTTAATACTATTTGTGTAGCATAGTATAAATAAATTATTTCCTATATTAGAAATAAACGATAAGTTAAATTTATTAAATTCCTTGCTAACTTTTTTTGATTTAAAAAAAAAAGGATTTTTTTTAACCATTAGCATTTTTCCGTCTATGATAAATAAAAAATTATATATAAAGTTATTATAACTATAAAGTTTTTTAGATGATAATGTTCTAAATTTATCAGAGTTTTTTTCTCTTAATAGAGAATAAAAGTTTAAATAATTCATTTTTGTTTAATACTATCTATTAAATTAGGATTTTACATGATAAAATCTTAAATGGAAGGTTTCTTGGATATGCCAAATATGAACCCAGTCAGATCTGAAAAGAAGCAGCTGTAATATTGATGTATAGGTCAAGGATCCTTCCATAAGTGAGGAAGTATGGAAAAAATAGTTTTTTCAAGAAAGTATAGGCCAAAAAAAATTAGTGATGTTATAGGACAGGATTTTGCTGTCAAAACAATTGAAAATGCATTCGAAAGTGAAAAAATAGCACATGCATTTTTATTTACTGGAATTAGAGGTGTAGGTAAAACTACAATTGCAAGAATAATGGCAATGGGTTTAAACTGTTCCTCGGCTGACAAGCCTATTGCTAACCCATGTAATGAATGTGCTAATTGCAAAGAAATTATAGCAGATAGATTTGAAGAGGTTTTAGAACTAGACGCAGCCTCTCACACTGGTATAGACGATGTAAGGGAAATTATAAGTTATATAAAATATAGACCTTCAAAAGGTAGATATAAGGTTTTTATTATAGACGAAGTTCACATGTTATCTAACGCAGCATTCAATGCGCTTTTAAAAACTGTAGAGGAGCCTCCAAAATATGTAAAATTTATTTTTTGTACTACAGAACTAAATAAAATACCAATTACCATTCTATCAAGGTGCCAGAAATTTGAGTTAAATAGAGTATCAAAAGATAAAATCATTCTTAATTTAAAAAAAATAATAAGTTTAGAAAACTTAAAAGTTTCTGAAGAGGCACTTTATAATATTGCCAGATTTTCAGATGGCTCAATTAGAGATAGTATTACTATTTTAGAACAATCTTTATTAGCTTCAGATAAAGAAAATATTTCGATTGAAGATATAGATAGAACTATTGGCTATGCAGGGAATAAATTACTTTTAGAAACTTATTTAGAGATTTTAAAAGGAGATAGTAAGGCTTCTATTGAAAAATTAAATGAATCTTATGAGAAAGGTTCAAATCCAGATATAATCATTAACGAACTATTACATTTAACCTACAGTTTGCTTAGAATGCAATCAACAAAGGAGAATGCTTTTATATATGAGGAGTTTGGTAAAGAGCAAATAGATTTAATTATGGAAAATACAACAATATCTCTGCTAAATCAGTTTTGGCAAATACTTTTAAAAGGAAAAGAAGAAATAAAAGTTGCTCCTCAAGGGATAGAAGCCTTAGAAGTAATATTAATTAGGTTGGCATATTCAGCTAAATTACCAACTATTGAAGAATTGGTATATGCTATTAAAAATAAAAAAAATAATGATTTAAATATAAATACTGATAATAATGATATAGGGAATGATTTAAAAAAAATTTTAGATATTTTCCCTAAAAGTAAATTAATTCAAAAGTAATGATATAGGAGAAACTATGCAAAATATGGGGGCACTGCTTCAGCAAGCGCAAATGATGCAAAAGAAAATGCAAGAAGTAGAAAATAAATTGAAAACGATTGAAGTAGAAGGACAAGTTAATAATGGCATGGTTAAAGTAACCATGAATGGAAAGGGAGAAATTAAAAAAATTAAAATTGATCCCAGTTTAAAAGAAGATGTTGAAATAATAGAAGATTTATTAATGGCAGCAATTTCTGAAGCTAAGAAAAAAGCAGATGATTTATCTGAAACTGAAATGAAAACCGTTACAGGCGGCATGCCTTTACCTCCTGGAATGAAATTTTAAATTTTAAAATGAAATCTACTGAAATAGACCTTTTAATTCAATTATTAAGTAATTTACCAGGAGTAGGGCCTAGATCAGCGAGAAGAATAATCTTATATTTAATAAAAAATAATAACAATTTAATGAAGCCATTATCAGATACCTTGTATGCTGTTTCCAACAAAATTAAAATTTGTAAAAGTTGTGGAAACTATTGTGTAGAGGATAACTGTGATATTTGTAAAAATGAAAAAAGGGATAAAAGTTTACTTTGTGTTGTTGAGGATGTCGCAGATCTTTGGGCCATAGAAAGAGGAAAAATATTTAATGGTATATATTTTGTTCTTGGTGGAACACTTAATGCAATAAAAGGTATTACTCCAGAAAAACTAAATATAAAAAAGCTATTTGAAAGACTTGAAAAAAAAGACATAAAAGAGGTAATATTGGCTACGTCTATTACCACCTCGGGACAAACTACAGCACACTATTTATTAAATAATATAAAAAAGCTCGATATCAAAGTTAGCAGGATAGCAAGAGGCGTTCCAGCTGGAGGAGAACTAGACTATTTAGATGAAGCAACTTTAGGACAGGCACTTAATGAAAGAACTCTGGTTTTTGATAGAATAAATTATGAGTAATTTAAAGATAATTATAGCCCCCGACCCTAGGTTACTTGAAGTTTCGAAGCCAGTAAAAGAAGTAAATAATGATATTAAAAATTTACTAGAGGATATGCTACAAATAATGTACAGAAGCAATGGTATTGGACTTGCTGCACCACAGGTGGGGGTTTTAAAAAGATTAGTAGTAATGGATTGTTCAGACAAAAATACAAAAAAAAAACCTTTAAAATTTGTGAATCCAGAAATATTAAATTTGTCATCTGATAAAAGCGAGTTTGAAGAGGGTTGCTTATCTTTGCCAACACAGTACGCTAAAGTAGAAAGACCTAGCAATATAGAGGTTGAATATAAAGATGAAAATGGTAATAAATATAGGAAAAGTTTTTCTGGTATAGAGGCAACTTGTCTACAACACGAAATTGACCATCTAAATGGAAAGTTATTTGTAGATCATATTAGTAAGTTAAAAAAAAATAGAATAATTAAGAAATTAGAAAAAATTAAAAAAACAAAAAATTATTAAATTTTAAAATGAAAGATAGTCTTAGACTTATTTATATGGCGGGTGGTGCGAATTATACTTTAATTCCTTTAAAAAGAATTTTAGAGTCTAAACATGAACTGATAAAAGTTTATACTAAATGTCCTAAGCCAACTGGAAGGGGGAAAAAAATTTTAGCAAATTCTTTACAAAGTTTTTTAGAAGAAAAAAAAATACCATTTTCCATTCCTGATAACCTTAAATCTGAGGAGGAAATAAAAAAAATAAAAAATTTAAAACCTGACATTATATTGGTTTTTTCTTATGGAAACATCTTACCTAAGTCTATATTGGATATTCCTAAATGGGGATGTATTAATATTCATGCATCATTATTGCCTAAATGGAGGGGAGCCTCTCCAGTTCAATATTCATTATTGAATAATGAAAAAGTAACGGGGTATTCTATAATGCTTATGAATGAAAAGGTTGATGAAGGAAATATTCTTTTTAAAGAGAAGGTTAAAATTGAAAAAAATGATGATACTCAAACGTTATTAAAGAAAATAACAACACAAGCAAGTATATTAATTTTGGATATTATTGAAAATTTTGTAAAAGGTATTATAAAGCCTTTTGAACAAAATCATAATATGGCAACATATACTAAAATAATCAAAAAGCATGAAACATATTTAGACTTTAATGAAACTGCGGATAATATATTAGGGAAAATAAGAGCATTTAATCCTAATCCAGGATCTAAATGTTTTATAAACGGAGAGTTAGTCAAAATTATCAAAGCAAAAAAGGAGCTTTTAAATCAGAATGAGAATATACCAGGAACTATTGTAGATGATAAGCTTTTAATATCATGTAAGGTAGATGGAATTAGGCCATCTATTATACAAAGGTCTGGAAAAAAACCTTTAGAATTATCTAAAGTTTTGAATGGCTGGAAAGTTACTCCAGGTACAATAGTCAAAAGTAAGTTATAATAAGGAAAAAAATTGAGTTTTATAGGGTCATTTACACTATTTATTAAAGAAGTAAAAAGGTTTTTAAAAGTTTATCAACAAACAATAGTAGCGCCTGCCTTTACATCACTTTTATTTTTACTAGTAATAAATGTAGCTATAGAGGATAGAACTAACTATAAGTTTAACTATATAGATTTTTTAGCACCTGGATTGATTATTATGGGCATGATGCAAAACTCTTTTGCTAATACATCATCATCATTGCTATCTTCTAAGGTTGCAGGAAATATTGTTGATTTACTTATGCCACCATTTAAAGTAAATGAAATTATTATAGTTTATTGTATGGCAGCAATAATAAGGTCTATCTTGGTTGGTATATTAACTTTTCTGATAATGATGCCTTTTATTAATTTTGACTTTTTGAACTTTTATAATTTAGTTATCTTTTCAATTTTGGGCTCAATGTTGCTAGCGTTAATTGGTTTGTTAGCAGGAATTTGGGCAGAAAAATTTGATAATATGTCTGCAATTACTAACTTTGTAATTACTCCATTAACTTTTTTATCTGGAACATTCTACTCTATAGATAAATTAAAGGAGCCGTTTTACACTATAAGTCTTTATAATCCTTTTTACTATATTATAGATGGGTTTAGAAACTCATTTATTTTTACTGAGACCGAGTCAATGTTTAATGGAATAGTTTATTTAACAGCTTTAAATGCTATAATGTATTTGGTATGCTATTATTTACTGAAATCTGGTTGGAAACTTAAGTCATAGGTTCTTTCAAAAAATGAATAACTATATATTACCTAATTATAATAGAATAAATTTAAAATTTATCTACGGCAATGGTTCTTGGTTATATACAAAAAATGAAAAATATTTAGACTTTAGTTCCGGTATTGCAGTTAACTGTTTAGGGCATGCAAATCAAAAACTAATAAAAGCGCTTGAACTTCAAGCAAAAAAATTATGGCACACTTCTAATCTTTATAGAATTTCTGAACAGGAACAGCTAGCTAAAAAATTATGTGATAATTCATTTGCAGATAAAGTTTTCTTTTGTAATTCGGGAGCAGAAGCTACGGATGGAATAGTAAAAATAGTTAGAAAGTATCATTATGCTTTAGGAAATAAAAACAGAAAAAATATTATAGTTTTAAATAATGCTTTTCATGGAAGAACCGTGACGGGTATACAGGCAGGTAGCAATAAAGCACATAGAGAAGGATTTTTAGGAAAAAAAAATTGTGATTGTGGTTTTACCAGAGTTTCTATAAATGAAGTAGACTTTTTGGAGAAAAAAATTGATAGTTCTACAGCAGCTGTATTATTTGAACCTATTCAAGGTGAAGGAGGGATCAATACTTTTTCATATGAATTTTTTAAAAAAGTAAAAAGATTATGTAAGAAAAATAATATTCTATTGGCCTTTGATGAAGTTCAATCAGGGATAGCAAGAACTGGAAAATTATTTAGTTACCAGTGGTATGGAATATCACCAGATATAATGAGTTTAGCAAAAGGTTTAGGAGGCGGTTTCCCTATAGGGGCAGTTCTAATGACAAATAAAGTTTCAAAGGGAATGAATCCAGGAACACATGGGTCTACTTTTGGTGGAAATCAATTAGCATGTTCTGTGGCTCTAGCAGTAATAAAAGAAGTTACAAAAAAAAACGTTTCTAAATAAAGTTGAAGAAAATGGTGCATACCTGAGGAATAAACTAGAAAAAATTAAAAACAACTATCCAGAAAAAATTATATCAATTAAAGGAAAAGGTTTACTGTTAGGTTTGGAATTAAATCATTCAACGAGTAATTTTTGTAATTTAGCCAGAGAAAAAAAGCTACTTTTAGTTCCTGCAGCAAATAATGTTATTAGATTATTACCACCTTTAAATGTAAAAAAAAATGAAATAAAATTAGCTTTAACAATACTGGAAAAGTGTTTAAAGGAAATAAATTGATTAGAAACTTTTTAAACTTATCAGATATCAAAGCAACACAGTTAAATAAAATTTTAACTAGAGCGGCTTATCTGAAAAAGCTTAGAAAAAAAAATAAAAACAGCCTAAGCTTAAAAAATATTAATCTTGCTATGATTTTTGAAAAGCCCTCTACAAGAACTAGAGTCTCTTTTGAGTTAGCTATAAAAGAGCTAGGGGGAAGATCTGTAATTCTGGATGAGGCCACGACTCACTTATCTAGAGGAGAAACAATACCTGATACAGCAAAAGTATTATCGAAATATTGTAATATTTTAATGATAAGAACAACTAATCACAAAAAGCTTATTGAATATCATAGGCATTCAAAGTTGCCAATTATAAATGGTTTAAGTAATATTTCTCACCCTTGTCAAATTTTAGCAGATATAATGGCCTATAATGAAAAAAGAGGGGCTATTAAAAATAAAAAGTTTGTATGGCTAGGAGATTTAAATAATGTATTGTACTCATGGATAGAGGCATCAGTTATCTTTAATTTTTCATTAAGTATTTGTTGTCCAAAATTAATAAAAATCTCAAAAGAACTTAAAGCTAAAATTAAAACTTATCATAATAATGTAAAAATCTTTCATGACACTAAGATGGCATGTAGAGATAGTGATTGTATAATTACAGATACCTGGTTTTCTATGGGAAAAAAACCTACAAAGAAATTACTAAAAGCTTTTAAGCCTTATCAAGTAAATGAAGCTATTATGAGTATGGCAAAAAAAAATGCGGTATTCATGCATTGTCTTCCTGCAACAAGAGGCAATGAAGTTACAGAGGGTGTAATAGATAATTTAAATTATTCACTAGTCTGGAGTGAAGCAGAGAACAGATTACATATTCAAAAGGCTATTTTAGAATGGTGTTTAAAAAAAATATGAAAAATATTTTTACTTGTTTGATGATTACATCACTTTTATTGTTGTCTTGTACTAATAAAGAATTATTTAATGAAAAAGTTAAAGTAAACGACTATAAAACCATTTCTTTAAATGTATATGATTTTGTTTTAGTTGCAGATGAAAGTAGCTTTAGTGTGCCAGATTATCTAGGTTTTGAAACAAGTTATTTAACTGAGCAACTAATTGAGTGGGGAAATAAAAAGTTTAAAGTGACTGGAGAAAAAAATAGTCTTTCACTTATTATTAAAAAGTTTGCACTAAGAAAAAAAAATATAAAAAAATATAAAGGATTAAAAAAAATATTTTTTTCTGAGGAAAAAATTGAATATGAT
>CACEBX010000024.1 GCA_902557845.1 Rhodospirillaceae bacterium | reverse complement strand
TGCATTACAAACTCTATCTGAGAACCCTTCTTGATTTCTGAGTTATCTTCCACTTGCTTCCAGTCATCATTATTATTCTCTCTAACTCTAATAATTACTGCCGTATTTGAAGCTATAAACCACTTTTCAAATTTATCATTATTGTCTTCTATTCCCCTTATTTTTGTCCCCATAGTCACAAAGTCACTATCAATTGATATAACTTCCTTTACAGCAGCTACATCAAATCTTTCATTCTTATTCAAGGCTACCTGAGTTTGTATACCTCCTAAAAAAGCAAAAGTTACAGAGGCTGCTACAGCTGTAGATACAAAGGGGACCGTTTTAAATTTTGAAAACCAATTTTTCTTGTTAGTCTCTTTCTGAGTATCAGGTAACTCAGGTGCACTCATAACATCTTGTAAAAAAGCTGCCTCGGCCAACTCCTTTCCTTTTTTTAATTCAAGAAAAGCATTTTTAGCAGCTTGGTCCTGTTCTATAGAATTTTTTACATCATTTTCTTCCTCAGGAGAAAGAAAACCATCTATATAATCTAGTATTTTTTCTTCACTAACTTTCAAATTTCATTCCCTTAAAATTTTGTGCTAATTCTTGTAGTGCTTTAAAGCGCAGTTGTCTTGCACGTACCTTGGTTATATTCATAAGTTCAGCAATTTCGTCATAAGATAAACCCTGCATGAAATATAAAATAGATTGAGATTTTTTTTCTTCCATTTTTTTATTTATATATTCATTTATTTCCTTCATTTTTCTTCTTATATCTAAATCATTTATCAGTTTCTTTTCTGGAGCAGGCTGTCGATTATCCATTATTTCTCCTTTCTCATCTTCAACGATCGACATATGATCTCTGTTCCTAATATTTTTACTGCTGTATTGGTCTACAGCCAAGTTTTTTGCAGACCTTTGTATTGATAATTGTAAACTAGAGATATTTAAATAAATAGCATAGGGATAGGAAGGCTTGTTATTCACTAATATTTCGTTTTTTTTTTCCTTAAAAATTACATGATCAGTTGCTTTGTTCTTTGCTTCTATTTCCAGCTCTACGTTTAAACCATCGTTATTTAATGAAACGTTCACCTTTTCTTCTATTCTTTTATTAATATTTAGTCTTATGTTTTGAGCTTGAAGTAAATTTATAATATTTTCATTAACATACTCAGGATTTTTATTGCCCACTTTTTTGTAAAAAGACATACTTACTTGTTCATTGTTAATTATAAAATCTATCTCTTTTATTGAGTTGAGTTTTTCTAGATATTTAATATAGATGTCATGATATAAGTCTTTTGCATCTTCTTCAGGATTTTTTGAGCCAACTTTATAGCAGTTATTTTTTATCGCTGGCCAAGCTTGTTCGAAAGTATCTTTGATAAAAAGGTTTCTTTTATTTTCCATCATCAAACATATATTAAATATACTAAATATTTAAATATTATCATATGTAAAAAATATTTAAAGATCTTATAAGTCAATAAAATGCAAAAGTCGGTTTAAGCTTTGCTCCAAACTTCTTTACAATATTCTCTTATTTTGGAATATTTTTTGGGAATAGAAGATTTAGTGCATATCCCTAAATAAGTGGCAGCCCTAGTAGCTCCTACATACAAATATTTACCAAAAAGTTCTTCTTCATCTTTTTCAAAATTATTTATATCAGCTAAAAAAACTGCTTCAAATTCTAATCCTTTGATGTGCTGAATATCAAATACTCTTACATTAATATTTTGACCTACAACTTCGCCATTATGACAAGGTTGAGACTTAATACTATGTACTGAAAGTTTTTTCTCTAAAAGATCTGCAATAGGTGTCACTTCGTTCTCATTTTTTACAAATATTGCAATTGATGGTAAAGAATTAGTGAACGTTTCTATCTCAAAAATTCTTTCCGAAATCCATTCACACATTCTCTCATTATTTTCTGCGTTTTCTAATAATATTGGATGAGTGCCACTATTATTATAATTCTCAGGCAACTTTGGCGGAATATTATCACCTTTTTCAATATCTATTAATTCTTCAGCTAACTTACATAACTCTTCAGTTTGTCTGTAAGTAGTAGTTATTACCTTGGTTACTAAATTTTTATCTACCCACTCTAGCTCTTTCCTATTTTTTGTACCCCAACTAGTCAATCTTTGGTTCAAATCACCCGAGGCAAAAAAAGAGCCCATACCTGGATAGCTAAGTAGGTTCATGCATTTTAGTTGAATTGGTGAAAAATCTGTTGCTTCATCTACATAAATTTGTGCTCTGTAATGTAATGCTAATGAAGTTAGAAATTGCCATTCAGAATCAGTATTTATATCTATATTCAAACTGGCATTATTAAACATTCTGAAGGAAATTAATATATGTGCTAATATTAAATTATCAACCTCTAAAGCATGGACATGATTGTTTTTAATATTTTTATGGTTGTTTTTTGAAAACCATTTACTACTTACATTTTTCACATATTCTACATTATAAATTTTTTCGTAACCATCAGGTTTTCTTAAAACTCTATAACTTTTATTTATTTCTAAAAAATATTTTTTTAAAGGAGAGCTAAAATAGGAAAGTTGTTTTCTAATGGCTACAACAAATCCTATTTCTTGAAGTGCATTTTCTTCTGGTAAGTTTTCTTGTAAAAAACTTAAAAATCTATGAACCTTGCTATCTTTGTTTATTTTCTTTCCTATAAAAGTATTGTACGCTAAGTATTTACATACTCTTAGATACTCTGATTTTGCTTTTTTTCTTCCAATAATATTTTTTTCTATAATTTCTTCCTGCTCATCTTCATCTTCCTCATAATTAATATCCTCTTCATTAACTACTTTAAGTTTAGTTGAAGCTTCTTGATTAAGATAATCTTTTATTTTATCTAAATATATTTCATTATGTTTAACACTGTAATAATTTATAATTTTTTGGAGTATAGTTTCTAATTTTTCATTAATTGTATCTTGTAATATTTTTAAAATTTCCTTTAATTCTTTAGCCTCTTTCTGAAGATTAACTAATGTGTCAAAGACTTGAGTTGAGCTATAAGGATTATCTTGTAATTTAATGGCACTTATAAATATTTTTTTTAGTCTTGTAATTGCTGGCTTTATTTCAGTTTTTGTGTTTATTTCTAAACATTTTCTAGAGTCTAGCAATTCAAGGTACTCTAATAATTTATCCATAGCCCCTTGGTATTTATGATCTGTTATTAATTGGTGTACTGTTTCAAAATCTAAAAAAAATTCAATCTGCTCTTTAAAAAAATTTTTATTTAAATGCTCTACATCTTCGGTTAAATTAAAACCTTTATTAGATAGTGAACTTCGTAAAATACCTAAAGAGTTTCTAGCTAGGTTATGACTATAATCATTCCAGGTGGAAATTTGA
The DNA here is from genome assembly GCA_902557845.1 of Rhodospirillaceae bacterium. Taxonomy (GTDB): domain Bacteria; phylum Pseudomonadota; class Alphaproteobacteria; order TMED109; family TMED109; genus JAYYAX01. The sequence continues at coordinate 8,791 of CACEBX010000024.1, read as the reverse complement.
TTATCAGTTGCTGGTACTTGCTCATTGGAAAAAGCCTCTTTTAAATACATTTTTAATAATCTGGTAGGAGTGAACATAAGCCAATTAGTCTTTGCACTAATGTTAGCTGGGGAAAGTTCTTGAATACTCTCTAGAATATTTCTTTCTTTTTCTACCAATACTTCAAAATCAAGCTTTTGCCCTAATCTTTTAATAAGGGTCGTAGTTTTACCTGTTCCGGGAGGACCTAAAATAAGCAACTTAGTACTTAAAGACAAACGAAATATTTCATCCTGAAATTTGTCAAGAATTGGCTGATCTCTGAGACTTATTTTTTCAATTAGTCTACGTCTATAGCCTATAGCCATATTATCCTCTTCTTCTTCTTCTGCTATTAGTTCATTTATAGAAAGTTTTTTTTCAGTTTTTTTAAGATAAGAAGAATTAATTATTTTTCTTAATGAATTTATTGTTATTACTTTTAATAATTCATTTTCTATTACCATATCTCTTGCATCCCATTCATCATTATTATTTTCGGGATCAAACTTTGCCTTATCAAGAATGGTAACAATTTTTCCATTAGGCAAAATTAAATCATCACCAATATCTAAAGAGGCAAGTCTTCCTATATGAGACCTATAACTTGCCAAATTATTAACTGACTCCACAGGCATGGCACGACAAATGTAATATATTTTTCTTTCATGATTTTCAAATTCAACTAAAACTCTTGCTATTGATGGCTCTTTAGATAAGAGATGCATTTGACTTAATATCTCTGAATTCAGTCTGTTCAGATTATGAATTGCTTTTTCTGAATGCTCAAATGAGCTAGTTATAATTGAATGTGATGAGGGTCTTTTTGTTTCTTTAATTATTTTGGAAGCTGTGCTTGAAATTTCAAATAGTTTAGAAAGTACTTCATTTGCAAGATTAGTAACTTCTTCTTTCCCTATAATATTTATTTTATCATCTGTCATACTTAATTAACGATCATATACTAAAGATAACTTTCCTGGAATTAAAAATTTTAAAAATTAAAAGACATGGCCTCCGCTCTTTAATAAGATCATACTCCCAAGAATTAATGAAAAAACTGAGCATCTAGCTATAATTAAAAAATGCATCATTCCCCATAACTTTCTCTTTTCTTCATTTATTAAAACTCCAATAATAATAGAGGTTAAAAAAATTGCTATACATATACTAATATGGTTAAAATAGCTTCCATTATTTAATTGCATAGAAACCAATAGAATACAAAAGGTGATAATAGAAAAAAAGGTGAAAATTTTTATAGAATATGTCATAAAATTATTTCTCCCTAAAATTTATACTCTAGAATTAACTATTTTAATACACTGATATTTTGCCTTGTCTAATGCTCTATCTAACCCTTCTAATGAAAATAAGTTTTCCTGAATATCAAAATATTCATCTATATTTAAATGCTTACTATTCATAAGCTTCAATGAGACTTCATTTTTTTTTGAAAAAAAACTTTTTAAATCTTCAAGTTTATTCCATGTCACATCAATAAAAATCATATTACCTGCAAGAAATTTGTGAGAAGATAGAATTTTAACATAAATATCTCTATCATTAAAATAAGCAGGAATTAATACATTTTCTATATCAGAAAAATTTTTGACATCAGAATATGTATAAAATGTTGTGATAATATTCCCCATATTGCAGCTTTCTATATTTCTTGGTAAAACCCTAACTCTTAATCTATCTCCATTTGTAACTTTTCCATTAACTGATGCAAATATATTCCACTCTTTGGAGTTTTTCTTATCAAAGGTTTCTGTATGCACTGTCCATAAATCAGTTTTATATTCTTCATGTATATAATGCTTTTTAATTTCTTCTATTTTGCTTTCTAACTTTTTTGAACATTCTAAAGATAAAGATTTGTAACAATCCTCGTCAGCAATGGAAATGTCAAAAAATAAGCTAAATAAAATTATCAAGTATAAATTTTTCATTTATTTATCTCCTGTAAAACAGTTTTTATATTTTTGAACCTTGCAATTTTTAGCTAATGGATCAATTAAGGAAATAACTTTTTTGTCTACAATCTTCAGATTTTCAGATATTTGTTTTTGTAAACCTGAGTCATATATGCCAGCTTTTTGACCGGTTAAAATCCAACCCAATCCTTTTAAAAATTCTTCTTCAGTTTGGAAATTTTCTAAATACGTTATTCCCAAATAAACCATTGCATCTCCGCTACCAAGACTTGATGCATGAGTATAATATAACTTAGCTTCATCATTTAGGGTTTTATCTTTATTAGCTCTATATTTTGTTCTTAAAGACTTTCCTGCAAATAGATTTGCATCTTTATGACCTTCTTTAGCAGCCTCCTTAAAATATTCAATCGAAAGATTTAAAAAACTCTTTTCTTTTGTTATAGAATATTTGTTAAAGTAAAATCGTCCCAACATGTAATTAGCTACTGTTATATCATTTTCTTCTATAAGAAGCTTTTTTGGCAAAGAAATTAAGTCTGCTAACGCATCTATGGCATAATCATCATCATATTTAGTAATTTCATCATCAAATATCATTTCAGAAAGCCTTACTAATGATCTGCCAACACCAAGCTTCCAATAAGCAAAATCGTATAAATTGGCTGCCATATCTTTGTCTTCATTTATATGCCCAAATCCAAAGTCGTACCACCACCCCATATTATGAAAAGCATATGGATGATATGACTCACATGCTTTTGTCATCCATTTTTCTGCTTCTACAGAGTTTGGAATATTCATATGAACTATAGCTATATTATAAAATAATTCACCGTCATTTAAGTGAAAGGATTTTCTTTCTATAAGTTTCAGGATATTTTTTTCATTTTCAGTAATTTCTAGATTTTTATTGTATAGATTATCCCAAATCTTAGACAACTTTGAATTATAGTATTTTACTGAGTCTACATTCTCTGCAAAATCAAAGTTATTATTATAAGCTGAATTACCTAAGGAAAAATTAAACATCAGAAATATTATTAATAATTTTTTCATTTATTTACTCCCTAGTTCACTAACTTTTTCATTCATTTGACTGACATCTTCCAGAGCTTTTTCACTGCCATTTTCTACAGCTCTATTAAACCAATATTTTGCTTTTTTATTATTTTTTTCAAGAAAACCTCCTACTTCATAAGCTTTATAAAGAAAATATTGAGCTTTTGCATGATTTAACTCTGCTGCTTGTTTTATATGAAAAATAAACCTATCTTTGTTTGGCTGTATAAAGGAATATCCATCTAGATAAAATTGTGCAGCCCTGACATGAGCTTCTCTATGTTTTTTTGATGCAGCTTCCAAGGTATAATTAATAATTTTTTTCTTTTCTTCTTTAGTTATTGCTTCGTCATAATTCAGCTCCACATAAAGCATCATTGCGTCTACATCTTTATTTTCTGCAGCAATTTCTAAAAAGTGCATTCCTTTGGATTTATTTTTTGTTATTTTACATTTGTCACATCCATAAATATAGGCCTTTCCTGCATAATACATTGCGCTAAAGTCTCCATGAGATGCAGCAAGCTCCATATGTCTTAAACCTTGTTCAAGATCTTGTCCTACATAAAAGCCATTAATATACATAAATGCTAGACCAGAATGGCCTTCTTTCTTTACTTCTTGGTTTTCACTATCTATTGCATAAAGATAATGATGAAAAGCTTTTTTATATCTCTTTTTTTTATTTAAATAAACTCTAGCTATTTTAAAATGAGCTTTGTCATAGTTATTGGCTAATGCATCGCTGTAAAACTTAATAGCTTTATCTGTATCCTGTGCAACTAAATTACCTGCCTCATATGCTATACCCAAATTGTATTGTGCTTCAGCAATTCCATATCCTGCTGCTATATGCCACCATTTTACAGCTTTTTTTTGTTCATTTTCATCATCCAAATCTATATAAACACTTGCAATAAAGTAAGAAGCTTTTTTTGCTTCCTTTTTTATGGTAATTTTTTAAAAACCTTAAACACTTTTTATAAAGCTTAGCTTCACAGTATCTATCCCAGACTATTTCTACTCTATCCTCAATGGAAAGTATCTTATTATCAGTTGAAGATGCATTAACTGCAGCAATAGTATCTTTAATTGAATAAAAGAAAAATAATACTAAAAATAAATAAGCAAATAAAAAAGTAAATATACCTTGCCAGTTTTTTTTTCTAAGACTTCTTTTTGTTTTTCCTAATCCGTCGTATAAGTTGTAAAAATTTTTTATAAGCATGTTGCCTCCTATTAGTTGTTACACTAATAAACGAGAGACTTTTAAAGTGTTCTGATTTTTTATTAATTTTCTTTGATTATATTAAAAGTAAATTTTAAAAGACTTTCAGTTCCATTTTTTTTAACTACTAGAAAAATATCATTTCTTCCTTCTTTTGGCTCTAGCATAGCTTGAACGTTTTCGCCCTTTATTACATTATAATCAATTTCTCTGTGTGAAACTAATAAATCATATTTAGATGACTGGATAAATAAAGTTATTTTATGACCTGCAGTAATAGTTGAATTATTTTCTAGATAAAAAGATTTGCTAATATCTAAACCGGGTATTGCTTTCAAGCTTATTAAAACACCTTGGTCAACTACCTGCCATTCCCTTATATTATTGTCTCTAGAGGACTCATTTAGAGATTTATAAGTTTGTTTAACTAAAGTCCAATGAGAAGATTGATTAAATAAAGGTATTGGTGCATAACTTCCTACAATATAGGCAAAAAATAATGATGCCAATAAACCTCCTACTTGAGGAACAGGCATTCCAAATATAACTTTTTTAAATAATTTTTTAAAAAATGTATTTTTATGAGATATAGGATTAGTGTTTTTTTCTAAAAAGTTAGTAGTTTTTAATGCATCATAATCTATATCGTCTTCCTTAAAATAATTTTTGGAAAAAGCAGAAAACATATCTTCCCCTTCCTTAAATAAAGCAAGTTGTTTTTTCAAAGAATCATTTCTTCCTAATTCTTCCTCAAATAATTTTTTCTCAGAGTCACTAAGCATACCGTCTAAATAATTAATTATCATTTCATCAGTAAATTTCATAAATTCTTACCTTTTTTTTCTAGTATTTTATAGCACTCAGGAAAAGCTTCTCTAAGCTCTTTTGCAGCAAAACTTCTTTCTTTTCTTACTCTACCATAATCTATTTTAAGCATTTCGCTTATTTCTTTTAGTCCATACTGTTTTGAAGCAAGCAAAGAAAGTATTTTTCTTCTATCCTGACTCATTTTAGTCTTCATATAGTTAAGTATTTTATCCTTACATTCCTCTATTTGTTTATTTCTTTCTTTCTCTATCAGCACTTTTTCCTGAGATTTAGGTTTAGGAATATTAATATTTTGATAGGTTTCTTCTATCTCAAATATGTTAGTTTCACCACTGCCGTCTTTTTTAATAATGCTAGTTATTTCAGATAAGATTGTAATTTCAAAGACATCATTATTATTTTTCATCTTATAAAGTTTATTATTAAAATTTTTTACTTTTCCTTTATTATCTCTAAGATTCTGCAACTGAACATCGGAAAAAATACTTACGTCCTTAATTTTTCTTTCAGAAATTTTTTTTCTGCAATAATCTAATAATTTTCTATCTAGACTTAATTTCAAAGTTGGGCCTATTGGCTCAACCTCAATAAATCTTTTATTATTAATTAAAGGCGTGCCGTTTAATGCATAGCTGTTGACATTGAAAAAAGCATAGTCTATATATTGTTTGCTATCTTTACTAATTATTTTACGAACTTCGTCTAGTACTATTTCCCCGCTATAATTGTAAGCCTTAACTTCTATGAGAAATCTCTTGCCTAACTTAACAGAAATTACCTTAGAAAACTCTTTTGAAGAATTTATAAATTCACTGAAAGTACTATCAATGATTTCTAATTTAAAAAAGTTATTTTTTATATTAGTGAAGTCTTCCATAATACTTAATAATAGTTTAGCTCTTATCTCTCTAATATCATTAGCGCAAAGTCTTGAAGTTAAAAATCCAAGTTTATGCTTTTTGTAAAGTGATAAAAGATTAGCTCTTAGATTTTCATCCGATAGGTCTGAAAACAGAAATTTATTATTGTAATCTGCCATTTCAATATCTGCATACATTCTGATGCCTCTGCACCAATCTACTAACACCTTCCAAAGTTGTTCTTTTTGAAAAGGTAATTCTTTATTTAAGTCGTAATCCATACTTACAAAATAACCCAAGAAAGAATTAAAATAAATTTATAATTTAGATTCATTTTGATTTAACAAATCTAAATAACAGCATATAAATCCACAAATTATCGAAAGTACACCTAGGTAAAAATCATAAGATGACTCTGTGCTAGCATTATATATACCTTTTATACCACCTAAAAGCAGCACTCCTCCGCCAATTAAAATTGTATATTTCATACTTGTAACCTTTTTTCTATATAAGTTTTTTAATTTTGTTATATTAAAGACGGAAAGCTTTTTTTTTGTTCCAAAGGTTTACTAATGAGCAAACAAAAAAATAAATTAACTAAGAATATTATAATTATAATTCTCTCTGCAGTGTTGTTAGTATTTCTGACAATACAATTATATCCTTTGATATTTAAATCTAGTTTTGAGGAATACGAAAAAAAATATAGTTCTACTAAGGGATTACCTTACGAAGTATATAAATTTTTGTATTTGGATAAGAGGAAAGAGAAAGGTCAATTTATATGGGACCAAATAGATTTTGGTGAATACTATGCTTTAATTATAAGTAATAATAAATATAGGATATTACCTAATCTAGAAAATACAGTGAATGACGGAGAAGCAATTGCTTCAATTTTAAAAGAATATTACAAGTTTCGCATCCATCATATAAAAAATGCTAATGAAGATAAAATCTATGAGGCTTTTGAAAAATTAAAAAATCTTCCTAAAAACACAAATATACTAATTTACTACTCTGGTCATGGTAAATTAGATAAAAATGCCAATACTGGGTATTGGCTTCCCATTGATGCACATGACGCAAAAAAAAGTAAATGGATCTCAGATGAAGATATAAAGGCTGAACTTAGAAGCTTCAAATCTAAACATGTTTTGGTGATAGCAGACTCTTGTTTCTCTGGAACAATTTTAAGAAGAGAGACTTCTCAAGATAAAGCTGAGAATTTCATCAAACTCAGTTTAATAAATGAACTAGTCAAAACCACAACTAGAATGGCCTTAACTTCTGGAGGAGAAAGCCCGGTAGTTGATAAAAAAGGAAACAACAAACATTCGGTATTTGCTAAAGAACTACTTCAAGCACTTAAAGAGAATGATGAAATTATTCTTGCAAGCCAGCTTTTTAAAAAAATAAAATCAAGATTGCTTCTTAATGAAAAACAAAAACCTCAGTTTGATTATATTTCTAATGCAGGATCACACACTGGAGGAGACTTTATTTTCATAAAAAGAAAAAAAAATTAAGCACAGTTTATTTTTCTTTTGTTTTATAAATAGAATACAAACGGTATTTCTTATCATCCTCTAAATCTACTGAATGCTATTTGTATTCATATTACCTCCCTGCCCTCTTGTATCATGCAAGAGGGCATTATAAAATAAAAACAAAATTTATCTTCTTATTTTTCCTGATATGTAAGCACTTTCAAATGATTGTATTGGGAGTTTAGACTCATTTATTTGTCTCTTTAAACTCTTCATCATCTTATCATCCTTATCATACTTCTTTAGCATTCTTTCATATAATATTTCGAGGTTGTTTTTCTTTTTTTTCATTTTCTAATCCTTTATCTTTATTATTTTTCTGGCTTTCAGTATCAGTTTTATCTAGATAAGCTGATGATTTACGTTTTGGATAACTTATAATAAATCCTCCTCCATAAATTGGATCATTTTTTTTTTCGACACCTTTCCATATTATTTTTGCCATTTTTTTTCTCCTTTTTTTTTTCCTTTTGTTTCTTAACTAAATTTCTTCCTAAAATTATTGAGTAGCCCGTTGATTTAAGTTTTGGTAACTGACTTGCCCTTCTTACCAATGTAATTTTTATAAATTTACCCATTTTATTTCTCCTTTTCTAAATATTGATATTTTTTAGGTAAATTATTTACCTTGAAGCCTGCACGTAACATGTGGCGCAAAAGGTTTATAAGATTTTCTTCCCGAGAATCTTCTTTCCTATATTTTGTTAGAAATAAAAGTTTTTTCATGTATACCTCCATAAGTTATGGGGGCATAAAAAAACCCCCGTGAAATATACATCACAAGAGGTTCCGCTGACTTTATTGCTGCTATAAAAGCCACATCATTGAACCACCGTTGCCAAGCCTTGGCTGGTTGGTGAAGTTTAATCCTTCTCTTTAGATGTTGTATAATAGTACTATATGCAAATAGAAAATAAAGCTATAACTTTTATAATAAAAAACAATATTATACTAAGTACAGGTTGCAATTATTATAAATCAGATTTTTAATTATATTACTAAAAATCCTTAAGGAGGGAAAAGCAATAATGAATAATCCTAAAATGGCAAAAGTTTTAACTAATATTTTGAAAATAAAACAAAGATCTCATAATATGTCACAAATTAAGTCAAAAAATACTAAACCAGAAATAATAGTAAGAAAGTTTTGTCATAAAGAAGGATTAAGGTATAGGTTGCATGAAAAGAAATTACCAGGAAAACCAGACCTATTTTTTCCAAAATATAAAACAGTACTTTTTGTAAATGGCTGTTTCTGGCATAGACACAATTGTAGACTAGGAAAAGCTTTTCCTAAAACAA
>CACEBX010000023.1 GCA_902557845.1 Rhodospirillaceae bacterium | reverse complement strand
GAGCTTCTTCCTTAGGTTCATCTTTTACTTCTTCTTGCTTGGCAGCAGTTTCTTGAACTTCTTTCTTAGGCTCATCTTTTACTTCTTCCTTAGAGGTAGTATCAGCATTAATTGTAGTTTCTACTATTTTTGTTAATCCTTCTTCAGCTAATTTATCTGCATCTGATTTACTTACATCTATTACTACTCCTTCAGGAAACCTTACGCCATTAACAATACCAGATTTTAACATTTCTACTCTAACCCAAGTTTCATTGTCTTGTTCTTTTTCTTGAGCGTTATTTTCTAATGCTACCTCTTTCTTCGATGTTTCTTTGTTAATATCTTTATTTAAAAAACTATTACCTTTATTAAGATTAAATTCTTTTTTTGTAAAATCTCTTAATATTTGAACTCTTGCTGACAAGGCAGCAAGTCTATTTATATTATTTGTTTCATTTAGTAAAACTTCATTTACTATTTCAGAGACTTCACTTAAAGACTTACCTTTAACTCTTTCTAATATAGCGTCTCTCATTTTTTGAATTTCTGGTGCTAGGTTCATAATAACTCCTATATAAAAATAACTATCATTTTGGCACTGTATTTGCAAATTATGAACCAAAAATAAATTATATTGTAATTATGCAAGGTATAAAACAAAATTTAAAAATGCTTGGAGCTGCTTTAAGCTTAAGATCAAAAAGAAATGAGATATTAGCTTCTAATATCGCTAATTCGGCTACACCTCATTATAAAGCTAGAGATATCAACTTTGAAGCAGAAATAAAAAAATACCAAACCTCGGGACCTATTAAAGTTACTGATGACCAACATATACCAGTAATGAGACCAGCATCCCCTGGACAAGTTCAATTTAGGAAAAATATAAATCCTAGCTTAGATGGCAATACTGTTGAGCTAGCAGTAGAACAACTTCAGTTTGCTGAAAATTCTATGAAGTATCAAAGTACATTGTCTTTTTTAAGTGGAAAAATTAATACTTTAATGACAGCAATCAAGGGAGAATAATAGTGGGGATTAAAAATGTATATGATGTAGCAGCAAGAGCAATGTCAGCTCAAATAGTTAGAATGAATGCTATAGCATCTAATCTAGCAAACGCAAATAATGTATCTGGAGTTAAAGAAGATGTATATAAACCCTTAAGACCTGTTTTTAAAACTATTTATTCTGACAAGTTAAAACAAACAGGTTTGTCTACTGTAGATGCAATTAGAGTAGAAAGTTTAGATAGAGAGCCTATTAAAACTTATCAACCCAATCATCCAGCAGCCGATGAAAATGGATATATCTTTAAAGCAGCAGTTGACATGGATGAAGAAATGGTAGAAATGCTAGAAACACAAAGACAGTACACAAATAATATAGAAGTACTAAATACAATAAGAAATTTGACTATGAGAACATTAAATATAGGAAAGTAAGGGTATAAAATATGACAGAAATTAATAAAGCGTCCCAACAATCGTTACAAAGAATATTAGATAAGTTGGGAGTAAAGTCTTCAGAAGAAAAAAAAGCTGTAGAAAATAAATCTACTTTAGGACAAGAAGACTTTTTAAAATTAATGACAACACAGTTACAAAACCAAGATCCTTTTGCTCCAATGGAAAATGGAGATTTTATAGCTCAAATGGCACAGTTTTCTACGGTTACTGGAATAACTGAAATGGGCACTCAAATGAAAGCAATCAATGATAAATTAGATAGCTTTAGAATAGCTACAGCATCACAATATTTAGGGCATTCTGTACTGGTTCCAGGAAATGTAGTAAGAGCAAATGGAAAAGATAATGTAGAAGGAGTTATTGACGTTCCAAATGCTACTACTAAATTACAAGTATTTTTTCAAAAGGAAAACGGAGAAATTATAGACCAGCTTGATTTAGGAGGACAGAGCAGAGGATTAGTAGGATTTTCTTGGGATAAAGTGCCTGAAGAAATAAAAAAAGATAATGAAAAAATATTTATCTCTGCATTTTTAGGAGATAATCCTGACCAAGCGTTAGCTACTTCAGTTTTTTCTAAAGTATTGGGAACTTCTACAGAAAATAATCAAATAAAATTAGATGTTGATGGATATGGCTTAATTGATGCAAGTAAAGCAGTTAGGTTTAGGAATTAAAATTTATTAAACAGGAGAAAAAAATATGTCGTTCTACACAGCGTTAACAGGTCTTAATGGTTCACAAGCAGATATTGCTGCGACTTCAAACAATATTGCAAACGTTGCTACTACCGGATATAAAAGGTCAAGAGCTGAATTTGGTGATATATTCGCAACCTCTCCTTTGCAGAATTCATCTTCATCAATTGGTTCAGGTACAATTTTGAAAGGTATTAAACAACAATTTACTCAAGGAAATATAGCATCATCTCTAAACGCACTTGACTTAGCCATATCAGGACAAGGATTTTTTGCATTAAAACCTTCTGCAACTTCAAACCAAACTGTTTTTACAAGAAATGGTGCTTTTAGTGTTAATAATGATAGATTTATTGTTGACTCTTCAGGTCAGTTTGTCTTAGCACTTCCTGTTAGTGCTGACGGTTCTGTAGAAGGAAGTACAATTGATGACGCTAAAGCTTTAAAATTAGCACTAGAGTCAGGTGAAGCTAAAGCAACTGAAAATATGCAGTTATCAGTTAATCTTAATTCATCTTCGCAAGTTTTTGAAAACTACGACAATGCAACCTTTAGACAAGATGATCCTAGTACATACACAGCTTCCACTTCTATTACTATTTTTGACAATCTCGGAAAGCCTGTTATTGCAACAGTTTATTTTATAAAAACGCAAGTGGCTTCAGGTGATAACAATACACATAAATATCAAACTGTTTTTGTTGTTGATGGAAATGTTATTGAACCTGCATTATCAGAAGCACTAGATACATCAAGTGGAGAAGCCTTATATATTGATAGATTTGGACAGCTAGTAAAGGAATCTGAAGTTCCAAAAATAGCAGTAAAATCTATTAGTAGTCCTCTTTATTATTTAGATGATTTAGACTCTCCTTTAGCATCTTCGGCTGCTTCAGTTACAGGAACATCTGTGGAAGGTGCTTTTGAAGAAGTGGGAGATACTATTAATATTGTAACTGACCCTCTTCAATATAATTCAACTTATGAGTCAAATAGTCAAAATACAAAAACATTCTGGGGAAAAGATTTTTTAACCGTAAGGGTAGATGATGAAGGAGGAGATAAAGCCTTCACTAGTGTAGATATTAGACCAGGAACATACACTGCAGAAACATTATCCTCAGAAGTACAAAGAGCAATTAACAATGCTCTAGGTGATGATAAAAAAATCTCACTTGATCCTACAAAAGATGGAACATTTTCAATAAAGTTTAATCAGATAAATGCAGATGACGAGGTAGTAGCGTTGGATCCGATTTCTGTAAATTTATTAACTGATACTTTTGTAACTAGTAGTTTATTTACATCAGGCATTGCAAATGAAGCTACACCTAACATGAGTAGAGATGAATTTTTAGCCCACGCTCAATTAAGAATTAATGATGCACTTAATAGAAAAGCTGTAAGTGCTGATGAGGCAACAGTTGCGGCTTCAACTTTAGGTGTTAATACTAAATTATTCGCTAGAACTGTTGGTACAGCAATGTCTGCAATTCATACTAACTCAGAAGTATTTTCTTTTGATTATTATAAAAATTCCTCTGACCCAACTGCTGTTGATACTGCAAATGACCTAAATAAAAAATATTTAGCATATTCATATTACAATAGTTCACCATCATTAAAAGTATTTAATAATAAGCTTGGAACTGCAAAAAACTCTTCAGGTAATACAGTAGTAAATGATTCTTCTGGCCTTAAAGTTTATTTAAATTCTAGTGATGCAACATCTTTAAATGTTAATGACAATACAACATGGCCTTCCAAAGTAATGATTGTAGGAAGGTTTACTGATACTTCCGGAACAAATAATACTTCATTTGGAGAAGCTAAATTAGATGGAAGAGAATTTACTGTTTCAAGTGTTAAAGCAGAGTCTAATGGGCAAAAATATTTACTATTATCAACTACAGATACGGATACTGTTAATATTACAGACACAGATGTACAAATTTTTCATACTGAGGCAACTGATGTTGAGGCATTTTTTGAAGGTGGTACAAATGTTTTTGATGGTTCTACTTCAAACTTCAGTAGCAGCAAGGTTGTTCTGAGAGAAACTTTTAAACATTCTTATAAAAATACCGATGTTGCATTAGAGAGTAGAGGTTTTAACGGCGGCCCTGCTCAAGTAGTTACTGCATCATCTGCAATTTCATCATCAAATACAATTAGTATAAATGTTGATGGTGCAGGTGCTCAAACTGTGACACTAGCTATTGCATCTGGCTTGGATAATGCTGGAATTGCCGCTGATATAGAATCAGATATTAATACAGCTTTAGGAAGTGATAAGGTTACAGTTGAATGGACAGGATCAAATTATAAATTTATGTCTAATTTAGGTACTTCTAGTGGTTCAGTAGTTATTGCATCTCCTGGCGCCAATCTTAGTTCTCTTAATTTAGGAGGCAAAGGGTGGGTAGGAGCTGAAACAAGTGCTATTTCTAGTAGTACTTCTACTGATTACGGTCAAACTTTTACAGTTCCTGCATCTCAAACAATATCTTTAAAAGTTGGAACTACTGCACCTAATGCTACTATATCTGTAACTGCTGGAAGTTATACTAATACTACTTTGGCTGCTCATCTGACAACTCAAATAAATGCAGACTCAAACTTTTCCAATGTAACAGTAGTATGGACAGGTGAGAACTATGCAATTACACACGCTTCTTCAGCAATAAGTGAAGTGGTAGTAACCGATGAATTAGATGCTCATGTAAAATTAAGTACTTTATCTGGAGGAAAAGCTTTAGACTCAGGAGCAGATAACACAGGGTTTTCTATTTTTTCAAATTTTCAAACTACACTAAAAGGTAATGCTACAACTGGTGAAGGAAACCTATACAAACTTGGTTTAGCAGGAACTTCTACTACAGCAGCATACAGTGAACATAATATTGGTGCTCAGAGTTACTCTACAGCAATAACAACAACGGATTGGGTAAATGAAAAAAAACCACCAGTCAAAATTGCTTATGATGTTGAAAATCAGAAATTTACATTTGAAGGAGATGGATCAATAATTGGACCAAGTCAATCAAGTAAATTTTTCTCTTTTTCAGTATTTGGGCCTTCTACTACAACTAACAGTATTGGTCTTAAATCATCTGCAAATGCTCCAACTTCATTAGTAGGGGGAGGAGAAAAACTTAGCTCTGAAGCAGTAATTTTTAAAGGAACCAATGTTTCAACTAATCAGGCTTATGGAGTAACAGTTTCCTATAACTCGAATTTAAATAGATTTACTATTAATAGTGCAACAACTGGAGAAAAAATATTAGCTGATGGGGCAGTTGGTGTGACTGAAACTACAACAGCATCAAATATTGAAATTGGAAGACTTGCTATTACTAGTGGGGTAGCTACTGCAAATGAAGGTGGTTTTGGAGGAACTAATGCACTTTTTGGTCTAGGATCAACAACGGCTGTAAATGTTACAGCATCAGGTTCTGCAAGAGGTCTAGCTTCTCAACCAGCTGTGTTGAGTGGTAAAACTTCAAATGAAGATTTATCAAAAGAGTTTTTTCTTTCTGCTACCACTCAAGAAAATGTTTTTTTAATGAATGTTGATGGAGTAAGTTCTCCTGTCAGAGTTCCAGAAGGTACATACACAGGATCAACCCTTGCAGCTGCATTACAATTAAGAATTAATCAGATGGAAAGTACTACTGGTAAAACTGTGAATGGTGTAAAAGTAGCTTACGATTTAGCAAATAATAGATTGACCTTTACAACTGGAACAACAGGCCCAAAAAGTCAAATGTTTGTATCTGGTGCAGCAAGATTAGGATTAGATAACTTAGATGTAGCATCTGGTTCTACTCCTGTTATCTTTGACTTGCCCTCTTCAGCAGCAACGATTGATGGAAAAAATGCTTACGTTAATTCTGATACTGAAATTGTAACAGTAGCTCCTGAAGATATGTTTGACCCTAATGACGCTACTGTTAAAGCTTACACTAGAGTATTTTTAAAGCCTGGAGAGTTAACATTTGACACTAAAGGTGGTCTTGTAAGCCCAACTCAAAAAGTAGAATATAAGGGTGACTTTCCAGCAGACATAGATACTGGAAAAGATGCTCTATCTATTGACCTAGATTTAAGTTTTGCAGACTCTACTCAGTTAGCTTCTCCATTTTCAGTAACTTCAGTTTCTCAAGATGGACAAACAGTTGGACGTTTAGATGGTCTAGATATTGATGCTTCAGGTTTAGTTAGAGCAAACTATACAAACGGTGATAACGTGGCTTTAGGAAGACTTGTGATTTCTAACTTTAACAACCAAAATGGATTAAAACAGATTGGTAATGCAACTTACGTTGAAACATCAGTTTCAGGAACTGCAATTGTAGGTGAGGCAGGAGCGGACGGTTTTGGTACTATATTATCTGGTTCTTTAGAGAGATCAAATGTTGATATTACCGAAGAATTAGTAAGTTTGATTACTGCACAAAGAAACTTCCAAGCTAATGCTAAATCTATTGAAACTAACTCAACAATAACGCAGGCTATAATTAACATTAGAAGTTAGTAGAGGTAATTAAGGAGTAAATTATGGATAGAATGATACATACAGCTTTAAATAGCTTAAAGATGATTCTTCAAAACCAGCAAATTACTTCTCAAAATATTTCAAATGCTTCAGTCGTAGGTTATAGAAAAGATGCTAACTCTGAGTTTGGAACGGTTTACTTAAATGGAGAGGATCAGTTAAATGCTAGAGTTTTTGCCACTAGGCAGATAGGAGTATTTTCTAATCAACAGGGAGAACTAGAGTCTACAGAAAACCCATTAGATGTTGCAATAAATGGAAATGGATTTTTCGTTGTACAACCTAAAGTAGGAGATATTGCATTATCAAGAAGAGGTGATTTCTCTATTGACCAAGAAGGACAGTTAAAAGATGGAGATGGAAGTGTAGTTTTAGGAAATGATTTAGAACCAATAGTATTGCCAGCTTTCAGAAAAATAGAAATATCTAGTGAAGGAGAGATTAGAATTAATGCATTAGAGGGACCATTAGATGCCCCATTACAATTAGTTGCCACTTTAGGTACAAATAAAGGTGAAGATTTAGAGCTTGAAAAAGGACCTGATGGTTTTATTAGACCTAAAACAGAATTAGATGAACAAGGACAAGAAAACACACCAGCTTTAGAAGCAACAGGAGGTGTTTTGATGGTTAATAATTATTTAGAAAAATCTAATGTAAATCCAATAGAAGAATTAATTATGACGCTAGAGCACCAAAGAAATTATGAAACTCATGTTAAATTCATAGATCTTGCTAAGCAAATGGATGAAGGCGGATCAAGCCTGATGAGAGTTCCTGAATAAGTTATTAATTATTTAATAAATTTACTTACAAAAAAATAAATACTAATTCATTGGCATACTCCTTGCAGAATATCATTTATATATTCTAGGAGGTAAACCTTATGGGTACAAATTCAATGCATGTTGCAAAAACGGGCTTAAATGCCCAGCAAAGAAGAATGCAAGTAATAGCAAATAACTTAGCAAATGTAAATACAACTGGTTTTAAAAGAGAGAGAGTCAACTTTGAAACACTTTTATATCAAGTATTAAGAAGCAGTGGAGAACAAACTTCTGCAGATACTAATTTGACATCTGCATTTTCTGTAGGTACTGGAGTTAGAATTGTTAATGCAGATAAATTATTTAGTCAGGGAAGCATAGTTTCTACAGACAATGCTCTAGACTTAGCTATTGACGGTAGTGGTTTTTTTCAAGTTTTACTTCCTGATGGAAGAATTGGATTTACTAGAAATGGAACCTTCTCAAGAAATAATGAGGGAGCACTTACTACTTCAAGTGGTTTTGTAATTCAACCAGAAATTGTAATTCCTGAAGATGCTCAAGAAATAAACGTATCATCAGATGGAGTTGTTGCAGTACAATTACCAGGTGCTGTAGAGCAAGAGGAAGTAGGGCAAATTGAATTAGCAGAGTTTCAAAATAGAAATGGTTTACAGCCTATAGGAGAAAGTTTCTTTGTAGAAACACCTGCGAGTGGAGAGGCAATAGTTGCAAACCCTTTAGAGGGTAGTTTTGGTAAAGTAGTTCAAGGGGCCCTAGAAAGTTCAAACGTTAGCGTTGTAAAAGAGTTAGTTGATATGATTGAAACTCAAAGAGCTTACGAAGTAAATTCAAAAGCAATTTCTTCAGTTGATGAAATGCTAAGATTTATTTCAAATAATTTATAGGCTTGATATGAAACTATTTTTAAATTTAGTTCCTTTCTGCTTTTTACTATTTGGATGTTCTACTTATATGGAAAATAAAAAGGCAGAAGACTTTGTGCCCATTCATCAAGAAATTTCATTTGCTGAAAAAGACAACACAATAGATGGATCTATATATGACGAGAAAAGTTCTGGATTTTTTGCTAGCGATAGAAGAGCCAATAATATTGGAGACATACTAACAGTGACTCTAAATGAATCTTTAAGTGCGAGTAAGTCAACAACAAATACAACTTCAAAAGCTGATACTTTTGGAGTTACTTTGCCACCATTATTTTCTAATGGAGCAGGTGCTCAATCTTTAGCCAATCAATTGGATAATAAATTGGGTGTAGGTAATGGTGGTGTAGAAAGTTCTGATTTTTCCGCTGGTGCTAATCAATCATTTTCAGGAGCAGGAACAGCTGCACAATCTAATACTTTAACAGGTAGCATGACAGTAACAGTAATTAGAGTCTATCCAAATGGAAATTTAGAAATTAAAGGACAAAAAAAATTAATTCTTAATGACGGAAGTGAATATTTAAGACTTAGCGGAATTATTAGGCCAGAAGATATATCAGCTAGTAATACAATATCATCATCAAGTATAGCCGATGCAAAAATTACCTATACTAATGCTGGAGTTTATGCAACCTCAACTAAGCCGGGATGGCTAAGTAGAATTTTTAGAGAGATAACCCCCTTTTAGAGAGAATATTTTGAAAAAAACAACTACATTAATATTTTTATTATTTAGCTCATTTATACAATCTGTATTTGCTGACAGATTAAAAGACCTAGTTTCAATTGCTGGAATTAGGACTAATCAACTTTTAGGATATGGAATTGTAATAGGATTAAATGGCACAGGAGATAGTACTACAAATTTAACTTTGCAAAGCATTCAATCATTAATTTCACAATTTGATATTGTAGTTAGTACGTCCGACTTAACAGCTAAGAATGCTGCAGCAGTTATGGTAACTGCTGATCTTCCTGCTTTCCAAAAACCTGGACAAACATTAGATGTAACAGTATCTGCAATTGGAAAGGCAAAATCATTAAGAGGTGGAACATTATTGATGACTCCTTTAAAAGGAGCAGATGGAGAGCTTTATGCCATAGCACAAGGAAACCTAGCTGTAGGTGGTTTGGGTGTAGAAGGTGCTGATGGTTCCAGTGTTTCAGTAAATATACCCACAGTTGGTAGAATTCCTAAGGGTGCGACAGTAGAAAAAATGGTAGAGTCTCCATTTATCAGGTCAAACAATTTAGTATTAAATTTACATCAAGGAGATTTCAGTACTGCTAATATTGTTTCTGAAAAAATTAATGAAATTTTTGGACCTGAAGTGGCTGTTCCATTAGATGCAACTTCAATTAAAGTTAGAGCCCCTGAGGATCCTGGTCAAAAAGTATCTTTTGTTAGTTTACTTGAAAATATAGAAGTAGAGCCAGCTAGACCTAAAGCTAGGGTTGTAGTAAATGCAAGAACAGGAACTATAGTTATAGGTGGTGATGTCAAAGTTACGCCTACTGCAGTTACTCATGGAAAATTAACAGTTAGCATTCAAGAAGATACAGCAGTAGTAAGTGA
Source organism: Rhodospirillaceae bacterium (assembly GCA_902557845.1). GTDB lineage: Bacteria > Pseudomonadota > Alphaproteobacteria > TMED109 > TMED109 > JAYYAX01. Next base: position 4,718 of record CACEBX010000023.1, on the reverse strand, counting down.
AGCACAAGGAGCAATGCAAAATGCAAACTCAACTGTAGCAGGAACCGCTGCTACTACGGCACAAGATACTCAAATTGGAATAGAAGAGGAAGATGCGAGAGCATTTATTTTTGATACAGGGACTTCTCTATCAGAAATTGTAGACGCTATTAATAATGTTGGAGCAAGTGCAGCTGACTTAGTTGCAATTTTGGAAGCATTAAGAGAAGCCGGATCTTTAAGAGCGGAGTTGATTATAATTTAGGAATAGAAAAGTGGATGGTATTGCAAATTTAACAAAAAAATATGATTTAAGCTTGTTATTAAATGAAAACAAAAAAAATACAGCTGATAAAGAATTAAAAGAGGTTGCTGAAGAATTTGAATCTTTGTTTTTAAATGAAATGCTTAAAAGAGCTCATGCAGCTAAACTAGCAAAGTCTATACTTTCTAATGATGCACAAGAAACATATACATCTTTATTAAATCAGGAACGTGCTAAATTAATTGCTAAAAGCCAAAGCTTTGGAATAGCCGAAGCTTTAGTTAATCAGTTTTCAAAAAAAGACTTATCTAATAAAAATATAAAAAAAATTATTAAAGATTAATTAATGGGAAGTTTATTTGAAATTGCTAAAAGTGGTATACAAGCTTATAGACAAGCTTTATCTGTAACTGGTCAAAATATTGCAAATGTAAATACTGAAGGTTACTCTAAAAGAGATGTTGCCTTAGAAGAAATAGGTGGTGTGCAAGGAGGTGTAACTGACGTATCAGATCAAACTGGTCTAGGTGTTAGAGTAGATGAAATAAGAAGATCTTTTAACGAATATATAACAGAAAGACTAAGATCAGCTCATTCTTCTTATGAACAGATTAATCAATTTTCATCAGAAATAAATATATTAGAAAATGACTTATTACCAGAAGGTAGTGATTTAAGCACTTTTATAGGAAAATTTTTTAGCACACTACAAGAGGTTGCTGCTGCGCCAGAGGACAGTGCTCCTAGAACAGTAGCTATGGAAGCAGGCAAAGACTTAGCTAATGCATTTAATGACAACTCAGCAAGGCTTAATCAAACACAAAATGGTGCTTTTACGCAAACCAAATTGGTTTTAGATAAAGTAAATTTGTTATCTACAGAATTAAGCAATATAAATGCTAAACTTAAAAGTGCTGGTGCTACTACAAAAGCTAATGATTTATTAGATACTAGAGATTTACTGTTAGAGCAATTATCAAAAGAAATTGAATTTACTACTACTTATGGTAACAGAGGTGATGTAACTTTAAGACTTGGAAACTCTGGACAGGGACCAATTTTAGTTTCACCTAATGAGAGTTTTAATTTAAGAGCAAAAGTTACAGAAAATTCAGATTTTAGATATGCATTTGAGACTACAGTAAATAATATTAGTATTTTTATGGTTGATGGGACAACTGAAAAAGCTACCACTCAAATAACTGGAGGAAAGCTAGCAGGATTAGTTAATTTTTATGCATATGTCCAAGAGGTTAGGTCATCTATAGATGATATAGCTTTTAGAGTAGCAAGAGATTTTAATGAGGTACAAAAAAATGGTAAAGACTTAACAGGAAAAGTTGGTAATGACATGTTTTTACTAGGACTACCAGAAATAGAAAAAAATTTAATTACTGGATCAAGCGCTCAAGTTTCATTAGATCAAATAAACTCAGTAGTAAACTTTAAAGAAAATATAGAGTTTACTTTTGATGGCAATAGATGGAAAGATAATAGTAATAAATTATATAAAGGTGATACTTTTGATTTTAATGGTTTGCAAATTTCTGTAAATGGTTCACCTGTAAAAGGTGATAGATTTACTATTACTTCTACAGATAATTTAGCAAGTTCTTTAAGGTTTAACTTAAAAAGTGGAAATGAATTTGCAGCTTCTGCATTTAAGTTAGCTGAAAGTAGTACAAGTAATCTAGGAACGGGAGAACTAAATATAGATGGCAATTATAATGTTCCAGCAAGTGGAGTATCAAAAGTAGAGGATATTTTTAGTAATAGTGACAACTCCTTATTAGCTACAAGTTTTTTGAATGACGGAGTTGTTGCTTCTATAGGTAGAAATATTAATGAAATATCTTTAAGATCTTATGGGTTACAACCTCAAGCACAATTTGTTATTACAGATGATGAAGCTAAAACTATAAATTCATTTTCACTAACTTTGGATAATGGAAATACTGTATCAATAACATTTAGTAATAGTGATAAGGGACATCCAGTAACAACTGTTAGAGATTTAGCAGGTATTTTAAACTCAGGAGTTTCTCCAGGAGGTACGAGTTTTTCATTTGCAAGCTATGGGCTAGTTGCTTCTGGAGCGAATGGAGCTTTAACTATAGCTAGTAACGATCAAGATTTTACTTCTTCAAATATTTCAACAAGGGCTTCTGGAACACTTAATGCTATAATATCTAATCCAACAGCAAGTCAAAAAGAAGCTACAAACATAAATATTTTTACAAGGGAAGGTAAACATATTGCAGGAACTCCCTTAAAAGTTCAAGATTATTCAGCCTTGATAAAAGAAGATAACGGATTTTTTTTAGATGCTGTTTATAATGCTGAATACATTAACAAGGACTATAGAAATATAGAAATAGAAACGGCAAATAAAATATCCGATTTTACACTTATCACGGGTCATTCAGCAGCAAGAAGTGCTAACCCTGTTTCTTCACAAACATTAAGTATTGATACATTTAATGATAGTGTAATTGATCAAACTTTAGCTATACCTGTTAGCTCATCTTCTCAGTTTTCTCTAAAAGAATTTAAAGAAAAAGCTTCTAGAACAGGAATTACTGCAGAGGCAGTTACTAGGGTATCATTATCGCCTATTGATATAACAATTAGTGGAACAGCCTCTATGTCTATAGCAGCAGGACTTAGAGATGCGGTTTCTGTTTCTGCAAGCATACTTCCTGATGATTTAAGTAATTTAGTAACAGAATTAAATAAAGTTGCAGAAATTACAGGAGTTAAGGCTATTTTGACTTCAGATAAGAAAAGAGTAATTTTAGAAAACAGTGAGGCTGAAGATATAAAAGTTACTAATTTTAGTGCTCCTAACAGCACTACCGCAACCGTTCTGGATCAATATTACAGGAATACCGCATCTTCAATTAGTCTAAGTTCATCTGTAGGAAGTAATTCGGCGGTATTTACAGGAGCAATTAAATTATCTTCTTCTGTTGATTTTGCTTTAACTAGTACTGATGGTAGTTCAACACTTACTGGAGATGCAGCTAATATTGGTTTTGACAATGGTCTTGGTAAATTTGAATGGTCTGATACGGGAGAAAATTTAACTATCGATAGTATTAATTATGGAATAGCAGACAAATCCTCTTCTTCTAATGATGGAACTTTTGCATCTAAAGGAATGGGAGTAGTCCATTTTAAATTGCCTGCAATTGACGGAAGTTCTATATTCATGTCTCAAGTAAATCTAGATAGTCTTGAAACTATAAATAGCAAGGAAGTTTTAAAGGCACATTTAGTAGATGTAAGAGAGGACTCTCCAGATATTAGAGTAGTAGGTAATGTTATTAATTCTTTACCTGTTTCAGGAACAAAATTAAGCATAGAATTTGAAGGACAGACCTATAATTTGGAAACAAAAGAAAATGTAGTAACTGTAAGTGGAGGAGAAGAAGATAGAATTAAAGCTTTTTTTACTCCTGTTTCCGGGTGGACAGGATCAAATGCAACAGAAATTACTTCTGAAAGCACATTTGTTGTATCTAGTGGAAATACACTACAACTTTCTGTAGATGGAACTGCCTCTGGTACAATTACTTTGCCAGCTGCAACTTATTCATCTAATTCAGCAATAGCATCAGCATTACAAACTGCAATTAACGCAGACTCAAATTTGAGTAATGCTGGAAAGTCTGTAAGCGTTAAATGGAATGGTACTAAATATGAAATTGTATCTAATACGGGAAGACAAACATATAGTATTACAGATACAACAGTAGCAAGTGTGAAAATTACTGCGATAGATAGTACAATAGAAAATAAATTGAAACTAAGCGTATCTAACGGTGCGACAGAGTCTATTAATGGTTATCAATTAGGGATAGTTGGCGCAGGTTCAGTATCCGCAAGCCAAATAACTTTTCCTAGTAATTCTCAAAATACTACTTCAAAAACTAGTTTAGGATTAAATACTGCAGTAACAAATATTGAGGGAAAAGCAGTAACAAATAACCCGACAAACAGAGAATATTTTGATATAAATGTTAAAACTGGTTCTTGGACAAGTGGGACTGTGTCAGACTTAAGCTCGGCCTCTATTACATTGTCAGGTACAAATACAATTGCGCTTAAAGTTGATGATGTAGCTTCAGGAACAATTACTGTTCCAAATGCGACTTATAGTACTAATGTTAACTTCGCTGCAGAATTAGAAGAAGCAATAAATAATGACAGTACACTGTTGGCGGCAGGTAAATCAGTAAGTGTGTTGTATCAGGGAACAAGTGGCGGATATCAGATTGTTTCTCATAACTCTACTTCCTCTGCTTCAGTAGAGGTAACTTCAGTTACCACAGCTTTAGAAAGTCATACAAAGTTTACTGCTACTAATGGGGGAGTACAATCTGACTCTAGTAAATATAGAGTTAAATACACAGATGCGGCTTGGTTAGGTGGTTCGGCAACAGTTGTTTCCTCTGCATCCACTTTAACTATA
>CACEBX010000022.1 GCA_902557845.1 Rhodospirillaceae bacterium | reverse complement strand
TAATTTTTTTTACTTCATTTTCTTTTTTCAAACCTTCGTCTGCAAAAGAAGAAAAAGATTTTAATAATATAAAAATAATAATGAATAATTTCATTTGAACTCCATAACGTTAAATTAAATATACATTATAGACCATATGGTTTAAAAAAAAATATATTATTTGTTTTCCTTATGTAATTTAAAAAAAGTGTTTTGGATATCAAACTCGCACCCCTACAGCACAGTCTGTCGAAAAGTGTTTTTAGGGTTGAAAAACCCCAGAAAATCAACGTTTTTATTCTACAGTTAATGCTTGTGCGAGTTTTCTAGGTTGATCGTTTTTCATAAGTTCCCAGTTAAAATTTTGACTGATTCTATTAAATTATTAGTAATGCTTATGTTATGATTGTTCATTCTTTTATTAAATTTTTTAAATTTAAAAAAATCATCCCATGTTAGTTCAAGAAGAAGATCTAATTCATAAGAATTATTTAAAATTACTATAATTAAAAAATCAAATGTTTTTAAATTTTTTTTAACATCTTCAGGATTCCAAAATGAACCTGTAGTTCCTTTTCTAGAACTTACCGTTTTAATGCTAAAACTTTTACCGTTCATGCCATAAAAGTCTATATTCTGAACATTAGGAGGCGGTTTAATGGGATTAGTAAGATGTGGATTATTTTTAAAAAAATCAAAAACATAGTATTCTCCAATTTCTCCCACTAAATTTTTAGTTCTTAATATACCCCTTCTGCGAAGTTCATGATGAACCTCAGAATTCGGAGAAATTTTATAGAATAGTTCTTTAACTGATAATTCTTTTAAACTCATATTTTATTTATTAACTATATTTCTTATTCTGATTTGTCTTTCTTTGTATATTTTAGGACGCAATAAACTGAATATGATGAGTAAGTGTTTCATAAAACTAATTTAACTCATATTTAATTTTCATTCTACTCCAAACCATTTCATATTCTTTATTAATAAATTCTAACCTTTGTAATCTTTCTTTATATCTTTTTAAAATTGCATAAACTTGATTAGACTCCCAAAGATTTCCCCTAATGGTTTTGATTTTTTTAGTATTAAGTAATTTAGCAATTTTTCTATAACCCATTCCACTTTCATGAAGAGATTGAATTAAATCATGCAATTTTTTTTGTTTTTCTGAATATTTTAGGTTGTGATAATGAACTAACTTATGTGTTTTATACTTAACACTAAAGCAAAGATAGAAGGTATATTTTGATGTTAAATCACCAGTTAAATCTATTCGACGGTAACAGAATAGTTTTGACTGATGAAATAACATAAAAGTATCATATCACTGAGGTTTTTTATAATTTTTTACTCTCTCAAGTGTTTTATTAGGTAATTCACATTTTCCCTTCCACTCAAAAGTTGCATTTTTCATATTTTCCTCAAAAGAAGTTATTTCAGAAAATGCTCCTATACATTTTTGACCTACAAGTTCTGCCCAACGCCCCTCTCCCGAAACAAACACAAAACTATTTACACCTGTATATGCAGTTCCTCTATCAGTTGTAAATTGAGTGAAGTTAGTATCTCCGTTTGCTTCAGTATATTTACACATTATATTAGAAAATGCTGTATTACCATTTTCAATCTCAATCACACCAGTACAATTTGATTTTCCAGTTACACCTATATTAGTAAGCACCACAGTATCATTATTCATTACAATATAACTTCTACTTTCAGAAACTTTAAAAAACTTCAAAAAATCATAATAACCATAAACATCATATTTTAACTCTGCAGATTTAATATTTAAAGTTAATAAAAAAATTAAATAAATGAATATTTTCATAGAATTCTCCTTTTTAATAATATTATTTCATCAGTCAAAACTACTCAACTGTTACTGATTTTGCCAAATTTCTTGGTTGATCAACATCTGTTCCTTTAAATACTGCTATATGGTAGGCTAATAGCTGAATAGGTAGTGCCAGTATTAATGGTTGACATAATTCACTACAATCTTCTATTGAAAAAATATAACTAGATATGTCATTGATTTTCTTAGCTCCTTTTTGGTCGGTAATAGAAATAATTTTCCCACCTCTAGCATTAACTTCAGCCAGGTTAGATCCAGTTTTATTAAATAGTTTATTTGTGGGCAAAATTCCTATTACAGGAACATTTTCGTCAACCAACGCAATTGGTCCATGCTTTAACTCCCCAGCAGCATAACCTTCTGCATGAATATAACTAATTTCTTTTAATTTTAATGCTCCCTCCAATGCTATAGCATGCGCTTCTCCTCTTCCTAAATAAAGAACATCTCTTGCAGTATATATTTCTGATGCTATATTTCTAATTTTATCTTCATTATTCAAAGTTTTTGTCATTAAAGAAGGAACTTCTATTAGATCATCTATTATTTTTATCTCTTCATCGGGAGAAACTTTATTTTTTGCAACACCAAGCTTTACTGCTAGAATTAATAATGTAAATAGTTGAGTAGTAAATGCTTTTGTTGATGCAACTCCTATTTCAGGACCAGCTAAAGTTAAGATAGTTTCGTCAGATAATCTTGCTATAGTACTTTCTGAAACATTTACAATAGAAAAAGTTTTAGCTCCTATTTTTTTTACCTCCTCTAAACATGCAATAGTATCTCTAGTTTCTCCAGATTGAGATATAAATAAAACCAACTCATTATCAGAGTATGTAATATTTCTATATCGATATTCTGAAGCTATATCTATGTGCACTGGAATGCCTGCTAATTTCTCAAACCAAAACCTAGCAACCTTACATGCATAAGATGAGGTACCACATGCAATCATAGTAATTCTACAAATATTTTCATTAAAAAGTTTACTATTCAACTTTAATGACTTCGTATCTAAATCTATAAAACTCTTCAAAGTTTCACCTATTGCAGTAGGCTGTTCATGAATTTCTTTATGCATATAATGCTTAAACCCACCTTTTTCTATCGATAATCTAGATATGCTAGTTATATTAATATCTCTATTAACTAGTTTCCCTTGGTTAAATATTTCTACTTTATCAACATCTAACACTGCCCAGTCTCCATCTTCTAAATAACTGATTTTTTTAGTATAAGGAGCTAATCCTACTGCATCTGACCCTATATAATTTTGATTTTCTCCATATCCAATTGCTAAAGGACTTCCTTTTCTTACAGCTATAAGTCTATTCTCATTAGATATTAAAATTCCTAAAGCAAATGCTCCTTTCAGTTTTTCTAAAAGCTTCATTATTGACTTATTTAGATCAAGCCCTTCTTCTAAAAAGTTTGTAAGTAAATGCGCAATAACCTCACTATCCGTTTCACTATTTAATAGATTTTTATTTTTTAATTCTGCTATAATATCTTTATAATTTTCAATAATTCCATTATGCACTATAGCAACTTTGCTAGTAGCATGTGGGTGAGCATTTATTTCATTAGGAGCTCCATGAGTTGCCCAACGAGTGTGCGCTATACCTAGGTTCCCTTTAATAGGATCATGTTCTAAAAGCTTTTCTAAATTTTCTATTTTTCCAGAAGCTCTTCTTTTTATTATAGTCTTATCATTAATTGTTGCTAATCCAGATGAGTCATACCCTCTATACGCAAGTTTTTTTAGCCCATCAATCATTGGCGTAATAATATCTTTTTTACTAATTATTCCTAAAATTCCACACATATTATAAATACATTTACTTTAAAAATTTTTTTCTTCCTTTCTTCACTAATTTTTGCTTCGCCCTTGCTATTGAAAAGTCATTTACACCCACATCATTTGAAATAGTACTTCCTGCTGCAATAAATGCCTTATTACTGATTTTTATAGGGGCTATCAAAGCACAGTTAGATCCAATAAATACATTATTTCCAATTATGGTCTTATGCTTTGCTTTTCCATCATAATTACAGGTTATAGTTCCCGCACCAATATTACTGTTTGCACCTACTGAAGCATCACCAACATAAGAAAGATGGTTTATTTTAGAAAAGTTACCTATAATAGAATTTTTTATTTCAACAAAGTTTCCAATCCTTACAAACTTACCTATTTTAACACCTCCTCTAAATCTACAGAAAGGTCCCACAGAAGCAGAATCGTTAATTACTGTTTGTTCTATGTTGTTGCTGGCGGCTATAGATACATTCTTTTTTATAACTACATCTTTTCCAAAAGTATTATTGGGACCAATTTTAACATTTGACTCAATTTTAGTATCATAAGAAAAATAAATAGTTTCAGGCTTTTGTAACATTATACCTTTGATCATAAATTTTTCTCTAAGTTTTTTTTGATACTTCTCTTCAGCCAAAGATAGCTGATACATATTATTAATCCCCATGACCTCATTTTCATTCGCTAGGGTCAAGGATAAAGAAATATTCTCCTCATTTGCTATCTTAAATATATCCGTTAACAAAAATTCTTTTTGGGTTTTATTTTTTTTTACCTTGTTAAGTAGCTCATAAATACTTTTAGCTGGGCCACAAAAAACTCCTGAATAACATAAATTAATATTTTTTTCACTTCCTTTAAGGTTTTTCTGCTCTATAACTTCTAACACATTATTTTTTTCTGCTATAATTCTTCCATAACCTTTAGGTGTCATACTCTCAAACCCAAGCATTGAAATTTTATTTTTACTTTTATAAATTAATTTTTTTATAGTACTACTTTCCAGTAGGGGAACATCTCCATATAATACTAATAAGCTTTCTTTGCTTTTTCTTATTTTTTCTTGTGCACATAATAAAGCATTTGCTGTACCTAGTTGTTCTTTTTGAATAATTATTTTAACATTTTTTGGTAATACGGCTTTAATATTATTGCTATCTTTGCTAAGTACAATAAATAAATTTTTATATTTTATTTTATTACATAAATTGATTACATGTAGAATCATTTCTTTATTTGCTATTTCATGTAAAACCTTAGGTTTTGGAGATTTCATTCTGGTCCCTTTGCCAGCAGCTAGAATGATGATATTTAGAAAGTTATCCATACATTATTTTCTATTATTGTAAAAGTCAGATACTAATTTAACAGTCTGATTTCCTTTTGCCAAAATATTATTTTTCTTATCAGTTATAGTTCCTTCTAAAAAAGCAATTGACCTCCCTGATTTTATTACATTACCAGTTACTAATACTGGTTCAGGTAAAACCTTCTTAATAAAGGTAGTTTTAATCTCTAAAGATAACACTAAAGTATAAATACCTACTTTACTCATACAGGCTAATGCCATAACAGCATCTAACCATCCTGTAATAAATCCTCCTTGTACTATGTTGCCAGAGTGACACATATTTTTTCTAGGCTTATATTCTACTATCGCTTCTCCTATTAAGGGATTAATTGTTAATATTTTTTTAATACCTAATGTGGTTTGTGGAGGCTTAGAAAACATATCCACTAAAAATTTTAATTCTTTATTTTTATCTTTACTTACCATGCTTAGATTATAATAATTAGTTTATGCAAAAAAAAATTAATACTGGCACCGAACAACTTCTAGCTTGCTTTGATCGTGGAATTATTACTCTTAAATTAAATAATCCTAGATACAAAAATGCCTTATCTGAAAATTTAACTCCTTTTCTAAGAAGAATACTAAAAAAAATAAATAAAGATAGCAAATATAAATTATTAGTTTTAAAAGGCGTAGGTGATAGTTTTTGCTCTGGTGGAAACATAAAAGGAATGAACAAAAAAGAAAAACCTGAAAGCACAGAAAAAAAGATTAATAACCTAACAAAAAAGCAAAAAGAATTAACTGGAGAATTATATAACCTAAAAATCCCTTCAATAGCTGTCATAACTGGTCCTGCAGCAGGAGCAGGCTTTTCTTTAGCTTTAGCTTGTGATTTTAGAATAGGAAATAAAAATTCCTTTTTTGTATCTAATTACAGCAAAATTGGCTTAAGTGGAGACTATGGCATATCTTGGTTTTTAACAAACCTTTTAGGTGAAGCAAAAGCAAAAGAAATTATGATGCTAAATTATAGAATATATGCAGATGAAGCATTAAAGCTAGGACTTTTAAATTTTCTTTTTAAAAGTAAGTTCGAAGAAAATGTATCTAATATTTGTAATGAAATAGTCTCGCAATCATCTCTAGCAATAAGGCATATTAAAAATAATATACACGCTTATAGAAGAAATAAGCTTGAAAAAATATTTAAAATTGAAGCAAAAAATCTTTTAGAATGCTCCTACAGCAATGAACATAAACTTGCTGTTGCTAACTTCATTAAAAAATAAGGGTATTAAATATGCTTAACATAAAAGCTGAAATAACATTCATAAAGAAACAAAAAACCAAACCTTATTATGATAGTTCTGCAATAACAGGGTTAGTGCCTAAGCTGTATTTTAAAACAGAAAAAAAACAAGTGGTTTTATCTAATGCTAGAACTATAAAAAATATTTACTTCGAAAAAAGTGGGTTTGAAATCTGCAAATTTTCCTCTAACTATAATAGTAAAAATATTCATAATAATTTAAATAGTTATAAAATAGAATTAACTAACTTTCTTAAAAAAAGATTTAATTGTCTTAACTCCTATATTTTTGATTTAACTAGAAGAAGTAACTCTAGCAAGGGAGCAAAAAATAATGATGGCAACAGACAACCAGCAGAAAGAGCTCATGTAGACTACACCAGAGATTCTGGGATAAAAAGGGCAATGGATATAATTGGTCAAAAATATTATAGAAAAATAATAAACTCTCAATTTAGAATAATTCAATTAAATATATGGAAGCCTTTATGTAAAACAGTTCTGTCTTCTCCTTTAGCATTTGCTCTTCCTAAATCTGTTTTAAAAAAAGACTTGATTGCGACTGATCAGAGGTTTCCTAATAGAATAGGAGAGATTTATCATTTGGCTTATAATAATAAACAAAAATGGCTTTGGATACCCAATATGAAAGATAGTGAAATATTACTACTTAAAGGTTGGGATAGTTTAGAAAATAAAAAAATACCTATGTGTACACCTCACACCTCTTTTAATTTAAAAAATCAAAATATTAAAAGGAATCCGAGAGAAAGTATTGAAGCAAGAATATTTATGGTTATTAAAAATGAATAAAAAACAGCATCTATATTTAGTTTTTGGAGGAGATTTAGAAAAAATAGGACTAGAAAACTTTTCTGATGTTAAATCTTTAGAATATGTAGGGATCTATGAGTCTCTTAAAGAAGCAGAAAAACAATGGAAATCTAAATCAATAAAAAATATTGATTATGCTAACAAAAAGTTTAACTTAATGCCCTTATTTAATTTAATTGATCCATCAGAAAAAATAATTGATTACATTAATAGATTAAACTGTAAAAAAATAAGAATTGATAAAATTATTTTTACTCCTGAGGAAACACTTATAGATGCATCAAAAAAACTTAAGAAATATAATGCTGGAGCAGGAGTAGTAATTAAGAATAAAAAACTTTTAGGAATTATTACAGAAAGAGATATAATAAAAACTATTGCTTTAAAAAAACTTAAAATACTTGAAACTGCATTAAAAAACTTTATGACTAAAAAAGTAGTATATATAAGTACTAGGCATACATTAATAGAAGCAATAGAAATATTAAAATCCTCTGGCTTTAGGCACTTGCCTATTTATGATGTTAAAAAACAAAAATTTTATGGTATTATATCTTATAAAGATTTCTTGTTAGGAGCATCATATTAGTTATGAAGAACTTTTATAAACCTGATTATTCTTTAGATCCAGATAGTCCCTTTGCAAGAGACTCGCAGAATAAACTTATTAGAAAAAGTTACTGGGATGCTCTACAGGATGCTTCTATTATTTCCTTGTTCAACAACGGAATTGGAGAACATTTAACTAACGAAGAAAAAAAAAATCACTTAGTTGATATCAAAAGAGGTCATTTGATTGATTATGTTTGCATTCAGGAAGTTTTACCTCCTGAAAATTAAATTAAAATTAATTTAAAATTTTTATTAAAAAAATATCTTAATGATATAATATCATAGTTTTCTTGATTAGTTTCCATTAACTGTTTTTCACTATTACTAAATAAATTAACTTTGAACTCCAAACATTCTCCTTTATCTTCAGTATAAGACTTTATCAGGTCAATATTCTGAACATCGTATTTTAAAAAGTATGAAAATATTTTTATCAAATGATTAGATGTCTTACTATTTGGGTCTTGTAAATTATAAGTAATAATCAATTTATTACTTAAATATTTTGCAGCTGAAAGAATTTTATTTCCTTTTGTGCTTTTAATTTTCGTAACTTTTTTCTTAAAAGAATTATTTAGTAGGTTATTTTGGATTTCTAACATTATACTATTAACGACATTATAACAAAAAAATTATAATTTATTTACAATACCCTTTAATTTCTATTAATTTATTTTTATTACTATTAGTAATACTTGATTTAACCGTAAAATTTCTTTCATGTAAGTCTAGAAATATAACTTCTATACCACTATCATCTCCAATGCTTGACATATTAATTGCTAAAATTCCACTCAAATACTTAGTCAATATAGAATATGTGCCGCTAATACTTAACCCAGATAAAAATAATTTATTGTCAGAAATATAGAAGTTTACTACCTCATTGGTGTCAGCCCTAGAGCATATAAACCTTTGATTTGAATTTACTTTAACATTAAAGAAGGATATTAAAAAAATTAATAAAATGATTTTAAAAAACATATTACTTCTCGCTTAAAGCACTACTAAGATTTACAAACAAAGGTTCAAATATGTAATCGGCAATTGTTCTCGAGCCTATTTCTATCATTGCCATAACTTGTGTGCCAGGATACATATAATATTTTTCTCCTGCACCATCAAAATAATCTTGCTCTGTTTCAATTCTAATCTCATAATAAGACTCGTTATTTTCTTTTTCGGTGTATATAGCGTCTGGACTTATACCCACTACACTTCCAATAATAGTCTCATATAAACGATTATTTTTTCCTGCTAACTTGACATTAACTTTTTGTCCTTTCTTGATATAACCTATTTGGTCTACAGAAAGTCTTGCTTGAACTATTAGTTTATCATTTATAGGAACTATATCAAACAGTGGGTCACCCGCTTTAACTACACCTCCAATAGTATCAACAAACCTTTGTTTAATTATTCCATTTTCTGGCGATTTAACACTTGTTCTATTTAAACTATCCTGTAAAGAAGACTTTCTTTCTATTAGCTCTTCATATTCTGACGTTTCTTCTAATAATGTGGTTCTAACTTCTGCAAAGTAGCTTTCCTTAATATTTTTTATTCTAGAGTCAGCACTTTCTATTTTTGAGATAATTTGATTTTTCTCTTTTAAAAGGTTTAAATGCGACAACCTATTTGTAAGCTGTTCCTCTAAAAGAGATTTACTTATATTTATTTGTTCTTCTAATAATTTTAGGCTATCAGTTTCATTTTTAAGAATATTCTTTTGTTCAAAAATAGAGGCTTTAAATCTTTTTGTTCTAACTTCATATAGTTTTTTTGATTCTTCTATTAGGATGGGATATTTTTTTACTAAACTTTCTTCATAAATAGGTTTTTTCATATCAGATTCTGCTCTTAGTCTTGAAATATTTATAGATAAACCTATTAGCCTTTTTTCTAACTCAGAAAAACTTGACAAAGTTTTAATAGGTTCCAACTCTAATAATAAGTCTCCTTTTTTTACTACATCTCCTGAATTATAAAGTATTTTTTTAATAATACCGCCTTCCAAATGCTGCACAGTTTTTACTTTAGAAGAGGGTATAACTACTCCATTAGTCTCAGCAATTATATCTAGTTTAGCATTTTTAAAGTAGTAACCCATAGAAATAAATAATAAAAAAATTAGAAATATTATAAAAAAAATAATAAAAAAAGAATTATTTTCTTTTCGAATAATTTTTTCTAGTTCAATGCCTTCTTCTTCTTTAAGCATTAACTTTCCTCTTTTTTCTAATCCCAATTCTTGGAATAGGCTTTGTTGATAAATCAATAACTATATTAGCACTTTTTAAAATGTTGGAATCATGTGAAGCTATAATCAAGGTTTTTTTTAACTTGATAAAATTATTTAGTATTTTATAAAGATCAAAAACTCCCTTTGTGTCTAATGACTCACTTGGTTCATCAAAAATAATAAACTTACCATTGTTAATAATAGCTCTTGCTATTCCTATTCTTTTTTTGATACCTACTGGAAGATTTTTACCATTGTTTTCAATTATTTGATTAATTCCATCAGGAATTTTATTTATATAATCAGTTAATCCAACTGAACTTATTGTTTTTAATAAAACTCTGTCATTAGTTTGTTGTAATTGTGCATTTGTAAGATTTATTAAAATATTATCTTTGATACTCAAGTTAAATAACTCTACTTCCTGAGGCAAATAACATATTTGACGTCTTAACCAACTTATATCAAATTTATTTAATTCAATATTATCAAATAAAATATTTCCTTTTAATGGCTTAATTAAACCTAGCAAGGATTTACATAAAGAAGTTTTTCCAGCAGAGTTATAACCATTAATTACAACAATTCCTCCTGATGGAATAGTACAATTTAACCTTTGAAATAATACCTCTTTACTATTAGTAAATCCTAAGGATAAATCTTTCAACACTAATAAACCTGATATAATTTTTGGATTTACTCCATCTACATTTTCTTTAATAGCTTTGTCTATATTTTCTACTTTATAATTTTCTTGATTATTCACTAATGACAAAAAAGAAAACTTTAGTATTGGGCTAAACATTCTCGCATTTAAAATATTTATACCAACTAAACCTCCTATAGATAAGTTTTGATTAACAACCTCTTGAGCACCAAAATAAATTATAAATATAGTGGCTAAAACAGGAAATGAGGAAAATATAATATTATAAAAGTTATTATAGTTTTTAAACTTTAATTCAGCTGCTCTTTGCCTTGCATAATTTAATTCAAACAAAGAGTATAAAGTATGTTTGCTGTTAAAAGTCCTTACAGTAGCTGCCATACTACTAATATCTGAATATATATTATTAACTTTCTTAATTTTTTTATTTTTAATATTTGTTAAATTAACTAAATATTTATTTTTTAACTTTATAAAAAATAAATATGTAATAATAAATATACTAGAAATTACTCCTAACCTTATCGACAAAAGGTAAATGAAAAGTAAAAAAATTATCACAAAAAAAATATCAATTAATGAAATTAATCTATCACTTTCGTCAGAGTTATTATAAGAAATACTTGGATTCAAATTATCAAATAATTGTTTCTCATTTTTACTATCTAATACACCTAATTTAATAGTAAAAGCTTGTTTAATTTTTTTTAAAACTAACTCTCTTTTTCCTACTACAGAAGCTTTATTTGCTAATAACCCACGTACAAATCTTAAAAAAAACTCTAATATAAATGCTGCCATTACTCCTATAGTTAAAACTATTAGTGTAGAGTCTAGTTTATAAGTGAGATATTTATTAAAAACTTGAATTACATATATGGCACTTGATAAGGCTAGTGTGTTAATAAGCAAAGAAGAAATTATTATCCAAAAACTTTGCCACTTGTTATTTTTTAAAAATTGATTTAAAGTCAGCATTTTTTTATATATTCAGTTTAGTAAAATATTAAAAAAAAGATATACTTATCAATTTGGTTGTTAAGAAATTAAATTAATAGTATATTTGTACTTTATCCGCGGTAGCTCAGTGGTAGAGCAATCGGCTGTTAACCGATCGGTCGTAGGTTCGAATCCTACCCGCGGAGCCATACTTAATTTGATTTTCTATATATTTTAAAGAATAATAATTGTTATATTATCCTTTACTACTATACTTAGTAGTATGGTGAAAACGATTTTAATATTAAGTTTTTTATACTTAAATTCATTAAATATTCTTAAAGCTAATAACTTAGCTCTTCCATGCGCAGGATGCCATGGCACTGATGGTAACTCTCCAGGAAAAACTATTCCTTCTATTAAAAATTTGGAAAAAAATTACTTTATTCAGGCTTTTAAAGAATATAAAAATGGAACAAGAGACCACTACATAATGAAAATTATTTCTAATGGTTACTCTGATAAAGAAATTCAATTGTTGGCTGATTACTATGAAAATAAAAAATAGTTTTCTAGATAGAAGATCTTTTATTTTAGGATCATCATTAGCTTTTTCTGGAGTTGCTAAAGTATTTTCAAAAAATACGGTAAATAAATCTCACGTAGTTATATTAGGTGGTGGTTGGGGAGGATTAAGTGCTGCAAAAACCTTAAGATTAATGAATAAAAATTGTAAAATTACATTAATAGAAAAAACAAAAAAATTTATATCTTGTCCTATGTCTAATTGGGTAATTGGACAACTAATAAATATGGAAAAAATAACATTTGATTACGAAAAATTTAAAAAAAGCAATGATATTGAAGTTATTATTGATGAGGTCATTTCTATAGATGTAAACAAAAAACTTATATCTACAAATGAAACTTCTTTAAAATACGATAAGTTAATTTTATCACCTGGTATTCAATTAGATTTTTCTAATATTGATGGGTTTAAAAATAGTTATAAAGACTCAATATTTACTGCATGGAAAGCAGGAAATGAAACTCTAAACTTTTCTAAAGAGATTAGAAATATTAAAAATGGTGATAATATTATTATTTCCATACCCTTGAGTCCTTATAGATGTCCACCTGGACCATATGAAAGAACCTCTTTAATTGCGGATTATATAAAAAAAAATAAAATTAACGCTAAAGTTATTGTACTAGACGCTAATCAAAAGGTTGTATCTAAAGGAACTCTATTTAAGAGAGCTTGGGACGAACTTTACAAAAATATAATTTTTTATCATTCAGATAGTCAGGTACGTGCAATAGATAATAAAGAAAAAAAAGTTTTTACTGACTTTGATGAATACCAGTATAAAATTTTAAATATTATACCTCCTCAAAAAGCACCTAACTTATTGTTTAAAACTGGTCTAATAGAAAAAGGAAGAAACTGGGCCCCTGTAAACCCATATGACTTTACTTCAAAGTATTCCAATGACATTTATATTATAGGAGACTCGACTGATGCATCTTCAGTTGGCAGTATTCCAAAATCAGGTTACGTAGCATATTCTATGGGAAAAGTTGCAGGCTTGGCGTCATTCTATCACTTGCTTGAAAAGAAACCTCCTTCTCCATCAATGATCAATACTTGCTATAGCTTAGTAAGTCAAACAGAGGGAATATCAGTAAGTGCTGTATACAAATTTAATAAGGAAAAAAATAAGATAGTAACTGCAGATAATGCATCTGGTTTATCTCCTCAAAGATCTAATTTAGTTGCTCTAAATGCGTGGGATTGGGCGCTAGCAATATGGAAGGATATGCTTACTTGATTAACTAGAAGTGCTGCCATCATCGTCGTATTCAATATCAGATGATTTAAAAGTAGTATTATCTAAAACATTTGCATTATTTTTAACCTTAGCTATTGTTACTGCATCATCCATAATTTGGTCTCCATCTTCATCATAATAAAGATAACCTGAGCTTGTATCATACAACCATATATCGTCACTTCTGCTTAGCAAATCAGTGCCGCCTCCCTGCTCAGTTTCTATTTGTGCGTTAGTATTGTCAAAAGCTTGAATTACACCACTTTCATTATCAGCTACAAATTCCTGAATTCCCGTAGCTAAAGTATTTGCTTTTCCAAAAACTAGAACATGTCCATCACTTCCATTAAATGCTGCAGAATTAAATTCAAAGTAATCACTATCCACTGTGAAATCTGATATTTCTAAATTGTTTCCTGAGTTCTTAGTCACAAATGATAGTTTATCGGCATCATCTCCTGTATATAAAGTAACATTACTTGTAACATTAGCATTATCAAATTGAAAAGTATCTACTCCAGCATTTCCAAAAGTTACAATAGTTCCAGCTGAAATATTAGAACTAAAATTAAATTGGTCCGAAGCACCATTTCCTTGTAAAGTAAGTACTCCTGAGCTACTTGGAGATTGTGTAATTGTAAAAGTATCACTATCTGCTCCTCCTAATGCAGTGATATTTTTAGTCAAATTATAATTAAAGTGGTACTCATCATTTCCAGCATTACCATTCAAAGTTAAATTACTGCTAGGATCGCCGCCAAAATAAAAAGTATCTGCTCCCTGCTTAGCAGAAATTGTTTCAATATTACTAAAATATGATTTATCTATACTTGATATAAGAGCAGATGATCCCTTTGCAGTAAGGATAGCCGAATTTGTTGCTATACTAGAATCACTATAATTAGCAGGACTCCATCCATAATGTTCTGAAAGATTGGATCCAACTAAGGTATCATTTTCATCACCTCCATCTAACTCTAACTTTCCTGTATATTCAGAGTTAGAGATAGTAAATGTATCATTATCATCACCCCCATCTGCTAAAATATTAGATGAAAATGCGTAATTAAATTCAAAATTATCCTGTCCATAATCTCCTTGAAGCGTTATATCATTGCCTGGATCTCCTGCTAAAAAAAAAGAGTCATTTCCAACATTTGCATTAATAGTTTCGAAGTTATCAAAGTAAGATGAGTCAGTGCTTGAAATTAAAACTGAAGTACCCTGACTTTCTAGTATAGAAGCATTTGTAGGTTTTAAGGCATCATTATAATCAGATGCATTCCACCCATAATGGTCAGCATTAGAAGAACCCTTAAGAGTGTCACTACCTAGACCTCCATCAAAATAACTTCCCTCTTTTATTGGTGGAGAGTTAGTTCCATTTGTACCGTATTCTATGGTATCATTTCCTACACCCATATCGGCTATATATTGAGTCTGAAAGTTATTTGCTACAGTAAGACTATCATTACCCTCTTTGGCTAAAAAAATCCTTGCATCTAAAATAGTGTTATCATAAGGGTGCCCAATAGTACTCACATACCCTTGAAAAGGGCTGTATTCAGAAGCATCAGAAAAGTTATGTTTATATCCGCTACTAGGAAGACTTGATGAATAAGTGTCATTAGAAGAATTTCCAGTTATTATTTGAGCCATATTCATAATATCAGCTGAACCTAGCTCATAAAAATTTTTATACGCAAAAGATGAGGATGAATTATAATCAGTATTATCTGTTGAAAAATAAAAATCTTCTATACCTGAAGAACCATCAGAAACCAAAGTCGTAATAGTATTAATACTGTTATTATGAGAAGTTGGCGCAGGGTCATGAGTATTAAAAGTTTCTATTCGCATTCCCACATTGGTATTCTCATCTCTAGAAATCCATATAGAATGGTTATCAGGAATATTTTTAAAGAAAATTCTATCATTGCTAGTATTTCCCTCATCACTTAGAACATCATTTCCTCCAATATTTGATGAACTCAAATCATAAAGAAATTCTGTATCTCCTATTCCTCCAACAACTGTATCATCTTGATTAGTAGGATTTATGATTGATGTGTTTATAACCTCACCGCTCCCGCTATTATTATTATCACCTTCTATCTCCTCAATGTCAGTTGTATATCCATATTCAATGAATCCTTCATCAGCAGCATCATCAATTTCTGTATCAGACTCATCAAAAGTAGATGTTTCTAATATTGAATCTTGTATACTAATATCTCCTAGTAAAGAAATAGAACTAGAAACGTTAGATAAGTTTCCTAAATTTGAAACTGCAGTAAAAGTATTAGCACTCGCAAGATTTAAATTCGTAGAAGTAGATACTGGAGAAAGAATGGAACTATTAACAGGGTTAATGATAGAACCAAATAATTGATTATTTTCCCCCTCTCCTATTTCAAGATTCAAATCCTGATTAAGAGAAGTATTATTTTCAGAGGATGCTATTTGAACTTCCTCTTCTTCAAATTCATCTACTTCCTGATCTGAAGACTCTTGCTCATCTACACTTTCAGTGTCATCTGTTACATCACTATCTTGAATATCTGATTCTGCTAAAGTTTGTAGTTGTTGTATTCCTTCTATTTCTTGTGTCACGGAAGGAATATCAGAAGTAATATCATTTTGAATTGATAAGCCCTCTAAGCCTAAATTTTGATTA
>CACEBX010000021.1 GCA_902557845.1 Rhodospirillaceae bacterium | reverse complement strand
AAATAAAAAAATTAAAGCCAGTGGCTTTAAACCAATAAACTATACAAGAAGTAATTGGTGGAAAGATATTAAAAAGTGGAGAGGTAAAGATTGTCTTAGCTTTGTTAATTCGAAAGAAGTTATTAAACCTCAACAAGCACTTAAAGTTTTAAATAATAAAATAAAAAATAGAGACTTTTTTATAACTACAGAGGTAGGACAACATCAGATGTGGGCTGCACAATTTATAGGATTTAACAAACCAAATAGATGGATGACGTCAGGTGGTTTAGGAACAATGGGATATGGGTTTCCAGCTTCTATAGGAGTTCAAATTGCTAACCCAAGGTCACTTGTAGTCTGTGTCGCTGGAGAGGCATCCTTTCTCATGAATATGCAAGAACTTTCAACTGTAAAACAATACAATTTGCCAGTTAAAGTATTTATTATGAATAATAGATATTTGGGGATGGTGAGACAGTGGCAAGAGTTTTTCCATGGTAAAAGGTATTCTGAAAGTTATACTGAATCTTTGCCTGACTTTGTAAAACTTGCAGAAAGCTTTGGGATTAAAGGAATCAGAGTCAGCAAACCAGAAAAACTAGAAAAAGCAATTGAAGAAATGATAGATTTCAAGGGTCCTGTTTTAGCAGATATATGTATAGATAAAGCAGAAAATGTTTTCCCGATGATACCATCAGGCGCTGCTCATAATGAAATGAAACTTAATGACAAGGATAAAGTTCCAACATCCACAAAGAAAGGAAAAATGTTAGTATAGAATTTTAGGTAAGCTTAATGTCAAGAAAAAGATACCACCACGGTAATTTAAAACAAGAAATTATTAAAGAGTCACTTCAGCAATTAAATTTAGTTGGAGCTGACAAGCTTAGCTTTAGAACAATAGCAAAAAATCTTGGGGTAGTTTCTTCTGCTCCATACAATCATTTCAAAAGTAAAAATCAATTATTTAAAGAATTAATTAACATAGGAACAGACACTTTATTAAAAAAAATGAAAAATGAAAAAATAAAAAAAATTTTACCTTCAGAACAATTATCCTATACTGCTAGAGCTTATTTAAAATTTTCTCTTGAAGAGAAAGAGTTGTTTTCATTAATGTTTAGTAATAATAATTTAGAAATTAAAAAACTGATAGACACAATTTCTTCACAATTTCTTGACATAGTTAAAGAAAAGTTTAAGGATGGGAGTAGAGTGAGAGTAACTGAAAAAGGAGCTTCAATGACTGCTTGGGCTATGGTACATGGGTTAGCTAAACTAGCAGGTAATGATAACTTAGAAGAGATAGAAAAAAACGTAGAGCTTAAATTTGAAGAAATATTTAATCAAATGTCTGCTATTTGGGGAAAAGGAGTAGCTAATTGATATACGAAAAAGATAGTAATAAAATAGACGATATTAGAGCACATTCTTTATCTATTCTAGTAGACAATGAGGCAGGTGCATTAGCTAGAGTAGTAGGAATGTTTTCGGCAAGAGGGTACAACATAGACAGTCTTACTGTAGCTCAAGTAGAAACAGATGAAAACCTATCAAGAATAACTATCACTACATCAGCTACAGAAAGAATTATTAATAAAATTAAAGCTCAATTAGAAAGGCTAGTTCCTGTTCATAAGGTATTAGATTTAGGAAAGCAAGGGACATTTGTATCAAGAGAGCTAGTATTTGTAAAGGTAAAATGTAAAGGTGAGAAAAGGGTAGAGGCACTTAGAACTGCTGATATTTTTAGAGCAAAGGTAGTTGATAGTACTAAAGAGTCCTTTATTTTTGAGCTGACAGGATCTTCTGATAAGCTTGATGCATTTATAACTTTAATGAAAGATTTAGGTCTTGTAGAGGTTGCGAGAACCGGGTCTGTTGCGATTAGCAGAGGAAGTACAAAAATTATTTAAGGAGACAAAATGAAAGTATATTATGACAAAGACGCAGATTTTAACATTATTAAAGATAAAATTGTTACAATAGTAGGATATGGTAGTCAAGGCCATGCTCATGCTGCTAATTTAAAGGATAGTGGTGTTAAGAGTGTTAACATAGCCCTTAAAGAAAACTCTTTATCAATAAGTAAAGCTAAAAGTGCAGGATTTAATGTAATTTCAATTGATGAGGCATCAAAAAATTCAGATATTTTAATGTTGGCAACTCCCGACGAAATTCAAGGTAAATTATATAAGCATCATATCCACAATACTTTAAAAAGTGGTTCTGCTCTGGCTTTTGCTCATGGGTTAAACATTCATTATGGCTTAATAGAACCAAGAGAAGACATAGATGTTTTTATGATAGCTCCAAAAGGTCCTGGACACACTGTTAGATCTGAATATCAAAAGGGAGGAGGAGTTCCATCTTTAATTTCAATATATCAAAATAAGTCTGGCAATGCTTTTGAAATTGCTTTGGCTTATGGATCTGGACTTGGTGCAGGTAGATCTGGAATGATTGAAACTACCTTTAGAGAAGAATGTGAAACTGATTTATTTGGAGAGCAGGTAGTTTTATGTGGTGGATTAACTGAATTAATAACTGCTGGTTATGAGACTTTAGTAGATGCTGGATATGCCCCTGAAATGGCTTACTTTGAATGTTTACATGAAGTTAAACTTATAGTTGATTTATTGTATGAAGGGGGGATAGCAAATATGAGATATTCAATATCAAATACGGCTGAATATGGAGACTATGTTTCAGGTAAAAGAATAATTAATCAGGAAACAAGAAAAGAAATGAAGAAGATTTTATCAGATATTCAGTCAGGTAAGTTTACTAGAGATTGGATGATGGAGTGTGAAGTTAATCAACCTCATTTTAAAGCAATGAGAAATAAATCTAAAAAACATAGTATTGAAGTAATAGGAAAAAAACTTAGAGACATGATGCCTTGGATAGGAAAAAATAAGCTAGTTGATACCAAAAAAAACTAAAAATATTTTTCTTAAAATAGTTATATTGCATAAACTTAAAAAATTTGCTTAAATGCAATATGTTGAAAAATAATAAAATTTTAATTTTTGATACTACTCTCAGAGATGGTGAGCAATCTCCAGGTTGCTCAATGAATCTTTCTGAGAAACTTAAAATTTTTGAGATGCTTCAAGCCTTAAATGTAGATATAGTAGAGGCGGGTTTTGCTATTGCTTCTGATGGAGACTTTGAAGCAATTAAAGAAATCTCTAAAATTGCAAAAAATACTAAAGTATGTTCCTTAGCTAGAGCAGCTAAAGATGATATAGATAGAGCCCATGAGGCACTACAAGCTGCTTTTAATTTTAGAATTCACACCTTTATTGCTACAAGTGACCTGCATATGAAATACAAATTAAGAATGTCAAGAGAACAAGTTTTAGAAAACATAAAGGAGAGTGTTCTTTACGCTAGAAATCTATGCGATGATGTGGAATGGAGCGCAGAAGATGGTTCAAGGTCAGACTTTGATTTTTTGTGTCAATGTGTAGAAATTGCAATTAAAAGTGGAGCTAATACAATTAATATTCCGGATACGGTAGGATATTCTATTCCCGGTGAATTTCAGGAGTTAATAAATAAAATAAGAAATAAAGTTTCTAATATAGACAAAGCAATAATTTCTGTACATTGTCATAATGACTTAGGTTTAGCAGTAGCCAACTCTTTAGCTGCTCTTGACGCAGGTGCAAGACAAGTAGAATGCACTATAAATGGTATAGGTGAAAGAGCTGGTAATGCATCTATGGAAGAAATAGTAATGGCTATAAAAACTCGCAAAGACTATATTCCTTTTTACACTGATGTAAATACTAAGAAGATAGTTCAGTCTTCAAGACTATTATCTGCAATTACTGGGTTTGCTGTGCAACCTAATAAAGCAATAGTAGGAGCTAATGCGTTTGCTCATGAAAGCGGGATTCATCAAGATGGAATGCTTAAGCATAATCAAACTTATGAGATCATGAGTCCTGAAAGTGTAGGCTTAAGTAAGTCTAAGTTAGTATTAGGAAAGCATTCAGGTAGACACGCTTTTAAGCAGAAACTAATAGAAATGGGTTATAATCTAGGAGATAATTTTGTAAATGAAGCATTCAAAAGATTTAAAGACTTAAGCGATAAGAAAAAAGATATTTATGATAAAGATCTAGTTGCTTTGGTTGATAATGAAGTTAATTTAAATGATGAAATTATTAAACTAGTAAACTTAAATGTTAACTGCGGTAGTACAAGGAACCCAAAAATTTCTGTTAAAATTGATTATAAAGGAAAGATAATTGAAAAAACTAAATCAGGAAATGGGCCAGTAGACTCCATATTTAAAGCAATTAATTCAGTTATACAAAATAATGCTAAATTAGAGCTCTTTCAAATACATGCTGTTACTAAAGGGACTGATGCTCAGGCAGAGGTAACAGTTAGATTAAACGAGGACGGCCTAAGTGTAAATGGGTTAGCATCAGATACTGATACAATGGTCGCATCAGCAAATGCCTATATTGTAGCTTTGAACAAGTTAATTGAAAAAAGAAAAAAAAGAACCTCAGGTATAGGTATTTCTAGTTCAACTAATTATTAGATAGGAGAAAAATGTTAAATAAGATCATAGGGTTTTTATCAGCTGACATGGCAATAGATTTGGGTACAGCTAACACTTTAGTTTATGTAAAAGATCAAGGGATAGTCTTAAATGAACCCTCAGTTGTAGCAGTCATTAATAATGCGGGCCATAGAAAACAGGTAATAGCAGTAGGAAATGAAGCCAGAGAAATGCTAGGAAGAACACCTGGTAATATTGAAGCAATTAGACCTTTAAGAGATGGTGTTATTGCTGATTTTGAGGTTGCTGAGGAAATGATTAAGCACTTTATCAGAAAAGTTCATAATAGAAGAGCATTTGTTTCTCCTCAAATTGTGATTTGTGTACCTCATGGCTCAACTGCTGTAGAAAGAAGAGCTATACAGGAGTCTGCAGAAAGCGCAGGAGCAAGAAAAGTTTTTCTAATAGAAGAACCAATGGCAGCTGCTATTGGTGCAGGATTGCCTGTTACTGAACCTACTGGTTCGATGATAGTTGATATAGGAGGAGGTACAACAGAAGTTGCTGTACTTTCTTTAGGAGGAATTGTGTATGCAAGATCAGTCCGAGTTGGAGGAGACCATATGGATGATGCATTAATTGGATATATGAGAAGACATCACAATCTCTTAATCGGAGAGGCTAGCGCTGAAAAACTCAAGAGAGAAATTGGTACTGCTTGCCCACCTGAGAGTGGAGATGGAAAGTCCATGGAAATTAAAGGAAGAGACCTTATCAATGGAGTACCAAAGGAAGTTATATTAACGGAAAGACAGGTTGCAGAAAGTTTATCTGAACCTGTAGGTGGAATTATTGATGCAGTTAAAACTGCTTTAGAAAATACCGCGCCAGAACTTGCTGCAGATATAGTTGATAAAGGCATAGTACTTACGGGTGGAGGTGCTTTGTTAAATGGCATGGATACTGTGTTGAGACAATCAACAGGGCTTCCAGTTTCCATAGCTGAAGACCCTTTGTTATCAGTCGCTTTAGGCACTGGAACTGCTCTTGAAAATATGAAAAACTTAGGTCAAGTCTTAGATACAGCATATTAAAACTTTTTATGCATAGGTCTATAAATAAATCTTATCTTTTAAAATTAACAACATATGCTAAGGAAAAAGCTCATGGAATAGGAACCACTATTTTAATAGTTTTTTCAATATTATTATTATTAGTAGGCAAAGTAAATGAGCAAAGTTTAATTTTCTTTAAATCAATTTATCTTGATGCGACTTCAGGGTTTTTAACAATATTAGGAAAGCCAGTAAACTCTGTTTCTGAAGGTTTTTATAAGATTAATGATTTAGTATATTTATATTCAGAAAATCAGGATTTGAAGGAAGAAAATCAATCATTACATAAGTGGAGACATTTAGCTTTAGAATTACTATCAGAGAATGAGGAATTAAAAAAACTTTTAAATGGTACAAAAAAAACTAATGAAAAATCTGTAGCAGCTAGAGTTATATCAAACTCTGGAGGAAGTTATGTAAAAACAATAACTATCAATGTAGGGTCAAAGAATGGAGTTAGAGTAGGAAATCCAGTTTTAAATAATTGGGGAATGATTGGAAGAATAGTTGAAATAGGAAGGAATGCATCTAGAGTTCTATTAACTACTGATATTAATTCTCAAATACCCGTTTATTTTGAAAATAGTTTACACAGAGCAATATTAGTGGGAAAAAACTCTGATTTGCTAGAGTTAAAGTTTTTAAATAAAAGAGTATATTTACAAAACGAAGAGAGGTTAATGACGTCAGGGGAAGGAGGTATTCTTCCTAGAGGAATCCCAGTAGGGCTTTTTTCTAATAAAATAAATGAGAATAAAGAAAAACTAAATATATTGCCAGCAAAAGATTGGGATAAGCTTAGTACTTTAAAAGTAATTCTTTATAATTATAATAGTGGGTTATGACCATAAATGATTAATTTTTTTAATAAAAAAAAAATCTTCATTAAATATATTCCTTTTTATATGACTATTATATTAGCAAGTGTTTCTTCAACAATTCAGCCTCCTCATGGATATGCAATGACTTTCTCTTTTATTCCTTTAATATGTATTTTATTTTGGAGTTTGCTCCTAGGTAGATATTTTGGCCCAATACAATTCTTTTTCATAGGTATACTAACAGATTTTTTAATGGGAACGCCTATTGGAAGTTATCTATTACTTTTTTCAATTATTAGATTTATAACACTAAAAGTGAAAGAAAGATTTCAGGTTACCTTTTTCTATGAAAACGTATTAGCTGCTACAATTTTGATTTTAGTATTTTATTTTTTTAATAACTTATTTTTATATATATACTATTCAAAAGTCATTATATCTGATTATTTTTTGTTAAACATAATTTCTACAATACTTTTATATCCAGCTTTTGCAGTTTTTTTTTATTGGGTATACAAAACCACTTCATTAGAAAAATACTATGCTGAAACCTAAAAAACAACATAGCATAATATTTAATAGAAGGTTATTTCTATTAAGCTCCCTAAAGCTAATAACTTTTTCTGTTGTTATAAATAGACTTTATAATTTACAAATAAGACAATCAGAAAAATACAAAAAATTGGCAGATAATAACAGAGTAAACCTTAGTTTAATAGTGCCCTCTAGGGGTTTAATTTTTGATAGAGATAAAAACCTGTTAGCCGATAATGAAGAGCAATATCAACTTATTTTTAAAATTTATAATATTAGAAACAAACTCCAAGCAATAGAAAAAGTTTTTAATTATGTAGAGCTTCAGGAAATTAAAAAAGAAGAATTAAGAAAACAAATAAGGGAAAATAAAAAAAGAGTATTAGTAAAACAAAACATGAGCTGGAGTGAAGTAGCAAAAGTATCATCAAATATAACTGAATTAGAAGGTGTGTATATAGAGATGATTTTAGTTAGGAAATATATTTCTATAGCCACCTCGCATGTATTAGGATATGTAGGAAAGCCTGACATAAATACAAATCAAAAATTATTTAAAGTAGATGATGCAAGGGTAGGAAAATTAGCTATTGAGGCAGCCTATGATAATGGCTTGCAAGGAAAATTTGGATACAAAAGAGAGGAAGTAAATGCACATGGAAGAGTAGTAAATTCAATTTCTAAAGTTAATGGAATTCCTGGAAATGACATTAACTTATCAATATCAAAAAAATTACAAGACTTTAGTTTTAATAGATTAGGAGAAAATGCTGGTTCTATTGTAGTTTTAAATATTAATACAGGAGAAATATTAACCTTAGTTTCAAAGCCTAGTTTTGATTCAAATGACTTTATTGGAGAAATGCATCCAGATAAATGGAAAGAAATAATTAATAATAATCTTAATCCTTTATTTAACAGAGCTACTAAAGGCACTTATCCTCCTGGTTCAATATTTAAGTTGATAGTAGTTTTAGCTGCATATTCTTTAAAAGACTTTAACTCAAATAAAAGATATTTTTGTAATGGTTCTTTTAAGTTTGGAAATCAAATTTTTCATTGCTGGAATGATAAAGGGCATGGGTTTGTAAATTGTAAACAGGCCCTCGCTGTTTCTTGTGATTGTTATTTTTATGACTTATCTCTTAAAGTAGGTATAGATAATATTAATGAAACAGCAAAAAAATTCGGTCTAGGAGAAATGTATCTTAATGATATTTTTAATTCATCGAAAGGATTAATACCATCTAAGGTTTGGAAAAAAGAACAATTTGGAAAAAGTTGGACTAAAACAGATACAATTGTAACTAGTATCGGACAAGGATTTTCTTTATCTTCTCCTTTGCAATTAGCTGTAATGATAAGCAGAATAGCAGCAGATGGTAAAAAAGTCGTACCTACAATAATTAAACAAGATTTAAATATGAAAAAAGATAATGATATCAAAGATTTAAATAAGGAAGGAATTTCTTTAATAAAAGAAGGTATGTATGATGCCGTTAATTCCTCAATAGGAACTGCTTATTTTTCGAGAGTTTATAACCCTGAAAAGCTAATGTGTGGAAAAACAGCTACCTCTCAAGTAAGAAGAATAAGTATGAAAGAAAGAGAAGATGGGATTATTAAAAATGAAGACTTGCCAAGAAATCAGAGAGACCATGCATTGTTTGCGGGATACTATCCTCATAAAAAACCAAAATATGGATTTTGTATAGTAGTGGAGCATGGAGGTAGTGGTTCTAAAAGTGCCGCACCAATCGCTAAGGATCTGTGCGAAATACTAAATTTAATTGATGTATAATGAATAATTTTACAAATTATAAACCTAATAACATGAAAAATATTTTTTTAAAAATAAATTGGGTAGTTTATTTTTTTTTAACTCTCTTAGCTTTTATAGGAGGATTAATACTATATTCAGTTTCTCAGGGAAGTTTTTATCCGTTGGTAAGTTCACACCTTTTTAAATATTTTATATCTTCTATGGCTCTTTTCATAACCTGTTTTATTAGTATAAATTTTATATATAAAACTAGTTATATAATATATTTTTTCTCAATCTTATTATTAATCTCAGTATTGATTTTAGGAAATGATGTTTTTGGTTCTAATAGATGGTTATCTATAGCAGGTTTTACCTTTCAACCATCAGAACTTTCAAAGCTAGCTATAATTTTAGCCATTAGTAGATATTATCATGATTATTATTTTATAAGTAATAATAATATATTAAAAGTAACTTTTCCTATTATAATATTATTCATTCCTTTTGCATTTGTAATAAATCAACCTGATTTAGGAACGGGTCTTTTAATTTTAATATCTGGCTTAACAGTAATTTTTCTCTCAGGTATTGGAATATGGTATATTTTTTTTTCTATTATTTTTGCTACTTCACTAGCACCATTATTATGGAATTTATTATATGATTATCAAAAGAAAAGAATATTAACTTTTTTAAATCCTGATCAAGATCCTTTGGGAAGTGGCTATCATATAGCTCAGTCAAAAATAGCTATTGGCTCAGGAGGTTTCTTTGGAAAAGGTTATATAAAGGGAAGTCAGAGTCATTTAGAGTTTATTCCAGAAATGCATACAGACTTTGTATTCTCAATTTTTTCAGAGGAATTTGGCTTTTTAGGTTCATTAATTTTAGTTTTAATTTATTCTTATGTATTATGTTATGGGATTGTTAGTTCATATAGGGCAAACAATACTTTTACTAAATTAACTATAGCAGGTTTAACTACTAATATTTTTTTGTATTTTATAGTTAATATATCAATGGTAATAGGGTTAATTCCTGTTGTGGGTGTACCTTTACCTTTAGTTTCATATGGAGGAAGTGCTATGTTAGTAACTATGATATCTTTTGGTATAATTATGAATCTTAGTAATTTTAAAGGACAATTAAATTAAGAATCTTTTAACCTTTTTTCCATTAGTTTTATTTGATCTATAGAAAGGTTCATGTCTTCAGCTATTTTTTCAAGTTTGTGTCTTTCTTTTTTGGTAATAATACCATCTTGCATTGCAAGAGATAATTCTTTTTCATAAGTGTTTTTTCTTCTTTTCAATTGATCTGAGAATCCGGAGGCAAGGATACCTGAGGGCAAAGCAACTGTTCCTATTCCAATTACAGTAATTAAAGCTCCAAATATTTTCCCCATAGCAGTTATAGGAGTAACATCGCCGTATCCTACAGTTGTAAGTGTCGCAACTGCCCACCACATTGCTTCAGGTATTGAGCCAAATTTATCAGGTTGGGCATCCTTTTCAAAGATATATATTCCGGTTGATGCTATTAACATCGCAATAGTTAATAGAAACATTGCTGCAAGAAATGATTGTCGTTCTTCTTTTAAAACTCCTAATAATAAATTCATAACTTTAAAATATCTACTAAATTTTAATAAACGTAGCATTCTGAGAGCTCTTAATATCCTCAGGTCTACTTCAAATATCATTCCAATTAAGCCAGATAAAACAGCTAGTAGGTCAATTATAGCTGGCCAAGTACACATATACTTAATTCTTGCTATAAATTTAGTAGTTTTTTTTGATTTATTTTCATCTTCTACAGAGACCCAAACTCTAAGTAAATATTCAACTAGAAAAATGAATGTTGAAACTCGTTCAAAAAGTAAAAACTCAAATTTATATACAGAATATATGCTATCTACAGTTTCTAGTAGTACAGCAGTTATGTTAAGAATAATCAGAGATATTAAAAAAATATCAGTATATACGCTTACTTTGTCATTTTCATTTCCTTTTTCTAGGATTTCCCAAAGTCTTTTTCTTGTTTTAATTAAACTCATTTTTAATTTTTTAGATTAGCACTTCCTTGAATAGCAGTAGCTCCTAAATCAGTAAAAGTTTGATTATTACTTTCTATTAGGGATTTTAACTTATTTTTAATATTTGTTTCCGCTTCATCTTTATTATTTGCTTCAACTTTAATTTCTCCATTTATAATCCATTTTACGGTATATTCCATTTTACTCTCCATCAAGTTCTATTTTAGACTGTATATTCTTTTTAATCATTTCATAACTATCCTTTGCTTCTTCTTGGATACTTGTCAGGCTTTCTTTTTTGACATAAGTACTAATTTTGTCTCTAGCTTCTTTAGCATTCTTTAAATTAAATGCTGTAGCAATAGAGAGCCACTTATAACTATTTATATAATCAGGTTTTTTCGGAACTGTTATATACCATTTTGCCAAAGGTAAAAATCCATGAGTATTTCCAATTTCAGATATATTTTCAAGGTACTCTTTAAGCTCATTTTCTAATTCACTTTTTTCTTCTTTTGATATCTTATATCTTGATTGCCGAATTATGAGTGCTGATTTCTTTTCTCCATATAGCTTGGAAGCCAAGGCCCAAAAATAGGCTCTACTAAAGTTTTGAGTAATACCTAACCCTTTTAAATTCATTAGAGATAAATTAAATTGAGATTTAGCATGTCCTAATTCAGAAAGTTTTTTGAAGAATTTTAATGCATTTATATAATCTTGTTCCTTGAAGAATTTAATAGCTTCATTGAAATCATTGTCTATATTTATTTCTTTTATAGGCAAGATTACTTTATTTTCATCATTTAATACAATGACTTCACATTCACATTTTCCTTCTAATTGATAATAGTCTTTCATTTTGTTGCATCCTGAAATTGCTGCGATTTCAGATGCTTTTTTATTGGGTATATTTTGACTATATCCTAAGGCATCAAAAATCCCCTTAGATAAAAAAGCTTTTGTCATTAGGGGCCATTCTATACATGCTGCACCAGATTTATTTTCTAAAAGGTCTTGAAATGAAATATCCCACTTATTCATACTTCTATAATAACTATTTAGTATACCATCTTTTATTTTTTTTTTATCTCTATTTTCAATATTAGGTATTTGACTATATAAAATATTTATAAAAAAAAATTTAAGTAATAATAAAGGTAAAAAAAAACCTTTCATTATCTACCTGCAATCATAACTAGTTGAAGGTGTAAAACTCGCAATCTAAATTTTATTCCCTCTCTTTTTTCATAAACTACAATTCTAGGTCTATCGGAATTAGGTTTTTGAAACTCCAATGTCATTTCTGCTGGTAAAAAGATGCCATGAAACTCCAAGGTTTTTTGTGGGTTGGACTTAAAAGCATCACGAAACTCTGGGTCAATCCAAATCCTAGCCAATACTCTTCCTAACACATCCGGTAAAATTGCTTGCACATCTTTCTTGTTATTTAAGTAGATCGCTTGATCTACTAAAGAAAAGGGTGTTTTAAGTTCTCCCTTTTTTACAGGAACAGGCAGGGTATTTGGTTTTCTGTTTGGAACCAATGCTGTTGAATTTTTTTTATCACTCATTTTTTTTTTTTTTTTTTTAATTATTTTTTTTTTTTTTTTTTTCAACTACTTACAAAATAATAAATGGTATTGAATTTGCAACACATTTCGTAAAAGAGATACAAATGTTTAATATTACTAGAAATGGTTTAGATGCTATAGGAAAAGAATTAGGAGTAATTTCTAATAATATTGCTAATTCAAATACAAATGCATTTAAACGAAGCAGATCAGAATTTGTTGATTTTTATTCCAAAGCACTTTCATCATCTCCAAAGACAAAAGGCGGTTTAGGTACTATGTTACAAGGTACTCAAAAAATTATGAAACAGGGATCCCCCATACTAACTGGATCTGCATTAGATTTGACAATAAATGGAAAAGGCTTTTTTGTTTTATCTCCTAGAGAAGATGCTGATCCAAGATTTACTAGAGATGGTTCTTTTAGTCTAGATGCTAGTGGAAATTTAATAACTACAGAGGGTTTTAACGTAGCTGGTTATACTATTAATGAAGATGGGAGTCTAAATGATAGTTCAGCATTACCTATAAACGTTCCATTAACTATAGAAAGCAATGATGGAAGAACATTATTATTGTCACAAATAAATGTTAATAATAGAGGAATGATTGAAACTACTTATGGCTTAAATACTATAGTACAAAGAGGACAAATAGCTTTAGCTAAATTTAATAACGAAACTGAACTTAAATCTAAAGGGTCAAACACATATCAGGCTACTCAAAAAAGTGGTGAGCAAATACTAGGAAAGGCCATGGCTTCTAATTTTGGCAAAATATTAGCAGGTTCATTAGAAAGCTCTAATACAAATATATCTATGGAAATGGTAAATTTAATAAAAACACAGCAAGCTTTTAATGGTAATGCAAGAATTCTACAAAGCAATGTAGAAGTTACTAGACGACTTATGGGTTAATAACTATATCCTTAAAAAATGGGGATATTAAATTTCATTTCTTTAATATCGGTTTCTAAATCATCATCTAAACTTAGTATGCCTTCACTATCTGTGGCAACTGCTTTATCCATTAAAAAGGTTAATTTAATTTTTTTAGACTTTTGATTGCTGTATTTAAAAAATGTTTCAATTAAATTATTAAAATATTTTTTATCAAGCTCAATATGGGCTTTCATTAATGCTTTTTTTGAACTAATTAGCAACTTTTTATTAAACGGAGAATTTAAAACCTTTAATAAAGTTACTTCGCACCTTCCTCTAGCTATATTTAATAGTGTACAGGATAAAAATATCTCTTCTAAATTATTATCTAACATTTGGTTATAATTAGCATTGACCACTAGCATTTCCAATTTTTTAATATGAAACCAATCAGACATCTATAATATATTTCTTAATTCAACTCTAAGTTTTTTAATAGCTTTTGACTTAATTTGTGAGACTCTTCCATTGGAAACATCTAATATTTTTGCTATTTCATATACATTAAGTTCTTCTACATAATATAGTTGAATTACCAAGGCTTCAGACTTCTCCAATTTATGTAAGGATTTTAATAGTGCATTTCTTAACTCTTTATCAGTTAAATTTTCCTCAGGCGTATCTTCCCTTGAGTGAAACCAAATTGAAAACTCATCATATACAGACTCTATATCTTCTAATCTATTTGCTGCAAAAGCTTCTTTCCAAGTATAAAGTTCTTCTATATTTATATCTAATTTTTGTGCAACTTCACTATTACTGGGCTCTCTGTTGTATATTTTTCTTAAACTTTCAACTGCTTTTTCATATTTTTGCTTATTAGTTATGGTTGTTCTACAAAGGTTGGAATTTTTTCTTAAAAAATCTACTATTTCACCTTTAATACGTATCTTAGCATAGCTTGAAAAGCTAACTCCAGGCCTTTCTGTAAAGTTATTTACTGCACTTATAAGACCTAACATCCCTATCTGTATTAAATCATCTATTTCAACAATATTTTTGACTCTACCTTGATAATGCCACGCAATTTTTTTTACTAATAATGTATTTTTTTTAATTAACTCTTCTTTATCTGAGAATGTAATATTTTTGTAAGAAGCTACCATTATAAAACTACAAATTATTAAAAAACTTTATACCTTCAAACTTATTTTCAGGAGCTTTGTTTATTTTATTTAACATTTTATCAAATAATATATAAAAATCTCTATTAGTTTTATCTAAAATTAAAGGTTTTTTTTGTATTACTGATTTCTGTATTTTACTGTTTTTTGGAATACTTCCTACAAAGGTAATATTCACATCATAGAACTTTCTCATTACTTTATTAAACTTTGTATATACTTCATTACCATGGGATTCATTATTTGCCATATTAACAGCTAAACAAAATTCCTTCAAACCAAACTCTAAATGACAAGCTTTTATCAATGTAAAAGCATCTGTGAAACTTGTAGGTTCATTTATTAAAACTATTAGAATTTTATCAGATGCTGATAATAAATTTAAAGATGAATCTTCTGCTCCTGCACTTACATCAACTATTAAGTTATCTATTTTTGTAGAAAGTTGCTCAAAAGATCTAATAAAGTTTAGTTTTTTATTTTTATCTACGTTTAGCATTTCAGTAATTCCAGAACCTCCAGATATGAACTTTAGTTTTTCTGGCCCTTCCGTTATTACTTTCTCTAAATTACAGCTTCCATCAAAAAAATCTTTTATTGTTAAATCAGGGTTTATACCTAATAAAATATGTGCATTAGCCATGCCCATATCTGCATCAAGGAGAAGACAATTAGAGGTTTTAGCCTGCATTATAGCAAGATTTATTGCAAAAGTCGTTTTTCCTACTCCGCCCTTACCGCTTGCAATAGATAGTGAGGTTGGCATACGAGGTTCTCCCTTAAAAGTTTTCTTTCATAAATTTTGCTAATATATTTGCATCTGTAAATAAAAGTGAGTCTACTATAGATTTAGTTCCACTTACTAAACCTATTTTTGCTTTTTTCTCTGCCAGATGAGATAATGTTGCTGCAGATATATTGCATTCATCAGATTTGGTTAGGGCAACTATCGGCCTTTGAGCCTTAACTTTTCTTAAAGTAGACTCTATCATTTCAGGAGATGAACCACTTTGTACACATAAAATTGAACAAATATTCTTATCACCATGTCTTTCTTCTAATTCTTCTATTACTTTATTTCCTGTTTCAATATTACCTGCTAAATCTACAACTATTCTAGCATTATCATTCAATATCATGGTATCAGACAAATCTCCATTTTGTAAGCTATTAGTTATAGGAATATTAAGCAATCTAGCATAAGATTTTAAGTTTTCTGTTGCTGTATTACTGTTTCTACATAATTCAGCTAACACTATATTATTTCTTCCGTATTTATCAACTATTGTAGAAGCAATTTTTGCCGCCATTGCTGTTTTTCCAGAACCTGAAGGTCCAGTTACCATAATAAGTTTTGAATTGAAAATTCTTTCTGGGTAAGGAGCAGCCATTACTTCTGAAAGTTTCCTATAAAGTTTATATTTAGATACTTCAAAACTTTCTTCTTTATCAAGTATTTCATGATATTTATCTAAAACTTTACTAGAAAAACCTAATTCTTTTAATTTTAGATAATATGAAAAAATTATATTTTTTGATATATTTTTATAATCAGTTAAATAAATATTTTCTAGTTTTTTATCTAACTTTTCTAGCAAGGAGGAAGTTTCTTTTTTAATAACCTTATTAATTGTATCTAGATTTATATTTGTAGCAATATCAGTTTTACTCTCAATTTTTTTAATATTTTCTTTATTTATTTTTAACTTACCGGATTTTAAATTATAAATATTAGAAAACTTTTCCTTATTATATCTTTTCTTTACGGCTGATTTATACTTCATTTGATTTGATGCTGTCATTTCTATCATTCCATTCTTTTTTTTAGTAGATAGTATTACGCAGTCTTCTCCTAATTCAGTAATGACTTTTTCCATTGCAGAAGAAGTATCTTTAGCCTTAACAGTAGTAGTGGTTTTTAACATTATTTTTTCTCCTCATTATTTATTTTTTTATTATTACTATTTTCAATTGTAGCAACTACCTGAACTTTTCTATTTTCTGGAAGCTCTGTGAATGATAAAACATTTAGGTCTTCTATATTATTTCTTATTAAATTAGATAACTCTCTTCTAATCACAGGAGAAGTCAAGAATATAGGATTATTACCTTCTGAATTTGATTTTTCGTAGGATTGTGCAATTGCTTTTATCATATTTTGAGTAAAAGTAGGGTCTAACATTAGGCCATTACTGTTCTGATCTTTTAAAGCATTTATAATAATTTGTTCCATTTCAGGAGATAGAGTTATTACAGATAAAGGTTTATTTAAAGGACATATTTTTTGAATTAAAAGACCAATTAGTGCAGGTCTAAGTGTTTCTGCTATGTCACTTACACTCATATTAGCTACATTAATATTTGATAATAACTCTAGAACTCTTTTTAAATCTTTTATAGGAACAGCTTCTGTTAAAAGAATTTTTAATACTCCCGTTAGTTGATTTAAAGGTATAATTTTTGGTATTACTGTATCAACAAGCTTTGGAGAAGTTTTTTGAAGATTATCTAATAATTCCTGTACTTCATCTTGTCCTATTAGGTCTCCAGCATGTTTAGATAATATTTGATTTAGGTGAGTTGCAACAACAGCCTCTGGAGTTACTATCATATATCCAGAGTTTTCTGCTTTATCTCTATGAAACTTTTCTATCCAAGTAGCATCCATATTAAATGATGGATCTTTTACATCTATTCCAGATAATTTTACATCACTTTCATCACCCGGTATAGCTAATAGTTTATCTGGAAAAACTTGGTTTTGTCCAATTATAGTCTGTCCTATTTTAATAGTGTATTCATTAGCTCCTAAACTTAAATCATCAGTTATCCTAACGGAAGGTAAAATAAAACCTAATTCTTTAGAAACCTGCCTTCTAACACCAGTAACTCTGGATACCAAGGGACCCGTATTGTCTTGATCTACCAACTTTATTAAGCCATAGCCTAGTTGAATAGAAACAGCTGAGTTATCTGTAACTTCTTGTAATTCAATTTTATCTTGTTCCTCTGCTTCATTTTCCATATCAGTAGCATCATCTTGATTAGCAGCCTTTTTCTTTTCCTTTTTAAAAAAATAAAATCCTGCAGCTGCAGCAAGCAATCCAAAAAATACAAATAGTAAGTTTGGCATACCGGGAATAAAGCCTATTAGTAAAATTACACCAGCTGCTGGTAACCAAGCTTTTGTCATCCCTACTTCATTAGAAATTTGTTCAGATAGATCATAATTAGAAGAAATTCTAGTTACGATTACAGCAGTGGCCATTGCTAAAAGTAATGAGGGTATTTGAGCTACTAAACCATCACCAACAGATAAAATAACGTAATTTTGAGATGCACCAGTAAAGCTCATATCATATTGGGTTGTTCCTATTATAAGTCCGCCTACAACATTAATTATTAAAATAAGAATTGCAGCAATAGCGTCTCCTTTAACAAACTTAGAAGCACCATCCATGGCACCATAAAAGTCAGCTTCTTTTTCAATATTTTCTCTTTTTTCTTTTGCTTCTTCACTGCTAATTACTCCTGCTCCTAAATCAGCATCTATTGCCATTTGTTTTCCTGGCATAGCATCTAGAGTAAACCTTGCAGAAACTTCGGAAACTCTTCCTGCTCCTTTAGTTATAACCACGAGATTTATTATTATTAAAATTGCGAATACAAATATTCCTACCACGTAATCATTGCCAATAACAAAATTGCCAAATGCTTCAATAACGTTACCAGCAGCATCAGTGCCTGTATGTCCGTTACTTAAAACAATTCTGGTAGAAGCCACATTTAAGCCAAGTCTCAAAACTGTAGCAAACAATAATACTGTAGGAAAGCTAGAAAAATCTAAAGGTCTAAAGGTTTGCAGAGCAACCATTAATATTATAAGTGAAACTAAAATATTTGTTGTAAAAAAAACATCAAGTAAAGTTGGTGGCAGTGGTATAATCATCA
>CACEBX010000020.1 GCA_902557845.1 Rhodospirillaceae bacterium | reverse complement strand
ATCGACGCCAATACAGTGCCCTCCTACTAGACCTGGTTTGAAATTTAAAAAGTTCCACTTTGTATTAGCTGCTTCTAGTACCTTATTAGAGCTGATATTTAAAGCTTTACATACCATTACTACTTCGTTCACAAAAGCTATATTAATATCTCTTTGTGCATTTTCTATTGCTTTAGAGGTTTCAGCTACCTTTATACTAGAGGCTTTATAAATTCCTGCTTTAATTATTTTTTTATAAATATTACTTATTTTATTTAAAGTTTTTTTATTGTCTGCTGCTACTACTTTCTTTATATTAGAAATTTTATACTTTGTGTCTCCTGGATTAATTCTTTCAGGAGAGTAGGCCATATTAAAGTCTTGCTTTATTGTTAAGCCAGATTTATTTTCTATTATAGGAGCTATTACTTCCTCAGTCACACCAGGATATACTGTGCTTTCGATTACAATCACGTCTCCCCTATTTATAATTTTAGCTACTAAATTTGAAGCCTGTTTAAGGTTTTCTAAATCAGGATCATTTTTCTTATTAACCGGCGTAGGAACTGTTATTATATATATATTGGATTTTTTACAATCTAAATAATTATTTGTAAATTTAATATTTGAATTACTTAAATCACTTTTTTTTGTTATCTCGTTTGTAGTATCTATACTTTTATTTAACTCTTTTATTCTTTTCTTATTAGTATCAAACCCTGATACTTTAAAATATTTTGAAAGTTCTAATGCAAGAGGCAACCCTACATATCCAAGCCCTATCACTGTAATATTTATCTTTTGCTTTGTTTGTTTTTTCATTATTAATAAAAATTAGAAATTATAAATTAAAAAGTATTTTTTAAAAATTTTTTTGTTTTCCATATCACTTTCTACAATTTTTCTACTATTCTTGGCTAGTTTTATTCTTAAACTCTTGTCTGCTGCAAGTTGCAAAATAGCATTTTTTAAAGCAGGTATATCACCTGGCTTTAATGTAATTGCATTATATTTATTTATTGCTATTTCCCTACACCCTGGTACATCGGTAGCAATTATAGGTCTACCCATTGCAGCTGCTTCCATTAAACTTAAAGGAAGCCCTTCTCTCTTACTCAATAATACTCCTATATGAGATTTATTCCATATATTTCTTACATCTTTAACATTACCTAAGTATTTAACTGCTTTCATTCTAATTATTTCATTAAAAAGTTCTTTAGATATAGTAGTAGGGTTTTCTTGGTCTAAAGGTCCAGCTAAAAGCAATAATAAGTTTTTCTTTTCCTGCAAAGCCATTTTAAAACCTTCTACCAACCAATGAACTCCTTTATCTTCTAGCATTCTTCCTACAAACCCTATCGTAATACTTTTTCCTTTTGGCTCGTTAGTTTTTTTATAGTATTTTAAATC
Source organism: Rhodospirillaceae bacterium (assembly GCA_902557845.1). Lineage (GTDB taxonomy): Bacteria > Pseudomonadota > Alphaproteobacteria > TMED109 > TMED109 > JAYYAX01. Next base: position 19,807 of record CACEBX010000020.1, on the reverse strand, counting down.
TATTCCCGACCCACGAATAATTAAAATTCTATTTTTTTTTAAATAAAATTTTTCAATAAAAAAGTTATAGTCATCATTATTTTGAACAATTGCAGTTATAAACTTTAGTCTAAACATAATAATAAAAAATATTTTAATAAAAAATCTCAATGCTTTTGCTTTACTATTATTCCTTATGAAAATGAAACCTAATCCTGTAAATGTTACAAAAAGTTTAATCTTTCTAAAAGCTAGTGATGCTATCAACCCTACAACCGCAGGTCTCATTGATATTAAGTGAACAATATCCGGATTTATTTTTTTAATACATTTAAAAAAAGTTATTACTTCATGAAAAAGGTGAATGGTGGACAAAGATTTCCTTTTAGCCTCTATGTCATGACATAGTATACCTTTGTCTTCAATAACTTTGAACTTGCCTGTATTTTTACAACAAACATGGACATTGTAACCTTTCTTTTTTAAGTAAGTTGCAAGTTTTATTCTATGGGAAACAAAGTACCAATCTTCAGTTACAAGAAATAAAATAGATTTTTTTTTCATCATTATAGATTAATAAACTACTACATTTGGATCAATGCTTCTCCATAAAAACCAGCATGCAACAGTTCTCCAAGGGCTCCATTTTAAAGCTAATTCTTCTGCTTGTTTCTTATCAGGGATCTTACCATTATAATAATTTTTTCCTATTGCTTTTATCAAACCTAAGTCTTCTGAAGAGAAAATATCTTTTCTATTTAAAGAAAAAATTAAAAACATTTTAATGCTCCAGGGTCCAATTCCCTTGATTTTTGATAACCTAATATTTATATCTTCATCTTTTAAGTGATACCAAAAATCATAAGAATTATTATCTACCAAATAACTTGAAAGATTTTTGAGATATAATGCTTTTCTTTCAGAAAGCCCGAAGCTTTTCAAAAAGCTTTCCTTTTCTTTAATAAAACAACTTGCATCATAAATATCAAAATAATCAACCAACCTATTCCAAACTGCGTCAGCTGCCTGAACTGATATTTGTTGCCCTACAATACATCTAGACAATGAATAGAAAGGATTTTTAATAGTACTTATTTTGCTATCTGAATAATTAGCTATAAGTTTTTTCATTATTTCATCCTTTTCAGAAAGTTTTGTACAGGCTTCACCCCACCATATTGGATAACTTTTTTTTATTTTTTTAATCATCTTTATTAATCTACTAAAATTTGGCTCTAGTTAAAATTTTAAAATCCATTTTTTTAAAAAATTTATTTTATTTTTCTTATTTTTATTTAATAATAATATGGACTGCAGATAGTTTGTGACTTCATAATTTCTATAAATCAATGTTTATGGGTATTTAGATGCTCTCACTCAATAATCGACATGAATCAAATGTTAAATACTAATATATTTTTAAAAGATTTTCGTATATAACTACATATTTTAATCAGGAGATATTATGCTAAAACTTAAAACACTTCAAAAGAATTACAGAAATTTGATAATTAGAAAACCTTGGTTAATGCTATTGATTAGTGTTTTATTTACAGTAGTCTGTGGATTGGGACTAAAAGGTTTATCACAAAACCCTGATAACAGAATATTCTTCTCTAAAAATGATCCTAATCTGGTAGCACTTGAAACTCTTGAAAAAACCTACACCAAAAATGATAATATTTTCATAATGGTTGCTCCTAGCAATGGTAATGTTTTTACCCCTACCAACTTAGACATAATTAGAGGTTTAACAAAAAAGCTTTGGCAAACTCCTGCATCAAGTAGGGTTGACTCAATTACTAATTTTCAATGGACAAGAGCTGAGGGTGATAACATTATAATAAGTGATTTAGTGCCTGATAATAAGATTAATAAAAATATTTCAGATAATGCTAAAGAAGTTGCTTTAAATGAACCAATGCTTGTAAATTTATTAGTAAGCCCTGATAGTAAGTTTACAGCCATTAATGTAACAATTATTAAACCAGATGATCCTGTAGCTGCCGGAAATGTAGTTCGTGAAGTAATGAGTTTTATAAGACCTATTCAGAAAGAATTAAAAGATAAGCACCCTGATGTTGATTTTTATGTGTCTGGAGGAGTTCCTTTAACCATGGCATTTACTGAAGTTTCACTAAGCGATATGGGGTTATTAACTCCACTAATGTTATTGATAATTTTTTTAGTTGCAGGAATTTCTCTAAGATCAACAGTAGGTGCTATACTTACGGCCTTTATTGTAATGCTATCAGTCATAGGAATGATGGGGATTGCTGGTTGGTTGAAGTTTATTCTTAATGCTGCGACGTTTAACTCTTTTTTAATGCTATCTGCTCTTACTATTGCTCATTGTGTTCACATTATGAGCACTCAAAAAATTCAAATGCGCCTTGGTAAAAATAGTAAAAGCGCTGTAGATGAATCATTGAGAGTAAATTTACAGCCTGTTTTTATGACAGCTATTACTACTGCAATAGGCTTTTTAACTATGCATTTTTCTGAAGCACCTCCTTTTAGGCAGTTAGGTTATATGATGTCATTTGGTAATTTAGTTCTTTTTTTTCATGCAGTAGTAACTTTGCCGGCTTTACTTGTTATAATACCTTCAAAAATGAAAAAAACTGGCTATTCAAAGGCAGAAAATTTTATGAGCAAGCTTAGTGATTTTGTTATAAAAAATAGGAAAACTTTATTTATATCTAATGGTATAGTCATTATAATTTTATCTTTAGGAATAACCCAAATAAAATTAGATGATACATGGACTAAGTATTTTGATAAAAGGTTTGAAATAAGAACACATTCAGATTTTTTTGAAGAAAATTTAACAGGGTTAAATACAATTGAGTATTCAATCCCTTCAGGGGAAGCTGATGGTATTAATAGTCCTGAATATTGGGAAAAGTTGGATAAATTAGCAGAGAGAATTAGAAAAGAGCCTAATGTTAATCACGTAACCACGGTATCAGATACAATTAAAAGATTAAATAAAGCTATGAACAGAGATGATGAGCAGTTTTATGCCATACCTGAAAATAGAGAGCTAGCAGCACAGTATTTGCTTTTATATGAATTATCTGTTCCCTTTGGACTAGATCTAAATAATAGAATAAACGTTAATAAGTCGTCAACGAGATTAACTGTTAATATAAAACAGGCATCTAATGACGATGTTAGAAACTTAGATGCGATTATTCAAGAGTATTTAGATAATGAAATGCCAGAATTTAAAACTAATGGAACAGGACTATCAATGATATTTTCTCATTTTTCAAAAAGAAATATTGACTCTATGTTAGTAGGTACAACTGCAGCATTAGTACTCATATCACTATTGTTGGTAATAGCTTTAAAAAGTTTCAAAATGGGAATCATTAGTCTTATACCTAATTTATTTCCAGCTGCAGTTGGCTTCGGGCTTTGGGGGTACCTTTATGGGGAAGTAGGTGTTGCATTATCAGTTGTGGCAGCTATGACTCTAGGTATTGTAGTTGATGATACTGTTCATTATTTGAGTAAATATCTTAGAGGAATAAGAGAAGAAAAACTTAGTCCCGAAGATGCTACTAAGTATGCTTTCAAAAATGTTGGGTTTGCTTTAACAACCACGACGATTGCTCTGGTGGCAGGTTTTGGAATTTTATCATTATCTGGATTTAAGGTTAATTCAGATATGGCATTACTGACAGCAATTACAATTGCTATAGCATTATTAATAGATTTATTTTTTCTTCCAACACTATTAATAACACTTGAAAAGTATAACCTTTTAAAAAATTCAATTTCTAAAATAAAAAATAAAACCTAGGAGCTATATATGAAAATAATATTACAAAATTTAAAACACTTTATTACATCAATATTTTTATTTTCTATTATCGGTAATAATTTTTTGGTAGCAGCTGAAGAAGATGCTAAAGCGTTAAAAATTTCTACCGATGCATATAATTATGACAAAGGCTTTGGTGACTTTATTTCAAACCAAACCATGACTTTAAGAAATAAGCAAGGAGAAGAAACTATAAGGTATTTTAGAGGAAAAACATTAGAAGTCTCTGATGATGGAGATAAGACATTATTTATTTTTGATAGTCCTAAAGACGTAAAAGGAACGGCAACTTTAACCTTTTCTCATAAGGTAGGCCCGGATGATCAATGGCTGTATCTCCCTGCATTAAAAAGAGTGAAAAGAATTACTTCAGAAAATAGGTCAGGTTCTTTTGTTGGTTCAGAATTTGCGTATGAAGATTTAGGAAGTCAAGAATTAGAAAAATATTCTAATAGAAAATATATTAAAAAAGAACCTTGTCCTGAAAAAGAAGAGTTAACCTGTCATGTTATAACTCGTGTTCCTGTTGAAAAAAGTTCTGGATACAGCTATCAAACTTTGTGGTTAGATAACACACCTGCACATAAAGTATGGAAAATAGAATATTATGATAGAAAAAAATCATTATTAAAAACTTTAAAATTCGGAGATTATAAAATTTATTTAGATAAATTTTGGAGACCTAGCACATATTATATGATTAATCATCAAACAGGAAAATCTACTGATCTTCTTGTAGAAGAAATAAAGTTTAAAGTAGGACTCTCTGAAAGAGATTTTAATCAGAAGTCATTATCAAGAATCAGATAATTTATGAAATTTTTTTTTTTTTTATTCATATCCAGTTATACTTTTATTTGTTTTTCTGAAGATATTTATTGGGAATTAAATAATGAAAAAACTTTTCAAACTAGAGTTTTCCACAAAGAGAATGCTTACGAATATCAAAAAAATACTTATTCAGTAAACTTAAAATCAGAACTTTTTTTAGAGCCTCATAGAAATATTAATGTACTGATTGAACCAGAATATAGATATGATCATTATGATAAAGAAAGAAGTCTATTTGATATTTCTCAAGGATATTTTTTATATTTTAATGATCATAGTGAATTTAAAATTGGAAAAGAAAAAGTATTTTGGGGAGTTACTGAATTAAAAAACTTAGTTGATATAATAAATAGTCCTGATGAAGCTTCTGGAGAAGAGAAATCTAAATTAGGACAATCTTTAATTTCTTACTCTTACATAAATGATAAATTTGGTTTTATAGATTTAATTTACATGCCTCTATTTCATGAGCCTACAAAAGTTGGAAAAAATGGAAGATTAAGATTAAATTTACCCACTCAAAATTACAATACTTCCTATGAAGGAGGCGCTGGAAGAAAAATTCCTAGTTGGGCTATAAAATGGCAAAACAGTTTTAGAGGAACTGATATATCTTTGCAACTTTTTAGAGGAACATCAAGAAATGGATCTACTTTACCTAAATTAGAAAATGGCGAAATAAAATATTTCGCTGGATATGAAAGAATTACACAAATAGGTTCATTTCTACAAAGTATTTTTGGACCAATAATATTTAAGTTTGAAGGAATAAGAAGAAATGGACAAAAAAATACATTATATGAGAGAGAAAATTATTACTCTTATATAACTGGAATTGAGTATGTAGTTACCAGACCTTTTGATAAAATATGGGACCTAAACATTTTTGCTGAATATAGTAATGATGACAGAGGAAGTAACTCTAACGATATATTTCAAAATGACCTATTTATAGGAACGAGAATCAACTTTAATGATGTTCAAGGAACAGAGTTTACTCAAATGCTAACCTTGGATTTAAATGGAGATGGAAATACAGCAAACCTTGAAATAAGTACTCGTTTAAAAGACTCTGTTAGAATAGCAGCAAACTATACTTCATACTGGTCTGTTAATAATAAAGACACACTGTATAGCTTTAGACGAGATAACTATTTGGGAATTAAAATAACAAACTATTTTTGATATCTTATTGCAGGACTTAAAAAGTCTATTATACTTAAATTATATTTAAAGTTGCATAATTAATAAAACTATAATATACATTTAGTGAACATATTTAGAACATAAAAAGAACATTATGAGTGAAGACAACAAAACAAAGGCTTTAGAAACCGCACTAGGTTTAATAGAACGAGAGTATGGAACTGGTTCTATTATGCGCCTTGGTGACAACAAAACTATTGATATAGAGGAAATTTCTACTGGATCACTCGGATTAGATATAGCTTTAGGAATAGGTGGACTTCCAAAGGGAAGAATTATTGAAATTTATGGTCCAGAAAGTTCAGGAAAAACTACTCTTGCTCTTCAAGTTGTAGCAAGTGCTCAAAAAAAAGAAGGTATTTGTGCATTTATTGATGCTGAGCATGCTTTAGACCCTGTTTATGCAAAAAATTTAGGAGTAGATGTTGATAAATTATTAGTATCTCAACCCGATGCAGGAGAACAAGCCTTAGAAATTGCTGATACTCTAGTTAAATCTGGCGCTGTTGATGTTTTAGTTATAGATAGTGTTGCAGCCTTGGTTCCTAAAGCAGAATTAGAAGGTGATATGGGTGATACTCATGTAGGATTGCAAGCAAGGTTAATGAGTCAAGCTTTAAGAAAGCTTACTTCTTCCATAGCAAAAACAAATGCAATGGTTATATTTATTAACCAAATTAGAATGAAAATAGGAATTATGTTTGGAAGCCCTGAAACTACTACAGGAGGAAATGCATTAAAGTTTTACTCCTCTGTGAGACTAGATATAAGAAGGATTGGGCAAATTAAAGATAAAGACCAAATTGTAGGAAATCAAACTAGAGTTAAAGTAGTAAAAAATAAAGTAGCCCCTCCTTTCAAAGTGGTAGAATTTGATATTATTTATGGAGAAGGTATTTCAAAAGAAGGAGAAATTATAGATTTAGGAGTTCTATCAGGAATAGTGGAAAAATCTGGTTCTTGGTATAGCTACAACGGAGAAAGAATAGGGCAAGGAAGAGAAAATGCTAAAAAATTTCTGTTGGATAATGCAGAAATTTCTAATGAGATAGAAGACTTAATTAGAGGAAAAAATAAAACTGTTGAAGATGAAAAGATTGCTCTAGAGAATTAAGTTATATAAACTAAATTCATGACAAAAATATCATTAACAGATATAAGAAAAGAATTTTTAAATTTTTTTTCTACAAAAAATCATGATATTATTGCTTCATCTCCGCTAGTTCCTGAAAATGATGACTCATTGCTATTCACTAATGCAGGAATGGTACAATTTAAAAATATTTTTACAGGCATTGAAAACCCTCCTATCTCTAAAAAAGCTGTTACATCACAGAAATGTGTTAGGGCTGGAGGAAAACATAATGATTTGGAAAATGTTGGACTTACTAAAAGACATCATACATTTTTTGAAATGCTTGGTAACTTTTCATTTGGAAACTACTTTAAAGAAGACGCCATCGAGTTAGCTTGGAATTTAATTACTAAAAATTTTTCTATACCACCTGAAAAGCTAATTATTACAGTCTATCATGAAGATACAGAGGCATATAAAATTTGGAAAAAAGTTTCTTCTTTTGATGACTCAAAAATTTTAAAAATAGCATCTTCAGATAACTTTTGGGAAATGGGTGACTCTGGTCCTTGTGGTCCTTGTTCTGAGATTTTTTATGATCATGGAGATAAATACTCAGGAGGTCTTCCAGGTTCTCCTGATGAAGGGGATAGATATGTAGAAATATGGAATCTTGTTTTTATGCAATATAATAAACATAAAAATGGAAAAAAAGACCTGCTACCAAGTCCTTCTATTGACACAGGTATGGGCATAGAAAGGGTTGCTGCTGTTTTACAAGGAAAAGCAGATAATTATGATATAGATTTATTTAGGTATTTAATTGACTCTACTAAAGAAATTTTTAAAGTTCAGGAAAATGAAAAAACCTCAGTTCCATTAAGAATTATAAGTGACCATTTAAGAGCATCATGCTTTCTTATATCTGATGGAGTGATCCCAGCAAATGAAGGAAGAGGTTATGTGCTGCGCAGAATTATGAGAAGAGCTATTAGACAAATTTACACTTTAAATATAAAAGAACCTAGTTTTTATAAACTTGTTCCATCACTCTTAAATCAAATGGGTGATCACTACAAAGAATTAATTAGTTATAAAGAGTTAATTACCAAAACCATTCTAAATGAAGAAGAAAAGTTCTTAGAGACCTTAGAAAAAGGGTTAAAAATTTTAGAAGATGAAAATACTAAAGTGAATAATGGAAAACTGTTTTCTGGAAAGGTTGCATTTAAACTTTATGATACATATGGTTTTCCTCTAGATTTAACCGAAGATGTCTTAAAATCTGATAATAAAAAAGTTAATTTAGAAGAATTTAATGAAGAGATGCAAAAACAAAAAGAACTTTCAAAAAAATCTTGGAAAGGTGATTCGCAAAGTATAAATGAAACTATATGGAAAGAGATTTCTAACGAATTAAAAGCGACTATTTTTTTAGGATATGAAAAAAACTTATCTCAAGGAAAAGTTCTTAAAATTGTTTTTGAAGGTAAAACCATAAAAGAAGCATCTCAAGAAAAACAGCCCCTATCACTAATATTTGATCAAACTCCTTTTTATGCAGAAGCAGGAGGGCAAGTAGGAGATACAGGAATAATAAAGGGAGAAAATTTTAATTTTAAAGTTCATGATACTCAATTAATTCAAAATAAAATATACGAACATAGAGGAATTCTTATTAAAGGAAAAATTTTAGAAGGTGATCAAGCTGACCTAGAAATTAATATAGAAAAAAGAAAAAAAATAACAGCTAATCATTCAGCAACTCATCTTCTTCATAGTGCTTTGAGAAAAACCCTTGGAAAACATATAACACAAAAAGGTTCTCTGGTATCAGACGAAAAACTAAGATTTGATATCTCACATAATGAAAAAATTGAACAAGAAACACTTATGTTAATAGAAAAAGAAATTAATAAAAAAATATTAGAGTGTGCTCCAGTAAATCAATCAATTTTAAAAAAAGATGCAGCAGTGGCAAAAGGTGCAATGGCAATTTTTGGAGAAAAATATGGCGAGGATGTTAGAGTTATTGAAATGGGTTCCAAAAATAATGATACCAATCAAGCATATTCAATCGAACTTTGTGGAGGAACTCATGTCAAAAATACAGGAGAAATTGGATTGTTTAAGTTTCTATCAGAGGGAAGTCTTGCTTCTGGTGTTAGAAGAATAGAAGCTGTAACCGGAATTCTAGCTCTAGAAACTACACAAAAGATACAGAGTGATATCACTCTGATTGCTGAAAAGTTAAAAACTGGAACCTCTGTCATATTTGATAGAATAAATAATCTGATAAATGAAAAAAAAGAATTAGAAAAAAAATTAAAAAATATAAATTTTAATACAGCTCCCGCCTCAAATGAAGATATGAAAAAAGTTACTATAAATGATCACCAAATCTGCTATTCAATTTTTAATAATAAAGATTCAAAGAGTCTCAAAGCTATTTCTGATAAATTACTTGATAATAAACCTAATATAGTATCAATATTAATTTCTAAATCTGAAAATAAGGTTACTTCAGTAATAGGAGTTTCTTCAAATCTAACTGATAAATTAGATGCAGTAGACTTAATCAGATTTGCTACTCCTATATTGGGAGGTAAAGGCGGAGGTGGTAAAAAAGAGTTAGCACAAGGAGGAGGAGTAGAGCCTTCTAAATCAGAAGAAGCTATTTCTAAAACAATAGATTATATTAGAAGCAAAATATAATTAATTTGCTTGCGTATACCTTTTATAGAAATCTAAAACTATAGTTCTAATTTGAAATGATGGTATCCCAAAGTTTTTTTCTACCTCTTCCATTGCAGTATCAATTACTCTAGTCCTATAATTTTCTGCGAATATAAGTGATTTTTGATTTCCTGGTTTAATTAAGATCCCCCCATCTCTAACCTCTAAGGTGTAACTATATAAATCGTCTGATTTTATTTGTATTGAATATTCAGTTGTACCTATAATTTCTCCTAATTTTTGAAACCCTTCATTATCGTTTGCAATAGCATCAAGCTTTGACTCTTGATTATTAAACTCATAAACTCCTTCAGCTTTAGGAGTTTTCTCAGGTCTTAAAACCACTACTTTAGCACTAAATGATACTACTTGTGCTGAATTATTTATTGAGCTTCCAGCATAAGAATCTGAACCAACATTAGTAGTTCCATTAGAATTATTAGTTCCTGAACCTGAAGACGTGGCAGTTCTAATTGCAGAGTCTGTAGCTACTTGTGATGGCGATCCACTGCTAGTTGGTCTAGTAGTAATAGTTAAAATATAAGTTGCAGTTGCGGCATTGTAGTTAGATGTAGCTGAAATTGAAGCAGTAATAGTAGATGACCCAGTTGTTAATATAGAAACTGCTCCTGTTGAAGAATTTACACTAGCTATATTAGTATCACTAGATGAATAGGTAATACTTAATCCACTAATACTAGGTACTCCTGCTAAAGTATAATTTTCATCTGAATATTTTGATTGTGAGCTAAACCCACTTATGGTTGGAGATGCTTTAGTTATATCTGCCCCTGTAGAAGATTGGTCTGTTATAGAGTAATTATTTATATCATCGCCAGAATGAGATGAAGAAATAGTAACTAACTTGCTAGTTCCTACATTAGCATTGTTGAAAGTTCCTGTGTAACTTCCAGAAAAACTATCTCCACTCACCAAACCTGCATAGGATACATTTGAAGTATCTAAAGTTGCAGAAGTTGCTGCATCATAAGTCTTATTTGAAGCAGTCAGTCCTGAAACTATTAAAGCTCTTGTAGTAATATTTGCAGTAGTATTAGATTGATCTGTAACTGAATAATTTCCAGAGTCTACTCCAGAGTAAGAAGAAGAGATTGTTACAGTTTTACTGGTTCCTATATTTTTGTTTTCAAAGGTTCCTGAAAATGAACCTCCTATATCATCTCCTGATACCAAACCAGAATAAGAAATACTTGATACGTCCAAAGGAGCATTTGTGTTTCCATCATAAGTTTTATTTGGTGCGGTTATGCCAGAAACTGTTAAAGCTTTTCCTGCGATGTTTGCTGTTGTAGTCTGACCCGTACTAATTGTATAGTTGCTTGCTAGTCCTCCATTACTACCATCAGACAAAGTAATAGAATTTACAGTTACTGTTTTTCCTGTTCCCACATTTTTATTATTAAAAGTTGATGATACAGATTGTGCCAAAGTCTCTGAACCTACTAAACCAGAAAATGTAAGACTAGTAGTTGCTGTAGCATTTCCATTATAAGTTTTATTGGAGGCTGAAGCTGAAGCTGTTAATGCTTTTTTTACAACTGTAGCCGTTGTACTAGATTGATTGGTAATAGAGTAATTAGATACATCGTCTCCAGAATATGAAGAAGATATTGTAACCGTTTTATTATTTGCTACATTAGCATTATTAAATGTTCCTGAATAACTTCCTGTAAAACTATCTCCACTTACTAAACCACTGTATAAGATATTTGATGTTCCTAAAGTTGCTGTTGTAGAACCATCATAACTTTTATCAGAGGAAGTAATTCCTGAAACGGTTAATGCTTTAGCTGTTACATTTGCTGTAGTGCTAGATTGATTTGTGACAGAATAATTGGAAACATCACTTCCAGAATATGATGAAGAGATTGTTACTGTTTTACCAGTTCCAATATTTTTATTATCAAAAGTTCCTGTAGCAGAAACAACAAAGTTGTCACCACTTACTAACCCTGAATACGATACTGAACTTACATTCATAGTAGCATTTGTATCACCATCATAGGTTTTATTAGAAGCAGTTATTCCAGAAACAGTTAAAGCTTTTGCAGTAATATTTGCTGTAGTAGTCTGCCCCGCACTAATTGTGTAGTTGCTGGCTAGTCCTCCATTACTACCATCAGACAACGTAATAGAATCTACTGTTACTGTTTTTCCTGTTCCCACATTTTTATTATTGAAAGTTGAGGAGACAGACTGCCCTAATGTTTCAGATCCAACTAAACCTGAGAATGAAAGTGTTGTGGTAGCCGTGGAATTCCCATTATAAGTTTTATTGGAAGCTGAGGCAGATGCGGTCAGAGACTTTTTAACAACACTTGCAGTAGTACTAGATTGGTTCGTTACTGAATAATTAGAAACATCATCTCCAGAATAAGAAGATGAAATAGTAACTGTTTTTCCTGTTTCTACATTTGCATTATTAAATGTACCGGAATAACTTCCTGAAAAACTATCTCCATTAATTAAACCTGTATATAAAATACTTGATGTTCCCAAAGTTGCAGTTGTAGAACCATCATAACTTTTATCTGAAGCTGTAATTCCAGAAACTGTTAATGCCTTTGCAGTAATGTTAGCCGTAGTGCTTGCTTGATTGGTTACTGAGTAATTGGAAACATCACTTCCAGAATAAGAAGATGAAATTGTTACTGTTTTTCCTGTTCCTACATTTTTATTATCAAAAGTACCTGATGCAGATACAACAAAATTATCACCGCTTACTAGTCCTGAATACGAAACGGATCCTATATCAATTGTTGCATTTGTATTAGCGTCGTAAGTTTTATTAGAAGCAGTTATTCCAGATACCGTTAAAGATTTTGCTGTGATATTTGCCGTAGTAGTTTGCCCTGCATTAATGCTATAATTGCTGGCTAGTCCACCATTACTTCCGTCAGATAACGTAATTGCGCTCACTGTTACTGTTTTTCCTGTTCCTACATTTTTGTTATTAAAAGCAGCCGTTACAGATTGTCCTAATGTTTCTGAACCAATTAAGCCTGAAAAAGATAACGTAACTGTTGCTGTAGTATTACCATTGTAGGTTTTATTGGAAGCTGAAGTTGAAGCTGTTAAAGCTTTTGCTATTATATTTCCTGTAGTCGTACTTTGATCAGTTATAGTATAATTACCTACATCTGCGCCAGAGTAAGAAGAACTAATGTTGACTGTTTTATTAGAACCAGCATTTGCATTACTAAATGTTCCAGAAAATGATCCTGTTACATCATCTCCATCAACTAACCCTGAATATGAAACATTAGAGGTATCTAATGTAGCAGAATTATTTCCATCATAATTTTTATTATTCGCCGTAATTCCTCTTATAGTAATTCCACTAACACTAGCAGTAATATTAGCTGTAGTACTGGATTGATCGGTAATAGAATAATTTCCTACATCAACTCCTGAGTAGGAAGAGCTTATATTTACTGTTTTTCCTGTTCCCACATTTTTATTATCAAAAGTTCCAGTAGCAGAAATCGATATATCATCACCTGCAACTAATCCTGAATAAGACGTACCTGTTAAATCTAAGGTTGCGACTGTATTAGCATCATAAGTTTTATTGGAAGCCGTAATACCAGATACTGTTAAAGCTTTTGCTGTGATGTTTGCAGTAGTAGTTTGACCTGTGCTAATTGTATAGTTGCCAGCAAGTCCACCATTACTTCCATCAGACAAAGTAATGGAATTTACAGTTACTGTTTTCCCTGTTCCAACATTTTTATTATTAAAAGTTGATGATACAGATTGTCCTAATGTCTCTGACCCTATCAAACCAGAAAATGATAACGTTGTAGTTGCGGTAGTATTACCGTTGTACGTTTTATTTGATGCGCTTGCTGAAGCAGTTAAAGCTTTTTTAACAATAGCAGCTGTAGTACTAGATTGACTTGTTACAGAATAATTAGATACATCGTCTCCAGAGTATGATGAAGATATCGTAACTGTTTTTCCTGTTCCTACATTTTTATTATCAAAAGTTCCAGTGTAAGAACCAGAAAAACTATCTCCGTTAATTAAACCATTATATAAAATATTTGATGTTCCTAAAGTAGCACTAGTGGAACCATCATAAGTTTTATCAGAAGCTGTAATTCCAGAAACTGTTAATGCCTTGGCAGTAATGTTAGCTGTTGTACTTGCCTGATTAGTAATTGAATAATTAGAAACATCGCTTCCAGAATAAGAAGAAGATAATGTAACTGTTTTTCCTGTTCCCACATTTTTATTATCAAAAGCACCTGATGCAAAAACAGAAAAATTATCGCCACTTACCAATCCTGAATACGAAACAGATCCAATATCAATAGTAGCATTTGTGTCAGCATCATAGGTTTTATTGGAAGCCGTAATACCAGATACGGTTAATGCTTTCGCGGTTATATTTGCCGTAGTAGTTTGGCCTGCGCTAATAGTATAGTTGCTTGCTAGTCCCCCGTTACTTCCATCAGACAAAGTAATGGAATTTACAGTTACTGTTTTTCCTGTCCCTACATTTTTGTTATTAAAAGTTGAAGTTACAGATTGCCCTAATGTTTCTGATCCTGCTAACCCAGAGAACGAAAGTGTAGTAGTTGCAGTAGTGTTTCCATTATAAGTTTTATTTGATGCACTTGCTGAAGCAGTTAAAGCTTTTTTAACAATAGCAGCTGTAGTACTAGATTGACTTGTTACAGAATAATTAGATACATCGTCCCCAGAGTATGATGAAGATATCGTAACTGTTTTTCCTGTTCCTACATTTTTATTATCAAAAGTTCCAGTGTAAGAACCTGAAAAACTGTCCCCACTTACTAAACCACTGTATAAAATATTTGATGTTCCTAGAGTAGCAGTTGTAGAACCATCATAATTTTTATCCGAAGCTGTAATTCCAGAAACTGTTAGCGACTTAGCAGTAATGTTAGCTGTTGTACTTGCCTGATTAGTAATTGAGTAATTAGAAACATCACTTCCAGAATAAGAAGAAGATAATGTAACAGTTTTTCCCGTCCCAATATTTTTATTATCAAAAGTTCCTATAGCAGAAACTACAAAATTATCACCGCTCAACAATCCAGAGTATGATGCTGAACTAACATCAGTTGTAGCGTTCGTATTTCCATCATAGGTTTTATTGGAAGCTGTAATACCAGATACCGTTAAAGATTTTGCAGTAATATTTGCTGTTGTTGTTTGTCCTGCGCTAATACTGTAGTTACTAGCTACTCCTCCATTACTTCCATCAGATAAAGTAATAGCACTTACTGTTACTGTTTTCCCTGTTCCCACATTTTTGTTATTAAAAGCTGCAGTTACTGATTGTCCTAAAGTTTGTGAGCCAACTAATCCAGAAAAAGATAATGTAACTGTTGCTGTAGTATTTCCATTATAAGTTTTATTAGAAGCTGAAGCAGTTGCTGTAAGAGTTTTAGCAAAAATGTTAGCAGTAGTACTAGATTGGTTAGTTATAGAATAATTAGAAACATCATCTCCAGAATATGATGAAGATATCGTAACTGTTTTCCCATTTCCAACGTTTGCATTATTAAAAACACCAGTAGCAGTTAAAGTAAAATCATCTCCACTCACTAAGCCTGCATAAACTGCTCCTGTCTTACTTATGGTAGCAGTTGTACTTGCGTCATAGGCTTTATTAGAGGCTGTAAGACCTGAAACAGTTAAAGATCTTACTGTTATATTAGCGGTAGTACTAGATTGGTCAGTAATTACATAATTGCCAATATCATCTCCAGAATAAGCACTACTAATGGTTACGGTTTTTCCAGTCCCTACATTTTTATTATCAAATGTTCCAGTAGGTGTAACATTAAAACTATCACCTGAAACCAATCCAGAGTAAGTAACGCTTGAGGTGTTTAAAGTTGCTCCCACAGATCCATCGTAAGTTTTATTTACACCTGTAATACCAGATACTGTCAAAGCTTTTGTGGTTATATCTGCTGTAGATGTCTGCCCAGAGGAAATAGAATAATTGCCTGCCAGCCCTCCGTTTGAACCATTTGACAAAGTAATTGAGTTAACAGTAACGGTTTTTCCAGCACCCACATTTTTATCCGAGAAAGTAGCTGAGACTGACTGACCTAGAGTTTCAGAGCCTATTAAACCAGAAAAAGTAAGAGTAACAGTAGCAGTAGTTGCTGCATCATAAGATTTATTAGACGCAGATGCAGTAGCAGTAAGAGCTTTTTGCGTTACATTTGCCGTAGTAGATGCTTGATCAGTAATAGAGTAATTGTTTACATCATCGCCTGAATACGATGAGGTAAGGGTTACTGTCTTACCAGTTCCTACATTAGCATTATTAAACACCCCTGAAGCAGATACTGACAAATTATCTCCGCTTACTATGCCTGAAAAAGAAGCACTGCTCACATCTACTGTTGCCGAGGTGGATGCATCATAAGTCTTGTTAGATGCTGTAATACCAGAGACAGTAACAGACTTTGCTGTAATATTTGCTGTATTAGTCTGTCCAGAACTAATACTATAGTTGCTTGCTAAGCCCCCATTAGAACCATCAGATAAAGTAATTGAATTGACAGTAACAGTTTTTCCAGTACCTACACTTTTATCTGAAAAAGTAGAAGAAACAGACTGACCTAAGGTTTCAGATCCTACTAACCCTGAAAATGTTAATGTTACTGTAGCAGATGTTCCTCCATCATAGGTCTTATTAGATGCAGATGCACTTGCTGTTAATGTTTTTCTATTTATTACAAGTGTGAAACTATCAGAAGCTGCATTGTATTCATTTGTTTCTGCAGCACTTGCTGTAATAGTAGCACTTCCTGCTGCTACAGAAGCTGACGCGCCTGATGAAGAGTTAACTGTTGCTATACCAGTATTTGAACTTGCGTAAGTAATAGTACCATTAGTATTTTCTGTTAATGTATCTGCTGAAATCCCGGTATCTCCATAAGTTGCGCTTTTACTATCATTAGAAAAAGTAAATGTTGGTGTAGGTTTATTAACAATAGAACCATTATTGGTCTTGGTATTATGAATTAAAGTAGTATTCACATCTAAAGTAGCACCAGAGTTTACAGTAATAGAACCAGTTCCTACAGGCCCTCTTGATGCAGAACCAATTGAACCTGAACTTGACCCTTCTAAGGATAAAGTGCCCGCTGCAACTGTAGTACCGCCAGAATAATCACTTGACGAAGAAGATAAAACCAATGTTCCTAAACCTGATTTTGTTAATAACCCTGATCCTTTAATGATACCCGCATAGGTTAAAGTTGTTGAACCATCAACATCTACAGTACCATTACTCCCTCCTAGTGATATTCCTCTGTTTGAATTTAAAGTAAAAGTAGATGAACTATTTAAAGTGCCTCCGTTTAAAGTCAAATGTCCTGCTGTAGCAGAACTAGGAGAAGTACCTAAGCCTGAGTCTGCTCCAATACTTATTGTACCAGCTGTAATTGAAGTAGCTCCTGTGTATGTATTTTCTCCTGATAAAGTTAATATTCCTGATCCTGATTTTGTAAATAATCCAGCTCCAGATATTACACCTGAAATTGTATCATCACCTGAGTCTCCTGTTGTTAGAGTAATAGAACTTGCAAGTTCTACAGCACCAGATCCACTTAATGACTGGATTGTATCCGTAGCATCCACATCATAAATTCCTGAATTTATTACATCTGTACTATCGGAAAGAGTTCCTGAAATGGTAAGTGTTCCAGCACTTATTGTAGTATCTCCAGAAAAAGTATTCGCTCCTGATAATACTAGTATACCAGACCCTGATTTTGTTAAGTTAGAAGATCCTGCAATAATACCACCGTAAGTTAAAGTAGTTGATGAATCAGTATTTACAGTTCCATTACCAGTCAAAGTAATACCTTTATTAGTCCCTAATGTAAAAGTTCCCGTCGTATTTAGAGTTCCTCCATTAAAAATTATATTGTCTGCATCTGCTGATCCAGGAGTTGCTCCTAAGTTATCACTAGAAGAGATAGAAATTGTTCCAGCTGATAAAGTCGTAGAACCGGTATATGTATTTGAGCCCGAGAGGGTTAAAATCCCTGAACCCGCTTTAGCTAACGAACCAGACCCAGAAATAACTCCTGAGACTGTATCATCCCCTGAATCTCCAGTTGTCAAAGTAATAGAACTTGCAAGTTCTACAGCACCAGTTCCTCTCAATGATTGAATTGTATCCGTTGCGTCAACATCGTAAATTCCTGAGTTTATTACATCCGTACTATCAGATAGGGTTCCTGTTAATTTAAGTGTTCCTGTACTAATTGTAGTATTTCCTGAATATGTATTAGACCCTGATAAAGTTAAAATTCCAGTTCCTTCTTTGGTTAAAGACCCTGATCCAGAAATAACACCAGAAACTGTGTCATTTCCAGAATCACCGGTAGTTAAAATTATACTACTTGCTAATTCTACCCCTCCAGATCCGCTCAGTGATTGAATAGTATCGGTTGAGTCTACATCATAAATACCCGAATTTACAACGTCGGTAGTATCAGCTAAAGTTCCTGAAACTGTGATCTTTCCTGCACTAATAGTGGTGTCTCCTGTATATGTATTGGTACCAGAAAGAGTTAAAGTTCCTGACCCCACTTTAGTTAAAGAGCCTGCACCAGAAATTACTCCCGAAACAGTATCATTTCCTGAGTCTCCAGTAGTTAAAGTTATTCCGCTTGCTAATTCTACTGCACCAGAACCACTTAGTGACTGAATAGTGTCTGTTGCATCTATATCATAAGTACCAGAATTTATTACATCAGTTGTATCTGCTAAAGTACCGGAAACTCTAAAATTTCCTGCACTAATTGTTGTATCTCCTGTATATGTATTAGCTCCTGTTAACAAAAATGTTCCTGTACCTGACTTTGTTAAATTAGAAGACCCAGTTATGACTCCTCCATAGGAAAGAGTAGTAGATGAGTCCGTATTAATAGTTCCGTCGCCGGTTAAAGTAATCCCCTTATTAGAACCAAGAGTAAAAGTTCCTGTCGTATTTAGAGTTCCTCCATTAAAGATTATATTATCTGCATCTGCAGATCCTGGAGTTGCTCCCAGATTAGCACTAGAAGATATAGAAATTGCTCCAGCTGATAGAGTTGTAGAACCTGAATAAGTATTAATGGCTGATAATGTTAAGGTACCTGAACCAGCTTTAGTTAAAGCACCTGATCCTGAAATAACCCCTGAAATATTATCATTTCCAGAGTCTCCAGTAGTTAAGGTTATTCCACCTGCTAATTCTACTGCACCTGATCCGCTAAGTGATTGAATTGTGTCCGTTGCATCTACGTCATAAGTACCTGAGTTTATTACATCCGTACTATCAGATAGGGTTCCTGTTAATTTAAGTGTACCTGCACTTATCGTTGTATCGCCTGTAAACGTGTTATTAGCTGAAAACGTAAAGATACCCGACCCTACTTTGGTAAGAGAACCCGTTCCTGAAATAATCCCTGAAACTGTATCATTTTCAGAGTCTCCAGTAGTTAAGGTTATTCCACCTGCTAATTCTACTGCACCTGATCCGCTAAGTGATTGAATTGTATCCGTTGCATCTACATCATAAGTTCCTGAATTTATTACATCAGTAGCATCTGCTAAGGTGCCGGAAACTGTTAGTGTTCCTGCTGAAATAGTAGTGTCTCCTGTATACGCATTATTAGCTGAAAAAGTTAATGCACCTGTTCCAGCCTTGGTAAAAGACCCTAATCCAGAAATTATTCCAGAAACCGTGTCATTACCTGAATCTCCGGACGTCAGAGTAATTCCATCAGCTAATTCTACTCCTCCAGATCCACTCAAAGACTGGATTGTATCGGTAGCATCAACATCATAAGCTCCTGAATTTATTACGTCCGTGCTATCAGAAAGCGTTCCTGTTAATTTTAAAGTTCCTGCGTTTATCGTGGTATCGCCTATATAAGTATTATTAGTTGAAAAAGTAAGAGTACCTGAACCAGACTTGGAAAAAGACCCGGCACCAGAAATTACTCCAGAAATAGTATCACTTCCTGAATCTCCTGAAGTAAGAGTAATAGAATTAGCTAATTCCACAGCACCTGATCCGCTTAAGGACTGAATTGTGTCGGTTGCATCTACGTCATACGTTCCTGAATTTATTACAT
>CACEBX010000019.1 GCA_902557845.1 Rhodospirillaceae bacterium | reverse complement strand
ATTTAGTAAATTGAATTGTCTACATACACTTTATTTATTTTTAAAAAACCTTACTTTTAAAAGATCATTATCTATAAATTTTATACAATTAAGTATAAATATCTATATTTGGTATATTTATTTTTAATGTAAATATATATAGTAGAAATGTTGGCATATAACTTGCAAAATCTTTTTCATGTTAAAAAAAATTGACAAATAAATTATTTAATAAAAGAACTTACTTGGCACATAAGTTGCTAGATAGAGTAAGTTAGGAGGTTTAGATGCCAGTACAAAATCCAGGAGTATCATCTTTATTTGCTCTACATAATCTACACAAAACTGAAAGACAGTTAGGGGTTTCTATTGAAAGGTTATCATCAGGTAAGAGAATAAATCATGCTGGTGATGATGCAGCTGGAGGAGCCATAGCTGATAGAATGACTTCTCAAATAAAGGGTCTAAATATGTCAGTAAGAAATGCTTCTGATGTTTTATCAATGGCACAAGTTGCAGAAGGAGCTCTAGATGAGTCATCAAAAGTTTTACAAAGAATAAGAGAATTAGCTATACAATCAGCAAGTGATTTAATGAATGGTGAAGAGAGATTATATTTGCAAACTGAGGCAAATCAGTTAATTTCCGAATTAGATAGAGTAGCAAGAGATACTACTTTTAATGAAATTGCTGTATTAGATGGAACATTTGCAGATAGAAGGTTTCAGATAGGTGCAAAAGAGAGAGAAGCCGCTACAATTTCAGTAGGAAATTTAAGAACTGAAGCGATTGGAAACCACATAGTAAGAACTTCTGCAGCTACAGGAGCAACTGTTTCAGCAACTGCAGTATCTTTAGGATCAGCTGCTACTTTTGCTGATGAAGATTTTACAATTCATGGTCTTTTAGGTTCTAAAACTATAGACGTAGTTGCTGGAACTTCAGCAAAAGATATTGCAGAAGCAGTTAATATACAATTTGACCAAACTGGAGTTAGTGCAACGGCCTCAACAAATATGAAAATTCAAGCTAAAGGAACGGCTGGCTCAGCAACATTATCTATTGGCTTAAAAGGAAAGAATTCAACTGTAAGGACTGTATCTGCAGGAATTACTCTAGCAACTGCTGTAACTGGATCTGATCTTACTGGATTAAGTAATGCAATTAATGCTTATTCTGCAGAAACAGGAATAGTAGCTACTTTAAAGTCTGATAAAACAACAATATATTTAACACAAGACGAGGGACATGACATAGCATTGACTGATTTAGACTATGCAGATACTACAGATAATTCAAGGGATCTTCAAGTAACAGGAATGGATTCTAGGTTATTTACAGCTGATGGAACTGAGATACTTTCTGGTACTGCAAAA
Organism: Rhodospirillaceae bacterium; assembly: GCA_902557845.1. Lineage (GTDB taxonomy): Bacteria > Pseudomonadota > Alphaproteobacteria > TMED109 > TMED109 > JAYYAX01. The sequence continues at coordinate 21,563 of CACEBX010000019.1, read as the reverse complement.
ACTATGACAGATACTTCTCATAGTTCAGGCGCAGGTAAAGATTGTATAGTAGGTGGACAAATAATGATGCATGGGTCTCATTCTTTTACAGTTACTACTACTAATTTAAATGGTGATATTTTTCAATCATCTCCAGGAGCAGCTACTTTAAATAAAGTATCTGAATTAAGTTTAAGAACAAGATCTAAGGCCATTGATGCATTAAAAGTAGTAGATAAGGCTCTAGATAAAGTTCATATGGAGAGAGCTAAATTAGGAGCTGTTATGAGTAGAATGCACCAAGCTATAGATAATTTAACAAATGTTTCTGCAAATACAGCTTCAGCAAGGTCAAGAATAGTAGATGCTGATATGGCCGCGGAGTCAGCTGAATTAGCAAAATCTCAAGTATTACAACAAAGTGCTATGGCCATGATTGCGCAAGCCTCTAGAGCACAACAGAGTATTTTAACATTATTACAAGGTATGTAGAAAAAGAGAATAAATAAATGGCAGCAACGCCAGAAATATTATCAAAACTTAACATTGGATCTGGAATGAATAATTCTGAGATCATTGCTGCATTGGTGAATGCAGAAAAAGCACCTGCATTAGATAGAATAGAGCGAAGCGAAGAGCAAGCTGAAAACAAAATTTCTGCTTACAGTCTATTAAAAAGTGAAATAAAAAACTTTAGACAATCAGTAAGGACAATAAAAGACTCTAATGCAGCTAGTCATGTAGGGTCCTCTAGTAATACAACGGTTGCTAAGTTTACTACATCTGGAACAACTGGTAGTGATGAAATTAATTCTTCTTTGGTTGTTAATACATTAGCTAGTACTCATACATTAGCTACAGGAGCATACAGTTCTTCTGGTACTTTAGTTGGCGCTGGCTCACTTGTAATAGATTTCGGCACATGGAGCACTACTTCGTCAGCAAATGATACTTTTACAGCAAACTCTAATTCATCAGTCACAATAAATACAACCTCATCTACAACTCTTACACAATTGAGGGATGCTATAAATAATACTACTGATAATGCTGAAGCTTCTATTCTCTATAATGGAACAGGTTATGTTTTAGTTATGAAAGGAAAAAGTGGAGCAAGTAATGAATTAAGGGTTACTCCAGGTGGAGGTTCCTCTTCAGATTTGACAAATAATTTTTCTTATACTGCTTCTACTAAAAATTTAACTCAAACGGCAGATGGAGTAGATGCTGCTTTTACTGTTGATGGTATATCTATGACAAGATCTTCAAATTCTATTTCAGACCTTTTTAAAGGATATACACTAGATTTATTGGCTACTAATGGAAGTGCAATAAACATAAGTAGTTCTCAAAATTTAAGCACTATAGAAGATTTACTTAATGACTTTATTGATTCCTACAATATAATTTATGCTGGAATTACATCAATGTCTATGCAGTCATCAGTCGGAGGCGAGGCTGGACCATTATCAGGAGACTCACTTGCAAGAAGAATTCAAAGAGATTTAAGAAATTATACTTCAACATCTATAAAAGGTTATGAAGATGGTCCATATACTATGTCTCTATTGGGGGTTAAGACAAATAGGGATGGAACATTAGGTTTAAATACTAATACTCTTAAAAATACTTTTGAACAAAATCCAAAAGTAATAGATGCAATTTTTAAAAACCAGTTAACAACAGATAATGCTGATGTTACAGTTAAAGCACTAGGTGTAAATACAAAACCTGGAGGTTTTAATATTACAAAGTCTGGAAGTGACTTTCTTATTGATGGTGCGGCAATGAGTCAAAGTGGAACTGAGTATACGTCTAGTTCTGGAGACTCAACAGGAATAATATTAAATATAACAGATTCTAATTTGTCTTCTGCTAATGTTTACTATGGAAAATCACTTATGACATTAGTAGATGATAGTTTAACTAACTTTTTAGCATTTGATGGTGATATTCAGAATAGATTATCTGGTTTAAGCGATAATTTAAAAGAGCTATCTGAGCAAAAAATTATGCTTGATGAGAGGATGGAAAAGTTACAGCAAAGATATGCTATGCAATATGCTTCTATGGAAACAGCCGTTGCTGGACTAAAAGACACAGGTGATTATTTAAGTGAGATGTTAAAAAGCAAAGACTAAGTAAAACTTTTCTAAATAAGTCGTTATAGTTTATACAGAGGAGTTTTTTTATGAAAAAAATAAACAAATATAAATCCAGTAAAATTAGTCAAGATATGGAAAATTTAAATCCATATTCCATTATACATGAATTGCTACAAGGCTTAAATGAGCACCTCTCAGATTCTATAAAATCTATGGATAAAGGTAATTTGAGAAGTGCTAAGGATCTAGCGCAAAAGGCAGAAAAAATAGCTTTTTCTCTTCAAAATTGTTTAGATTTCAAAGAAGGTGGAGAAATTGCTGATAATTTAAATTATTTATATAGACACATAAGGTTTGCAACCAAGATATACATTGAAAAAGATAAAGTTGATTTAATGCAAAGTGCTTTATTTGTTTCAAATGAAATACTAGAAGGTTGGAAAGGTATCTCCTCAAAAGTAGCATAAATAAAATACTTTTTAAACATTGGTAGCAAAAAGTAATAACATGATAACGTTAACTATGTTATCATGTTTTTGCTTATGCGTAGTCTAGATTTTAGATTTATTCTTCCTATAATACTTGCGGTATTAATAGGAATCATAGTTTCTTTTGCCGTTCAAGGTTTTATATCTTTTGTTAGTTTTTTTCAATCCTATTTGAGGGGCGACAATCATATATTATTAGGGTTACCAAAACCTTTTCTTATACTTAGCGGCCCAATAATAGCTGGTGTAATAGTTGCTATAATTTTTAAATTAGCCAACTTGGATAGATGGCATGGCCCTGCTGAAAGTATATTAGCAGCACATGTTACTAGTAAAAGGCCTAATACAGAAGCAGGATTGTTATCAACTTTAGCTTCAGCAGTATCTTTAGCCGGAGGTGCTTCTGTAGGACAATATGGACCATTAGTTCATTTTGGAGGTGTTTTAGGTGATTATTTTTCAAAATTACTTAAGGATCAAACTCCTCCTCATATATTACTTGCTTGTGGAGCAGCTGCTGCAATTTCTTCTGGTTTTGGTGCTCCCATAGCTGGATTAGTATTCGCTCATGAGGTAATAGTAAGACATTTTTCTTTAAAGGCCGTTGCTCCTATATTAATCAGTGCGATAGTTGCCCATACTTTTAGTACTGAGTTTTATGAAATGAATCCACTTTTTGAGGCAAATTTAGGAGGGATATCTCAATTTTATGAAATTTTATTATTGGGAGTTTTAGGTATAGTTTCGGGTTTAGTAAGTTCAGTTTATATGAAAGGTTTAACCGGGCCGCTAAAAATTCCAAAACAAATTCCAGTGTTTTTCTTACCTATTATTGCTGGAGGAATTTGTGGAATAACTGGAATTTTTTTACCAGAACTTTTGGGGTTAGGAACGGACACAATTAGGTCACTAATTGAAGCTCCCAGCAACGCTGGTTATTTGTTTTGTCTTTTGATAGGAAAACTATTTTTGACAGTAGTTTGCATAAGACTAGGATTATTTGGAGGTATTTTTTCTCCAGCATTATTTATAGGAGTTTGTGTTGGAAGTATATTTGCTTTTTTATCGGGGCTTTTTGTTGATATCAATCACTCTTTATTTGCGGTAGCAGGTTTAGCTGCATTAGCAAGTTCAGTAATTGGAGGTCCCATTGCTACTCTTTTAATAGTATTTGAATTAACTTCAGATTACAATGTGGCCTTAGGAGCAGGAATAAGTATATGTTTTGCAAACTTAATTTCATCTAAAGTTTTTGGTCATTCAGCATTTGATCAAATATTATTAAACAGAAAGATTGATATTCATCAAGGTAGAGACAAATTACACTTAGCATCGATAAAAGTTATTGAAATATTAAGCAAAAATTATATAAGATTAGTGCCAGAACATAGTGCCAGAGAAATGATAGAAATTTTAGCAAGCTCTAATGTAAGTGAAGGATATATATTAGATCCTCAAGGTAAATTATTAGGAAAAGTAAGTCTTCCCGAGTTGTTAAAGTTAAAAAAAGAAGATGATAGTATAAATATTATTAATTATAAAAAGTTTTTATTCTTAGATAGTTCTGATTCTGTTTTACAGACTATAGACAAAGTTAAAGACTTTGTTGGAGAGTCAATACCAATAACTGATGATAAGGGGTATATGCTAGGAATAATAAGTGAAAGTGATTTATTTAATGCTCTTTTGATAGCTGAAAAAGAGAGAAATGAAGAAGAATTAAGCTAAATATTATAGTTTTTCGATCCAACTTTCATCATAGTTAAAAGCTTTATCATCAATTAAAATATCAAAACTAGGTTTTCCCATAAAAAGCTCGTGAAAATTTAAGCCCCATGATTTTAGTTGTTGGAAGGTTTTTTGATAACCAAGATGGTTTGCTTTTTCGATGTTATTATCGGTTCGTCCCATATACCTTGCAGTATAAATTATTACCCTATTACCATTATCATAAAGCTTATTAATTTTTTTTATAGCATTTTTATTAGGTTTAGATTTAGGATAATTACCATCTATTGTATTACAAATTACGCCATCAATGTCGAAAGCATACGTTTTAATTTTTTTTTTAAGCAAGGATATTAACTTGAAGCTTAATTTTAGGTAAACTAACTTCTAACTTAGATATCATGTCATATTTAGTTTTAGCTTCATTATATATGTATACGGGAGCAAATAGGTTTTTAGATTTAAGATATTGCTCTGTATTATCTCCATTGCTTAATGAAAAGCTTTTAGTATATAAGTTTCTTAGGTTTTCTTTTGAAACAAATTCTTTAGATCTTATGCTATCTGAAACAGGATCTACCTTTCTAAAGTTGTTTATTGGCATACCATTTGCAGTATCAACTCTAGAAAAAGGATTAACTTTATTAAAACTTTGTAAAGATGATAAACTTTCAATCATAATAATTATTTATATCAAATGTACGGAAATAAATCAAAAAATTTAGAACAATATCAAAAATCAGAGGGCTCTTACAATACTGTAAAGACTGGAAATCAAGTAATTTTTGGGATTTTGAAAGAATTAGAAAGGTCTATGAATATAGTTGCTAAGAGTATAGAAAAAACTAAACAATGGAAACCAAAGGAAAAAGACCTTGATTTAAAGAATAAACACTTTACTAAGTCTTTAACTGCAATTTATGCGTTACAAACATCATTAAACTTTGATAGCAATAACAGTATAGCAATAAATTTATTTCAAATTTATGAGTACTGTAGACAGCAATTAATTAAAGGATATTCTAAAAAGGTCGTTGATGATATAATGAAAGCTGCTAATGCTATTAAAAATATACTTACATCTTTTGAACAAGGTTTAAAAAATGCATAATTATACTAACCATAATAGAGATATTGATAACTGTTTTGATAAATTAGAACAATTATCTTCTAAAATTGCTGAAAGTATTACAATAGGAAACTTTGGTGAAGTAACAAAATTAGATTTAGCTAGAAAAGTTATTTTACAAAAAATATCAAGTGATGCTGCTAATTTAAATAATAATAATAAAAATAGGCTTAAGTTAGTATGGGTAAATAATTGTGAACTTATAGAGAAAACAGAAACTTTAATTTCAAACAGACAGCAAAATTTTAATAAAAAAAGAAAGACACTTAAAGCATATTCAAAAAATAATTAATTAATTTGTAGTTTTCTCATTTTTTCTATCAAAGTAGTTCTATTAATTTTTAATAAATCTGAAGCTTTTGATACTACACCATCTGATTTTTTTAAAGCTGACTCAATAAGTACTACCTCTACATCTCTTAAATAGACTCTAAGATCTATATTTTCAAAAAAGTCAAACCAGTCAGCATAATGTTTAGGATGCGGTAAAGGAGAGGGGCTTTTTTTTACTTCAGTTAAACTATTATTATTTTCAGCAGGTTCTAATTTTTGGGTAGCATCCCATAACTCTTCCTGTTCTTCCTTAGATGTAGGAGCCTTTAATCTTATTAGGTTTTCTAAAACATGATTTTTTTCTATTTTTCTTCCAGAGAACAAAATATATGATCTCTCTAATACATTTTTTAGTTCTCTAATATTTCCAGGCCACAAATGTCTTTTAAGTACATCGACCGCATCACTAGAAAATTCTGGAGGATCATCTTTATTTTTTATTAGCTTATTAAGCATATAATCCATAATTATAGGAATATCATCATTTCTTTCAGACAATGTTGGTACATTTATAGGAAAGACATTTATCCTATAATATAAGTCAGCTCTAAAAGTTCCGTCTGATACTTTTTTTTCTAGGTCTTGATGAGTGGCACATACCATTCTCAAATCAAGAGGTATTTCTTTTCCTCCACCCACTTTTTGTATAGATTTATTTTCTAACGCTCTTAATAACTTTGCTTGCAAAGAAAGAGAAATATCTCCTATTTCATCTAAAAACAAAGTACCTCCAGAAGATAGCTCAAATCTTCCTGTTCTTGATTTTTCAGCTCCTGTAAAGGCTCCTTTTTCATGACCAAATAGTTCGCTTTCTAATAATTCCGCAGGAATAGCTGCACAATTTACTGGTATAAATGTACCTTTTCTCTTTGATGATTTATGTAAGGCCTGAGCTACTAATTCTTTTCCTGTACCTGTGTCTCCTAAAACTAATACAGTGCTTTCAGACGGTGCTACTTTTTCAATTAAAAATTTTAGTTCTAAAACCTTTTTACTATTACCTATTATAATATTATCTATATCTCTATTTTTAGTCAAAATATTGAACCATTTATTTAAATTTACTGACAATTTTATGACACTAATTTTTAAAATGCTATAAAAATATTATTTATAGCCTGAAATAACTGATTTAAAATTTTTTTTTATTTTTTTTTAATTTTGGCAAAGTTTTTGCGTTTCTTCTTTTAAATGGAGGAAATATGTCAAAGGTTAGTATAATAAGTTTAGGAATTAAAGAATTAGAGATTTTTAAAAGTAAATTAATAGAAAGAGATGCAGAGGTCGAGATATTTAATAGTTTAGAGGACCTTTATAATAATGGAACCTCAACATTAATTTGTCATAGTGATGCATTAAACAAGAGTGATAATGACTCAAAAAGCTTACTAAGTTTAGCAAGAAGTTTTAAAATTAAAAAAATTATTGAAATAGAGGGCTATAAAGATAATTTCTATTTAAAGAGCGAATTGGGCAATTCTTTTATTAAAATTAATTTAATACCTGATGATAAATATAGCTCAGAAGTTTTGATAAGTTATGCATTAGATGATGAAAAATTTATAACTGGAAGTAAAGAGTCATTAATGCTTAAAACACTTTCTAAAAAAGTTGCAAGTACAGATGTTACAGTTTTTATAAATGGTCCTACAGGAACAGGAAAAGAAGTTGTGGCCAATTATATTCATGATCAATCCTCTAGAAGAGATAATCCTTTTATTGCTGTGAATTGTGCAGCAATACCAGAAAATATGCTTGAAGCTATTTTATTTGGACATGAAAAAGGTTCTTTCACTGGAGCATCTCATTCAAATAAAGGAATTTTTAGAGCGGCAGATAAAGGTACTCTTCTACTAGATGAAATTTCAGAAATGCCATTAAGTTTACAGGCAAAACTATTAAGGGTTTTACAAGAAAAAAAAGTAACTCCTGTAGGAGGAAATAGAGAAATAGAAATAGATGTAAGAATTATTGCAACTACTAATAGAAATATGGCTGAGGAAGTAAAAAATAATAAATTTAGAGAAGATCTTTATTATAGATTAAATGTTTTTCCTATTAAAACTTTTGGATTGAGTGAAAGAATTGAAGACATAATACCAATAGTGGTCTCAATAATAAAGAAGCATAATGATGAAAGTAAAGATTTTCCTTATTTATCACAGAAAGCACAGGATGTTTTAAAAAAGCACAGATGGTCTGGAAATGTAAGAGAACTTGAAAATGTAATACTAAGGTCAATAGTACTTTCAAACTCAGTCAATATTAACTCTGAACATATAATAGTTGATGATAGTGTTCAAAATCATAATGAATATTATCAACAATTGGAAGATAAAATTTTTGCTTTAGGTAACTAGGAGGTTTTATGAACAAGGTAAATAATGTCGGAATAAATTTAATAAACAGAACTATTGAAAGCAATCAAAAAGAAGGTTTAAATTCTAAAAAAGATATTCTTTTAGAACAAAACTCAGTTCTAAAAAAAAGTAACTTATTAAAAGAACCAAATTTTTTAAATAATGTAAGTGATGCTTTAAATAATGTGGCGAAAACTCAAAATGAGGCTGCAGAAATAACAAAAAATTATGAATTAGGAAAAGAGCAAGATTTAACTAAGGTAATAGTAAATCAACAAATATCAAAGTTAGCTTTTCAAATTACTTTAAACGTAAGAAACAAAGTTTTAAGTGCTTACAAAGATATTATGAATATGCCTGTATAAAAAATTATAAAAGGAGACTAAATAAATGGCTGATACCGCAATTTCAAACTTAGATGAAAATAAAGGTAATTTAATTACCAAAACAAGTTCATACATAACAAACATTAGAAGGTTGTTAAATGAACCTGCAGCAAAAAGGGCACTTCCTACAGTATTAGCCTTATTGATTGCATTTATAGGAATTTTAATTTTTATTACAATGAGAGAACCAGCAAAAACAACATTATTTTCATCACTTACAGAGGGAGATAAAGCTAAAGTTGTTGAATCTTTAAGACAAAAAGGAATTGATGTATCTCTTGATACTGCAACAGGTGAGGTGCTTGTTCCTAGCACAGATTATTATCAATCTAAAATGTTATTAGCAGCTGAGGGTTTGCCAGAGTCATTACCTAGTGGATATGATAATTTAAGTGATTTACCTATGGGCACAAGTAGGTCTGTGGAGGCAGTAAAAATTAGGCAAAGTCAAGAAAGTGAATTGGCCAGGTCAATTAATGAAATTTCTGGTATTTTAGGAGCTAGAGTACATTTAGCAATACCGGATAAATCAGTTTTTGTAAGGGATAGAAGTAAGCCCACTGCATCTATTTTTGTGAAACTTGGTGCTGGAAGAAGTCTAGGCGAAAACCAAGTAAGAGCAATAGTGCATTTAGTATCTTCTTCTGTTCCTAGTTTACCATCAGAAAATGTTACAGTTGTAGATCAACATGGAAATTTATTATCAAGACCTACTAATGACCCAACTTCAGCATTATCTAATAGACAATTAGAATATACTATGAAATTAGAACAAGTTTACAGACAAAGAGTAATATCTCTTTTAACTCCAATTTTAGGAGCGGGAAATATAACTGCTCAAGTAAATGTAGATGTAGATTTTACAACACAAAATGTAACAGAAGAAATAGTAGACCCAGAGGGAACTGCATTAAGAAGTGAACAAGCTACACAAGATTCCACTTCAGAGCCTGAGTCAGTAGGAATACCAGGAGCAGTAGCTAATACTCCACCACTAGCAGCTGAACTTGCTACTGGCGCTCCTGAAACAGCAGCATCAGGGTCTAAGATAAAGTCCCAAAGCTCTAGTAGTATAAAGAATTATGAGGTAAGCAAGAGAGTTACTGCAATTAGAAATCCAACAGGTACTATAAAAAGAATTGTTGCTGCTATTTTAATTAGGGATAAAATGGTAGTTAATGAATTAGGAGAAAGTGTATTACAAAAACTAAGTGAAGAAGAAAAAACCAACTTGGAGGCATTAGTGAGAGATGCTATAGGATTTAAACAAGAAAGAGGAGACTCAATAACTATATCTAGCGGAGAATTTATTGATGATATTCAATTAAGTACGGTCCCTTGGTATGAGAACTCTGCAATAAGAGAGTTATTAGGAAAATTATTCACGATATTGGTTTTAGCAATTGTAACATTTGGGGCACTCAGACCCTTATTAAATAGAATATTAGTTCCTGTAGGTGGAGCTATAGGTGCAGGTGTAGGAGGAGCAGCCATAGCCGATGATGATGAAGATGAACAAGAAGAAAAAATAGAGGTTCAAGAAGGAGAGTCATTAGAGGAAATAAAAGCTAAGCTTAAACCTAAAAAGTCTGCAATATCTCCAGATATGTTAGATACTGCTAATACTTACGATGACAAAGTTGCTGTAATTAGGATGATAGTAGGCGATGAGGCAGGAAGAGTATCAAGTGTATTTAGAGCATTGATGAAGCAAGGAAGTAAAAACTCGGAAGAAGATAATTAATAGGAGCGTAAATTGAGTAGTGAAAGTTTAACTTCAAAAAAAATTGATGATGAAGGCTTTGAAAAAGATACACCATTAAGTGATGAAGAAATTTCAAGGTTAATTCAGGCCAGTAGAGAAACTTCTTTTAAACGTAAAGAGATAAAGAAGGAGATGTCTGAAGCATTTAAAAAGGTTTCTCTGCATGATATAGCAAAAAAGTATAGTAAGGATATTTTTGCTAAAAGAGAAGAAAACGAAAATAGTAATAAAGAAAGTACTCTCAATGAGAGTATTAATACTAAAGAGTCTAAAGAAAATGAAGAAAATAAAAAAGAGGTAGAACAAGAAGATATTATAGAAGCACAAAACAATACAGACTCGGATGAAACAAAAGTTAATGATCTAGAAAATAAAGAGATTATAGAAACAAAAACTTTTCAAGAAGAAGAGCATTTAAAAATTTTAGAAGAAACTAAAAAGGAAGCTTTTGAAAAAGGAAAACAAGAGGCATATTCAGAGATAAAGGAAGGGGCAGATTCTGCAATTGCAAAGTTGAATAGTATTAGTGAAAAAATTTCAAAAACAGATCAATTAGATTTAACTGAATTAGAAAATATTATTGCAAATAGAATTTTAGAATTAAGCTCAGAACTTACTGGAAAAATAATTAAGGCATTACCTACAGAGTTTCTTAAAAAAATTAAAAACTTTATAGCAACTTTAGAAAATAATGATGGAAAAATAGAAATTTTTGTAAGTGAAGAAGACTTTAAAGTAATGGAAAAAAATAAAGATATAAAACCTAAATTAAAGGATATGAATATTAAGCAAAAAAAAGAACTTTCAAATGGTGAAGTAATTTTGCAAATAAATGGTATTAAAATAAAACACAAAGTTCAGGGTAAAAATATATGAGTTTATTAAAAAAACTAATTAAAGAAAATAGTTTTGATAATATTTTGGCGACAACAGAAGTTTCTGGAGTAGTACGCGGTTTGGAAGGAAGTATTGTGGAAACTGATGGCTTTCCAGCCTCCGTAGGAAGTGTGTGCGAAATAGATAGTTTAGATGCATACAAAACAAGTGCTGAAGTTATAGGTTTTAGAAACAACAAAAATCTCGTGGCATTACATAATACTGATACTAAGCTAAAAGTAGGGTCAAGAGTGAGACTTGTAGATGAAGGAGTAAATATTGGAGTAGGAGAAGCATTATTAGGAAGAGTTATTGACGGAATGGGCAAACCTTTAGATGGAAAAAAATTAGAAAAATTTAGAGATTATTGGCCATTAAATGGTAAAGCAGTAAATCCACTAGAAAGAAAGAAGATAGAGAGCAAATTTGATGTTGGTGTTAGGACAATTAACTCAATTATTACAATAGGAAAAGGGCAAAGAATTGGAATTATAGCAGGAAGTGGAGTAGGTAAGTCAGTTCTATTACAAATGATGAGCAAATATTCAGAGTCTGATATTGTAGTTGTAGGGCTAATTGGAGAAAGAGCAAGAGAAGTAAAAATTATGGTAGACTCCTTATTAAGTCATGATAAAAAAAATAAGATAATAATAGTAGCTGTTCCTGCAGATAGATCTCCTTTGCTTAGGATGAGAGGTGCAAATAGATGTACAGCTATTGCTGAATATTTTCGCGCAAAAGGTAAAAATGTTTTATTAATTATGGACTCTCTTACTAGAGTTGCTCATGCTAAAAGAGAAATTGGCCTTGCTCTGGGTGAGCAGCCAACCTCAAAAGGCTACCCACCTTCTGTAATTTCAATGATTCCAGCTCTTATTGAAAGAGCAGGTAGTGGGAATATTTTAGAAGGAAATATAACTGCATTTTATACAGTTTTAGCTGATGCAGATGATCATAATGATCCTGTTGTTGACTCAGCAAGAGCAATACTTGACGGGCATATAGTTTTATCTCGTGAGCAAGCACAATTAGGAATTTACCCTGCCATAGATATTCAAAATTCAATTAGTAGAGTAATGGATGATATTGTTTCAGTAGAACATAAACAATTAAGCAGAGAACTTAAGAGGTTAGTTTCTGTTTATAAGGAGAGTAGAGATCTGGTTCTGATGGGCGGATATTCAAAAGGGCAAGATAAATCAATAGATAAAGCTCATGAAATGTGGCCAAAAATTGTTGATTTTATGAAACAAGATAATACAGAAAATGATACATTTGATGGGTCTCTTCAAAAACTTAAAGTCTTATTAGAAAAAGCAGGATAAATGTTAAATAAAAAAAGATTAAAAAATCTTAGTTTGATAAAAGAAAAAAGACTATTAGGACAAAAAATAGAAATTACTACTCTAGACAATGAGTATGAAAAAAATAAAAATAACAAGGAAAAGCTTAAAAAAATATTAAAAAATACTTCTATTGATAAAACTGAGCTAGCTTGGAATATGAAAGAAAAAAGCCAATATAAGCTTAAATTAATAGAACAAATTTATATTTCAGAAAACAGAGAAAAATTTTTATCTATTGAAATGAAAAGAGCCAAGATTAATTTAGGGAAACTAATTAAAGAAAAAGAAATAGTTGATGAAAAAATCAAATTTGTAATACAGCTAGAAAAAAATAATAGAGAAAATCAATTTATTAACAGTATGCCTCCTCAAAAAAATACTTGATGGCATTATTTTTGCAGAATTAGTTAAAAAAAAGTGAGTATTAATGAAAAGTGTTATAGAAGGTCTATTTGCGGGTTTATTAGAAAATAGTAATTTTTCTGATAAGGCAAAAAAAAACAAATCTGATAATAAAGACGACTTTTCTTCAGATATTAATCAGGTTTTTCTTTCTATTAATGAAGATAACACTAATTTAGAAGTAAAAGATGTCCAAGATCAATTATTTAAGAAAGTTAATACTAATCTGACTAACCAAGCTAATAATACAAAAGATACAAAAGATACAAAAGATACAAAAGAAACTATTATAGATGAAAAGAAATTAGTATTTCAAATAAATAACTCTGGCAACATAAAAGAAACTGCTAGAAAAGAAAATAAATTAGTTTCACTAGATTCTAAAATAATTAAAAATAATAATGTAGCTATTGTGCATAATACAAAAACAAATAACTCTATGTTGAATAGTGATAAAAAAACTAATAATACTTTGTTGTCAAATAAATCAGAATTAAATAGTATAGGTATAAGTTTGCTAGAAAACAAACCTTCTAATTTAAAAACTATTAAAACTCAAACTAAAGGAAAAAAAATTAAAACTTTTTTTAAAAATTATTTAAACTTTAGTAATCTAAAAAATTCAGTGAAAAACAAGAAAGTAATTAAAATTATAACATCTAATAGTTTAAACACTTTGGGAGAAGAAGTTAATCTTTTAGTTAAAAATAATAAAGTAATACCTAAGGTAAGCTTTAAAGAAAAGCTATCAAATAGTTTTTCGGAAAAAAATAATATTACAATAAACTCAAATAATATTAATGAAAATACAAATTTAGAAAATTCTAGTAATGAAAAGAACTTTAATCATAATAAAACTGCAGATAGTCTATTAAAAAATATTCTAGATTTCAAAAGTAATAATGTTAATCAAAGATTAGCTGAAATGTTTGAAAGAAATATAAAGTTAGGTAATAATAAATTTGAAATACAAATTAAACCTGAAAATCTTGGGAAAATTGAAGTGATTATGGAAATTAATGGAGACAATATTGATATAGCTTTTAAAGTAGATAATAGTAATGTCGCTTCACTATTATCAGAAAATAATGCTAATTTACAAAAATCATTATCCTCACAGGGTTTAAATTTAAATAATTTTAATTTAAATTATAATAGCCCAAATAAGTTTGGAGAGGATAACTTAAAAAAAGAAAAAAAAGGTAATATGAATAAAAATACTAAAGAAGAAGAAAACTTAGATTTAAAAATAGAAAAACATTATAAAGATAATAACTTAGTATACATTAAAGCATAAATATTGGAGTAAAAAATGGCTGATAACAAGGAAGAAAATAAAAAAGGCGGAATTGTAAAAATTGCAATTTTTGCTGCAGCAGGATTAGTTCTATTGGGCATTGGCCTTGGTATAGGAGCTCTTATTTTTGGTGGAGGAAGTGACCCTGATCCCTCAGCAGAAGTTTCTGAAATTCTAGAAGGTAAAAATCCAGAAAAAGAGAAGGAAGAAGAAAAGTCTGAAGATAACAGTGCCGAAGAGGAAAGCGAAGTTGAAATGGAATGTGTTGAAAATGCTGATGGTGAAGAAGAATGTGTTCCTAAAAAGAAAGTAAAAAAAGTAAATGTTGAAGAAAAGTTTTTAACTACTTATTATGAGTTTCCTGGAAACTTTACTACTAACCTTAGAGATTCTAAAAAGTTTCTTCAGATAACAGTTGGTGTATCAACTCAATATGATGAAGAGGTTATGATAAATGTAGAAAGCCACCAACTTGCTTTAAGAGGAATAATTTTAGGAGTTATGAGTGAATACTCTGAGCAAGATGTTGCTGGAAGAGATGGAAAACAAGGTTTAGCCGATGCAATTAAAGATGCATTAAATATCTTTTTAGAAGATAAAGAAGGTTTCGGTGGTGTAGAAGGCATCCACTTTACCTCTTTTGTATTACAGTAATTATGGAGTTATAAAAAATTGGCAAACGAAAATTCAAGAAAACTTACTTCGGATGAAGTTAATGCTTTAATGGATGGACTTTCTTCTGGAGATATAAAAGAACAGGGATCAGGTATTGGAAGTAATTTAGAAGTTGCTCCTTTTACATTTGGAACTGATGATTTGTCTTTAATGGGCGATTACTATGCTTTAAGACTTATAAATGAGAGATTTGCAAGGTTCGCGAGATCTGTTTTTCAGCCAATGTTGAGACTGCAACCTAGAATAAGTTCTTTTCCTCCTGAAGTAAAATCTTTTGATGAATATTCTTCTTCACTAGATAGTTTTATGAGCTTAAGCACTTACAGAATAGAAGAGCTTAGAGGTTCTTTATTATTAGTATTGTCTCCTACATTTATAAGTATTCTGACGAATGCATACTATGGAGGAAATATAGAAGTTCTTAAAACAAACAGACAGGAGTTTACAGCCACTGAAGAGAGAATCATTGAAATGGCAAGTGATGGACTAATGAGGGAACTTAAAACAAGTTGGAAAGACCTAACTCCAGTAAATTTTACTAAATTAGGAAGAGAAGTAAATCCTCAATTTACCACTTTTGTTGATGCAAGTGATTTAGTTATTATATGTTCTTTTGTAGTACAGCTACCAGGAGTAGATGCTGCAAATTTTGATATTTTATATCCATTACAAACTTTAAAACCAATTGCTTCATTACTAAGATCAAGAGTTCAATCAGATATAGTAGAAGACGATACCTCTTGGAGAGAAAAAATGGAGAAGTCAGTTCTGGAGATACCATTAAAAGTAAATGCAACATTAAGCGAACCTATTGTTAATTTTTCAAAATTATTGAGATTAAATGTTGGTAATACTATACAAATTCCTATCTCAGACAAAATAGACGTGTATGTTGAGGATATAAAAATGTTTAATGGTGATCTAGGGGAATACAAAGGCAATTCTGCAATTAATGTAAAAAAAAGAATATAAATGGAGTAATAAATGGTTGAGGAAAAGAATAAAGAAGAAATAGAAGAAAGCAATAAAGAACAAGAGGCCGCTGTAGAAAAAGATGCTAAAGTTGGTGAAGAAGAAAAAAGTGAAAGAAGCAGCCTTGAAAATCTAAGAGTTCTTGAAAATATAGATGTAAAGCTTACTGTGGAAGTTGGTGGTGCAGAAATCAAACTAAGAGATTTACTTAGAATTAATGAAGGGTCTGTAATTGAACTGGAAAGATTAGCTGGTGATCCATTAGATATTTTAGCAAATGGGACAATAATAGCTAAAGGAGAAGTGGTTATGATAGGAGAAAGATTTGGAATAAGATTTACAGAAGTTGTAGATCCAAAAGAAAGAGTAAAAAGCGTCTAATGTCAACTTTATGACATTTTAATTTAAAAACACCTTAAAACCTGCTCTAACAAATTTGGCAAGTCTTTTGCATCTTCCTTGCTAGGAGGCAAAAGAATGCAATCTACATATGATTTAAACACTGTAATAATAATTATAGCTTTTTTAATTGTTTTAATTTTAATTTCATTTTTAGTTAATAAAAAGAAAGATTTATTACGTTCTAAATTAGGCTCAATTAAAACATTAAATATAATTTCAAACTCCATGATAGGAAATGGAAGTAGAATTACTGTCTTTTCAATTAAGGAGGATAACTACTTAGTAATTACCAACAAATCAAGTATTTCTAATATCATTCCTTTGCCTAAAGGTATAACAAATGATCAACTTACTAGTGGTATTAAAAATGATTAATTTAAAAAAATATTTTAAACTTTTTTTATTAACTATATTGCCTCTTTTTTTTCATGCTGATCTCTTTAGTTTGGATACTTTAGGAGGATTGCCAGCAGTAAACGTAGAAAGCAACGCTAATGGCGGAACTACATATTCTTTATCATTGCAAATATTATTATTAATGTCATTTTTGACAGTTTTGCCCTCGCTGGTTTTGGGTATGACCTCTTTTACAAGAATTGTAATTGTTATGTCAATTTTAAGACAAGCTTTAGGAACTCAGCAAACACCGCCTAATCAAGTTTTAATAGCATTAGCTTTATTTTTAACTTTTTTTATTATGGCTCCTACTTTTAATAAAGTTTATGAAGAAGTTGGTTTGCCTTACATGAATGGTGATATACAGACCCCAGAAGCTCTAGAACAAGCTAGCGGCGAGTTTAAAAATTTTATGATTTTAAATACCAGAGAAAGTGATATATCAATGTTTTCAGAAATAGCAGGAAAAGAAGAGTTTTATACAAAAGAAGATATTCCTTTTAGTATAGCTTTACCAGCTTTTATTACATCAGAATTAAAAACAGCATTTCAGATAGGTTTTTTATTGTTTTTACCATTTCTAGTAATTGATATGGTAGTGGCTTCAGTTCTTATGTCATTAGGAATGATGATGCTTTCGCCTATGTTAGTAGCATTGCCTTTTAAAATTTTATTATTTGTATTAGTTGATGGGTGGAGCATGACTGTTGGTTCTTTGGTTAGTACATTTGTTTCACAGTAAAGGAGATTATTATGGGATATGAAAATAACGTAGAAATGGTGAGTATGGCTTTTTGGACTGTATTAAAACTAGCTGGTCCAGTTTTGATTGTAGCTTTAATAGTTGGATTGACTATAGGAATAATTCAAGCTGCTACATCAATAAATGAAATGACATTGAGTTTTGTTCCAAAAGTAGTGATAGTAATATTAACTATAGCTATATTTACGAATTACTTATTAATAGGGTTAACAGATTATTTTATGTTTATATTTGATAGAGTAGCTTCTATAAGGTAACATGATTACTCAGGCTTTTACAGAAATAATTCCTGGTTTAGAACTTACAGCATTACTAAATATCTTAGCAGGTGTTGGATTAGCTTCTTTAAGAATTGGTAGTTTTTTTTTAGCTTCTCCATTATTTGGATATAAAATTATACCATTACAAGTTAGAGTGGTAGTAGCTTTTGCAACTAGTTTTTTAATTTTCAGCACTATTCCAATACCCAATATACTTGAATTAGCAGGATTAAAAATAGTTTTAGTTATATTTCAGGAGCTTGTCATAGGAGTTTCTAGTGGACTAATATTAAAAATATTTTTTTCTTCCGCAGAATTGGCAGGTGAAAAAATTGCAGCAAGTACTGGATTAAGTTTTGCTGGATTAGTAGACCCAGAGTCTGGAGCACAAACTCCTGTAGTAAGTCAAATTTTTTCTTTTTTTATGTTATTAACTTTCTTATCACTAAATGGTCATTTATTAGTAATAGCTATTTTATTAGAAAGTTATAAAGTTCTTCCCATTGGGTCAAATGGCTTTAATTTACAAATAATAAAATTGGGAATTGATGCTGGAGGTTTGATGTTTAAGTTTGGTGCACTTATTATGCTTCCTGTTGTAGTAGGTATAACATTATTAAATGTTGTAATTGGAGTAGTTACTAGGTCTGCTCCATCTCTAAATTTATTTTCTTTTGGTTTTCCTATTACTATGATGTCAGCATTTTTTTTATTATATCTTTGTACAAATACAATAGGAGGAAATTTTAATAGTGTAAGCGAAGTAGCTATAGATTATGTGGCTAGATTAATTGAAGGATTATGATCAATGGCAGAAGAAAATCAAAATAGTAGCCAAGAAAAAACAGAGCAACCCACCCAAAGAAGAATTGATAAGGCCAAAGAAGAGGGGAAAACAGTCACTTCAAAAGAAATGTATGTTTTCTCTTCAGTAATAATGTTATTAGTAGTTCTTTATTTTTTCTCATTTAATTTTAAATATATTTTAGCTAATTGGAAAGAATTATTCTATTATTTAAATCTTTCACAAGACAGTAATTCCTTGTTATTAGCCTTAAAAAATACTTTTTTTAAAGTATTTATAGTTTCAGTTATAATAGGTACACCAGTTTTAATTTTAACGATTTTTACACAATTATTTGTTGGTGGAATAACTTTTAGTTTAAAAGCTATAGAATGGAAAAATAGTAAAATAAATCCTATTGCAGGTTTGAAAAGAATATTTAGTATAAAAGGTTTAGTTGAACTTTTAAAAAGTATTTTAAAAGTCGTATTCTTATTTGGAACTAGCTTTTATTTTTTATACTACAAGACTAGTGATATTATTCAATTATCAACAGAAACATTTGAAAACTCTTTAATAACAGCTGCAGGATTTTTTCCTATTCTTATATTAGTTCTATTGATTGTTTTATTATTAGTAGCAATTTTGGATTGGACTTGGCAAAAATATAGTTTTATTAAATCGCTTAGAATGAGCAGACAAGATTTAAAGGATGAAAACAAAGAAACTGAGGGATCTCCTGAAGTTAAAGCAAAAATTAAAAGATTACAATTAGAGACTGTAAGAAAGGCAATAAAGCAATCAGAGTCTGTTGAAGACGTCAAGGAGGCTAATGCAGTAATAGTCAACCCTACTCATTTTGCAGTGGCATTAAAGTATGATGTTGGGACTCCTGGTGCCCCAAAAGTTTTATCAATGGGTAGGGGGTTAATTGCACAAAAAATTATAGATAAAGCTAAAGAAAGTAATATAACTATCTTTAGACATAAGCTTTTAGCTAGGGCTTTATTTTTTACTTCTGAAATAGGTTCAGAAATATCAGAAAAGCTTTATACTGCAGTTGCAATAGCTTTAGCTTATATTTATAAAATAAATAATGGTGAAAATTTGGAAGAGCCAAATATAGAAATACCAGATGATTTAGAATTCAATGAAGATGGAACACAAAGGAAATAGTATGAAAAAAATTAGTGATTATATTGTAAGTTTTGCATTTCTTTATTCTTCTTTTTTATGTTTTGATAAATCAGTGGACTTTTGGGAAACCAAAAGATACTTGGCTATTATTATTTTAATATGTGGGACTTTATCTTTTATCGCTGTATTTAGATTTTCATTAGCAAAAATAATATATTATTTAATTAACAAATTTTTTAAAAATGCAAAAAAAAAATAAAAATTTAGTAAAGTGTCATGGATGTGAATATTTCTTTATAACTTATCGTCCAAATAGACCTTATGGATGTAAAGCTTATGGATTTATTTCAAAAAATATTCCTTCAATGGTAGTTTTTCAAACATCTGGCATAAAATGTGCTTATAAAAGATTAAAAAATTATATATAATGGAAATTTGATATGAATACTGTTAATGAAGTACAAGAAAGTATAAAAATAGCTTTAGATGCTGCAGATGCTGCAACTGATGTAACTTCTGAATATAATAAAATAAAAAATGAAAATAAAAAACTGGAGGCTTCTGTGAAACAAGTTCATAAATTTACTACAATAATTTTTGGAATCTCTATTTTGGCTGCTGTAATAGGTCTAAGTCTTACAGCATTAATTTACAGTAGAACAATGAATGAACTTTCAGCAATGACAAGCACAAGCAGAGAGGCATTAGTTGTTTTTGCTGAAAATGTAGATGGCGTTAAGAATGCATTAGAGCAACTACAAACAGGCATTCAAGAGCAGGGAAAAATATTAGAGACAAATAATGCATTAATTGAAAGTATTAATAATTTAGATAATAATCTTAGTAATACTAATAAAATGTTAGTATCAGAGATATCTGGTTTAGCAGAAAACGTTACAAAAAATATGAATACTTCTAGCAAGAAAAACATGCAGGAACTTAATAAATTAGTTAAAACTCTAAAAGATACACAAGTAAATACAACAAATAAGCTTATCAAATTATCTAAAAAAGCTACTAATACAGATTTATTAGGAAAAATTTCTTCCAATCAAAAAAAGATGAATAAAAATTTTAATGATTTAGCAAAAGCAGTAAATAACCTTGCCAATCAAAGTGGAGAACTTGCTAAATCTTTTAAGAATAGTTCTGCAATTAAATATCCATAAATTTTAATGGAAGAAAATATAAAAGATAAAGCTGATATTTCTCAAGGTAGTCAAGATGGAGCAGTTTCTTTTTTGAAAGTAGATGCTTTAAGAAAAGGTTCTCATGCGCTCGCATTAATGCTAAGAACTGATGACATAATAGTTGGACTAGAAAAAGTCCCATTTAGAGGGACACAAAAAATTTTGAATGAAAAACTAAAAGAAAACTCAGAAACCGTTTTAACTATTTCAAGAAAAAATGTCTTATTTAATGTATTAGCTAAAGGACCATTAGGAATTAAATTAATTGAAACTAACACTGATGAAGATGCAGTTATTTTAGAAAAAGTTAAATCTTATTTAGACAATATTATAAATTTTGATGACTTTAAAGATTTTGAGGTTTTTAAAGGGAAAAAAAATATGTATAATATTTTAGAAGTTAATGAGAGTTCATTATTTGCCTCACTATTTCCTCTAGTATGGTTCTTTCATAATAAATTA
The DNA here is from genome assembly GCA_902557845.1 of Rhodospirillaceae bacterium. GTDB lineage: Bacteria > Pseudomonadota > Alphaproteobacteria > TMED109 > TMED109 > JAYYAX01. The sequence goes on along the minus strand of CACEBX010000019.1, from coordinate 328 downwards.
TATTTGCCACTTTTTTTAATAATATTATTATTTATATTATTAGGGTCTGTCGAGTGGTGGTTATTTTTATCGTCTTGGATAATTTTAACTATTTATATGTCAAAGGGTTCTATGTCTATATTAAGAGCATATTGTTTGTTTAATGAAATGAGGTTTCATTCAAAATTATATGCAGGAAATATAAAAGATGTTCAAATAATAATAAGGCAAATAGATAAAAAGTCTAATTACACATTTCCTTTAATAGATCCACCTATTTTAGAGGAAAAGCAGAATAAAGAAGAAAGTAAAACTAATTTAGCAGCGCAACCTTCTTAAAAGTAATTAT
>CACEBX010000018.1 GCA_902557845.1 Rhodospirillaceae bacterium | reverse complement strand
ACCATCTAAAATTGTAGTAAAAGATGAAAATAGAAAGCTTACTTATAAAGAGTTGCAAATTAATGGTGAAAATTTATCTAATTATCTTTTCGAAATTGGAGTTTCTAAAGGAGATAGAGTAGCAGTTTTAGCCTATAATTGTATAGAGTATGCAGAAATACTTTATGCTACAGCAAAATTAGGAGCCATTGTAATGCCTATAAACTTTAGATTAAGCTCTTTAGAAGTGGTAGAGATTTGGAAAGACGCAAATCCAAGATGTTTAATTTTTCAAGAAAGCTTTCTTCATATATATAAAGAATTATTAAAAAAAAAATTTTTAGATAAAAGAAAAGGTATTTATATTAATAGCTGCCCTAATGAGTTAGATTGTTCTTTCTACTTTGAGATAATTCAAAATAAAACTATCAATTTAAAAAGTATTGGTAATTTATCAAAACCTGAAGATGATTGGTCATTAATGTATACCTCAGGAACTACTGGAAATCCAAAAGGTGTAGTTAGAAATCATAGTGGATACTTCTGTCTAGCCGCGGTTACTGCAATAGAACTTTCAATATGCAAAGAAGATGATGCCTTAATAGTAATGCCTCTATGCCATGCAAATTCTTTTAATTTTTTCTGCGCCTACATTTTTGCTGGAGCAAGTGTAAGTATCTATTCCAAAAAAAGTTTTGAACCAGAACACTTTTTCAAACTTGTTAAGTTTAACAATAGTACTTTTACTTCTTTAGTTCCAACCCATTACATTCTACTTTTAGATTATATTAAAAAAAGTAAATTTAAAAAAAACATTTCAAAAAATTTTAAATTTATGATTTCATCAGCTCCAGCAAGATATGATACTAAGAAAGATATTTTGAAATATTTTAGTTCAGCCAAGCTTTTTGAGCTTTATGGATCAAGTGAGTCTGGTTGGGTTACAATGCTTCATCCATCTGAGCAATTTGCTAAGTTAGGAACAGTAGGAAAAGAATGTATAGGTTCAAAACCTGTTCTAATTTTAGATGAAAATAAACAAGAGGTAGTCGATGGAAAGATTGGAGAGCTCTATGCTTTAACCCCTTATAACTTTTCTCACTATTGGAAAAATAAAAAGAAAACTAAGGAAGCATTTTTTGGTAATTATGTAACTGTAAGAGATTTAGCTTGCAGAACTAAAGATGGATATATTAAGTTAGTAGATAGAAAGAATAATATGATTATATCAGGTGGAGAGAATATTTATCCTGCAGAAGTAGAAAATGCCTTAGGAAGTCATGAAAAAATTAATGATGTAGCAATTGTTGGAAAATTAGATAAAAAGTGGGGAGAAATAGGTTGTGCATTTGTAGTATTAAAGGAAGGAGAAGAAGTTTCTGAAGAAAACCTGATTAAATGGTCAAAGAAAAAATTAGCAAGCTACAAATGTCCAAAAAAAATTATTTTTATCAAGGATAAAGATATGCCAAGAAATGCAACAGGTAAAATTTTACACAAAGAGCTAAGAGACATAGTAAATAAAAATGAAAAATAAAGATTTAAATAATAATGATAACTCAGTAGCAGCTTGGATAGTAAAATTCTTAATCAAAAGAAATGTAAAAGTAGTATTTGGTCTTCAAGGAGGACATATTCAACCCATTTGGGACTATTGTTTTAAATTAGGTATAAGAATTATTGATGTAAGGGATGAAAAAGCAGCTGTACATATGGCACAAGCATATTCAATATTAAACAACGAAATTGGTGTTGCTATGGTAACTGCAGGACCAGGTGTAACAAATACAGTTACGGGAATTGCTAATGCTAATTTAGCCTGTACTCCATTAATTTTAATTGGTGGTTGTACTACTATACCACAATCTAATATGGGGCCTTTGCAAGACATACCGCATGTTGATATATTAAAACCTATCTCCAGATATTCAAGAACTGCAAGAGTTCCTGAACAAGTTATTAGAGAGTTAGATTTAGCTTATTCTAGTGCCATAGGGCAGTTATGTGAGCCTGGTCCAAGTTATATTGAGATTCCAACAGATGTTTTAAGGTGCACAGTTAAAGATAAACTAATTTTAAGTGATTGGATGTATGAAAAAAAACCTTATCAAGTTTTTCCTGATACCAAGAAAGTAGATCAATTTGTTCTTAAATTAAATAAAGCTAAAAGGCCACTTTTAGTTACTGGTAGAGGTGCGAGGTCAAGCAAGAGTTCTATTGAAGACTTTCTATCTAAAACTGGAGTTTTGTACATAGATACTCAAGATAGTAGGGGATTAATTTCTCCTGATCATGTTTCTAATGTTTTTGCAGCTAGAAGTAAGGTCATGGGGGAAGCAGATTTAATAATATTGGTAGGAAGAAAATTAGACTATCAGTTGGCGTATGGTTCTCCAGCAATTTTTAGCAAGGCAACTTTTGTTAGAATTTCAAGTAACCCACATGAGCTAGTAGATAATAGAAGAGGTATGCCAGAAATTTACGGAGAACCAAATTTAGTATTTAAAGATTTAAACAATAGAGTATTAAATACAAACTTTGATAAGGAGTGGATCTTAGAAACTAAAGAATTTCATTCAAAAAAAATAGAAAAATTAAATAGTAAAAAAGGTAATAATTTAGGCAATGATGGAAAAATTCACCCTAATCACATATTTAATTGTATTAAAAACCTTGTGTCAGACAAATGCGTAGGAATTGCAGATGGTGGAGATATTTTAAGTTTTGCAAGAGTGGGTTTAAATAGTAAATACTATTTAGACTCAGGAGTTTTTGGATGTTTAGGTATTGGAATTCCTTATGCAATAGCAGCAGCAGAGATACATAAGGATTTACCTATTATTTGTGTTACCGGTGATGGATCTTTTGGATTTAATGCAATGGAACTAGATACTGCAGTTAGAAATAAATCTAATATTTGCGTTATTATCTCTAATAATGCTGGTTGGAATATTGAGACTCATGATCAGAAACTTAATTATGGAAATAGAGTATATGGTACTAGTCTAAGGCATACTAACTATGCTAAAGTAGCAGAAGGGTTAGGGGCTTTTGGCATTAGAGTAGAAAAGCCAGATGATTTGGAAAAAAGTATTAAGGTTGCTCTTAACAATACACCTTCTGTAGTTGATGTAGTTACATCATCTTCTGTTTTGTCATCTGACGCGATAAAGGGATTAGGTTTTGTTCCAAAATATCAGGCGTTAGATATATGGGATGATTTAGAGGTTAAATATAGAGAAGAAGATAAGGAATAGTATTTTATGAAAAAAATTTTAATTTTAGGTGGAGGCTTTGCAGGAATTTATACTGCAAAAAATCTTCAAAAAGAAAATTTAAAAGACTTTGAAATAGAACTTATAAGTGATAATAATTACTTTATTTTTCAGCCATTGTTGCCTGAAGTTGCCTCAGGGACTATTTATAGTTCAGATGCTGTTACTCCCATAAGACAAATGTTAAAGGGAATAAAATATAGAAATGCTGAAATTTCCAGTTTAGACTTAAAAAATAAAAAAATATCTATATTACAAGGATTTAAAAAAAGCACTCATAATCTTAATTATGATCATTTAGTAATAGCTTTAGGGCAAGTTAGTAATTTAGAAATAGTAAAAGGATTAAAAGACCATGGTTTTACTATGAGAAGCTTACAAGATGCCTATGATTTAAGAAATCATATATTAGGATGTTTAGAACTAGCAGATGTTACATCAAATAAAGAACTTAAAAAAAGATTATTAAATATTGTTGTTATAGGAGGAGGATTTTCAGGAGTAGAGACTATTGGAGAAATTAAAGAAATGATAGATAGATTAATTCCTTATTATAGTTCGATTAAAAAAGAGGATTTGAAGTTTCATATAGTTGAATATGCTGATCAATTATTACCTGATATGGATACAAACGTGGGCAAGTATACATTAAGAAAATTTTTAAAAAATAATATTAATGTGCACCTTAAAACAGCACTTGAAGAGGTTACTCAATATCAAGTGTTCATGAGCGGTAATAAAAAAATAGCTACACATACTGTAATTTCTACTATAGGTTCAACTGTTTCAAAACTTATAAAAGATAGTAAATTAAAACTTCAACATGGAAAAATAGTTACTAATGGTAATTTACAAGTTGAGGGATACAAAAATGTTTGGGCAGTAGGTGATGCAGCTTTAATCCCTAATAAAGATAAAAAAAACATGTTATATAAACAAAAAAAAGTAGCTTATGCGCCACCTAATGCTCAATTTGCAGTAAGGCAAGGTAGGTTGTTAGCTAAGAATATAAAGTCTAAGTTATTAGGAAACACTTTAGCTGAATTTCAGTATACTTCTAAAGGGTCATTGGCTTCCTTGGGATCTAGAGATGGAGTTGGTAAGATTTTTTTTATTACTATAAAAGGTTTTTTAGCTTGGCTGATTTGGCGTGCCTTTTATTTATCTTTTTTACCAAGTTTTGCAACAAAAATTAGAGTTTTAACTGGTTGGATAGTTGAATTTTTAGTTCCTAGAAATGCTGTAATGACTAGAGCCTTAAAAAATGAAGCAGTTTCTTATCAAAATTTCAAAAAAGGTGATATAGTATTTAAAGAGGGTATGATTGCTGATGGTTTTTATATTGTTATTAAGGGATCGTTTAAAAATACTTTCAAAAAAACTATTTCAGGTAAAGAATTTACTAAATTTTATAAAGCTAATGATCATTTTGGAGCTAGAGTATTATTGTCTGGTTCAAGGAGAACAGGAAACATCCAAGCATTGGAAGACTCAAAAGTAGTTAAAATAGATAGAGACACTTTTAAAGTTATGAATGAACACTTAGTGCCATTTAAAAAATATTTTAATGATTACATAAAAGACAACTTTAAAAAATTAGATTAAAATTTTTGTAGTATTGACTAATAATTACAAGTATAATCTTTTGTATACGTTCAACCTTATGGTCGGAAGTAAGCTTGTAGCTGAAGGAACGCAGTGCGTCTAAAATTCCAAGCAATATTTCAACCTAAAGTAGAATTATGTATTTATGGGAGAATATATTATGATTGAAGGAAATACCGCGTGGATTTTGATATCTACGGTTTTAGTTCTTTTTATGACTTTACCAGGACTAGCATTGTTTTACGGTGGTTTAGTCTATTCTAAAAATCTTATATCAGTACTTATTCAGTGTTTTGCTGTTGCATGTTTAATGTCAATAACATGGTTTATAGCAGGATATAGTATTGCATTTACAGAGACAGGGGAATTTTTTGGCAATTTATCAAAGTCTTTTTTAAATGGAGTTGCTCTAGACTCAGAATTTGCAGGACTTCCTGAGTCTGTATTTTTTATGTTTCAAATGACCTTTGCTATAATTACACCTGCTTTAATAGTAGGGGCATTTGTAGAAAGAGCAAAATTTATATCTGTACTATTATTTAGTTTGATATGGTTATTAGTTGTTTATGCACCAGTTACCCATTGGATATGGGGTGGTGGATGGTTATCTAAGCTAGGTGTACAAGATTTTGCAGGTGGTTTAGTAGTGCACTTAAACTGTGGAGTTTCTGCTCTAGTTTTTGCATATTTACTAGGACCTAGATTAAATAAAAAACAACTCGTACCACATAGCCCACCTCTGGTAATGATAGGAACATCTATGTTATGGGTAGGATGGTTTGGTTTCAATGGTGGTAGTGCTTTAGCTGCAGATGCAAATGCTGGAATGGCAATGACTGTTACTCATATATCAGCAGCAACAGCTTCTCTGGTTTGGATGTTAATAGAATGGTTTAAGCATGGAAAACCTACTTTAGTTGGAACAGCAACAGGGTGCATTGCAGGTTTAGCTACCATTACACCCGCTTCAGGGTTTGTAGGTCCATCTGGAGCTTTGCTAATTGGGATTTTAGCAGCAATTTTATGTTATTACATGGTAGGTTTTGTAAAAAATATAATGAAAATTGATGATACATTGGATGTTTTTGCAGTTCATGGTATTGGTGGATTGTTGGGAACATTATTGTTGGCACCACTTGGGTCAGCTTCATTAGGAGGTCTTGGGCATTCTGAATTAACTATATTTGGTCAGTTAAAAGTCCAAATTATTGCAAGTATATCTGTTGCAGTATGGGCTGGATTAGCTTCTTTTATTATATTAATGGTCATAAAGAAATTTATAGGTATTAGAGTATCTGAAGAGGAAGAAGAGGCGGGGCTAGATGTATCAAGTCATTCTGAAAGTGCCTATAATTGAAAAAATAAAATTTAAGCTTTATATTGAGTGTATTAGTAATAATACCATATATAAGGCTTAAATTTATATGAGATTTTCTGATTTTAAATATAAAGAGTATATAAAGTTTTTTCTATGCCCTAGTATATTTTTTTTAATAGGTTATCAGTTAAAATCAATTATAAATATTAATTTAGATTATTATTTTAACTTTTCTCATCTTAGTTTTTTTCTAATATTAATAATATTTTTATTAAGCTTTTTATTTTCTAAAAATTTTAAAAACAATATAAGGTTTGAAGATATAAGTCTCCTAATAATTAGTTCATTAGTATTGGGAGTTTTAATGTCAATTATTCAATTAGATTTAATATCTACAAGATGGCTTTCTTATGGACGCTTTGATATTAATGATGCAGATGACTACTATTCGAATTCTTCAGAAATGATAATTAAAAATGAATTTTATTCTGCCAAAGGAAGAATATTTTATCCTATATTTTATGCAGGGTTAATGAAAGTATTTAACTTTAATATTTTTAACATACAAATTTTTATTTCCTTAATTTGCTGTGTGACAGTTTATTTTACAGCAAATAAAATTCTAAAAAATTTTAATTATTATGGTAGTTTATTTTATTGCTTTTTAGCATTAGATTTTTTGCATGAAAACTTGGGAGGCAACTGTACAGAATTAATTGGTTTTATATTAGGATCTGTTGCTTTTTCTTTATTTTTAGAGTTTCAGTTTAAAAATAAATTAAAATATAAGCAGTTTTTTTTATTTTTTATTACAATATTCTTAGCTTACCTTTTTCGTCCTGGACCACCTTTAATATTAATAGCATTTTGTATGATTAGCTATATTTATTTTTTTAAAAAAAATAAATGGACTTACAACTTTAAGGTTTTTATAGTTCCATTTTTTGCATTGTTTCTTATATTCTTTTTAGATTTAACTTTAAGGTCATTTTATTCACCAAATAGTCCCACAACATTTATTAATGCTATAGATTCATGGTATGCTACAATAGAAATAGGAAGGTATATAAAAGAAGACAAATATCATCAGATTCAACCACAGATGTGGAATTTGATTTATGAACATCACCCTAGGCTTCTAAATATTATTGGGGATGAATTTACAAATAATAAAATTAAAATTTTTTTTAATAGGCTACTTTTAGAGCCTTCTTCATTTTTAATAGGTTCATTGTTTTTAATAAAACAATTTTTTATAGTACCATTTTCGTACTGGGATCCACATCATAACACAACATCTTTTATGTTCGTGGATTTTCTTTATTTAAGAACTTTTATTTTAGTTTTTTTTACAATTGGATTTATTTCTGGAATAATAAATTATTTAATTAATAAAGATAAATATAATTTAATAATATTTTTAATTGGCATAAGTATAGTTTTATCACAACCATTTATTTACGGCGGTGAGTCAAGAACTCACGCTACAATTATTGGTTTTCTATGGTTAGTCATATATCACGGGACTATAAATATTATAAACTTTTGTAAAGCAATAGTACGTAAAGATTTAGAAGTTGCTAGTAATTATAATTACTCAATTAATAATACAGAGTCATCAGCATTTTCGTTAATTATACTAGCCACAATAATATTCCCTCTTTTTTTTTTAATATTTAAAAAAAACCCTAATTATTCCAATTTAGAAAATAAGTATTGTGATAGTAATTCAATAAAATCTACAATACTATTTCATAGTAATTCTGGCTTTATATTAACTAAAAACTTAGAGAAGAAAAATATTATTAGAAATTATGGAGCTGATCATTTTTTAGATATACTTATTAATCATTTAACTTATTTAAATTCTTTTGGACCTAAGATACAAGTCCCTTGGATATCTGAAAATCAAATTCTAGAAAGAGATAAATTTAAATTTTTATCTAAGTTAAACTTTTTATCTACTCCTAGAATATATGCAATAAGTCAAAAAGAATTTATCGATACTTACTCAAATATTTTTTCACTTTTTTCAAAAGGAGGTGGTTTTTTTATAGACCCTATCTTTACAGATAGTGGAGAACAAAAAAGTTTAATGGTATTACCATTTGATAAAATTAGAAAAGGAGTTAATATTTTACAAATATGCTATTAAAAAAATTAAATAATAAAGCTTTAAATTTAAAAGATTCTAATCTTAAATTAAAAAAAAAAATTGCCACACTTGAATTTAATAGAAATGATATAAGAAATGCTTTAACAGGATCATGGTTAATTGAAGACTTAGTGAATACAATAGATTTTGTTAATAATAATAAAAATATTTCTATACTAATTATAACAGGAAATGGTAATGCTTTCTCTTCAGGAGGCAATATAAAGGAGATGCTAAAAAAAAACAGTTCCTTTTCTGGAAAAGCTGAGGAGGTAGAAAAAAAATATAGATATGGTATACAAAAAATTCCTAAAGCTATTGATAAAATAGAGATTCCTATTTTAGCAGCAATTAATGGTCCTGCTATAGGTGCTGGGTTTGATTTAGCTTGTATGTGTGACTTTAGAATTATGTCAAAAAAAGCATTTTTTTCTGAAAATTTTATTAACCTAGGAATTATTCCTGGTGATGGGGGAGCATACTTTCTTCAGAGAATAGTTGGCTATCAAAAGGCAGCAGAGTTGTCATTTACAGGGCGTAAAATTTATTATGAAGAGGCAATAGATTTAGGACTTGTTTTAAAAGCAGTTGAAGATGATAAACTACAATCAGAGGCATTTAAATTTGCTCAAGAAATTGCAAAAAAACCTTCTAATACTTTAAGGTACACTAAAAGGCTACTTAAAATGGGTTCAAAATTACCCTTAAATGAGTTTTTAGATTTTTGTGCTTTATTTCAAGGTATTAGTCATAATCATATTGAACATAGAACTGCACTTAAAAAAATTAGAAATAAAAAAAAATAAATTATTTTCCTTTAAAAATTACTTTCTCTTTATTAACAAATGCCTTTACAGCATTTCTGTGGTCCTCTGTTTCACTACAAATCATCTGATAAAGTGCTTCTTGGTCCAAACAAGTGTCAAGACTTTCATGATCAATATTGGTTAGATTTTTTTTCATATACTTAATTGCTATTGGAGGCATTTTACAAAACTTTTCTATAAGAGATTCCTTAAAGCTTTTTATTTCTTTACTATCAATTAAGAAGTTAACTATACCTAAACCATAGGCCTTGTTTGCGTCTATTACATCAGAAAAATATAATAATTCTTTAGCTTTAGAGGTTCCTACTAATTTTGATAAAAAATAACTAATTCCAAAATCTCCAGAGAAACCAACTTTAGAAAAAGCAGTAGTAAATTTACCTAATTCAGTACTTACTCTAAAATCACATGATAAACTTAGAGCAAAACCAGCACCTGCTGCTACTCCATTTATTATAGCTACTGTAGGAACAGGGCATGTATATAAGATTTTTGATATTTGCATTAAACTTTTTAAAGATTGGGTTTTTTCCTGTAATGTACTTAAATCTTCCTTTGAGGCCATGTCTTTTACATCACCACCAGCAGAAAAGGATTCACCACTTCCGCTTATAAAAATTGCTCTTAGGTGTTTGTTATGAATATTTTGTTTTAAAGTTTCTAGAGTTTTTTCAAACATTGTTCTTGATATTGCATTTTTTCTTTCAGGTCTATTGAATACAATTTCTAAAATTCCTTCGTTATTATTTATTATTAAATCACTATTCATAATTATTCCTTTAAATATTTATTTTAAAAAAAAACTAAGTAGTATATAAATATATATGAAATTAATTTTTTTTAACTATTTATTATAAACATGGATATATCTTTTTTAAAGAAAAGTTTAAAAATACCGGTTATTGGAGCTCCACTTTTTATTATTTCTAACCCGGACTTAGTTGTAGAACAATGCAAAGCAGGTGTTGTTGGATCTTTTCCAGCATTAAATGCTAGACCAAAAGAACAATTAGATGATTGGTTATATGAAATAAATGAAAAAATTAATAATTTTAACCAATCCTCATCTTTAAAAGCTGCTCCTTTTGCAATAAATCAAATTGTACATAAAACTAATGATAGAGTAGAGCATGATATGGAACTTACAGTAAAACATAAAGTACCAATTGTAATTACTTCATTAGGAGCTCGTAAAGAAGTTTATGATGCAGTTCATAGTTACGGAGGGATAGTTTTTCATGATATTATTAATAATTTTTTTGCAAGAAAAGCTATTGAAAAAGGAGCTGATGGTTTAATTGCTGTTGCTGCAGGTGCTGGTGGACATGCGGGAACTATTTCTCCTTTTGCATTAATACAGGAAATAAGAGAGTGGTATAATGGGCCTATTGCATTATCTGGTTCAATATCAACAGGTCAGGGTATACTTTCAGCATTAGCAAGTGGAGCTGACTTTGGCTATATAGGGTCTGCGTTTATCGCAACTAAAGAAGCTAATGCATCAATTCATTATAAAGATGCAATAACAAAATATAATTCTGATGATATAGTTTACACAGATTTGGTTACGGGAGTTAAAGGTAATTATCTGAAACCCTCTTTAGCAGCAGCAGGTTTTGATCCAGATAATCTACCTAAAAGCGATCCTACTAAAATGGACTTTAGTTCTGAAGATGGTATGGAAAAAAAGAAGGCTTGGAAGGATATTTGGGGCTGTGGACAAGGGATAGGTTCAGTTAAAGAAGTGCTTTCTTGTAGTCAATTAGTTGATAAACTAACAGATGAGTATAACCAAGCTAAGAGTAGACTGAAGTCAATAGCTTAAAGTCTTAAAGAATATTTTTCTTTTTATACGCTATTAATTCTGATTGGGAATATCCTAACTTTTTTAAAACTTCATTATTGTTTTGACCTATTAATGGTATAGCTTTTTTTATCACATTTTTTTTAGAAGATATTTTTATTGCACATTCAGGAACTTTAATTTTACTTTTTTTAATTTTTGCATCTATCAAATAATTTTTTGCAGTATTAGTTTTAAGAAACTGACTAAATGTTTTAACTTCACCCCAAGGAACTGAATTATTAGATAATATTTTTCCTAAATATTTTATTGAATTTTTTTTTGTCCAAGTTTCTACAATTTTATCTATCTTGCTTTGATTTTTTAATCTTGCCTGAGGTGTTTTATATAAAGCATTGTTTATTAATGATTTTTTTTTCATTGCTATAGCTAAATTTGCAAACCTATCATCACTGCCTGCCATTATATGAACAAAGCCATCTTTAGTTTTATACGTATTTGATGGAGAAGAAAATCTATCTGAGTTACCATGCTTGCCGAAGTTTTTTTTATTTAAAAAAAAGTCTGGAACTGCCCCCATAGATAAAGATAGAGCTGATGATACTAGTGAAGTTTCTATTAATTCGCCTTTACCCGTAACATTTCTTTTATTTAAGGCAGCTAATACTCCAATTGCTGTATTTAATCCAGTTGTATAATCTAATAAAACTGTTCCAATCATTGTAGGTTTTTTCTCTTCTCCACTAATTTGCATGAAGCCAGTTTCTGCCTGTATGGTTGCATCAAAAGCTTGTCTAGCAATTGTGGAGTTATTTTGTCCGTAACCTGATATTCTAGCCATTACTAATTTATTATTTGCTTTTTTTATAGTCTTCCATCCTAGTTTTAACTTTTCCATAACTCCTGGCCTAAAATTTTCAACAAGAACATCAGCTTCTTGAACTAATTTTAAAAATATTTCTCTTCCGATTTTAGTTTTTAGATTTAATGAAACAGATTTCTTACCTCTGTTTAAAACGGCAGCCCACAATGAAGTTTCTAGCAATTTTGGACCAATTATCCTTAAGTCATCGCCTTTTCCAGGTTTTTCAATTTTTATAACTTCAGCTCCAAGATCAGATAAAACAAGCGTACAATGAGGGCCTGCCACAAACCTTGTTAGGTCTATTATCTTTATATTATTAAGTAATGACAATTAAGATACCTCTAACCACTCTTTTATTATTTCTTTATTTTCTTTAACTTGTTTTGGAAGTCCTTCATATACTACCTTTCCGTGACCCATAACATAAAGTCTATTTGATAAATTAAAAGCTATTGTAAGTTTTTGTTCTACAAGTAGAATAGACACACCTTTACTTGAAATTTTCTTTAATAGCATTTCAACATTATTTACCATTTGGGGGGATAGACCTTCTGTTGGCTCATCTATCATTATTAATTTTGGACAACCCATTAGGCTTCTACAAATAGTTAGCATTTGTTGCTCCCCACCTGATAAAACTCCTCCAGGAACGTCAATTCTCTTTTTTAAGTTTGGAAACAAATCAAATAATTCTTCTAAATTCCATTTAATACCATATTTATTTTCTTTTTTTCCTAGCTCTAAATTTTCTTTTACGGTTAAATCTGGAAAAATATCTCTGTTTTCAGATACATAAGCTATACCAAGGTTTGCAATTTCGTGAATAGGTCTACCTAGAATTTCTTTGTTATTAAGTAATACAGATCCTTCTGACTTCACCATTCCCATGATACTCTTAATAAACGTACTTCTACCAACACCGTTTCTTCCAAGAAGAGATACAATTTCTCCTTCATTTATAGATAAATCAATGCCTTGAAGTATATGAGATTTACCATAATAAGAATGAAGGTTTTTAACTTTCAACATATTTAATTTCCAAATGTACCAAGGTATGCTTCCTTAACTTTTTCATTATTTCTTACATTGATTGGTTTATCTGAACAAATAATTTCTCCGTAAACCAAAACAGAAATTGTATCTGATAAATCAAATACAACACCCATGTCATGTTCAACAATTAAAACTGTTCTATCTTTGGCAATATTGCGAATTAAGCTTGTGGCTCTTTCTGTTTCACTCTTTGACATGCCAGCAGTAGGTTCATCTAATAGTATTGTTTCTGCACCTCCTGCCAGAGTTATTCCTATTTCTAATGCTCTTTGATCTGCATAACTTAACAATCCAGCAGATTCTTTTGCAAAATCAATTAATGAAATTTTACTCAAAATTTCATTAGTTTTTTCATTAATATTGCTATCATTGTCTAACATTTTTGTGACAGAATACTTGTACCGTAAATTCCAGAGTAACCCACATCTAATGTTTTCAAAAACAGATAGTTTAGGAAAAATATTTGTTATTTGAAAACTTCTAGACAAACCAAGTCTATAAATTTCATGAGAAGGAAGATTTTCTATATTTTGATTGTTAAATATTATAGTTCCTGATGAAATGTTATATACACCAGATATAAGGTTATAAAGAGTCGATTTACCTGCACCATTAGGACCAATAAGAGAGTGTATTTCTCCTTTTTTAACTTTTAAATTTACTCCTCTTATAATACTAGTAGAACCAAAATCTTTCTTTACATTTTTAAGTTCTAAGTGATAACTCATTTAACTAAACTCATTTTTATATTTTCTATAACATCATTCCATACTTCTTTTGTTCTAAAATAACTTTTTCTGCATAAAAACAAGCCTAGGATAGCTAATATAATTGAAGTTAGCCAAACTAAAAAATTTGAGTTAGATATTTTAATCCAATAAATTGTTAAATTACTATGATTTGATTTAAGTGAATGTATTAATTCAATTATGGTGGTAAAGCCAATTACTAAAATTAAAATACTTAATCCAAAAATAAGATAAGGAAAGATTAATTTTTTTAATAAAGATGGCTTGTTTCTAACTACCGGCTCATGCATTAATATCAATCCTGCTATACCTTGAGGAGCAAAGGCAATTACTAAAACAAAAATTATGCCATAGTATAATACCCATGCTTCTGTAACATCCGATAACATAGTATCTAAATAAGTTAGAGAGATTGCTCCTATTATGGGCCCAAGAAAGCTTCCTATACCTCCTATATACGCCATGAATAATACCATTCCAGATTGAACTAAACTCACAGACTCAAAACCTATATGTTCATAGTTTATAGCATGTAAGCTTCCTGCAGCACCTGCAAACATTGCTGATAATGAGAAGGCCATCCATCGAATTTTCCTAACATCATATCCAATAAACTCAGCTCTTTGCTGATTATCTCTTACAGCATTACACATTCTTCCAAAAGGAGTTTTTGTAAGTAAATACATTATGCTAACTGCAAAAATACACCAAAACAGTATTAGGTAATAGACTTCTTGTTGGGGGCCATATGTAATTCCTAAAAAATCATTTCCTGTTACTCTATCAGCTTGTATTCCATCTTCTCCATTAAAAAAAACTACAAATATTAGAGTTAAGGCTGTAATAAGTTCACAAAACCCTAAAGAAATCATAGCGAATGCAGTTCCTACTCTTTTTGTTGATAAATAACCTATAGATACTCCTAAGATTAACCCTACAAATGCTCCTATAAAGGGTAGAAACGGTAATGGTAAACTAGGAAGGAAGTTATTGTTTATGCCACTTAGGAAGTGCATAGAAGCGTATCCTGCCAAGCCAAAATAAATAGCATGTCCAAATGATAACAGACCAGTCTGTCCCAATAACATATTATAAGCAACGGAAAAAATTATCAAAACACCCATTTTACAAAATAATGTCAAGACAAACGAAGAGGAAAATAAAATTGGTAGTAACAATAATATAAATGTTAAAATAGAATAAAAAATAAATTTATAATTTCTAAATAAACTAGACATCTCTTTTTCCAAACAAACCTCTTGGCCTAGCTATTAGTATGATTATCAATAATAAATAAGGAACTATTGGAGATAATTGAGATATTGTTATGTTTGTAAAATAATTTAATGTCGAATTTATATCAATATTATAGCCTAAATATTGAAATATATTATTTAAATTAAATTCTAGTGAAACAGCAGCAGTTTGCATTAATCCTATAATTATAGATGCAACTAAAGCTCCTTTTATTGAACCCAGTCCTCCAGTAACTACTACTACAAAAACGATTGGTCCTAATAGGAGTGCCATAGAAGGTTCAGTTCCGATAACATTTCCTGCCATTACCCCAGCTAATCCTGCAAGTCCGCACCCAAAGCCAAAAACATTACTAAATACTCTAGGAACGTTATGTCCAAGTGCTGCTACCATGTCTGGATTAGTTAAAGATGCTTTTATAATTAATCCAGTTTTAGTTTTTGCTAATATTCTATAAATGGCTATAAAGATTAAAACAGATAAAACTAACCTGAACATACTATAGGCTGGATAAGCCATCCCACTAACTTGAATTAAAGGAAAGTTTAACAATTCTGGAACTTTATAAGCTACAGGGGTTTTACCCCAAATCATTTGAACAATTTCTTCTATGATATAAAATAAACCAAAAGTAAAAAGTAACTCTGCAATATGTCCATATTTGTGAACATTTCTTAAACCATATTTCTCTACCATGGCTCCTATATAACCAACAAGTAGAGGCGCTAAAAGTATAGCAATCCAAAAGCTACTATATAGGCTTATTTGATAGCCTAGGTAAGCTCCAATCATAAAAAAAGAGGCATGAGCAAAGTTTAGAATTCCCATCATACCAAAAATTAACGTTAGTCCGCTTGAGAGCATAAATAGAAACATACCATACAGAAGACCGTTAAAAATGATAAACAGTAATACTTCTACAGACATTTAAAACTCCATACTAGGGTCGTAGCATTTTACATGAAGTATCAAGTGTAATATCTTCCATAGGAATATTACCTACGTTTACATAGGACATATCAAAATCTTTGCCTCTATACAGTATAGATTGGTCTTTTTTTTCTGAAACTAATAGAGCTTGCATGTCAAAGTGCATTTGATGGTCATCCTTTCTCATCACTGCTTTTCCTCCATCTACACTCTTTGCTTCCATTCCTTCTAAAGCATAAGCTATATCTTTAGGCTCATAAGAGTTTACTTTTTCAATTGCAGACTTTAACATTTCAAACATAAAACGTATTCTATCTGCATCTGGAGTAAAACCAACTGACTCTATGTGACCTTTTTCATATTCTTTGTACCAAGATGGAGCAGCTAAATTAGTAGGGTTAAATTCTTTTACCACTATTACATCATTGAAAAGCAGGTTTTTTTCCATTGCAGCCATTCCAGCTGGTTGAGAAATATAAATTCCAAATAGTTTTACCTTTAAACCAGCATCTTTCAGTGCATTGACAAATCTATAAGCATCTGGTCCCCAATTACCAGTTAAAACAGTATCTGCTCCACTTAGTTTAATTTTAGTAACGTAAGGATTAAAATCTTGGACTTTACCAAAAGGTGGAATTAGCTCATCGCCAACAATATCAATATTTGGAGCATTTTTCGTCAGCATTCTAGTGGCTGCATCTTTAAATGTTTGCCCATAAACATAATTTTGATTAAAGAGGTATACCTTTTTTATTGAATTGTCTTTAGACATATGTGAAACCAATCCTGCTACCTTCATATCAACATTTGAGTCAAATCTAAAATGAAAAAAAGTACAATTTTCATTAGTGAAACTTGTAGTTACAGCTGAATGATTTAAAAACAATACTTCTTTTCCAGGATTTCTAGAATTGTATTTTTCTAATTGTTTTATAATATTAAGTGCATGACTAGAGCCTGCACCTTGTGTAATAAAACGAATGTCATCATCAATTGCTTTTCTCAATAATTCTGTGGTTTTTTCAGCCTTCATAGCATTATCCATAGGAATAATTTCTATCATTCTACCTTTAATACCGCCATTTTTATTTATTACCGATGCAGAATAAGTAACAATATCAATAGTATCTTTTCCTACAGCAGCATACGGGCCTGATAAAGGTTCAATTGCCGCTATTTTTATTGGATTACTTGTTTCTTTTTTTTCACAAGCAACTAAAAAAATTAAACTAAATATAGTTATTAAAAAAATTTTTAAATTATTCATTAAAAGTCTCCATTTTCTTACATTTTTACATTAAATTCGTTGTTTATCAATATTTATTATTTGCCATGTACCAGTAGAAGAAAAAACTAACTGTTTTTTTATATACATATCAATATTTACAAAAACTAACCTTTTTCCATATTTTTTTACTTCACCAGTAGCTTCTAACCAAGAACCCACAGGAGCAGGCCTAATAAATTGAGAATTTAAATTTATTGTCACAATTCCTTTTTTTACTGTATTGTAAGCGAAAAAACCTCCCACTGAGTCAGCATAGGCCATTAAGAAACCTCCATGTGCAACTTCATTTAAATTAGATTGATAATTTTCTACATAAGCACCAAAAATAGTATTAGGAAATTTTTTTTTAAGAAAATATGGTCCAATATGTGCTGCAAATTTCCCCTCAATAGTTTTGTATGGTTTAAAGCCTTTAGGTATTTGCAATTTTTTTTTCATAATGATATAAAATGTTAGTAATAAAGAAAGTATAGATATATTATGAAAAGTATAGATTTTTATTATGATTATGGAAGTCCTACAGCATATTTAGCTTGGACTCAATTAAAAGAACTTGATAAGACAAAGTATCACGTATCTTACTTTCCTGTTTTATTAGGTGGAATTTTTAAAGCAACGGATAATAAACCTCCTGGAGCAGTCCCCGCAAAAGCTAAATGGATGTTCAGTGATATTAGTATGTTTGCCAAAAAATATAATGTTGATTTTAAAATGAATGAGGCTTTCCCAGTAAATACTTTATACCTGATGAGGGGGGCAATTTATGCTAAGAAAAAAAATTTAATTGAAGAATATAATAAAATAATGTTTAGATCTATGTGGGAGTCTAACAAAAATTTATCTGAGCCAGATAATATTATTAATGCTTTAAAAAATGGAGGCCTAGAAAGTCAAGATTTTTTAGATGCTGTAGAAAACCAAGAAATAAAAGATGAACTTAAAGTTGCTACGTCAAAAGCAGTTGAACTAGGTTTATTTGGAGTTCCTTCATTCATAGTTGATAATGAACTTTTTTTTGGGCAAGATAGAATGAATTGGTTTCTAGATTAAACTTTTAAATCAATTAAAAATTTTTTAATTATTTTATTAACAGCATCAGGTTTCTCTTGTTGAACCCAGTGTCCGGCATCATTAATTATATGACATCCTTTAAAATTTTCACAAAATTTTCCAGCGTTTTTGTATGCATCATAATCTTTTATAAACCTCCTTACAGGGTCAAATTCCCCACCAATAAAAAGGCTAGGTGGAATAATAGATAGTTTATCTAAATCTTTTAGTTCTTGCCAATCAATTTCCTGCGCTCTGTATCTGTTTAGAGATCCTTTAAAGCCAGACTCACTGAAATCTGATACCATAGACTGTAAATTTTCATTATTTAACCACTTAAGCTTATCATTCGGCAATGGAATTTCATCAAGAAGGCCACTGTTTATATTTTTTGAAGTCTTAATTTTATCTTTATAGCCCTCAGCTGAACACCAATAATAAATTTTTTGTAAGGAAATAGAAACATTTCTCTCAAGCTCATTTTCAGGAATATCTATTTTTTGAAAGTAGTTTTGGTAAAAGAATATATTTTTATATAGGTTCTTCCAAAGTTTTGTACTAGAAATCTTTCCTCTTCTTGTAAAAGGAACACTTAATCCAATTACACCAGACACTTTTTCTTTATGATATGCAGCTGTGGTCCAACAAATAGGTGCCCCCCAATCATGGCCAATAAGGATAGCTTTATCTTTTTTAAAGAAAGAAATAATATCTAATATATCTTCCATAAAGAACTTTAATGCATAATCGCCTATATTTTTAGGACATAAACTACCTCCATAACCTCTTGTATTAAAGGCACACACCATAAACCCTAACCCTGAAATTAAGCTAATTTGTTTTTTCCATGACACCCATGTTTCTGGCCACCCGTGAACTAATAATACTAACGGTCCTTCTCCTTGAATTACACATTTAAATTTTTTTTTATTGATTATTAAACTATTTACCTTGTAGTTCATAATAAAAATTACATAAAACCTCTATAAGGTTTTACCTCTATTATATCTATATCTAAATAATTATTTTTAACAAAAGGAAGAACGCTTAACTTTTCTTTTATTTCATTTTCATCCTTTGCCTCTATCACCATGCAAGCGCCTTTTCCTCCTTTTATAGAGTATAACTCTCTTATAAACTCTTCTCTAAATAGCTGAATTGCCATTTCTGCTTCAAGATCTAAATATTCTGCAAATTGTTCAGATGTGATAGTTTCTTTTCTTTTTCCTATTACAAAGAATTTCATAATTGACCTCCTTAGATTATTAATATTTATTAATATTAATGGAAAAATATAATAATAAAAGTCTATTAGTTTTAAATAAAAGAATAATTAAATGTAATTCTTGTGAAAGACTATTAGAGTTCAGAACAAAAATAGCCAGAGAAAAAAGAAAAATGTATGCTAATGAAAATTATTGGGGAAAACCTATCACTGGCTTTGGAGATACAAAAGCAAAAATTATGATAATAGGGCTTGCGCCTGCAGCTCATGGAGGAAATAGAACAGGAAGAGTTTTTACAGGAGATAAATCATCTGACTTTTTATTTGAATGTTTGGGAAATGTTGGTCTTGCAAATCAAAGTTATTCTGTTAACAGAAATGATGGATTAAAACTAATAAATGCTTATCTTACTCTATCTTTAAAATGCGTACCACCAGGAGACAAACCTACAAAACAAGAATTACTTAACTGTTCAAATTATTTAAAAGAAGAGTTTTTAATTTTAAAAAACGTAAAAGTAGTTGTTGCTTTAGGAAAAATAGCCTTTGACAGTATAATTTTTTTTTATAAAAATAATTTTAAGTATAATACGAAAGGTATTAATTTTTCTCATGGTTCAATAACAATGCTTCCAGATAATAAAAAACTAATTTCCTGCTATCACCCTAGTCCTAGAAATGTAAATACTGGAAGAATTAACTTATTTAAATTTACAAAATTATTTAAAGAAATAATAATGTTAATCTCTTAATATCTTTTAGTTTATGTTAAATTTTTTTTTAGGTTTATTTTTATTATTACTTTCTTTAATAGCTAACTCAAAAGAATATGAAGTTCCTAATAATATAAAGATAATATTTGGCTCATGTTCTAATCAAAATGTTAATATGCCTCATTGGCAACATATAGCTTCCTATAAACCTGATTATTTGTTTCTATTGGGAGATAATGTATATGGAGACTTTAATGACTTTAAAGCAACTAATTTAAAGCTAGCGTATTCCAAATTAAATAAGAATAAATTTTTTTTAAAACTTAAAAAAAAATAGTTTTATATATCCTATTTGGGATGACCATGATTATGGATTAAATGATGGAGGAAAAGATTGGATGTATAAAGAAAGTGCCCAAAGAGTTTTTTTAAATTTTTTTAATATAAATGAAAACGATGATAGAAGAAAAAGAGCAGGGATTTATAGTAGTTGGAAAATAATAAATAATATAAATATTAAAGTTATTGGCTTAGATACAAGGTACTTTAAAGATAATTTTAAGAAAAACTATAGTAATAATATTAAAAAAAAATATCTTCCAGATCATGATCTTAATAAATCAATACTAGGAAATGATCAATGGAATTGGTTAATAGAACAAATTAATGATAATTATGATATCTTATTGATTTTAAGTTCAATTCAATTAATACCTACAGAACATGGTTGGGAAAAATGGTTTAACTTTCCGCATGAAAGAGAAAAAATATTAAAATTAATTAATGATAGAAAAAAATTAACTATAATATTATCTGGAGATAGGCACGTAGGAGCGATTTACAAGTACAATAACTTAGTTTATGAAGTTACTTCAAGTTCCTTTAATCAAAGAATATTAGAATTTAAAGAAAATGATAAATACTCCTTAGGAAAAATTGTAAATCAAAATAATTTTGGTTTAATGCGTATAAACACATTAGAAAAAAATATAAACATAGATCTTAGAACAGGACCTATGAATGAAAACAAAGTATTAAAAAGTTTAAAATTAAAGTTTTAGTTTTTTTTTAATACATCTAGTGCAATGTTAACGTTATCAAATTTTTCCCTTACAAAATGGGGCATTGAATTACTCTCTTCAATTTTATCAAGAGTTTTCCATTGATCTTTGGAAATAAAGACTAATTTAGTATTTATAATTTTTTCTTTTAGTTTCTCAGTTGAGTTTTTTTTGCTATGAATAATTACAGAAAGTATTTTTTTTACTATTTCTAAAGCACGTCCTTTATTTGTTCCTATAACACCAACTGATGGACTTGAAGCCCATCCAGTAGTAAATATATTTTTATTTATATGACCATTATCACTGAAAAGAAAGTTATTGCTTTTATCCATTTGCAAATTACCAATAGGCTTAACTTTATAACCTATTGCTTTAATAATTAAATTACTTTTAATATCAAGCAACTCTCCATTTTGATTTTTTAATTTCATTCCTTCAGCTTTTTGATCTCCATATATTTCAATAGGATGTTTAAAAAAATCAAAAATTATTTCTTTAGTTTTTTTATCTTTATTATAAAACTCATCAAATACTTCTAGGTTCTTTTTAACTCTTGTATCAATTTTACTGTCGTTTATAAAGCTTTTTAATGTTTCCCTTGGAAAATTTATTAGAGTTGAATAATTTTTAACTTCTTTAAATTCTCTAAGTTCAGATATTGTAAATTTAGCATCTTTAGGACCTCGTCTACCAACTATATAAATTTTATCAATTTTTGAATTAGATAAAAGATTTAAATTCTTTTGTGAAATATCGCTTCCATGAAGTTCATCTTTTGTTTTAGCGAGTATTCTTGCACAATCTAATGCAACATTTCCATTTCCGATAATAATAGCATTTTTAGAGTTTAAGTTAGGTTTTAGGTTAGAGTGTTCAGGGTTACCATTATACCAACCCACAAATTTAGCAGAACCATATACACCAACTTTTTCTTCTCCCTCTATATTGAGTAGCTTATCTTCAGATGCACCAGTTGCTAAAAGTACAGCATCATAGTTTTCAGATAAAAAATCTAATGAAATATCTTTAGACACATTAATATTACCAAAGAAATTTACATTATCCTTTTCTAACACCCTATTAAATAATTTTATAATATTTTTTGTTTTTTGGTGGTCTGGGGCCACACCATATCTAACTAATCCATACGGCGCAAAAAACTTTTCTATTATATCTACGTTTACTTTTTCATCATTAGAAAATGATTGTGCAGCATAAAAAGCAGATGGGCCAGAACCTATTATTGCAATATTCATTATATAAAATTATTTTATAATTATAATTAAAGCAATTAAAATCAGTAAAAAAAATATTTTAAATTTATTTTTTTTATGAGATAAGTATTTATGGATTTTTTTAAAAATTTAAATATTAACCTTACTCAAAAAAAGTTTTATATGATTGTAATACTGCTTTTGATTTTTATGACACTGCAACTTGATGGTATAAATGATAAGCTAAATTTATTAATTGATTTGCAGAAAAATAAAAATTAGCAAGTTAATCTCTAAAATTTATAAAATTTAAAGGTATAGAAATTTCTAATTCTTTTAAATTTGATATAGTAATCTGTAAGTCGTCTCTTTTTTTTCCTGATACTCTTAGCTGGTCTCCTTGAATAGATACTTGAATTTTAAACTTTTTTTCTTTCAAATATTTTATAATTTTTTGAGCATTCTCTTTGCTAATGCCTTGATTTAATATCATAGGTAATCTTATATTTCCTCCTGAAACCTTTTCTATATTCTCAAAACTAATAGATTTAACGTCTACACTCTTTCTGACTAAATTTTTAGTTAGTAATTCTTTTATCTGATTTAATTTCATATCAGATTCTGCTAAAATATAGTAATTATCTTCTTCTGACAAAATTTTAGAGATACTTCCTTTAAAGTCATATCTATTCAAAATTTCTCTATTTACACTATCAATAGCATTTTTAAATGCTTCCATATCAACTTTATTAACTATATCA
>CACEBX010000017.1 GCA_902557845.1 Rhodospirillaceae bacterium | reverse complement strand
ATATTTTTTTGAACAAAGTTTTTATAAAGCTTTTTTTGAAAATTCAATACTATTTGATTTTTATTAATTATTTTTAAATTAAATTTAATTAAAATTAAAACTTTAACTTTTTCATTTAAGTTTTTTAACAAATCTAAGTTTAAGTTATTCTCCATTAGAAAAAACGCACTATCTTTATTTGTATCTTCTATTTTTGATGTTTTTATGTCATTTAAAACTTTATCTTCGTTTTTAATGGAAATATTTTTTACTTTTGGCAGCTTAAAACCCAAATAACGATTATTAGTATACCTATTTATATTCTCCTCTGTAGCTAAATATTTTTTCCCGTAAGTCTGTAATCCAGCTACCCAACGCCATGAAAGAAGATTTGAAGCTACATCAGCATCAAGTAAATTTTCATAAAAAAACTTACAACCTAAATGCCAAGGAAGTTCTAAATAATGTATCCAAATACTAGCAAACCACATTCTTACATGATTGTGTAAATAACCATCCTGTTTAAGAATAGTAACCCATTCATTGAAGGGTTCTATAGAAGTAGAAGCATTTATTGCATCATGGTAATTACAAATATCATTTAGCTCTTTATTTTCTATAAAGCTAATGGTTTTTTTATATTTATCCCATGTATTAGAGTAATTTTCTAGCCATCCTTGCCAATAGACTCTCCAAAATATTTCCTGTATAAACTTTTCATTTAAATTACCTGAACTAATTATTTTTTTTAAAAGAGTTTGTTCTTTTAAAAGTCCTCGACTAATAAAAGCAGATAAACCTGAAACATTTTTAAAACGGTCTTCTTCAAAATAAACATAGTTTCTATCTTTGTGATAATTGGTAATTTTAAAGTTAATTAATTTATTTATTAATAAATTTATTTGCTGTTCATTAGGTTGAATATTCATAATGTTATAATATATTACTAATTCATGGTTTTACTACTTTTACTGAAACAGGATATAAAAAAAATTTTGCTTACAATTATATTCTATTTATTAAGCATATTTTTTATAGAAAACTTTTCTCTTAGTTCTAATAATAAAAAAACTGAAACTTCTTTTAAAAAAGGTATTTCTATTTATAAAAAAGCTAATTGTAGCAGCTGTCATTTTTGGCATGCTGAGGGTGGTAATTCCCATGGAGGTGCTGCGGCTTCTCTAAGAACAACTGATTTATCCTATAAAGAGTTGCTAAAAATAATAAAGTGTGGAAGACTTGGAACTAATATGCCTTATTTTTCTCGCAATGCTTTAAATAGTGATGATTGTATGTATTCTAAAAAACCTGTTAAAGAATTAGAAGAAATTACATTAAAAGGCTCAAAGTTACTTAATAGCAATGAAATAAAGTCCTTAGCAAAATTTATAGAAAATGAAATAAAGAATAAGCCTTTAACAAAAAAATATTGTTTAGAATTTTTTAAACGCGAGGAAAATTGTAATAAATATCACGATTAAATTATCTAAATTTTATATTTTTTTGACTAAGATCAGAAACTTTTTTGCACCCCATAAGCTTCATGTCTCTTTCTATCTCATTCCTCATATTGTTTATAGCTCTTTCAACACCAGGTTGACCAGCTGCTGCTAATGCATAAAGATAAAATCTTCCTCCTGAACATGCTTTAGCCCCCACAGAAAGTGCCTTTAAAACATGAGTTCCTCTTCTAATACCTCCATCACATATTACGTCTATCTTATCACCTACAGCATCGACTATTTCAGCTAGTTGATCAAATGGAGATCTTGAACCATCTAGTTGTCTTCCTCCATGGTTTGAAACCATTATTGCAGTCGCTCCAATATCTACAGCTTTTTTTGCATCATCTACACTCATGATACCCTTTAAACAAAAATGTCCTCCCCATTTTGCTCTTAGTTTTTCAGCATCAGCCCAATTCATATTTTGATCTAGCATAGAAGAGAAGTAGTCTCCTACAGAAATAGCCAAATTACTTCCTTCTTTTATATAATCTTTTAGTTGCGCTAATTCAAATTTTTTGTGAGTAAAATAATTAATAGCCCACATTGGATGAAACGCGAAACTAAATAAACTGGACAATGTTAACTTTGGAGGTGATGTAAAGCCTGTTTGTAAATCACGTTCTCTATTTCCTCCCGTTATAGTATCAACCGTAAGAGCAATAGCATCAAAGTTTGCCTCTTTACATTTTTGAACCATACTATCATTCAACCCTCTATCTTTATGGAAGTAGAATTGAAATATTTTTGGCGTTTTTACATTTTCAGATATTTCTTTTAAACTAAATGTACCTAAAGATGAAACTCCAAAAAAAGTATTAAATTTTTGTGCTGCTTTTCCAACAGCTAACTCTCCGTCGTGATGAAAAAGTCTTTGCAAAGCAGTGGGAGAGCAAAATATTGGTAAATCAATTTTTTTTCCCATCACTTCTACTGACATATCTATATCCTGAACACCTGCTAAAACATTAGGTACTAAATCACAGCTTTCATAAGATTCTGTATTTCTTTTGAGAGTTATTTCATCATCTGCTGCTCCATCAATGTAATGAAAAATTGGACTCGGCAGCCTCATCTTAGCTAATTTTCTAAAATCTTCTGTATTATTGCAATTTTTAAAATTTTTAAACATATAGTATTTACTATATTAAATAATATTTTTTAACAATAAAAAAAGCATCGATTTAAAGATTTATTAGTGATATAAAAAAGAAATGAAAATAAAAAAGCTAAATAACGGCATTTCTAGCATAGCTCATGAAGCAAAATTATTAGTAGAAAAAGGAAGTGTATTTATATCTGAGTGCACCCTAGATGTTCATGGATATATAAAAGGAAATATTAAAGGTAAGTACATAAAAATTGGCCCAAAAGGTAAAATAGATGGTAATTTAAATTGTGATACTTTAGAAATATACGGTGAATTTACCGGAAATGGTGAAGTTAGAGAACTACAGGTTTGTAAGGGAGGAAAAGTAAAGGGCTCTTTATCTTACAATACAATAGTTGTTGAAGTAGGAGCCATAATTTCTGGCCCTATGAAGCCTATAGATAAAGATCCGGTGTTACTAATTGAAAACAAATAAACTTCCTCAAGAAATATATAAAGCATCTATTGATTTTGGTTTATTATCTTCTAACCAAAAATATATTTCAAAAAAAATTACAGACGGGGTTTCTTCTGATATTTGGTATGTTAAAACAACCAATAAACATTACTGCATTAAGAGAGCATTACCAAAACTTACTGTGAAGGAAGATTGGTATGCTCCTATTGATAGGAATAACTACGAAGCAAAGTATTTTACACATTGCCAAGTTGTTCAGCCCTATTCTTTTCCTAAAATATTAGGCCATGACAGTAAAAACTTTATATTAGCTATGCAATGGTTTGATAATAAAAAGTTTACAGTTTGGAAAAAAAAACTTTTAGAAAAGTCAGTTTCCTTAAAAGATGGAAAAAGAATAGGAAAGTTATTAAGCCTTGTACATAAGTCCTTTTATAAAAAAAAAAAATATGAAAAAATTTTTCTTAATGACAAAACATTCTATGATATTAGAATAGAGCCTTATTTAATATTTACATCAAAGTTTTATCCAGAATTTTATGAAAGTTATAAAAAGACAATAAATTTTCTTACTAAAAATAAAAGCACAGTTATTCATGGAGACTTTAGTCCAAAAAATATATTATTAGGAAAAAACTATCCTGTAATTTTAGATGCTGAAACAGCATGTTGGGGTAATCCAGCTTTTGATTTAGCATTTTTTAATAATCACATAATATTAAAAAGTATCTTTAACAGGAAAGTTTTTAAAAGTTATTTAAATTTGAGTGATTATTTTTTAAAAACCTATTTAGCAAACTTTACTATAGTAAATAATAGTAATTTTATTTCAAAATTTATTATATTACAGGCACTTTTAATTTTAGCTAGAGTAGATGGAAAGTCTCCTGTTGAATATTTTAAAAAGAAACACAAAGCTTTGGCAAGAACTTTAGCAAAAAACCTATTAGTCAATAAACCAAAAAATTTAAATAATTTTTATCAAGAATGGGAAAAAGTTGTCAAAACATAATATTAAAAAAGTAGATGGGAGAATGGTATTCGATAGCAGAGGAATTCCAACAGTTGAAGCAGAAGTTTATTTGAATAATGGTAATATAGGAAGAGCAATTGCGCCTTCAGGTGCGTCTAAAGGAAAAAATGAAGCAGTAGAGAAGAGAGATAATAAAAAAAAATTTTTAGGCTTAAGTGTGGGTAAAAATATAGTTGATATTAAAAATAAAATTAATAATGGTTTTGTTGGACAATCAGTATTAGACCAAAATAAACTAGACAATATATTATTAGAAATAGATGGTACAAAAAATAAGCGTGTTTTAGGTGGTAATACAACTACTGCTGTCTCTATGGCAACTATTAAAGCTGCCGCTAAATTTAAAAATAAAGAACTTTGGGAATATTTAAATTTATCAAACAATGCTTTAATGCTTCCTATGCCGCAAGTTCAAATCTTTGGTGGTGGAGCCCATGCTAATAACCAAATTTCTATTCAAGACTTTTTAATCATACCTAATGGAGCAAGGAATTTCACAGAAGCTATGGAGTGGGTATTTACTATTTTTAAAAATACCCATGAGGAATTAAAGAAAGAAAACTTACTAAAAGGATTTGCTGATGAAGGTGGATACTGGCCTTGTTTTAATAAAAACGAAGACATATTAATTTTTTTAACAAAAATAATAGAAAAGTCTGGGTTTAAATTATTGAAGGATGTGTCTATTGCCTTAGATATAGCTGCTAATAATTTTTATAACCGACCATTATATAATTTAAATAAAAAAAAATTGATTACTGCAGACCAATTATTAGATACTTTCATTAAATGGATTAAGAAGTATCCTATAATTTCAATTGAAGATCCCTTTTCAGAAGAGGATATTTTATACTATCAAAAGCTATTCAATAAAGCACCTAAATATGTTCAAATAATTGGTGATGACTTAGTAGTTACTAATAAAAAATTAATTTCTGAGGCAGTAAATAAAAAAACAATTAACTCTTTATTAATTAAACCAAATCAAATAGGAACTATTTCAGAAACGCTTGAGGCTTTGACACTTTCAAGAGATTTAGGGTTAGTAGAAGTAATTTCTGCTAGATCCGGAGAAACTGAGGATGTTACTATTGCTGATTTAAGTGTTGGATGGCAAACCAATCAAATTAAGGTAGGTTCATTTTCTAGATCTGAAAGATTGGCAAAGTGGAACCAATGCCTAAGAATAGGAGAGCAGATTGAAAATAATTTTGCAATGCAGAAAAACACTATTCTAAAATGGGATAAGCTTTAATATACTTTACTGGGTTTAGTAGAGTCCCACTCTTCTAAAACTTTTTTAAGATCCCTTTCAGATTGCTTTGGACTTTTAATTGAAGGGGTAGTTAATTCAATTATATAACCATTAGGGTCTCTAAAATAAATAGACTTTATAAAACCATGGTCACTAATTCCTCTAGTTTCTATTCCTAATTTCTTTCCCTTCTCAAAAAAACTTATTAGAACTTTGAAATTAACTTCAAATGCAATATGAAGATCAAAATCTCTTTGTTTGATAAATTTGAAAGGGCTGCTAGGGTCTTCAAAAAAAGCAATGGCTGAACCATCATTTAAACTATAGAAGGAATGTAAAACTTTTGTTTTTCTATTGGTTTTAGTAGCATCAATAATAAATGCTTTAGTAAGTTTTAAACCTAAGAAATTAACATAAAATTTTTTTGTTTGATAAGTGTCTTTGCATCTGTAGGCACTGTGATGTAATTTTTTTATTTTAATCATTTATTTATTTTGACAATTTATATTAAACATTATATAAAAAATTTCTAAGGAGTTTCAAATGAAAGTTTTAGCCTCATTAAAAAGTGCAAAAAATAGAGATAAAGACTGTAGACTTATAAGAAGAAAAGGTAAATTATTGGTAATTAATAAAAAAAATCCTAGACTTAAGGCAAAACAAGGCTAGGCATGTCAGAAAGTGAATTAAAACAAAAAATCGAAGCGGCTACTTTTAGAAAAATAATAAAACATTTACAAAATAATAGAAGTCTTCAAAATATTGATTTAATGAACCTAGCAGGTTTTTGCAGAAACTGTATATCTAAGTGGTACGTAGAATCTTCAAAGGAGCTAGGTGATGAGATAGACTATGAAAAAGCAAAAGAAATAGTATATTCCATGCCCTATGCTGAATGGAAAGAAAAATATCAAAAATAATCATTTATTGTAGATTTTAAACCAATTTACAAAACTTTCTAATCCCTTCTCAATCTTTGTTGAAGGATTAAACCCCAAATATTTTTTACTTTCGTCAATGTTTGCAAAAGTATTTTTAACATCTCCTAACTGCATAGGCATAAACTTCTTTTTTGCTTTTTTATTTAATAGCTTTTCTAATAGCGTAACTATTTTATTTACAGATATTGGCTTATTATTTCCTAAGTTGAATATTTTGTGATATGCAATTTTAGACTTATTTTTGTAGAATATTGCAGATTTTATTCCTTCAACTATATCATCTATATAAGTAAAGTCTCTCTTTAAAATTCCTTTATGAAAAAGATTAATAGGTCTGTTTTGAGAAATTGCATCAGTAAATTGCCAAATTGCCATATCAGGTCTTCCCCATGGGCCATAAACTGTAAAAAATCTTAAGCCTATAATTTTTATAGAAAATAACTTACTATAACTTTCTGCCATTAACTCATTTGCTCTTTTAGTTGCAGCATACAAAGATACAGGGTAGGAAACATCATCAGCAACAGAAAAAGGTATCTTTTTATTACCTCCATAAACTGAACTAGAAGATGCGTACACTAACTTTGTTTTGGGATTAAACCTACAATATTCTAAAATTTCCAAAAAACCATTTATATTTGACTGAGCATAAACTCTAGGATTAATCAAAGAATATCTTACTCCAGCTTGTGCAGCTAGATGACAAATAATATCTATTTTTTTATCTTTTAAATAACTTTTTAATTTAAGAGTGTTTGATATGTCTACCTTAATAAATTGAAACTTTTTATACTTTTTTAGATTATTTAGTCTGTAGAGTTTTAATTTTACATCATAGTAATCATTTAAATTATCAATTCCATAAATATTATAATTAGCATCAAGAAAGTTTATTGCTAATTTGCTTCCAATAAACCCGGCTACTCCTGTTATCAAAATTTTCATTTTTATTTTAAAAAATATACTATTTTGTTATAATAAACTTATATTAAAAGTTATAGTCTTATTTAAAACATTATTATATTATGCAAATTACATTAGAAGATAAGTACATAAAAAATCAAGGTAAAGTTTTTGTTACCGGGTCTCAGGTTTTAGTAAAACTACCTTTAGTACAAAAAATATTAGATGAAAATTTAAATCTAAATACTTCAGGTTTCATTTCAGGATATAGAGGGTCTCCACTGGGAATTTATGATAAGGCTTTATGGGAAGCTAAAGATTATCTTAAGAAAAACTCTATAATTTTTTCACCAGGATTAAATGAAGATTTGGCTGCTACAGCAGTCTGGGGAACCCAACAACCTAATCTGATGTCAAAAGCTACAAATGATGGAGTTTTTTCAATTTGGTATGGTAAAGGGCCTGGAGTAGATAGGTCTGGAGATGCTTTTAAACATGGTAATTCTGCCGGCACTTCCCCAAATGGAGGCGTATTAGTTTTGCTTGGTGATGATCATATATCAAAATCTTCAACAATTGCGCATCAAAGCGAATTTGCGATGTTAGATGCTCAAATCCCAATTCTAAATCCTTCCAATTTAGAAGACCTTTTTAATTATGGAATTTTTGCTTGGTCGCTTTCTAGGCATTCTGGTTTGTGGGTTTCTATGAAATGCATTACTGCTAATATGGATAGTTCAGCATCTATTAATATAGATCTTAATAAATTTAATTTTATTTTTCCAAAAAATATATCTAGATATGGCGTACATATAAAGGCTAACGATGATATTTTGGAACAAGAAGCAAGAATGTTTAGAGATAAAATACCTGCTGCTGTAGATTTTGCATATCTAAACAATATAAATAAACACTTGTGGAATCCAAAAAAGAAAAAAATAGGAATTATTGCAACTGGAAAAGCTTTTTCTGATACTCTTGATACATTGTCCATTTTAGGAGTTACAGAAAAAGTTGCTAAAGATTTAGGAATACATTTACTCAAGATAGGTATGTCCTGGCCATTGGATACAAAAAAAATAGAAAGTTTCTCTGCTGGACTTGATGAAGTTCTTATAATAGAAGAAAAAAGAGCTTTTTTAGAAAATCATGTTAGAAACCATCTATACAATTTTAAAAATAAGCCGAAAAGAATTGTAGGAAAATATGATGAAAATTATGAAAAACTAATAAATGAAAATTATCAGTTATCAAAACCGGACTTACAAAAAGTAATAGAGTCAAGAGTTTTCAAAACTTGTGATACGGATATTTCTGCAAACAAAGTAAATATAAAAAAAAATAATAAGATTTCTGATAAAAACTATGTTCCAAGGACTCCTTATTTTTGTTCCGGGTGCCCACATAATACATCAACAAAAATACCTGAAGACAGCAAGGCTATGGCAGGCATAGGATGTCATTTTATGTCTCAATGGATGAATAGAAATACATCATTATATACTCATATGGGCGCTGAGGGTGCCAATTGGATAGGCATGTCTTCTTTTGTAGAAGATAACCACATTTTTCAAAATATTGGTGATGGAACGTATAATCACTCAGGATTATTAGCAATTAGGGCTGCAGTAGCCTCAAATGTCAATATAACTTATAAAATATTGTATAACAATGCTGTAGCAATGACAGGAGGACAACCTATAGATGGAATGCCTACTCCAGAGCGTATTTCTCATCAACTTTTTGGAGAAGGTGTTTTAAAAATTGCCTTAGTTACCGATGATTTAAATAAATATGAAAATAAAAGTTACTTTTCTTCAATAACAAGTTTTCATCATAGGAAAGAATTAGATGTAGTTCAAAAAGAATTGAGAAAAATTGAAGGTGTTACAGCTTTAATTTATGATCAAGGATGTGCAACAGAAAAAAGAAGAAATAGAAAAAGGGGCTTAATAGAAGATCCTAATAAAAAGATTTTTATAAACCATCTTGTTTGTGAGGGATGTGGGGATTGTTCGACCCAGTCAAACTGTGTATCGGTAGAACCATTATTCACAAAATTTGGTACAAAAAGAAAAATAAATCAGTCTACCTGTAATAAAGATTTTAGTTGTGTAGAAGGATTTTGCCCATCTTTTATAACGGTAGAAAATGCAAAAATTAGTACAAAAGAAGCTTTAAAAGATAATATTCAATCTAAACTTTCTTCACTGCCCTCTCCTAAAGAACTTAAATTAAAGAATGAATACAATATTATAGTTACTGGAATTGGAGGAACAGGTGTTGTAACAATTGGGGCGTTAATAGGTATGGCAGCACATATTGAGAATAAAGAAGTTACAGTATTAGATCAAATTGGTCTTGCCCAAAAAGGTGGAGCAGTTATTTCTCATATAAAAATAGCAGAAGAAAAAAATAAAATTTTCTCTCCACTTATTAATGAAGCTTCTTGTAACGTATTACTTGGTACAGACTTAATTGTTTCTGCAAGCAAAGAAGTGCGTGATTTAATTAGTATTAAAAATACTTTTTCTGTAATTAATGATAAAGAGACACCATTGTCTCAATTTGTTTTGAACCCTGACTTTATCTCAGATAATTCACTTAATAAAAAATTAATACAAAATAATTCTTCTAATGCTGAGTTTTTAAATACTTCAGAAATATCAGAAAGTATTTTTGGAAATAATATCTACAGTAATATTTTTCAAGTAGGTTTTGCCCTTCAAAAAGGACTAATTCCAATTACTTATAAATCCTTTATTAAAGCTTTAGAGTTAAACAATATTAAAGTTAATGAAAATATTAATGCTTTCAACTGGGGAAGAATAGCTGCACATGATATAAACTTTTTGCTTAATAAATTAGATATGAAATATAATATTAAAAAAAAGCTTAATGTTGATGAATTAATAAATTTTAAATACCAAGAATTAAAAAACTATCAAAATGAAAAATATGCTAATACTTATTTAAAAAAAATTATAGTTACAAAGAAAAAATTACAGAAACTAAAAATTAAAGATAATTCTTTTATTGAAAGTGTTGCAAATAGTCTTTATAAAACTATGGCTTATAAAGATGAATATGAAGTAGCACGCCTTTTTACTGATGGAAGGTTTCATAAAGAATTAAAAAATAATTTTGAAAGCTTTGATAAAGTTTATTTACATCTGTCGCCTCCTTTTTTAGGTTTAAAGGATAAAATTACTAAATCTCCAAAAAAAATAAGAGTTACATCAAAAATTTTATTTTTATTTAAGATTTTAAAAAAACTTAAATTTATCAGAAATACTATTTTCGACCCATTTTCATATACACATGAAAGAAAATTAGAGAGAAATCTTATAAAAGATTTTTTTAAAACTTTAGACTTTCTTAATAGTAAACTAAATAAAAATAATTATTATGATGCAGTTCAAGTTATTCAATCGTTTTCTTTGGTAAGAGGATATGGTCATGTTAAACTTAAGAATTTTAATCTATTTGAAAATGAATTAAAGCAGAGATTAAATATATTTAAAAAAAGTGGTCATAAAAAAAGTTCAAAAATTGCAGCAGAATAAACTTTCTGTATTAACAAATAAACCTTGTATGTAAAATTAGTGGTAAAAGAAACTAAAAGAATTTTTAAAGTAGGAACTAATGTTGGTGGATTTATTGCAAAAACAGCAACTAAAAGGCTGTTAGGTATTTCAAATAAAAATATTCCTGTAGAATTAACGGAGCTTTTAGGAAATCTAAAAGGTCCAATCATGAAAGTTGCTCAAATATTATCAACTATTCCAGATGCTCTTCCTAAAGAATATGCTCAACAACTATCAAAATTACAAGCTGAGGCACCTTCTATGAACTGGTTGTTTGTTAAAAGGAGAATGAAAAATGAATTAGGATATAACTGGGAAAATAATTTCAAAGAATTTCAAAAGACCGCAAATAAAGCAGCCTCTCTTGGACAAGTTCATAAGGCCGTTTTAAATGGGGAAAGTAAGATTGTTGCTTGCAAACTTCAATACCCTGATATGGAATCAGCAATTAAAGCTGACTTAAAGCAACTAAAATTAATCCTAAAAATCTATAAACAAATTGATAATTCTATACTTACAGATGATATTTTTAATGAACTAACTGAAAGATTATTAGAAGAAGTTGATTACTGTAAAGAAACTAAAAATATTAATTATTATAAAAACATGTTTATTAAAAATAATGCAATTAAAGTTCCTACTACTTATCCAAAATTATCTACTTCAAAGCTAATCACAATGTCATGGTTAGAAGGGAAAACATTGGATAGTTTCTATAAAGCTAAAGGGGATGTAAGAAATAATATTGCTCTTAATTTATTTAAAGCTTGGTATATACCTTTTTACAAATATGGAATAATTCATGGTGATCCTCATCCTGGCAACTATACTATTTCTGATAATGGAAAAAAAATAAATTTATTAGATTATGGATGTATAAGAGTTTTCAAACCAGATTTTGTAGAAGCTGTAATAAAACTTTATTTTGCTTTAAAAAGTAAAAACAATACCTTAGCTGCACAAGCTTATAAGAGTTGGGGTTTTACCAAATTAAATAATGAGCTTATTGAAACTTTAAATATATGGGCTTTATACCTGTATGGACCTTTATTAGAAAATAAAACTAGAAAGATACAAGAACATAATACGTCTACTGTTGGAAAAGAAATACTTGGAAAAGTTAGAAAAAAACTAAAAAAATTTGGAGGAGTAAAGCCACCAAGAGAATTTGTTTTAGTAGACAGAGCAGCAATAGGATTAGGTTCTGTTTTTATGCACTTAAATGCTGAAATCAATTGGCACGCAGAGTTTCAAAAACTAATTAGTGGATTTAATAAGATAAAACTAGCTAATAAACAAAAAATGATAATTAAATTATCAGCTAAAAACTCATGAATATTTTATTTGTATTAATCACTGCATTTATAGCTTGGCATGGCCTTGCTTTTAGAGATGAAAACGGAAATAAAGATTTTGTTAGACTTCTATTTGGAGCAATATCTCTTCTTTTTTGTCTAAGAGTATTATTTACGGAAATTATTAATTAGCTACATTTCAAAATCGGGTTGTAATTTATCTATTTCTATATTTTGTAAATTTAAGTCTCTAGACTCTAAATTAAAATTATTTTTAAGATAAATTAGTCTCTCTTCTACACTTGAAGGTTTGAAGTGGATATTTTTTAAAAACCTTTTAAACCAAGTAATTCCTGCTGTTACCTTTCTATCTTTTCTAAAAGCTAATTCATAATATTTTATTGCCATTTCGTAATTTCCTTTAGTATCATATAAGATTCCTAAATTTGCTATAGCTGCTACAAAGTTATTATTTTTTTGAATAACCTCTAGAAAAATTTTTTCTGATTTTTCAAAATTATTCATACGAAATAATGTTCTTGCTTTTCCTTCAAGAAAATAAAGATTCTCTGGATCATCTTTTAATGCTAATTGATAAAAGTTATAAGCTTCTTTATACTTTTTTTTTAAAAAAGCCTGATTAGCTTTATTATAATTAATATTAACACTTTTTTTATTTTCAAAATAATCTGATAACATCCAAGCAAACGTTAAAACTCCAAAAGTGATAGCAATTACCTTTAAGAACCTGTAATTCAATTTCATAACTAAAAAAAATTTATACTATATATAATAGAAAAAAACATAGTAATTATAACAGTATAAATTATAGATTTTCTTTTTATATTTTTTTTTTTTAGATTAAATTCTTTAAGAGTATTTTTTCTTGCAGAAATTATATATATAAATTTATAAACAGGATAAACAAGGCATAGAAAAAGAAATGCTGCCAAAATAATTTTAACAGTTATATCTGACAGCATCTTAATAATTTAAGTTTAAATCTCTTTCTTTGATGGAGTGGATAACTCCATTTTATAGGCAAGCATCCACATCATATAAACACCTATAACCCAAAATAATATCTGCCATGCCCATATAGATGGAATACCAAATATCCAAGTAGTAGGATTTGTTGGATCCCCAAAAATCCAGTTACCTATAACAGCACCTGGACCAATTCCAAAGAAAAACCACAATAAAGTTATAATCCAAGCAATAGGAACTAAATTCTTTTTTTCTAATGGAAGCCCAGCATACTCTTTTAAAAAGTTATGGTATTTCATTTTGTGATTATAATCATTTTGATTTTGTGTAAAAAATGAAACTAATATTGCTGTTCCCAAATTAAAGAAAATTCCCCAACCAGCTGAATGTATAGTAAGTGGCCATCTTCCCCAACTAGTTATTCCTAAAGATTGACCTATGGACTCTGTACAAGTAACAGCAATAAGTCCCACAATAAGTCCCAAAGTTATGCCTAATCTTGTAAGCCAAGGCCAAAAGCATATTGCAATAAGAGCCGGCCACATTTGAAAACCATATGCTACAGCTAAACCTCCTAATAAAACAAGTGCATCAGTAGCTGTTGCTGCTACTAATAATGCAAGTGCGACTATAATAACAACAAAGAATCTTCCAAATAGTTTTTGTTGATTATCGCTAGCATTAGGTAATAAATATCTTTTTACTATATCTCTTGTAATCATACCTCCAGCTGTTGACATATATGCTGCACCCGTAGACTGCATAGCAGCTAGTGCACAAACTGATAAAAGTCCTACTAACCAAGGAGCAGATTCACCCATTAGGTTTATAAGTTGCGGTACAAGCCCTCCTTGTTTACTAGCTGTTTCCATTAGGTCTTTTCCCCCTAAGTTCGGACCTATGACGTTATTCACTACTTCCGGGCTATTAGTCACCATATCAAGATTAGCTCCTAGAAAATGCGAACCTATTCCTTGGATAGCTGTAAAGAAGAATAATATAGCTCCTATACCAAATGCTGATGCCCAAACCTGTTGCGGTGCAAATGGTTTAGGACTTTGGTTTGAAAAAGCCCACATTGTAAATGCTGGAGCAGATTGTATTCCCATAAGTGCAAACATATAAGTTAATATCATTATTCCTGTCCAGGGCCCTCCAACTGCTTTAGAACCTGCATCTACAAACTGTATCATTCCTGGTATAGCTACATAATGACTGAAGCCTTCCTTAGTTAATTTAGTATCGCTTTGTGTTAAAGAAACAATACCTTCAGTTAAATTTGTAATACCTCCTATGTAATAGAATGAAATTAAACCCAATGCAATAATTCCACCAGCTAACAAAATACACTGCATGGTATCAACGTAAGCTACTGCTCTTAATCCTCCAGAAGCAACATAAATTACAACTACTAAAGATAGCAGAATCATTCCTACGTTAACTCCTAACATTCCATCTGTTAAAACATTAAACAAGAATCCTGAAGCTCTTAGTTGTATTCCTAAATAAGGAACAGAAAATACTAGAGCTACAAGCACTATCAAAAGTCTTATAAAATCTGATTTAAAATATTCAGCAAACATTTCTCCTGGCGTTACAAAACCAAATTTTTTTCCAAGCATCCATTGTCTTTTTAAAAATAAAACGCCAGTAAAAGGTATAGTTATAGCATAAAAAGAGGCATAAGCATAAGGGAACCCATCCCTATAAATCAGTCCAGGATGTCCCATAAAGGTCCATCCAGAAAAAGATGTTGCTGTTGCAGCAAGTACAAATACCCAAATAGAAATAGACCTTCCAGCAATAAAATAGTCACCTGCAGTTTTAGACTGCATTGCTCCTTTTATTCCCCAGAAAATACAATAAGACCAATATAGTGCTACAAAAACTAGCAACCAAACAACCTTAGCTTCTAAACCAAACATATAAAACTCCCCCTTTTTTAGCTTATACTAACATAATTTATTAATAAATGTATTTAATTTTTAAGCTTGAATAATAGCTGATAATAAAATTCAGTTTAAACTGATATTGTTTTGGTGGGCCCGGTAGGACTCGAACCTACGACCAAACCGTTATGAGCGGTTTGCTCTAACCAACTGAGCTACAGGCCCGTGTTTAATTATCAAGAAAACTTCTAAGTTTTTTTGACCTAGAAGGATGTTTAAGTTTTCTTAATGCTTTTGCCTCAATTTGCCTAATTCTTTCTCTAGTTACTGAAAATTGCTGTCCTACTTCTTCTAAAGTATGGTCACTATTCATTCCTATACCAAACCTCATTCTTAATACCCTTTCCTCTCTAGCTGTAAGAGAGGATAATATCTTAGTTGTAGCTTCTCTTAGATTTGTATTAATGGCTGCATCAAGAGGTATAATAGCATTAATATCTTGAATAAAATCTCCTAAATTAGTATCGTCTTCATCGCCT
The DNA here is from genome assembly GCA_902557845.1 of Rhodospirillaceae bacterium. Lineage (GTDB taxonomy): Bacteria > Pseudomonadota > Alphaproteobacteria > TMED109 > TMED109 > JAYYAX01. The sequence goes on along the minus strand of CACEBX010000017.1, from coordinate 9,282 downwards.
ATAGGTGTTTCAAGGCTAACTGGCTCTTTAGCAATCTTCATTACTTTTCTTACTTTATCTATTGGCATATCTAGATGTTTTCCTAATTCTTCTGGAGAAGGCTCCCTTCCAGTTTCATGAAGTACTTGTCTAGACGTTCTAACTAACTTATTTATAGTTTCTATCATATGAACGGGAATTCTGATTGTTCTTGCCTGATCAGCTATAGACCTAGTAATAGCTTGTCTAATCCACCATGTAGCATAAGTGGAAAATTTATAACCTCTTCTATACTCAAACTTATCAACAGCTTTCATTAAACCAATATTACCTTCTTGAATAAGATCTAAAAATTGTAAGCCCCTATTAGTATATTTTTTGGCAATTGAGATAACTAATCTTAGATTTGCCTCAATCATTTCTTGCTTTGCTCTATTACACTCTCTTTCTCCTCTTTGAATTCTATCTGCAATTAATTTTATTTCTGAAACAGGTATACCCATGTCATCTGAAACTACATTAAAGTTTATAATGAATTCTTTTATTTTTTCTTTATCTTTTGCTAAGAAGTTTTTCCAATTTTTATCTTTAACATATGAAACTTTTCTAAACCAGTTTTTTTCATTTTCTCTTCCTACTAAAGCCTCTTTAAAAACTTTTATATCAACATTTCTTTTTCTAGAGAGTTTTAATAGTTGAGTTTCTAAAGATAATAGCCTTCTGTTCTTTCCATAAACTATATCAATTAAATACTCTACAGCATTGTTATTAAGTATAATTCTTGTAAAGATATCTATTAATTCTTTTACAAGCTCTACTTCTTTTTTAAAAACATTACCTTTTACTTCAGTTCCATTGACTGCTTTATCTAATTTATACTTATTTACTCTTGAAAAACTATTACTTATTTGTTTTATTCTTTTAAACTCTTTGTCTATAGTAGGTCTAATTATTTCTTCTAGATGAGATAAAGATAAAAAACCTTCATCTTGTTCTTCAGTTTCAGTTTCTTCTTCATTGCTTTTTTCAATATTTTCTTCTTTATTTAAAGACTTTTCAGAGTCTTTTTTATTTTTTTCCTGATTATTATTATTTATGGTGGACAAGTTATCTATTTGAGAAAAGTCTTGATAAATACTGTCTTTTCCAGAAGTAGCCAAAAGTGCGTTTTCAGCTGTTTTAACATTGGCCTTTCCCTCCGGAGTCTGATTATAAGTACTTTCACAATCTATTATTTCTCTAAGTAGCATTTCATTTTTAGAAATTTTCTTGTGCCATTCTATTATAACTTTTAAAGAAGAGGGAAAACCAAATATTCCGACCATCATTGCAGATCTGCTAGCCTCAATTCTTTTTGCAATTGCTATCTCTCCTTCTCTTGAAAGAAGTTCAACTCCTCCCATCTCTCTTAAATACATTCGTACCGGGTCGTCGGTTTTTCCTAGTATTTCTTCATCACTTAAGTCTTCAGAGTCTAAATCTTTATTTTTTTTAGAGTTTTTATTAGTTGAACCTTTTTTTCTACCCCTTTTCTTTTTTACAACAGGTTCTAAAGCCGCTTGAGCATCGTCCATAAGCTTTATTCCTTCAATTTTAAAAGTTTCTAAGAGTTCTTCCAAAGATTCACTAGGTATATTCTTACCTTTTACTGTTTTTTCAATGTAAGCAGGAGAAACATATCCTTTTCTTTTTCCCCTATTAAATATTCTTCTAATAGTTTTTGCAGTAAGTTCTTCTTGGCTGATTTTAATTTTACTATTTACCATAAATATTTTATAGCTATTGATTTTTTTTTTACAAGGTTTTATTTTTATTTAAATACCACTTTTCTTGTATACTTATAATGTTTAATAGTGCTTTAGTAGCATAGTTTATATCACTTCCCTCTTTAGCATACTCTTCAACCAAGTCATAACTAATGCAGTCTTTAGTTTGGAAATGTTGCTTTAATATACTTTCATAACCCTTATTGATTAATGCTCTTTTAAGGTCCTCAGACTTATCAATATTCTTTGTAGAAATTATGTCTATTATAGTGTCTCTAAGTTGCTCTAATTCATTATTACTAAGATAAACTTTTGCTAGAGCTTCATCATTTTTTTTAAGCAATTTAAGATTGTTTATCATAGCAGCTAAAATAGACCTTTCTCTTCTTATAATAAAAGAATCAGACTTTTTATTTTTTATTAAATTTGTAAAATAATTATCTTTTTTGATAGTTTTTGTAACATTTCCAAACTTATAAATTTGTTTTTTGGAAATTTCTTCAACTCTTCTTCTTATAAAAGACTTATATAATTCTCTCATATTTGAATTTTTTATATTATCAATTTTCTTGTAAATTTTGTTTTTAAAGTTAATTATCTTTTCTGGAGAACTTAATCCTTCCTCATCGCCAAAAAAAACAAACAAAGATTGCAATACACTAAATTTATTTTTAAGTATCTTAGATATAGTAAGAGACCCATTGTAATCATTTATTAAATCATCTGGGTCTTTTCCTCCTTTTAAAAATATAAAATTCAAAGTTTTTTGAGGTTCTAGATCAGGAATTACTAAATCTAAAGCCCTTGATGAAGCCTTTATACCAGCTAAATCTCCATCCATTAAGAGGGTTGGCTCATTAACATATCTCCACATAAGCTTAAATTGTTCAATTGTTAAAGAAGTTCCTAATGGAGCTATTGCTTTAAATCCTAAAGATTCCATAGCAATTACATCAGTGTATCCCTCAACTATGTAAATTTCTTCTTCCCTGCTTTTAACTGTATTTAGTGAAGGTAAATTATATAAAATTTCTCTTTTTTTAAAAAAGCTATTTTCCCAACTATTAATGTATTTTGGTTGTTCTTGATTAAAGCTTCGACCTCCAAATGCTATAACATTCTCAAATCTATCTAAAATTGGAAACATAATTCTATTAGTAAAAAGATCATATTTTTTTTTTAAAACTATTTACCTTAAAAATATTTTTTTCTATTAGGTATTCTGTACTTACAGATTTTGAATTTAAAAAAGCTTCTAAGTCATTTGAGTTATTTGATAAACCTAATTGATACTTTTCTACTTTTTCTAATGAGATGTTTTTTTTTTCTAAGAAAGGCATACTATTGTCAATTAAATATCTTTTTAGATTTTCATTATAGTATGAAGCAATGTACTTCATGACAGTATGATAATGAGCACTTTCTTTTCTTGATTTGTTAGCATTATCAGAAAAATTATGATCTTTAATATTTATATTAGCCTCTGCAGCAAGTTTTTCTAGGGCTTCTCTGAAACTAAATTTGTACTTTTCCATTATGTATGAAAAAATGTCTCCACTTTTTCCGCAACCATAACAAACATAGTTTTGTTTTTGCATATTAACTGTAAATGAAGGTGTTTTTTCATTATGAAAAGGACACAAAGATTTATAGTTTGAACCTACTTTAATAAGTTTTTGTTCTCTACCAATAATATCAATGATATTTAGTCTATCTTTAACTAATTTTGCTAAATCTATTTTTTCTTTCATATTGTTAGCCTTTGATTTCAATTAGAATTCCTAGATAGGTTCTCCTTAACAATTTTGCTTGCTTTTTGAAAATCACATTGGTCTCCAAAATCTTCTTTTAAGACTTTCATTACATTACTCATATCTCTAATAGATTCGGCTTTAGTATCTTTAATGACCTTAGTAATCACTAAAGATAACTCCTCTTCCGTAAGTTGTTTTGGGAGATAAACACTAAGCAATTGAGCTTCTAATTCTTCATTTTTTACTAAATCTAGTCTATTAGCTTTTTTAAAACTCTCTATAGCTAAATTTCTTTGTTTAATCATTTTCTTAATAATATCCATTACTATACTATCATTTAAATTACTATCCTCATCAGTAGTGTTTCTTAGAGAAATCTCTTTATCTTTTACTGCAGCTAAAAGTAATCTTGTCAATGATACTTTTGCTTTGTCTCCAGACTTTAAGTGTGTAGTTAAGTCATTCTTTATTTTTTCTACTAGCATAATAAATTTTAAGTATTAAAGTACTATCATACAAATTATTGATAATTTTATATTTTTTCTTTTTATTATTGCATTATAGTTCGTGTTATTTAATAGTCTATAAAATGTTTAAAAATATTAAAATAAATGAACAACACGATGCAATTTTAGTTTTAGAAACAGGAGATGTTTTTTTTGGCCAATCGATAGGTAAAAAAGGATTTACAATAGGAGAGCTTTGTTTTAATACTGCAATGACGGGATACCAAGAAGCTATTAGTGACCCTTCTTATGCATCACAAATATTAATGTTTACATTTCCTCATATTGGCATAACTGGAATCAATAATGAAGATATTGAATGCGAAAAAATACATCTCAACGGTGTTATATTTAAAAACGTGACACAAGATTGTTCTAATTGGAGGTCCACAGGCACCCTACCAAGGTGGCTTTTATCGAATAAAATTATAGGGATAACAAATATTAATACAAGAAAACTTACTATAAAATTGAGAGAAAAAGGAGCCTTAAAAGCTGGAATATTTAGCAATCAAAAAAACGTTGTTAATATACCTGATTTAATAAAAAAAATAAAATCATGGAATGGTATAGTAAATAATGACCTGGCTTCTCAAGTTACTTGTTCTAAGCCCTATATGTTTTCTAGAAAAAAAATAATTTCAAAAAAAAAGTCTCTGAAAATAGTTGCTATAGACTATGGTTGCAAAAAAAATATTCTTAAATTATTAAATTCTTGCGGTTTTGAAGTTATTGTAGTTCCTTGTAACTTTAGCGCAGAAAAAATAATGCAATATAAGCCATATGGTATATTTTTATCAAATGGACCCGGAGACCCTTTTGCTACAGCTAACTATGCAGTAAATATAATAAGAGATCTTATAAAAATAAGAATACCAATCTTTGGAATATGTTTGGGTCATCAGTTACTTGGATTAGCTTTAAATGCTAAAACTGTAAAAATGCATCATGGACATCATGGTGTTAATCAACCGGTAAAGAACCTGAATAAAAACTGTATAGAAATTACTAGTCAAAATCACGGCTTCAAAATTGAAGAAGAGAGTTTGCCTTCTGATTTAAAAATATCTCACTATTCTCTTTTTGATGGAGTTATTCAAGGAATTGAACATAAAAAGAATCCTTTTTTTAGCGTTCAATATCATCCTGAGGCATCTCCTGGTCCACATGATTCTAGATATTTGTTTAATAAATTTATGGAAACTATAAAAAAAAGTAATTTCTATGCCAAAAAGACAAGATATTAAATCAATATTAGTATTAGGTGCCGGCCCTATTGTTATTGGTCAGGCTTGTGAATTTGATTATTCTGGATCTCAAGCTTGCAAAGTATTAAGAGATGAAGGATACAGAGTTATATTAGTTAATTCTAACCCAGCGACTATAATGACAGACCCTGAGTTTGCTGACTCAACGTATATTGAACCTTTAACTACAGAAACTGTAGAAAAAATTATTAAAAAAGAAAAACCTGACGCACTGTTGCCTACAATGGGAGGACAGACTGCTCTAAATCTTGCTTTATCTTTAGTAAATAAAAAAATTCTAAACAAGTACAACGTAGAGTTAATTGGTGCAAGTATTAAGTCTATTATTAAAGCTGAAGACAGAGAAATGTTTTGTAAAGCTATGAAAAAAATAGGGTTAAATACTCCTAAGAGTTTTCAAGTTTCCTCAATAAAAAAAGGCTTAGAAACACTTAATAATTTAGAACTTCCTGTTATCATAAGACCATCTTTTACACTTGGTGGCACTGGTGGAGGCATAGCCTACAATCTAGAAGAATTTGAACAAATATTATCATCTGGGTTAGAGGCTTCTCCTGAAAATACAGTTTTGGTAGAAGAATCTGTTTTAGGTTGGAAAGAATATGAAATGGAAGTAGTTAGAGATAAAAAAGATAATGCTATTATTGTCTGCTCTATTGAAAATGTGGATCCAATGGGAGTACATACGGGAGATTCAATCACTGTAGCTCCTGCATTAACACTGACAGATAAAGAATATCAAAAAATGAGGAATGCCTCTCTATCTGTATTAAGAGAAATTGGAGTCGAAACAGGTGGTTCTAATGTTCAATTTGCTATTGATCCAAAATCGGGAAAAATGGTTGTAATAGAAATGAATCCAAGAGTTTCAAGATCATCTGCATTAGCATCAAAAGCTACAGGTTTTCCAATTGCGAAAGTTGCAGCTAGACTTGCAATAGGTTATACATTAGATGAAATCTCTAATGAAATTACACGTGTGACACCTGCCTCTTTTGAACCTAGTATAGATTATATAGTTACTAAAATACCCAGATTTGCTTTTGAAAAATTTCCTGGATCCAATAATACATTAACATCATCTATGAAATCAGTTGGAGAAGTTATGGCTATGGGAAGAAACTTTCAACAAAGCTTTCAAAAAGCTTTGAGATCACTAGAAACTGGATTAGATGGAGTTGATGAAATTAAAATTACTGATGAAAACAAAATAGACTATATACTTTCAAGAATATCTACTCCTACTCCTGACAGAATTCTTTACGTTGGGCAAGCATTTAGAGAAAAAATTTCTGTAGATGATGTATATAATTCTAGCAAAATAGATAAATGGTTTTTAGAAAGGATTAAAGAAATTGTTGAAATGGAAATTAATTTACTAAAGAAAAGTTACCCTTTATCAAAAAACTATTTGTTAGAATTAAAACTAGCAGGTTTTTCTGACTCAAAAATTTCGAAAATATTATCAGTAAAAGAAAACCAAATCTATAAACTTAGAAATAAATTTAATTTGGCTCCTACATTCTTTAAAGTTGATACTTGTGCCGGTGAATTTGAGACTAAAACTGCATATTTATATTCCTCATATGAAATACCTTATTATGAAAAAGAAAAAATCACAGAAAATAAAATTTCAAATAAAAAGAAAGTAATTATTCTTGGAGGCGGTCCTAATCGTATTGGTCAAGGAATTGAATTTGACTATTGCTGTGTTCATGCTGCATATTCTTTGTCTGAAGAAAATATTGAAACTATAATGATTAATTGTAATCCAGAAACAGTTTCTACGGATTATGATACATCAAATAAATTATATTTTGAGCCACTAACCTTAGAAGATATATTAGAAATAGTAAATGTTGAGAATTCTAAGGGAAAACTTTTAGGACTCATTATCCAATATGGTGGACAAACTCCGTTAAAATTATCTAAATCTCTAGAAAAGCACAAAATTCCTATAATAGGAACTTCTCCTGATTCTATAGACTTAGCTGAAGATAGAGAAAGATTTAAAAAGTTTCTACTTAAATTCAAATTAAAACAACCAAATAATGGCACAGCAAATAGCCAAATTAAAGCAATTGAAATAGCCAATAAAATTGGATATCCTATTATTGTAAGACCTTCTTATGTTTTAGGCGGCAGGGCAATGCAGATAGTATATGAAGAAAATGAGCTAAGAGAATACCTTAGCAAAACTTCTAATTTATTTGGAAAGAATCCAATTTTAATAGATAAGTTTTTAAATGATGCTGTTGAAGTAGATGTAGATGCTATATCTGATGGAACAAATGTATTAATTGCAGGAATAATGGAACATATTGAGGAAGCAGGAATTCATTCAGGAGACTCTGCTTGTTCTCTACCACCCTATTCTTTAGATACTGAAACCATTAAAAAAATAGAAAAACAGACTATTGCAATAGCTAAAAATCTTAAAGTAGTAGGGTTATTAAATATTCAGTTTGCAATCAAAAAAAATAAGTCTAAAAATGAAATATTTATTTTAGAAGTTAATCCTAGAGCTAGCAGAACTGTGCCTTTTGTCGCTAAAGCTACGGGAAATGCCATAGCAAAAATTGCAGCGAAATGCATGATTGGTAAAAAAATAAGAAAAAAAGATTATTTACCTTGGAATACTACTAAAAAGGTTGCTGTAAAAGAAGCAGTCTTTCCATTTAAGAGATTCAAAGGTGTGGACGTTCTACTTGGTCCAGAAATGAAATCTACAGGCGAAGTTATGGGACTAGATAATAATTTTGGTAATGCTTTTGCCAAATCTCAAACTGCTATAGGTACTTCAATACCTTTAAAAGGAAATATATTTATATCTGTAAAAGATAAAGATAAAGAGTTTATAATAGAAATTTGTAAAAAATTGATAAGGTTTGGATATAAAATTTACTGTACAAAAGGTACAGGAGAATTTCTTAAGAGAAAGGGCATAATGATTTCACTTGTCAATAAGGTTAGAGAAGGCCGACCACATATAGTTGATATGATTAAAAATAATAAGATTGAAATGATATTTAATACCACAGAAGGACGTAAATCTATTTCTGATAGCTTCTCGCTTAGAGAGGCTGCCTTGCTATCTAATGTTCCTTATTATACTACGTTATCTGGTTGTAATGCAGTACTTTTAGCAATAAAAAAATTAAAATCTATTAAAATCAGCATAAAATCATTGCAATCTTATTAATATTTTCATATAAAAGTGTCTTTAAGAAATTAAAGCTGGAGAATTAAGTAATGGAAAAATTACCTATAACAAACAAAGGTTTTGAAAAACTTGAAACAGAATTAAAGTTATTAAAGTCTATAGAAAGACCAAATGTTATTAAAGCAATAGCTGAAGCAAGAGAACACGGAGACTTGTCAGAAAATGCAGAATATCATGCAGCAAAAGAAAAACAAAGTTTCATAGAGGGAAGAATTGCAGATTTAGAAAATAAAATAAGTAGAGCTGAAGTTATTAACACTAGAGTATTATCTGGTGATAAAATAATATTTGGCGCCACAGTAACTCTTGGAGAAGTAGGAAGAAAGAAAAATATTGTTTATCAAATAGTTGGCACTGAAGAAGCAGATGTCGAAAATGGTAAAATATCAGTTTCTTCTCCTTTAGCTCGAGCACTTTTAGGGAAAAAAATAGACGATATGGTAGAAGTTTTATCACCTGGTGGTTCTAGAGAATATGAAGTAGAAAATATAGAATTTATATAGTATAAATGAAAAAAAAAATTGCTTGGGCATTATTAGACAATAGAATTGGCAATAGAAATCAAGTTCTTGGCATTCTTTCTCAGCTTGGTTTTGAATATAAAATAATTGAAATTAAATATAACTTCTTTTCTATCTTGCCTAATTTTTTTTTTCAAATTTTAAACTTTAATTTTCATATAAAATCAATATCTTCTGAGTTAGTAGGTACAAAACCTAATTTAATAATATCTTGTGGTAGGAGAACTGCAACTGTTTCAATTGAATTAAAAAAAAAACTAAATCA
>CACEBX010000016.1 GCA_902557845.1 Rhodospirillaceae bacterium | reverse complement strand
AGAACTAGTGCAACCTGGAAATATTTTGGTTAGACAAAGAGGTACTAAGTTTTATCCGGGAGAAAACGTTGGAATGGGCAAAGATCACACACTTTTCGCCTTGAAAGAAGGCAAAGTTATATTTAGAAAAAAGTCCTCAGGAAGAAAGTTCGTTATAATAAATTCTTCATAAATTTAATGAAATTCTTAGATGAAGCTAAAATTTTTCTACAATCAGGAAAAGGAGGAAATGGTTGTGTGAGTTTTAGAAGAGAGAAATACATCGAGTATGGAGGCCCTGATGGTGGAGACGGTGGAAACGGTGGAAATATAGTTTTCAAAGGAGCAAAAAATAGAAACACTCTAATTGATTTTAGATTCCAACAACATTTTAAAGCTCAAAAAGGAAAAGACGGTGCCGGTAAAAAAAAGAAAGGGGCAAATGGAAATCCAATCTGTATTGAACTACCTGTAGGCACTTCAATATATAATGATGACTATTCTATAAAGTTGCTAGAAGTTGAAGATGCTCATACTGAAACAGTATTTCTTAAAGGAGGAAAAGGAGGTTTTGGTAATCATAAGTTTAAATCTTCAAAAAACATAACTCCTAAAAAAGCTAATGCAGGTTATCCAGGAGAAGAAATGTGGGTTTGGCTTAGACTAAATTTGATTGCAGATATTGGAATTGTAGGATTGCCCAATGTAGGAAAGTCTAGCTTCTTAAAATTTGTAACTAATGCTAATCCGAAAATAGGAAATTATCCATTTACAACACTTTTTCCTAACCTAGGCGTTTTTAGGTATAAAAATTATCAGGACATAATAATAGCTGATATTCCTGGAATAATAAAAAATGCATTTGATGGGTCTGGGCTGGGATTAAAGTTTTTAGGGCATATCGAAAAATGCAAGCACCTTCTACATTTTGTTGATATTAGTAAAAAAGATATAATAAAAGACTACCAAATTATAAGAAATGAATTAAGTAAATATGGAAAAGGTTTAGAAAAAAAAAATGAAATAATAGTCCTCACCAAAATAGATCTATTAACAAAGAAGGCCTGCGAAGAAAAGATCAAATTATTAAAAAGTTATACTAGTAAAAAAATATATGATATTTCTATAAAAGATAAAAAAAGTATTGATAAATTTTTAATTTATTTGATTAATAAAAAAGTTACTAATATTCCTATAAATGAAGAAAAATGGACGCCTTTAAAAAAAAATTAATACACAATTCCAATAGAATAGTAATAAAAGTTGGGTCGTCTTTATTAGTTGATGCTGAGAGTAACTTTGTTAATAAAAAAATTCTTAATAGTATTTGTAATGATATTAATTATCTAGTAAGTCAAAATAAAGAAATACTTGTAGTTTCATCCGGAGCTCTAGCTTTAGGAAGAAAAGCTATAAATATAAGCGACCCCCATTTAAAAATTACTGAAAAACAAGCCATCTCCTCTATAGGACAAGTATTAATGATAAATAGTTGGAGAGAGGCTTTTTCTAAATATAATATTCCCTGTGGTCAAATACTATTGACTCATTATGATGCTGAAACTAGAAGAAGTTCAATAAATGCTAGAAATACAATAGAAGCTCTAATAAAACTAAATTCTATAGCAATAATAAATGAAAATGATACTATAGCTACAAAAGAACTTAGATATGGTGACAATGATCAGCTTGCTGCTAGAGTAGCTCAACTAGCCTGCGCAGATCTTTTAATAGTACTATCTGATGTTGATGGTTTGTTTAATTCGAACCCAGAAAAAAATCCACAAGCAAAACTAATAGAAGAGATAACAAATATAGATGGTAAAATAGAAAAAATATCTGAAAATACTTCCTCCAATAATTCAGTAGGAGGTATGGAAACAAAAATTAAGGCAGCTAAAATTGCAATGGCTGCAGGCTGCAATATGATAATTACTAAAGGTAGTTCTTCTAAACCTATAAAAAAATTATATGAAAATGGAAAATCTACTTGGTTTTATTCTGACACTAGCCCAAAGACAGCTAGAAAAAAATGGATATCATCACAAGTTAAAGCTAAAGGTAGTATTATAGTAGATGATGGAGCTGAAATTGCACTTAGAAAAGGTGCTAGTTTACTTCCACCTGGAATTATTGAAGTAAATGGTGACTTTTCTAAAGGTGACACTATAAAAGTTTTTAATAAGAAAAAAAAATTAATTTGTATTGGGTTTTCATCTTATCCATCTGAAGATGCAAAAAAAATAGCTGGTTTCAAAAGTAATGAAATAAAAAAAGTATTAGGTTATCATCAAAAAGATGTAGTTATTCATAGAGATGATATGGTTATAAAAAATGGATAGTACTGAAAAAAAAATAATAAATATTTGTAAATCTAGTGTAAAAGCATCTGAAAGTCTAAGTAAAACTAAAAACTCGCAAAGAAATAAAGCTTTAAGACTAGTAGCAAAAAAAATAATAATAAATAAAGATTATATATTACTTCAAAATAAAAAAGACATTGATTCAGCTAAGCGCAATGGTATTTCTAAGCCTTTAATAGATAGACTTTTACTAGATGAAAGCAGAGTATTAAATTTATCTAAAGATATTTTAAATATTGCAAAACTAGATGATCCACTAGGAAAAGTTCTAAATAGTAAAATCAGGCCTAATGGATTAAAAATTTCTAAAGTTACTGTTCCATTAGGGGTAATTGCTGTTATTTTTGAGTCAAGACCAAACGTTGCATCTGATGTTGCGGCATTATGTATAAAGTCTGGAAATGCTGTTATTTTAAAAGGAGGAAAAGAGGCTAAGTTTACAACAGAAAGTCTTATTAAGATAATAAAACAAGGACTAAAAGAGGCTAATATTGACCATAGAGCTGTCACATCCTTAAAAGATTACATGAGAAAATCTGTAAATATTCTTCTGAAAATGGATAAATATATTGATGTTTTAGTCCCTAGAGGAGGAAAATCTTTAATAGAAAATGTAAGAAAAAATAGTACTATTCCAGTTTTTTCTCACCTTGATGGAATTTGTCATACTTATATTGATCAATTTGCTAAAAAGTCTATTGCTATAAATGTTACCTATAATGCAAAAATGAGAAGAACTAGTATCTGTGGAGCAACTGAAACTATTTTATGTCATAAAAAAGTTGCACAAGATATTTTACCAACATTATTAGATAAGTTAGTTAAAAATAACTGCATTGTGAAAGGCAATCACAAATTAAGAAAAATTAACCATAAAGTTATGCTGGTAAAAAACAAAGATTGGAGTACAGAATATTTAGATGCAATAGTATCAGTTAAAATTGTAAACTCGTTAGAGGAAGCAATAAATCATATTAATTTTTACAGTTCAGGACATACTGATGCCATTATAACAGAAAATAATTATACTGCTAAAAAATTTCTAAAAAGTATAAACAGTGCAATTGTAATGCATAATACCTCTACTCAATTCGCAGATGGAGCTGAATTTGGGTTAGGAGCAGAGATTGGAATATCTACAGGAAAGTTACATGCAAGAGGTCCTGTAAGCACAGCAGAACTTACTACCTATAAATATATAGTAGAAGGAAAAGGTCAACTAAGGGATTAAAATTATTTTTTCAAATAAAAACTTAAAAAATTTAAATATTGGCTTGTTTGGTGGAAGCTTTGACCCAGTTCATAAAGGACACTTCCACTTAAGCAACATTGCCATTAAAACCTTAAAGTTGCGGCAGATTTGGTGGCTGGTTTCCACCCAAAATCCTTTAAAAAAAAATATCCAAGGAAAGACTGTTATGCGACGTTTAAAAGAAATTAAGGATAAAAATAAAAACTACAAAGTAATACCTATGGCTTTGGAATTTAATTTAAAAACTAAATATTCATATGATACTATAAAAATATTAAAAAAAAGATTTCCTGAAGTAAATTTTTTTTGGATTATCGGAGCTGATAATTTACTTATTATGCATAAATGGTATAATTGGAAGAAGTTATTTTATATGTGTCCTATAGTAGTTTTTGATAGACCTAATTATTTTTATAAATCAATATCATCAAAGGCTGCAAAATACTTTTCAAAAAGCAGAATGCCTGTAAAACACCTTAATAGTAAAAATAAAGTCCTCTTACCCAAATGGTCTTATGTTAAAAATAAATTGGACTACAATGCTTCTTCGTTAATGAGAAAAAATGTAAATTAAAATGATAAAAAACTCTTTAAACCTTTGCAAATTTATTAAAAAATCTCTATCTAAAAACAAAGCTGAAGAAATTATAGTAATTGATTTAAAAGAGAAAACTAGTATTGCTGATTTTATGATAATTTGTACTGGTACTTCTAATAGACATCTAGTTGCTTTATCTAATTATCTTAATGAAGATTTAAAAAAGCTACACCTTAATATGCTGAATATTGAAGGTCAGAAAGGTGGCGACTGGATAGTTGTTGATATAGGAGATGTTATTATACATTTATTTAGAAGTGAAGTAAGAGAATATTATAACCTTGAAAAAATGTGGGCCCTAAACTAATTTTTAAATATAATAGTTTTAAATTTATGATAAAAATTGAGCTAAGAAATAATTATCTTTTAGATATTCAAAAAGTCTTACTAATTACCATTTTTTTTTTAATTTTAATAATTAAACTACCTTTAGCGGATGATGCTAAAAAACAACTAAAAGAAATTGAAGAAAAGTTAGAGCAGAACCAAAAACTACAAAACAAGCTAAAGATAAAACAAAAAAAAATAAATAAAAGTATAAAAAATATTGAAAGCGTACTAAAAAAAAATGAAAGAAAAATTAATAATTATTTTTTTGAAAAAAAACTTGTTATTTTAAAAATTGATAATAACAAAAAAAACAAAGAAGAAATACAGAAAGATTTAAATTTGTTAAAAGAAAATAAAAGAAAAATTATTTATAGTTTAATAAGCGACGATAGTGAGAATAAAAAAAATAATCAGGTCCTAAATACAAATGTATTACTTACAAATATCTATAAAAATATTACAAATAAAATAGATTTGAATAATAAAAAGCTGAAAGAAACAAATAGGATTATTAAAGACCAAGAGGAAAATCTAGATAATTTAGAAAATCAGCTAGCCAATATTAATAAAAAGGTTATTGAGAGTTCAGACATAGAAACTACTTTACAAGGAGAGAATCTAATTACACTCATTCAGAGAAAGGAAAAAGAATTAGAGAACTTTAAAATAAGCAAAAAAGCTAAAGAACTAAGGGAACTAATAGAAAAATTAAACAAAACTACTAAAAAACTATCAAGAAATAGAGTTACAAAAGAGTATAATCTTCAGAAAATTGAAAATATACTTCCAATTAATTTAAAAAATATTGAAAAAATAAGGACAGATACATCAAAAAAAGGTATATTGCTAACTCTAAAGAAAAAAAGCTTTTTGACTACTCCTCGAGATGGATTGGTAGTTTATGCTGACTCTTTTAAAGGGTATGGTAATATGATTATTTTAGATTTAGGAAATAATTACCATATAATTTACTCTGGGTTGACAAATATAATGTGTTCAGTAGGTGACTGGCTTAATACTGGAAATATATTAGGAGAAATAAAAATGAAATATAAAGTTAATGAAGTTTATTTGGAAGTTAGATTTAAAGGTAAAACTTTAGATCCTTCAAATTGGTTAAAATCTTGAACTTAAATTGAGAGGACAATATGTTTAAAAATAAAAAATTCTTTGTAAAAATCTTATTAGTTTTAAATTTTAATTTAATTAGTTTAAGTAGCTTATTATTTGCTAACCAGCAGGATGTTTATAAACAACTAAATCTATTCGGAGAAGTCTATGAAAGAGTAAGGTCAGAGTATGTTGAACAAATTAAAGACAAGGATCTTATAGAAGCTGCTATTAATGGAATGCTTCAATCGCTTGATCCTCACTCTAGTTATCTTAATGCAGAAAGTTTTGAAGAAATGAAAGTACAAACAAAAGGAGAGTTTGGTGGCTTAGGAATTGAGGTTACTATGGAAAATGGACTAGTCAAAGTAGTTTCTCCCATTGATGAGACTCCTGCAGCTAAAGCAGGGATATTATCTGGTGATTTCATATCTCATATTGATGAAGAAGCAGTAATGGGATTATCTCTATCAGAAGCAGTAGATAAAATGAGGGGGGCAGTTAATACACCAATAATTATAACTGTAATAAGGGAGGGAAAAGAACCTTTTGATGTAGAAATAGTAAGAGACATTATAAAAATTACATCCGTGAAAACTAAAGCATATAATGACATAGGCTATTTAAGAATAACTTCTTTTACTCAAAAAACATATAAAAATTTGATAAAACAATTTTCTATTTTAGAAAAAGAAATGAGTGGTAACATGAAAGGCTTAGTTTTAGACCTTAGAAATAATCCTGGAGGTTTATTAGATCAAGCTATTTCAGTTTCTGATGCTTTTTTAAATAGAGGAGAAATTGTTTCTACTAGAGGTAGAGAGACAGATGCTGAGCAGAGGTTTAATGCCGTAAAAGGAGATATTACTAAAGGAGTTCCAATAGTCATATTAATTAATGGTGGTTCTGCCTCAGCCTCAGAAATTGTTGCCGGAGCATTACAAGATCACAAGAGAGGCATTCTAATGGGAACCTCAACTTTTGGAAAAGGTTCAGTACAAACTATCATTCCAGTAAGTAGCAAAGGAGCTATAAGATTAACTACTGCTCGTTACTTCACTCCTTCTGGAAAATCTATTCAAGCAAAAGGTATAGATCCTGATATTTATGTTCCTCAATCCAAATTAGAAGTAATAGAAAATAATAAATCTAGAAAAGAGGCAAATTTAAGAGGCCACTTGGATGCAGAAAAATCATCAGATGCTAATACTAATAAATCTATTAGTAAGAAAAATGAAGAACAAAAAACAGAGGTAAAATTAGAAGAAGATTATCAGCTTAACAGAGCTATAGACTTGTTAAAGTCAATTAGCGTTTATGATAATCTTAAAAAAGGCTTCTTAATGGATGGTAATCGAGAGTATTACGAAAAAGGATGGAGAGTAAGCGTAGGAATAGTTTTATTTAACTCTAAAAAAGATATCTTCATGGGAGAAAGAATAGATAATAAAGGTGCCTGGCAAATGCCTCAAGGCGGAGTTAAATTAAATAAAAATGAGTGTCTTTTAAATGCTGCAAAAAGAGAGCTTTTTGAAGAAACAGGAGTAAAAAGTATTAATTTTATTTGTGAAAGTAATAAGTGGCATTACTATTATTTACCAAAGTTTCTGAGTAAGAAGCTCTGGAAAGGAAAATTTAAAGGGCAAAAACAAAAGTGGTTTGCCTTCGAATTCGTAGGCAAAGATGATGAAATTAATATTAACCCAGAAGATATAAAGCCTGAATTTTGTAATTGGAAGTGGGTTTCTCCTAGTAATGTATGCAAACTTATAATTAATTTTAAGAAGGATACCTATGAAAAGGTGCTAAATGAATTTAGTAATATTTACTCTTCATAGATGATTAATTAAAACCTAGTTCATACCTTCAAGAAAACTCACTTCTTCTTCTAGTATTTCCTTCTTCTCTAATAAGCCTTTTAACGTACTCTCATTATTTTCATTTTCAATAGTAGTTAATAAAGCAGAAAGCTCTTTTCTGGAAACCCCTATATCAAAGTCTGAGCTTTTTTTAATGTAGTCAACTAAAACTTTACAATTGTTATTTTCTACTTGTACAAAGCCACTACCTACAAAATAAGAATGTTCCTTATTTTTTTCTTCTATTATAGTAAGTTTCCCAGGTCTAAGATAAGTAATTATTGGAGCATGCTCAGCTAAAACTGAGAAGTCGCCATCCTCTCCTGGAATAACTACCATATCTATGTTTCCAACAAAATAATCTTGGTCTGGTGATACTAGCTGAAGCTTTAGCTCACTCATTGTCTAGGCAACCTCAGAAGCCATTTTTTTTGCTTTTTCCAATGCCTCTTCTATAGTTCCAACCATATAAAATGCTGCTTCTGGTATGTCATCATAGGTACCGGCACATAATTCTTTAAAGCCCTTAATTGTATCTTTTATTTCTACAAACTTTCCCGGAAAGCCAGTAAAAACTTCGGCAACATGAAAAGGTTGTGATAGGAATCTTTGAATCTTTCTTGCTCTTACTACTACTAATTTGTCTTCTTCTGAGAGTTCATCCATTCCCAAAATAGCTATTATATCTTGTAAAGATTTATAAGTTTGTAAAATTCTCTGCACTTCTCTGGCAACTTCGTAATGTTCTTTCCCCAAAACCCTAGGATCTAATATTCTTGAAGTGGAGTCAAGTGGGTCTACAGCAGGATATATACCCAACTCAGCTATTTGTCTTGATAAAACTGTTGTTGCATCAAGATGACTAAATGAAGTGGCTGGCGCAGGGTCAGTAAGATCATCAGCAGGAACATATATTGCTTGAACAGAAGTAATAGAACCTTTATTAGTCGAAGTAATTCTTTCCTGCAAAGCTCCCATATCTGTAGCAAGTGTAGGCTGGTATCCTACTGCAGATGGAATCCTTCCTAACAAAGCAGAAACTTCGGAACCAGCTTGAGTAAATCTAAATATATTATCAACGAAAAAAAGCACATCTTGCCCTTCTTCATCTCTAAAATATTCAGCCATTGTTAAACCTGACAAACCAACTCTTGCTCTTGCTCCTGGAGGTTCATTCATTTGTCCATAAACCAATGCAGCTTTAGAGTCAGGGCTTCCAGGCTTTATAACTCCTGATTCTATCATCTCATGATATAAATCATTTCCTTCTCTTGTTCTTTCTCCTACTCCTGCAAATACTGAATATCCTCCATGCCCTTTTGCAACGTTGTTAATTAATTCCATTATCAAAACTGTTTTTCCAACTCCTGCACCACCAAAAAGACCAATCTTTCCTCCTTTTGCATACGGAGCTAATAAATCTACTACCTTTATACCAGTAACTAACATTTCAGTATTTGTAGATTGTTCTATATACTTTGGTGCTGGTCTGTGAATAGGATAAGTTTTTTTTGTTTTAATTGGGCCTATCTCATCTATAGGCTCTCCCACAACATTAGTAATTCTTCCAAGAGTTTCCGGCCCAACAGGAACTTGTATTGGAGCTCCTGTATCCTCTACTTGTGTACCCCTTTTAAGTCCATCTGTTGCTGACATTGCCACTGACCTAACAGTATTTTCTCCTAAGTGTTGAGCTACCTCTAAAACTATTTTTACATTTTTTTCATTTATATGAAGCGCATTTAATATAGGAGGAAGTTTTCCATCAAACTCCACATCTACTACTGGACCTATAATCTGTTTAATTTTTCCTAAGTTTTTAGTCATAATTTACTCCAATTTTATAAAGCTTCCGCTCCTGATATAATTTCAATTAACTCTTTTGTTATCATAGCTTGTCTTTGTCTATTATACTTTAATGATAAGCTATCTATCATTTCTCCTGCGTTTCTTGTAGCATTGTCCATGGCAGTCATTCTAGCACCTTGCTCACTAGCTCTTGACTCTAGTACAGATTTATAAATTTGTACTACAAAATTTTTGGGTAATATTTTAGCTAAAACCTCTTCTATCTCAGGTTCGAAATCATAAAAAGTATTTGCTTGTTCTTGATTGCCTTCAAAGTTAAGTTTTTCGTATGGCAAAAGTCTTTCTGTTTTAACCTCTTGAGAAATAACACTTTTAAAGTAATTATAAAGAATGTAACACTCATCAAAGCTGTCCTTGTAAAAGTCATCAACTATATTACTTCCTACACTTTCTAAAGAACTGTAATCGATATCAGATATATTTAAAAATTTAATAGAGTGGTCAAAGTTTTGTTTATTAAATATTGACAAAGAGTCAAACCCTTTTTTACCTAAGCATATTATTGAAACTTTCTTATTTTCACTTTCTAGCTTTTTTATAAGAAGTCTGGTTTTTTTAATAATATTAGTATTTAAACCTCCACACAAACCTCTATCAGAGGAAACAACTAAAACTAAGCTTTTTTTAATATTTTTTTTTTCATCTTTGGCTATTAATGGATGTTCTAAATAGGTACCTGAAAGCACTATTTTTTTTACAATATCTTCTACACCCCCACTATAACTTCTACTTTTTTCAGCAAGAGTCTGTGCCTTTTTCAACTTAGAAGCAGCAACCATTTTCATTGCTTGTGTAATCTTTTTTGTAGATTTAACACTATCAATTCTATTTCTTAAGTCTTTTAGTGAAGGCATTCTAAATTACGCTTCCTTCGTAAATTCTTTTTTTATATTATCTAACACCGACTTAATCTCTTTAATTAGTTGATCATCTAATGCTTTTTTTGTTCTAACAGTTTGAATAATTTTTTTCTGATTTTTTTTAAAGCTAGCAATTAAAAAGTTTTCAAAATCTCCTACTTTTTGCTTTTCTATATCATCTAAATATCCATTTACACCAGCAAATATTATAAGAACTTGCTCTTCAACTGGCATAGGTTGGTATTGACCTTGTTTAAGTAATTCAGTTAGTCTCGAACCCCTATTTAACAATTTTTGTGTAGATGCATCTAGATCTGAACCAAATTGGGCAAAAGCAGCCATTTCCCTATATTGAGCTAATTCTAATTTAATAGAACCTGCTACTTGTTTCATAGCTTTCACTTGCGCAGCAGAACCTACTCTACTTACTGAAAGGCCTACATTAATGGCAGGACGAATGCCTTGGTAAAACAAATCAGTTTCTAAAAAAATCTGTCCGTCGGTTATAGAGATTACATTAGTAGGAATATATGCTGATACATCACCTGCTTGAGTTTCTATTATAGGAAGTGCTGTAAGGGAACCTCCCCCATTGTCTTTGTTTAACTTAGCAGCTCTTTCAAGTAATCTAGAATGTAGATAAAAAACATCTCCAGGATACGCTTCCCTTCCTGGAGGTCTTCTTAATAAAAGAGACATCTGCCTATATGCTACAGCTTGCTTTGATAAATCATCATAAATTATAAGTGCATGCATACCATTGTCTCTAAACCACTCTCCTATAGCACATCCCGTGTAAGGAGCTAAATATTGAAGAGGGGCTGGGTCTGAAGCAGTTGCAGCAACAACTACTGTATAACTTAACGCATCCTGTTCCTCTAATGTTTTGACTATTTGAGCAACTGTAGAGCGCTTTTGACCAATAGATACATAGACACAAAATAACTTTTCACCATCTTTTTTTTCTTTATTTAATTCTTTCTGATTAATAATTGTGTCAATAGCCACAGCTGTCTTTCCTGTTTGCCTATCACCTATAATTAATTCTCTTTGTCCTCTTCCAATAGGAACTAAAGCGTCTATAGCTTTAAGCCCTGTTTGCATGGGCTGCGAAACAGACTCTCTTGGAATTATACCAGGAGCCCTTACATCAACCATTCTTCTCTCTTTAGACTTTATGCTTCCTTTTCCATCAATGTCATTTCCTAATCCATCTAAAACTCTTCCTAATAATTCACTTCCTACAGCAGTGTCTACAATTCTCCCTGTTCTTTTTACTGTATCGCCTTCTTTAATATTTCTATCGTCTCCAAATATAACTACTCCTACATTATCCTCCTCAAGATTAAGAGCCATGCCTAGAGTCTTATCATCAAACTCTACCATTTCTCCGGCACTAACTTCTTCAAGCCCATAAACTCTTGCTATTCCATCACCTACTGATAATACTTTTCCCGTTTCCTCCACTTTAACATCAAGACTATATTTTTCAATTTGCTCCTTTAGTATTGATGATATTTCAGATGCGTTAAGACTCATTTAATTTGCTCCCTTCATAGCATTTTTCAATGTATTAAGTTTGGTCCTTATAGACGTATCTATTAAATTAGAACCAATTTGAATTATTAAACCTCCTAATAAATCTTTGTCAATAAGATTAATGATTTTCACTTTCAATTTTCCATTTTTTGATAATATTTTTTTTAAGTTATTCTCCAAACTATCGTTTATTTTTACAACACTACTCACTTTAACTTCAATTTCTTTATTATCAGATATATGTAATTCTAAATATCTTTTTAAAACATCTTCTAGGATATTTAATCTCGAGTTTTTTGCTAAAAGCATAATTAATCCAAGCAAATCTTTACTAACTTGTATTTTTTTTTCTTTTTTCTCAGAAAATATATTGGAAACAACTGAAATTTGTTTTTTTTTATTCAATAACTGGCTCTTAAATATAGTATTAAAGTTAGTGTTCTTTGAAAAAATACTAAGCAATTCCTTGCTTTCTTCATACATCCGATTTTGGATACCTTTATCAACAGATATCCCATAAAGCGCATTAGAGTATCTTACAACCGATCTATTAATGTGTTGTGAATTTTGAACCATATTCTTACTCATTTAGTTACTAACATAACAGAAAAATACTTGCAACACAGAATAATAGTTTAATATAAATTATAAGGATCAATATCAAGCTTAATCTTAATTTTTGCATCTGTATTTAAAGTAAAATTCTTACTTACTAAATAATTTTGAATAATTAAAGGACTTTTAGCTTTAATTAATAATCTGAATCTATATTTTTTATTTACATAAAAAATTTGTGCAGGAATTGGTCCTAACACTTTTAGTTCTAAAACACCTTCAAATAAACGCTTTATTTCTCTTGCTTTTTCCTCAGATAATTTTAAGTTTTGAGAAGAGACAGTTATAAGTAATAGTTTTGAATAAGGCGGAAGCAAACTTTTTTTCCTTATCTTTAGTTCTTTATCATAAAATAAATCTCTATTATTTTTAATAATATCATTTAGCAGTTTGTTCTTAGGTTGGTAAGTTTGTATAAAAACTTCTCCTCTCTCCTTCCTTCTTCCAGCTCTTCCAGCTATTTGTTGAGTTAATTGAAAAACTTTTTCATTTGTTCTTATATCTGCATTATTAAACCAAGTATCGAAATCAATTATAAAAACACTTTTTAAGTTTTCAAAATCAAAACCTTTAGAAATTATTTGAGTTCCTATTATAATATCAACTTTGCTTTCCTCTATGTACTTTAAGGTTTTTCCAAAGTTTTCTTTATCTAAACTATCTGAAGAAAGTTTAATGACTTTTGCCAATTTAAAAATTTTATTTACTTCTTCAAATACTTTTTCTAAACCAACCCCCACTAGAATAAATTTATCAGAGTCACATTTTATACATCTGCCCTCCTTAATCTCTTTTCTTCCACATTGATGACAAATTAAAACATCGCTCTCTTTATGATACACTAGGCTTGCATCGCAATTTTTACATTTCCTTTTTGTTCCACATACGGAACACAAAGAAACAGGAGCATAACCTCTTCTATTAATAAGAATTAGAGATTGCTTTTTTTGCTTTAAATTATTATTTAATTCAAGTTCTAGCTTATTTGATATAAGCTTTGATTTATATTTCTTCATGTCTATTACTTTTATTTTAGGCGCACTGACTCCTTGAAATCTCTTGTTGATTTTTACCAAGGAATATTTTTTTTCTTTACAGTTTTTATATGTTTCCAATGAAGGTGTTGCTGACACTAAAATGATACTAGTTTTTTCTATTTTTGCTTTTACTACTGCCATATCTCTCGCGTTATAAATTACTCCTTCTTCTTGCTTATAAGATTGGTCATTTTCTTCATCTATGATTATTAGGCCTAAATTTAGGTAAGGCAAAAACAGAGAAGATCTAGCACCTACCAACACAAATGGTTGTTTTGTTAAAGCTATATTCCAAATTTTTCTCTTTTGAGAAAGTTTTACTTTTGAGTTCCAAACTAACGGATAGAAGCCAAAACTTTTTTTAAACCTCTCCAACCATTGTTCGCTTAATGCTATCTCTGGAATCATCACAAGAACTTGTTTTTTTAACTTTAGAAAATCTCCTATTAATTTAAAGTAAATCTCAGTTTTTCCAGACCCAGTAACTCCGTCTAAAAAAATTGGCTTTTTATTTTTCTCACTTATTTTTCCTTTAATTTTTTTATATGCTTCCTTCTGAAAACGCGTTAGTTCTTTTAGAGAAAGTTTTTTTATATCTATGTCATTGAAAAAATGATTATTTTCCTTCTCAAGAAGTAATTCTTTCTTCTTCAAAGTATCAATTAAACTTTTCTTTGACTTAAACTTTTGAAAAATATCTGTCTTAGTTTTTGGGTTATTATATAAAAAATTTAAAATATTATTTTCAGAAACTGTCAAACCAGATTCATGCTTCTTATATGTAAGATAAAGTATATTAGATTTAGTTAATTCAATAATTTTTTGATTAGGTAAGAATAGTTTTAATGCTTGACCTGCATTTAAATAATAATAATGTGTTAGCCAATTATAAAAACTAATTATATTTTTGCTTAATACTTTATCGAAATATTCTTTTTCTATTGTTTTAATAATAAAGTTATTTTTTGGCTTGATAACATTTTTTATTATTAATCCAAGTACTTTCTTATTTCTTATACTTACTAGTACTATTGTTCGCTCAGATAACAAGTTACATGACTTATATGTAAGTGTCTGATTAATGTTTGTTGCTACTAGAATATCATAGTAGTAATTTTGATTTTTTTTTTTCTTTCTTTTTTAATCATTTTCTTAAATAATAATATTTAATTTAATTTTGTGCCATGAAATTTTTTATTGATACTGCAGAGATTGAAGAAATTAAATCTCTTTCTGAACTAGGCTTAGTTGATGGGGTTACTACAAACCCTTCTTTGATATATAAGTCCGGAAAAGATTTTAAAAAAGTTATTAAGGAAATTAGCACTATTGTTGAAGGACCTATATCTGCTGAAGTTACTAGTACTGACTGTCAAGAAATGATAGCACAAGGTCAAGAGTTAGCCAAAATTTCTAATAATATAGTTATCAAAGTACCACTCACTGCAGACGGTTTAATGGCATGTAAAAAGTTAAGCTCTAATAATATTAAAGTCAATGTAACACTTTGCTTTTCTGCTTCTCAGGCACTGCTTGCTGGAAAGTTAGGAGCAACTTATATATCTCCCTTTATAGGTAGATTAGATGATATAGGAACAACAGGTCTTAATTTGATTAAGGAAATAGTACATATCTATAATACTTACAAAAAAGATATAAAAACTGAGGTCTTAGCTGCATCAATCAGAAGTCCGTTACAAGTATCACAAGTTGCATCTATGGGAGCCCATGTCGCTACCATTCCTCCTAAAATTATATATCAAATGATAAAGCACCCTTTAACTGATATAGGGTTAGATACTTTTATGAATGATTGGAAGAAAACCGGACAAAAATTTTGAGAACTAATATAAAAGTTTCTTTTAAAAGCATTGAGGAATTATCAGATAAATATTTATACACTACTTATCAAGATTGGCAAAAATGGCTATTAACTTTTAGAAACCTATCTGAAAATACTGCTTTATCATATGGATATGATTTTAAATATTTTTTAAATTTTATAAGATTACATTATGAAAAAAATAAAATTAGTTTTTCAATATTAAATAGTTTAAAAGTACAAGATTACAGATCTTGGATTTCTTTTTTAAATTCTAAAAATATACTAATAGGTCCAAAGTCTCTAGCTAGAGCAAGAGCCAGCATAAAGTCTTTTTTTAACTATTGCATACTAAGTAAAAAGTTAGAGAACTCTATGATATTTCAACTTTCTTCTCCAAAAATACCTAGAAACCTTCCTAGGCCATTGTCTGATGTTCAAATAAAAAAGATTATTGATAGAATAAATAAAGAAAAAAATACTATTGTAAGAATAAGGAATAAGGCTTTTGTAGTTCTTTTATGGGGGTCTGGGCTAAGAATAAGTGAAGCTTTATCATTAAAGGTTAATGAAATTAAAAGAGATTACCTGGTAATTTTGGGAAAAGGAGAAAAGGAAAGGCTAATACCTCTAATTCCCCAAGTAAAAAAAGTGTTATTAGAATGGGTTCTAGAAAGATCTACAATAAAGAATGCTAATTGTAATAATTTATTTATTAATTTTAATGGAAAAAAAATTACCCCTAGGTACTTTCAAAAAGTTTTTTCTAATTTAAGAAGCGAATTAGACTTAGATGTCAACATGACTCCTCATTCATTACGGCATAGCTTTGCCACACACTTATTAAAAAATGGAGTAGATTTAAGGACTCTGCAGTTAATGTTGGGTCATTCTAGTCTATCTACAACTCAACACTACCTTAAAGTCTCCAATAAATTCGTAAATGAAACATATAATAAAACACATCCCAGAGCAAAAATAGGCTTTTAAATTTAATTTTTCTAAAAATGCAAGGTTTTTCCAATGGATGCTAATGATGCTGCTTCCTTCATTGATTCTGATAGTGTAGGATGCGCATGACAAATTAATGCTATATCTTCTGCGCTAAGTCCTGCTTCTAATGCCGTAGCTGCCTCTCCAATTAATTCCCCGGCATGCGCACCAATAATGTGAACTGCTATTATCCTATCGTTTTTAGGATGTGATAATATTTTTATATTTCCTTCAGTATCACCAGTTGTTTTAGCTCTAGCGTTAGCAGTAAAAGGAAAAATTCCCTTCTTGTATTCAATTCCTTTTTTTTGCAACTCCTTTTCAGTTGGCCCCACCCAAGCAACTTCAGGTTCGGTATATATCACTGCAGGTATACAGCCATAGTTTAAAACAGGATTATTTCCAGCTAACCTTTCAGCAAAAACATGACCTTCCGCGCTTGCTTTATGTGCTAGCATAGGACCTTCAATAACATCACCAATAGCAAAAATATTTGAGATAGAAGTTTGAAAGTTATTATCTACGTAAATTGTATTATTTTTTTGGTTAATTTTTATTCCTAGTTTTTCTAAGCCCAGCCCCTCATGGTATGGCGACCTTCCTACTGAAACCAGCACCTTATCAAAAACTAGCTCTTCTTTTGTATTATCAATATTATTTAAGCAATCTAAATAAACTTTATTATTTTTCCTTGTTGCTTTAACAACGCCAGTGTTAAGTAAAAATTTTAATCCTTGCTCTCTTAATGTTTTAAAAAAAATACTAGCTGTATCTTCATCCATTGTGGGAACTATATTTTCTGAAAACTCAATGACTGTAACTTTAGAACCTAATCTTTTCCAAACCGACCCTAACTCTAACCCTATGTAACCTGCTCCAATAACAGCTAAATTTTTTGGAATACTTGAAAACTCTAAGGCACCTGTGGAAGAAACTATATCCTTTTCATCTATTTCTACATTATTTATTTTCGATGGAATTGAACCAGTCGCAATTAAAATATTTTTAGTAAAAAACCTTTCGTCATTTACAGAAACTGAATTATTGTCTACAATTTCAGCAGTTCCTTCTAAAAAAGAAACTTTGTTTTTCTTCAATAAAAAACTAACTCCATCAGTTAGTTTTTTTACAGTAGAGGCCTTATTACTCATCATCTTACTAAGGTCTACTTTAACTTCTCCTTGTATATCTATTCCTATATCAATAAAGTGTTTCTTACTCAAATTATATAAGTATGATGAATGCAACAAAGTTTTTGAAGGTATACATCCAACGTTTAAACATGTTCCTCCTAAAGACTTTCTTTTCTCAATACAAAGTACTTTTAAAGATAATTGTGCAGCCCTAATAGCAGCCACATATCCGCCTGGCCCTCCTCCAATAACAATCAAATCGTATTGATTTTCATTATTCATAAGTCAAACATCATTTGTTCTGGATTTTCAATAATCTCTTTTACACGCACTAAAAATGTTACAGCTTCTTTACCATCTACTATTCTATGATCGTATGTTAGAGCAACATACATAATTGGTCTAATTTCAATTTTGTCATTTACCACCCAAGGCCTTTTTACAATATTATGAAGCCCTAATATTCCAGACTGAGGTGTATTTAAAATAGGTGTGGATAACATAGAACCATAAACGCCTCCATTGGATATAGTGAAAGTTCCTTCTTTCATATGCTCCATAGTCAATTTATTATCTTTTGCCATTTTCCCATATTTTAATATTTCTTCTTCAATGTTTGAGAAAGACATTCTATCAGCATTTCTAATTATAGGAACGTAAAGACCTCTTTCTGTTCCTACAGCAATACCTATATCATATCTATTTTTATATATGATGGAATTACCTTTTATTTCAGAGTTAATTTCTGGTATTTCCTTTAAAACTGTTATAGCAGCTTTAGTAAAAAAAGACATAAACCCAAGCTTGACACCATATTTATCAAGAAATTGAACTTTATATTTATTTCTAATTTCAATAATTTTTAACATATTTATTTCATTAAAAGTAGTAAGCATTGCAGCTGTATTCTGTGCTTGTTTTAATCTACTAGCTATGCTTTGTCTAAGCTTTGTAAGCGGTTTTGAAACATCTGTGTTTTCTGATAGTTCATTTACTGACCTTTTTTCTATTTGTGAAAAAGTTTTCATTTTCTCTATCGAATCTAATTTAGTTACCCTGTTTGTGCTGTGATGATCATTAATATTTAATTTTTTTTCTCTTATGCTCTTTTTTGCAGCTGGAGAAAAAGTAAGATCATTAGAGAATTCTACTAAATCCAGCATAGTAACCTTGTTGCCAATACCTGTTCTTTTTACTACCGTAGGGTCTAAATCTGTATCTAAGACTTCAGTATTTAATTTAGTATTGCTTGCTATTCTATTCACGGTATCTTTTTCTTCTTTATTTAAAATTTCAGAAGAAAGATTTTTTTTAGAATTTTCTAAGATATCTTTTAACTCTAATCTTGCTATAACTTCTCCAATTTTCACTTCTTCTTGCACTTTAAAAAAGACCTCTATCAATACTCCATTATCTTCTGCATAAAGCTCTTGTGTTACCTTGTCAGTTTCTATTTCCACTAGGGGCTCCCCTTTAGCTACTTCTTGTCCTATGCTTTTCATCCACTTTCCAATGGTAGCTTCAGTTATTGACTCTCCTAAAGATGGAACTATAACTTCCTTGATTGCTTTACTATCATTATTATTTTCATCTTTTTTTTCTTTATTTTCTTCTTTACTCATTGCTTCTTGACCTAAAAATTGAATAGCACCTAAAGTATCACCAATGTTAACATCTTCCCCTTCTTGAAAAAAGACATCTAATAGTGTGCCACTTTCTGCTGCATAAATTTCTTGAGAAACTTTATCTGTTTCTAGTTCTAATAAAACCTGGTCTTTATTTACCTTGTCACCTTTTTTAACAAACCACTTGGCCACTGTTGCTTCTGTAATTGACTCACCTAAAGAAGGAACTTGTATTTCTATTTTTTTCATGATTTATTATTGAGTAAAGTTTCTATAATTTCATTTTGTTCTTTTAGATGTTTCTTGAAAAGCCCTGTTGCTGTAGAGGCCGACTCTTTTCTTCCTATATATTTTAAAGATTGGTTTTTTGCTTTTACATCACTTAGTAGCTTAATTAATAGTGGCTGAATAAAATACCAGGGCCCCATATTTTTTGGTTCCTCTTGGCACCAAAAAAAGTTTGCATTTTTACATTTCGTTAACTCATCCAATAAAAGATCGTGCGGAAAAGGGAAAAGTTGTTCTATTCTTATAATTAAGGTTGTTGAAAGTTGTACATTATTAATCTTTTCTCTAATATCATAAAATATTTTTCCTGAACAAAATACAACCTTTTTTATGTTTTTATTTTCTCCATCAACTATAATTTTTTTAAATTTCTTATTTTCTCCCATATCATCTAGTTTAGATACTGCCTCTTTCTTTCTTAATAATGACTTTGGAGTAAATATAATTAATGGTTTTCTAAACTTTCTTAACATTTGTCTTCTAAGAACGTGAAAGTAATTAGCAGGAGTAGTACAATTAACTACTTGAATATTATCTTCTGCAGCCATCTGCAAGTATCTCTCTATTCTAGCTGATGAATGTTCAGGGCCTTGTCCTTCATATCCATGAGGAAGAAGAATAGTTACTCCTGACATTCTCAACCATTTTGACTCTCCAGAAACTATAAATTGATCAATAATTAATTGAGCGCCATTTGCAAAATCACCAAACTGCGCCTCCCAAAGAACTAAGGTATTAGGATCTGCTAATGTGTAACCATATTCGAAACCTAAAACAGCAGCTTCTGAAAGAGGACTATCTACTATTTCAACTCTACTTCCTTTTTTTAAAAAATTATTTAAAGTAGAAAATTTTTCTTCGCTTTTTTGATCAACTAAAATTGCATGTCTTTGCGAAAAAGTTCCTCTTCCGCAATCTTGTCCAGATAATCTAACATTTATTCCTTGCTCAAGAAGAGATGCAAAAGCTAAGGACTCAGCACATGCCCAATCAATATCTTTTCCCTCAGAAACTGTTTTTAATCTTTTTTGCAAAACTCTTTGTACTTTTCTATTAACTTCAAAATCTTCAGGAATTTCTGATAATCTTACCCCAAAGTCCTTTAAGGTTTTTATAGGAAGACCTGTAATTATATTTGGTTTAACTATTCCTTTGGATTCAAAGCCTGTCCATGAACCCTCTAACCAATCTGCTTTGTTAGGTTTATAATTTTTTCCTATTTCTAAATCTTTTTCTAGTTTTTCTGACCATTCCTCCCAAAGATTATCAACTTCACTTCTATCAAGTACTTTTTCATCAATTAGTTTGCTAGCATAAATCTCTCTAGTTGTGGGGTGACTTCTAATTTTTTCATACATTAAAGGTTGAGTAAAAGCAGGTTCATCACTTTCATTATGCCCCTGTCTTCTATAACAAAACATATCTATCACAACATCTTTATTAAACTTTTGCCTAAACTCGGTAGCTATTCTAGCAGCATACACTACTGCTTCGGGGTCATCACCATTTACATGAAAGATAGGAGCTTCAACCATTAATGCTACATCTGAACAATATGGACCAGACCTTGAAAAAGTTGGACTAGTTGTAAACCCAATCTGGTTATTTACTATAAAATGTATAGTACCTCCAGTTTTGTAACCTTTAAGCCCTGATAAATCTAATGTTTCAGGCACCAAGCCTTGGCCAGAAAAAGCAGCATCTCCATGCATCAATAATCCTACTACTTTTTTTCTATCAACATCATTTTTCTGATCTTGTTTTGCTCTAACTTTTCCTACAACTACTGGATTTACTGCCTCCAGATGAGAAGGGTTAGCAGTTAAAGATAAATGAACATTTATGTTTTCAAATACTCTATCAGAAGATGTTCCTAAATGATATTTTACATCACCAGAACCTTGTACATCATCAGGGTTTGATGCATTTCCTTGAAATTCAGAAAAAATAGCAGAAAAAGGCTTTCCCATAAAATTAGCTAAAACATTTAATCGTCCTCTATGGGGCATTCCTAATACTACTTCTTCGATACCATTTTTTCCACCGTATTTGAGTATTTGTTCTAGGGCAGGAATAAGTGACTCTCCTCCTTCTAAACCAAACCTTTTAGTACCCGTATATTTTTTGTCTAAGAAAGTTTCAAAAAATTCTGCTGCAGTAAGTCTTTCTAAAATGGCTTTTTTCCCCTTATCTGTGAATATTTCTTCAGGTTTTATATTTTCTATTTTATCCATGATCCAATCTCTTTGCTCTTTATCTTGAATATGCATAAACTGCGTACCAATTTTTCCACAATAATATTTTTCTAGTATTTTGATTAGTTCATCTAACCTTATCTGATTGATTCCAAATACCCCATCTACAAAGACTTCTTTTTCCATCTCAGCATCTGTTAAACCATAGGTTTTAGGATCTAAGTCGGGTATATATTTTTTTTCACTTAAATTTAGTGGATCTAAGTCAGCCTTAAGATGACCCGCTATTCTATAAGCCCTAATTAATAGCCTAGCTCTTAGTGAATTAGTAGTATACTCATTTTCTTGGTAATCTTGTGAAGTATTTTTTTTATTCTCATCAGTTGTATGTTCTATTTCAAAACTATTTTTCTTTAAAAACTCAGAAGATTCACTATCTAAATCCTCAAAAAATACTCTCCATTTTATGTCTAGATCTTCTGGATCGTTTAGAAAAATTTCATAGTAGTTTTTAATAATATTTAGATTAGACTGCTGTTTCACCATCTCCTCATTTTATTAAATCATAAAGTGTTTTACCCATTAAAGCTGGGGACATAGAGATTTTTACATCCGCTGATTTTAATGCTTCTATTTTATCTTCTGCTGTACCTTTTCCACCAGCTATTATTGCACCAGCATGACCCATTCTTTTTCCTTTAGGTGCTGTTAATCCTGCTATAAACGCAACCATAGGTTTTTTAATTTTAGATTTTTTTATAAAATCTGCAGCATCTTCCTCTGCATTACCTCCAATTTCGCCTATCATAATAATAGAACTAGTCTCACTATCTTTAAGGAAAAGATCTAAAATATCTATGAAGTTTGTACCAGGGATAGGATCTCCTCCTATGCCTATACACGAAGACTGTCCAAGCCCTATTTGCGAGGTTTGATATACTGCTTCATAAGTTAAGGTACCTGATTTAGAAACTATTCCTACATTGCCTTTTGAATGAATATGTCCTGGCATAATTCCAATTTTACATTCTTCAGGAGTAATCACTCCAGGACAATTAGGTCCAACAAGCCTGCTTTTTGATTGTAATAACTTGTTATAAACCATAGTCATATCATGTTGAGGAATTCCTTCAGTAATACAAACTATTAGATCTATTTCAGCGTTTATAGCCTCTAAAATAGCATCTGCAGCAAATGGTGGTGGTACATAAATAACAGTAGCATTAGCATCAGTTTTTTCTTTAGCTTCTAAAACTGTATTAAATACTGGCAGTCCCAAATGTTTTTCCCCTCCTCTATTAGGAGTTACTCCCCCGACCAAATTAGTCCCATATTGAATTGCCTGTTCAGAATGGAAAGTTCCTTGAGACCCAGTAAACCCCTGACAAATTACTTTTGTAGCTTTATTTATTAAAATTGACATATTTGTTAGTTACCTTCTACGACTTTAACTACTTTTTCAGCAGCCTCCTCTAAATCAGAAGCAGCAATAATATCTAATTTAGACTCTTCTAAAATTTTTTTACCATCTTCTACATTAGTTCCTTCTAGCCTTACAACAAGTGGTTTATTTAGATTAATTTCTTTTGCTGCTTCGACAATTCCCTCTGCGATAATATCACATCTCATTATCCCTCCAAAAATGTTTACCAATATTGCCTCTACATCTTTATCAGAAATAATTATTTGAAAAGCTCCTTTAACTTTTTCTTTGGAAGCACCCCCGCCTACATCAAGAAAATTAGCTGGCGAAGAACCTTTTAATTTTATTATATCCATGGTTGCCATTGCTAATCCAGCTCCATTAACCATACAACCTATTTTTCCGTCAAGTTTAACATAGCTAAGATCATATTTCTCAGCTTCTAATTCTTTTGGATCTACTTCTGTTTCATCAAGAAGATCCTTTAAGTCTTGATTTCTGAATAAAGCATTATCATCAATATTTACTTTGGCATCTAATGCCATTACTTCATTTTGATTCGTTAAGATTAAAGGGTTAATTTCCACTAAAGTAAAATCTTTTTCACTCGCCAACTTAGATAACAAATTAACTTGTTTTGAAAAACTTTTAAAAGCCTCCCTAGGTATGAGTAAATTAAAGCCTAGTTGTCTGATTTGATAATCTTTTATTCCTTCTGATGGGTCTATAATTATCTTATATATTTTTCCTGGAGTTTCCTCTGCAACTTTCTCAATATCCATGCCACCTTCTGTAGAAGCCATCATGACAAACTTTCCTTTGGACCTATCTAGGACAATACCTAAATAAAATTCTTTTTTTATTTCACAAGCTTGTTCTATATAAACTTTAAGGACTTTTTTTCCTTGTGCACCTGTTTGTGGAGTTACCAGGTTCATTCCTAAAATAGACTCTGAAAATTCCTTCACTTCTTCCAAAGAATTTGCAATTTTTATTCCCCCACCTTTGCCTCTGCCACCGGCATGAATTTGAGCTTTAACTACCCATTTTGAAGAATTAATTTTTTTTGCTATATCAACTGCCTCATCAGAAGAAAAAGCGACGTTTCCTTTAAGAATGTTAAGTCCGTATTCTCTAAATAAGTTTTTAGCCTGATATTCGTGAATATTCATTTTAGATTTTTATTTTTATTTTTTTTACTATATTAATAAGATTTTTAACTGATTTTACTGATTTGACAAACATTTTCTTTTCTTCAGAGTTTAGTTTTACTTCAATAATTTTTTCCACTCCCTTTTTTCCTATAATAACAGGCACTCCTACATAAAAATTTTTAACACCATACTCTCCACTTAAAAATGCTGCACAGGGTAATATTCTTTTTTTATCCTTCAAAAAAGACTCAGCCATAGCTAAAGCAGATGAAGCTGGTGCATAAAATGCTGACCCAGTTTTTAACAAGCTAACTATCTCTCCACCTCCAGCTCTTGTTCTTTCAACAATTTTGTTTACACTTTTATTGTCTATTAATTTCATTTTAACCAGCTCTGGAATAGGGACACCTCCTACATTAGAAAACCTTACCAAGGGAACCATTGTATCTCCATGACCACCTAACACAAATGCAGACACATCTTCAACTGAAACTTTCATATGATTTGCAATAAAATATCTAAACCTTGCACTATCTAAAACCCCAGCCATACCTACTACCATTTGATGTGGTAACTTAGAAAACTCTCTTAAAGCCCAAACCATCGCATCTAGTGGGTTAGTTATACATATAACAAAGGATTTTGGACTGTATTTTTTTATTGCCTCACCAACGCTTTTCATTACTTTTAAATTAATTTCAATTAAATCATCTCTAGACATACCAGGCTTTCTTGGAGACCCTGCAGTAACTATGATTACATCTGAATTCTTAATTCTAGAAAAGTTATTTGAACCAGCCAAGTCAACATCAAATCCATCTACAGGTGAAGATTCGGCAATATCTAAACTTTTACCTTGCGGTATGCCTTTCGCAATATCTAATAAAACAACATCTGCTAATTCTTTTAATCCAATAAGGTGAGCTAGAGTCCCGCCTATGTTTCCTGCTCCTATTAAACTAATTTTTTTTCTTGCCATTTTATTCTCCCTTTCTTTTTTTACCCCAAGCTTTTGTAGTCATTTCTTTTATTCTAGAAGCTGTTCTAAGAAATGGAAGTTCTTTATTTTTTTTTAAAATAAAAATATCTTCTATATTTTTTTCCGCTCTAATAACTAGTTTATTTTTTTTTTCGTAAATAATATCAATGAAGGTAATAAATCTCCTTGCCTCATTATACATATTCTTATCTAAAACAGGAATATCATCAATTAAAAACCATTCAAAAACTTCTGACATTGCAATGTAATCATTTGGAGAAAATTTATAAGAACAAATAAATTTAAAATCGGCTA
>CACEBX010000015.1 GCA_902557845.1 Rhodospirillaceae bacterium | reverse complement strand
TTTAATTAGTTCAGTTAAGGCAGATGAATGTACATATTCTTATGTTGCTAAGCCAGAGGAAAGTAAGTATACCAAGCAGTTCAGTATTAATACAGATAGAGAAGGTCATGCAGTAAGAATATTTTCTGCAGAAAATACTTACAAAAATCAAAAAAAGAATTGCGAAGGAGTATCCTTGGTTAAAGAATTTAATTGGGGCTACAGCGACTATATCAATAAAAGTGGTCCAGTTAAAGGCCATGTTACACAGATATACAGTGATGGGAGCAAAATATTTATGACTTTTGAAGGAACAAGTCAAAACCCTGGAGGAACAAAAAATTTTACAAATGTTGGTATTTCAAACATTGTAGGTGGAACAGGTATATATGAAAATATTTCTGGATATGGTTTAAATAAAGGTGAATTTAATCCTGAAACAGGTTATTCAAGTTTTGAAGTTACTTTAAAGTACACTAAATAATACAACATTAAATTTTGAACGTGATTTAGTAATTTTGAACTATTAAATCACGTTCACCGGTTTTCAAGAACAAGTTTTTTGACCACTCAGTAGGTTCCCTAACTTTGTTTAATAATTAAGCTAGTAAATTACTGGCAAATTCTTCTAATGCTTCAGTAGTGCTTTTGTTATTTAATTTAAACCTTAAAATTTCTTCTTTCCAATCTATTTTACTAAAATTATTTTTCCCAAATATAAACCATTTAGTCTCTTGATAATTATACTCTTCATCATGGCATAGTTTTGTAGTCAAAATCCATGATCTAAAATCAATACTTTCTAGTTTACTTATGATATCCATACAACCTTTTCTGTTTCTTGCCATAAAATTACCAAACAACATAGATGAGAGCCTGTGGTCTTCATTTTTTTTTCCAGATGCAATCGGATTTAACTTATACGCGCTTTCAAGAGTTTCTAATCCTTTATCAGCTTGACCAATTCTTACTAACACTTCTCCGTATACAGAAAGAACTCTGGGATCATTAGGAACTAATTTAAAGCATTTTCTAGCATGTTTTTCGGCTGCTTTGAAATTTTCTTGACTCAATTTAACCTCTGCTAATAATCTGTGTACCTCAAAATCATTATCATCTAAGTCTCTAGCTTTTTCTAAACAAGCTTCAGCTTCACTCCAAATTTTATTAAAATCTCCTTTTAAATAACCTCTTCCAAGTCCTTGACCTATTGCACAAGCTTTCCATGCATAAGCTTGCCCATTATTATGGTCAGCTTCTATTGCTTTATCAAAGGTTTCTAATGCTTGAATTAAAGACTCTTTATTAAATTTGTGATGTAAGACTTTACCTTTTAATAGTAGTTCATAAGATGTTAAGCTATCTGTAGGTTTTCTTTTAGCTCTTTCTAAACTAGAGATTTCAATTTCTCCAAGTATAGCTATAGAAACTTTCCTTACTATTTCATCCTGAACTTCAAAGATATCTTCTAGTATTCTATCGTATTTATTATTCCATATTAGATTGTTATTTATAGTTTCAGAAAGTTCTACTGAAATTCTTACTCTTTTTCCAGAGGATCGTATGTTTCCAGAAACAATATAATCAACACCAAATTTTTTACTAAATTCCTTTATATTAATGCCACTAGATTTAAAATCAAAACATGTTTGTCTTGACACAATCTCTAATTCTCTAATCATTGAAAATTCTGTTATCAAATCTTCTACAATACCGTCTACCAGGTAATTACCCTCTTCGTCATTATTAATATTTAAAAAAGGCATAACAGCTAGTTTAGGTTTATAGGATTTTTTTTTTATATTTTCTGTGTACTTTCCTGCATCTGTTTTCAATATACTATCTCCGGAAGGTGATATTCCATATGTTTGATAAGAAGCTGAAATATTTTTTAAAGCTTTAGTCCCAGCATTTTCAATATTTGATTTAATTTTATTTTGAATTTGTTCTTTTAGAGCCTTTGATATGAGTATTTGTCCTGGAGTACAAGCTGCTTCTAATCTAGCTGCAATATTTACACCTGTTCCAAAAATATTATTACCTTCTATTATAACATCATCTAAATGAACGCCGACTCTCCAAACCAATTTAAAATTATTTTCTAAAGTTCTATTTTTTTCTAAAATTAACTTTTGAAATTCAATAGCCGCATTTATTGAATTTACAGGGCTTTGAAATTCAGCTATTACGGAGTCTCCAGCTGTATAAAAAATTCTACCGTTGTATTTATCTATAATAGGGTCAATAATAGATCTACATAACTTTAAATATTCTAAAGTAAGTTCCTCGTCTTTATCCATAAAACTACTAAAACCAGCACAATCAGCAGCTAAAATAGTAGATAGTTTTCTTTTAACTTTTTTCAATTTTTATAGGTGTAATTTTCTTATTAAGTAAGCTGTTATTATTACGAAGAAAAAGTATGAAAATATAGTAAAAAGTAAAAATGCATTAGTGCTTTCATAAGCTCTTAAATTTACATTAACTAGCGCTTCAGCTAAAAGATAAATTGAAGTTTGTTCCATTTAATTCTCCCTATGGTAATTCTAAATTACACAGAAACTATAAATTCATACAAATAACAATAACTTAATTAACTAATCTTATCAACTATATGTTACACTATTTTCAGACCAATTTAATAACTTTCCTACTTTCTGGATTAAAATTATTCCTTAGCCTTTTTTGATTAACTTTTAATTATTAACAGTTTCCATATTAAAATCATAGAGAGTCGTTAAAGCTTATTTGGTAATTTTCTTTTTACCTTAAATTGATTTACATGAACCTACGACTCTTAATACAACTTTAATATTATATTTATTAGCTTTTTTTAAAAACCATGCCCAAAGTTATTTAAAATAATATATAGCAACAAAAGTATAACAATAATTATTAAATGATTTTTTTTTAAATATTCTTGCATATTATCCTCCAGTAATATTGCAGCATAACTCATCTAGTCATATAGAAAAAGAGGAAGCATTTATATATTGTTATATTTTTATGTTGTAAAGATAATGATAAAGGTTTTTTTATAAACCTATATCTATATTTAGATTTTTAACTTATATTATTTTAATGAATATTACTCTATTCTATTTTGATTTTCCTTTCTGGAGGGCAGAGGTATCTCGAATTTCATTATTTTTAAGTAATACTGAATTTGAAGATAAAAGAATTACAAGTGAAGAATTTCAAAGAGTTAAAGAAAACGGCATTTTAGATAATGGAACTGTAATACCTTTTCATCAATTACCTTGTTTGAAAGTAGATGATATTACAATAGCACAAACTGGAGCTATATCGAGATTTTGTGGAAAACTTTCGAATTTATATCCTAAAAAAGATGATCTCTTAGCTGCTCAGATTGACCAGTTTATCGATATATTAACTGACATTACTACATTGATTTCTTCTACTCAGGTCGAAAATAGAGATGCAGAGTTTTTGAAAAGTATTAATAGAAAGCTTTCTATTTTAAATAAATCTATAAATCAAAAAAATGATTATATAGTTAATGATTATTTTTCAATAGCTGATATTGCAATTTGGAGTTTTATGTGTTGGTTAACAGGCGGAAACATTGCATCAGTACCAAAAGATATTGCAAAAAACTATGATAATATTCTTAGAATTTGTAGAAAAATAGATAAGAAAGATATTATTCAGAAGTGGGTTAATAAAACTTTTCCAAATCAATACATTAGAAACTTTTATTGATTTATTTAATTTGTGCTCTCATAAATGCTACATTAGTTATTAAACCAGGAAGTAACCATTGGAATAAATTGACAACTTTTTTTATTTCATTAAGTTTTTTATCCTTATTTGCAGCATTTATAATTTGAATAGATTTTATTTTATTAGGATTGGGTAATAATAAAGCTTCCTTGATTAAAAAGTTATGTATTTCTAAAACTTTTTCTTCGTATTTTTTACTTAATAAAGTAGGTAAAAAAGATTTCCATGACATTTCAAAATAACTAGGCCACCTTGCAAATGCTCTATAATCTGTATTTACAAACGGCAAACCTAAATTACTTTTTATTGATTTATATATTTCTTTTAAACTTTTATTTGCATGATGTTGTTCAATTAGTAACATATAGTTATCAGCAGCTATCATACTAGTACTTTTATTTTTTTTGAAAGAGTTGGTATTTATAAGTTCTCCTTCTTCTAAAAGTATTCTTGCAATAGTTGCCATGATTAAGTATGGCATATTTCCAGTAGTAAAGATTTGATTAACTTCATTAATTTTTTTAATTTCATAATTGTTATAGTTCATTGCCTTTAAGTTTTTTAACAAAGATTTTGGTTTTAACTCTAAAGCTTTTTTTTTTGAAATAATTACTAGTTTTTTACATAATTTATCAAATTCTATGCTTTTAGTTAATGGATGCATGTATTGCCATAATACATTATAAAAAAATGGATACTTTGCAAATGCCATAGCTACTACTCCCATCCAAGGAACATTAAAGGCTAGTTTAGTATTAATATAACTTTTTTTAAGACTTCCTTTGGCTAAATATTCAGGAGTTACAATTATTTTAGGTAAAGCAGAAGGTTTTTTTCTTGGAAAAGAATAATTCATATTTTTAGTTTAACTAAATAATTGATACAGTAAACTCTCTTTGTCCCTAGTTTGTACAAACAAGCTATTCAATATCTAGTATTATCTCTTCTTTTTAAAGCAAACAATTTATTTCTTATAAAAACCTACTGCACAAGCTAAATCTTCTACCTTGGTAACTAATAGAGTTTTATCAAATATTTTCGTATCACCAGTAGTAAACCTTGGTACCTTTACATTGACTGAACTTACTTTTCCTTCAGAAGCATTTTTAACAACTAAATCTGCTACATTAACTCCTTCTGAAACACTTTTTTCTCTACTGAGTCCAGTTAAAGTAGGATGACTGTACATAGTTCCTGAGGAAATGTGAAAACAAAGAGTATATAAATCCTTATAAATAAAGCCACCTTCTCCTTCAGCGAATAACTCTAAGGCTAGAGATTTATCTAACTTGAGTATATTTACAGCTCTTTCTAGCATATTTTCT
Organism: Rhodospirillaceae bacterium; assembly: GCA_902557845.1. Lineage (GTDB taxonomy): Bacteria > Pseudomonadota > Alphaproteobacteria > TMED109 > TMED109 > JAYYAX01. The sequence continues at coordinate 22,129 of CACEBX010000015.1, read as the reverse complement.
GCTTCTTCTTCAGTACCAAAATCAGTAGCATGAATATTGAAACACATAAAAATACTTATAATTGGATATAAAAAAAACTTTCTCATTATCATTCCTATTTAAAAATTTACTAAAATCAAATAAGTGCATATAAATAATCAAAATTTTTATTCACTTATAATTAAATTATTATAATTAATTTTATTAGTATATGGTAAGTAGAGTTACATTATTATAAGTTATAAACGAAAATAATGGCGGCGCAGACTTAACTTACTTTGTTTAATTCTGTTTTTAAATAATTGATATTACAGAAGATAACTCCAAATAATAAAATTGCTTTACATGAATCTCACGACTCTTAAAACGCTAATATGGATCATTCTATAAGCAAGGAAACAATTAATTGTTAATTATTAATAGGAATATATAATTAAAATATGAAATTTATTTTATTATTATTAAATATTTTTTATATTAATTTAGCATTTAGTGGAACTTATAAGGTAGAAGCTTATATGAATACTACTATTTCTGGAGATACTAAATTACCTGATAACAGAACTTATAGAACTTTTTCTTTAGATGGTATGTGGAAAGATAGTTTGGGTGACATAGGTGTTATAGAAGCATTTGGCAAAGTTGAGAGTTTATCAGGTGAACCTAATTTGGAAGTTATGGCTATTCAAACTAATGAAGTTGGAGACAAATTATGGGGCGTTTACAGGCGAGATAGTACGGATGTTCAAGTTGGGGGTGGGGGTAGTTCAATATTTTTAGCTGGAACAGGTAAGTTTCAATTTCTTGTAAATTATGAGTGTAAGTTCGTAGCAAGATACGTAAAAAAAAGAAACTTTACTGTTATTAAATGTGATATTCCAGATAAAGTTTTACAAAAAGTAATAGAATATAAAAAAAAATAACCTGATTTAATTTCTTTTTTATATAAACTTACTTATTGTTGTTATAATAATCGCTGGTCCTAAATTAGTCCAAATAAGGTATCTGTTTTTGCAAGAAACAAAAAGAACTAATATCTAGTCCATACTTTCTGTCAAAAAATATTGGTCCTCTTTATTAGTCACAGATATCTATTTAGCTATTAAATAATGAGTTAAATATTAAGTGTCATCATAATAACTAGTAGTTTGTTTTTTATTTTAAGTAATATATGGTAAATATATGAAATTATTTTTTTTTATTACTATATTTCTTTACTTAAGCAACTGCTTATCTGAAGATTATATTTTGGAATTTCAAGCAAAAGTAAAAAATTCAATAGAGTATAATATTTCTAAATCAAAAAAATTTAAAAACTATGATTTAGAAGGAACCTTCACTGATAGTTATGGTAATATTGGAACATTTGGAGCAGTAATAATTGCAGATGTGGATAAGGGCAGGCTAGTAAGACTTGATTCAACAGCTGAAAATATTTACTCGAATAATGAAAGGTTTTATTTAAGGGGAATCAGAGAAAAAAGTGATGTAGATGCTGGTATTGCATATAACATAATCATTGGAACAACAGAAAAACTTAAGCCTCTAATGGGAACCAAATGCACGACAAGCGTCAGATATGTAAATGATGCGATATTTGGAATAAATAAATGCAAACTTAATGAGAAATCAAAAAATATATTAAATGATATTAACTAATTAAAAAAAATGGTGGTGAGGGTGGGATTCCAACCCACGGAACGCTAGCACGTTCGCCGGTTTTCAAGACCGGAGCTTAAGTCTCACAGCATTTCCAAACTATTTAAACTGGCAGTAACTCGGCCAATTAGTAGTTAAAATTTAATTTTATCATACTTGTAATAGCATGAAAATTATTATTTGAGATATTAATTGGTCTCAAATTGGTCATAAGCTATCATATGCTTTTATGGAATTGCCTGGTGGAGTATTAGGCTCTGCAGAAATAAATATTGTTAGTAGTAACCACTTCATTAGATTTGACTTTCTATATAACCTTTAATTCTAGTATCCATTTTTTTAAATGCCTCAGTAAAAGTAGTCTCTTTTTCTGCATATTGAAACATAGATTTGTTATCAAATATCTCAATCTTATCAAAGAAAGATTTAGCTTCTTCTAATGACTTATTTGCTATTTCCATTCTTACTTTGCCTTCAAAATTAAAAGGTTTTGTAACTATTCCTATTGATAAACAATTATTATCTTTTAATAACTTACCTAAATTAGATAAAAGAGCAGAACCTGTTACTCCTCCTAACCCAGCTATAACAAATACTTTATCGTTGTCTTTAATATGAGTAAGAATTTTATCTGTTATTTCATTAAAAGAGTTATCAATCGTTTTATCTTTTGTAATATCTAAATACAGTTTGTTGTCTATTAGTGAATCTTCAATAGATTTTTTATCTGTATTAATATACAGGTATTTAAAATCATTAGAATTATCTTCAGCAATATTATTAAGTATGTTGCCACTTGCTCCACCTAGTCCTATTAATATTACATTCATCAATTAAAAATATCACATTCAGCTATCAAGAAAAAGAGATAAAAAAAGTCTAATATAGATATAATAAATAGATTCCATTTAAGAATCATACAGAGTCGTTAAAGCTTAATTGGTATCAATGTGTCTAAAATACATTTACATGAATCTCACGACTCTTAAAACGCTAATATGAATCATTCTATAAGCTAGGAAACCTCTCATTAATGAAATATTTTAACGAGGAGTCTATTTAGACTACATAGCTACTAAAGTTGTAAATATATAAAACTCTTAGCATTGTTATATTGTTAAGATTAGTATAAAAATATGTTTATCGTTGAAAATATCTTTAAAGTATTTAGATTAAATATATCAATAATTTATTCTATAGGATTTATAAGCATGATATCAAAATTTTTTATTATTTCTCTGGTTTTTTTAATTGCAAATAGTATTTTGTCAGCAGAGCTAAAATTTAAGCTTTCTGGAAAAGACGAATATCCTTTCTTTGAAAAGTATGGCAATGATAGCATGTTTATGCTTTATAAAAATGAAGCTCAATTTACTACTAACTCTACTCTTTTTGGAATTCATAAAGCTGCAGCAGTTATTGAAATGATTAATGGTAAACAAACACAAAACTTGTTTGGTATATTTACAGATAGTTACAATAATAAAGGATATATTAAGTCTGTACCGGCTACAGAAAAAAAACTTGATGGAAATATGCTTGGGGATAGAATAGGCACTTCTGTGGGAAGCTTTAAATTTATTAATGGAGAAGGTCCTTGGAAATATTTAGTAGGAACTACAATAACAGGAGTATATTACTCAATGGGAGACGGACACTGGCTTTGGCAAGGAAGTATTAAAAACTTACCGGATGATGTTTTTAGAAAAATAGATTCCTACATACCTGAAAACAAAAAGGATTAACAGAAATTTAAATATCTTTATATTTGAACGTTTATCTATAGCTGCCATCAAATACCTCTCTGGTCCTAAATTGGTCCAAACAAGTTATTCAATGTCTAGGAAGTCATATAAAGAATGGCGGTGAGGGTGGGATTCAAACACACGGAACGCTTGCACGTTCGCCGGTTTTCAAGACCGGAGAGCTTTCGGCCACTCATTAGACATAAATGACTTTGTTTAAACTATTTATGCATATAAATAATAAACTTTCTATTAGTAATAGTTTTTATGATTTTTGTAGAGTATAGCTTTTCTGCTAATAATATTGATTTTTTATTACCTATTAGTATATGGCTTGCAAATATAGGTAGTTTAAAATTTTCTATAACATAATCTTTAACAGCTTTTGCGGCTTCATAAGCATAACCTTTACCTTCAAATCCATCAAATAAGTGCCAGGCTAAGTCAGGTTCACTAAACATTGGTGGGTTTATAATCCCAACTCTTCCTATAAAATCACCACTGCTTTTAATTCTAACTGACCATAGTCCATATCCAAAAACTGACCAATGTCCGATGTTTGCCATATAATCCAACCACGATGTAAAATTAGTATAAGGACCACCAATGAATTTACTTCTTTCACTTTTTAAAAAGTATTCGATAGTTTCATAGTCTTTTTCTAACGGGCTATTTAAAATTAATCTTTTGGTTTCGATAGTAGGAATATTTAGATAATTGTATTTTAATTTGTCCATGAATATTTATTGAAACTTTAAAATAAGGTATCTGTTTTTGCAAGAAACAAAGTTTTCTTTAAAATAAATAATATCTTATTGCTTTTTGCTATTAAAATACCGTATGGTTTATTATCTATTAATTAATTTATACTTCAAATGATTAAAAAGTTTAACATTAAAGATAATACATTTATAAGATATGAAGTTATTGGAAAAGGTCCTCCGATTTTATTGCTTCATACAATAAGGAATAGACTAGAATATTCTTATAAGGTTAGTGATTTATTAAAGAAAAAATATACACTTTATCTTCTTGAGCTTCCTGGGTTTGGAGACTCTCCAATTAATATTAATACTAAGTATGACCAAGAATTTTTTACTAATTGTGTAGTAGATTTTATTAAAGAAAATAAACTGAAGAATCTTATTATTGCAGGCGAGTCTATAGGAGCAGTTTTATCGGCTACTACTGCTGTTAAATTACCAAAAATCGTAAATAAAATTTTTTTATTCAATCCCTATGATTATGACAATTACTTTGGCGAGGGTATATCAAGAGCAAATTTATTTGCCAAATTCATATTATTCAATATTAGCCTTCCTGTAGTAGGAAGCTTTTTCTCAAGTTTGGAGAATAAGGTTATTTTAAAAAATATTTTGAGAGGTGGTTTTTTTGATATTAAATGTTTATCAAATGAATATTTAAATTTATTATGCTCTTCAATAAAGAAAAATGGGTATACATACCATTTTAGAAATGTACTTAAAAATTATAAAAGTTGGACTGAGGCCAAAAAGCTTTATAATAAAATTAAAATTCCTGTAGGCCTAGTATATGGAGATAACGATTGGGCTAATGAAAACAATAAAAATGATACGAAAGATATTTTTGGTTTAGCTAGTTATAATATTATAAAAGATTGTGGACATTTTTCATTTTTAGAAAAACCAAAAGAAGTTTCAAAAATCCTAATCAGTTAAGATAAATAATAATTAGCATAGGTTTCCAAGACCGGATCTTTCGACCACTCAGCAGACTTTACTGACTTTGTTTAACCCTGTAGCTAGGCTAAACAATTGAATAACTATTTAGATTCTAAAATAAGGTATCTGTTTTTGCAAGAAACAAAAAGACTCAATTATTAACCTTAACCGTCCTTCAAAAAAAAGTAGTAGTCATTTAGTGGTCAAAGATATCTGTTAGGCTTGTAAAAATATAAATGAGATAGAATTTATCATAAATTAATCAAAATTATTTTAGATAATTCAATATTTTATTAAAATAAATAAAATAGTACTATTAATAATAATTTCTGCTCCATTTAAAATCAAATAATTTTATAATTTTAGTACTGCTTCATATTTTTTATTTATTGTTATGCAAAGTAGATTGTCAGATAAAAATATCTTAATTAAAAAAACCATTAAGTTCATTATGTTTTTTTTTTTTTTTTTAATAAATAAGTTAACAAAAGTATAATTAAAAATTATGACAACATCTATATAATTTAATCTCTTAATATTATTTTTTAAATAAAAAGGAGTAATAAATGTTCAAGAAAAATTTGAGTAGAAGAAAATTAATTAAGAATTCTCTTGGTTTATCTCTAGCAGGTTGGCTAGGAGGTACCAGTACATGGTTATTAAAACCCAAATGGTCTCATGCTGCAGGGCCTATTAAAATTGGTATTGCCACAGACATAACAGGAGCAATAGCCTTTGCTGGTAACCCTAATTGGCAAACCGCACAACTAGTAGCAGAACAAATTAATGAATCGGGAGGTATTTTAGGAAGGCCAGTTGAGTTAATTTTAGAAGATACTGCTAGTGATCCAGGTGTAGCTGTTGGAAATGTAAGACGATTAATTCAACAAGGTAATGTTGACGTCGTTATTGGAGGAATTACTAGTGCTATGAGAGAAGCTATAAAAAATCCAATTGTTAAGAGAGGTAAAACATTATATTTGTATCCACAATTATATGAAGGACAAGAGTGTACAAAACACCTATATTGCACAGGGCCTACTCCGTTTCAGCAAATATCAGAATTAATTCCATTTTTAATAAAAAAAGGTAATAGAAGATTTGCTATGCCATCTGCAAATTACCTATGGCCTCAATTATTAAATAAATGGACTAGAAATTCCATTGAAGAAAATGGCGGTGAGGTTGTTTTAGAAGAGTATTTTCCTTTAGATCAAATGGAGTATTCGGCAACTATTGGTAAAATTAAAAAAGAAAAAGTAGATCACGTTTTCAATACTATTATTCCTCCAGGATTATCTGGTTTTACTAAACAACTTTATGAATCAGGCTTTCAATCTAATGGAGGTTCACAATCATGCGTTTATTGGGATGAAAACACACCGTTCTATGTGGCACCCGAAGAGTTGGAAGGTGCGTATAGTTGTTTAGATTTTTTTCATAACGTTAATGATGCTTATGGTCAAAAGCTTCTCAAAGACTATAGTGCTAAATGGAAAGATACTCAATATCAATTTACAGCAGGTAGTGCAGCTACGGGAATGTATCGAGCCATAAGATTATATGAGCAAGCTGTCATTACAACAAACGGAGATTTAAAAAGAGAAGCAGTATCATCAGCATTAGAAAAAGTTTCTTTAGCTGACGGACCAGGAGGTGGATATAATGTTGTTCCTGGAACTGGGCATATTTCTATGAACATGTATATAGCACAGGCTCAAAAGGGTAAATGGAATATTTTGTCAGAAACCAAAAGTGTACCACCAAATGAATGTGCATAAAAATATCTACTACTTATAAATTAGTAGTTTAGAGAAAGTAAGTATTACGTGAGAAAATTTTTTACTAATATCGATATTATCAATAATAAAAATTTTAAAGTAATTCCATTAATAGAAATTTTATTTTTAATGTTTTTGATTGTTATACCTTTATTAGTAAATGATTTTTTAACAATCATTTTTACTAGAATGTTAATATTAAGTATTTTTGCTTTAAGTTTTGACTTATGTTGGGGATACGCGGGTATATTAACATTTGGACAATCTCTCTTTTTTGGTATTGCTGGTTATGTTACTGCTTTATTCGCTAATAAATTAGGTTTTGTGCAATTATGGGGTGTTTTTTTAATTGGAATAAGTATAGGTTTCTTATCATCATTTTTAGTAGCTTGGTTTTTGCTTTTAGGAAAAAAAACACCTCAATTAATTTTTATTGCATTAGGTACTTTAACTACAGCTTATGCAGCAGAACGCTTAGTTTCTGGATGGTATTGGGTAGGTGGTGGAAATGGATTATCAATCTTTGAATTTTTAAAGTTTGGAAATTATGAACTAGAACCAGGAGTAAGTTTCTATTATTTGGCTACTTTTTTTTTAATAGTCGTTTATCTATTATGTAAATATTTAGTTAAATCTCAATTCGGGTTAGTACTAGCAGGCATAAGACAAAATGAAAATAGACTTTCTTATTTAGGCTACAAAGTTCAGATTTACAAGGCTATAGTGTTCTGTTTTTCTGGATCTTTGGCTGGCTTAGCAGGAGCATTATATGCACACCATGAGGGCTTCATTGGTCCTGGTAATATGGGTATTGTAGCATCTACCTATGCTGTTTTATATGGACTTTTTGGAGGAGTAGGTACCTTAATAGGGCCAGTGCTAGGAGTTTTTTTTATAGAAGGTATAAAATTTAAGCTCTCAGACATAGATGCTCTTAAAAGTTACTGGCCAATATTATTAGGCATAATTCTACTTCTTGTAGTAGTTTACAAACCTTCAGGATTATTAGGTTTTATAATAAATGATAAAGAAAGATTTGGTAAGTTTGGCGTAATTAATATCAAGTCATTAAAAAAGTTTAAAAATAAAATAACTTTCAAAAGATTATCTTAATGAATTTACTTAAAATAAACAGTATCAGTAAAAAATTTGGAGTATTACAGGCATTAAATGAAGTAAATATTTCAATCAAGAAAAATACATTTCATGGGTTAATAGGACCCAATGGATCTGGCAAAAGTACTCTTTTAAAAACTATTGCTGGTGCACATTATGCTGATAGTGGTGAGATAATTTTTAAAAACTCAAATATTACAAATAATTCTCCAGAATTACGGTCACAAAAAGGATTAAATCTTAAATTTCAAATTACAGCTATTCTTCCTCAATTAACAGTTTATGATAATCTACTTTTAGCATTGCAAACAAATCATTCAATTTGGGAGTTAATATCTTCTAAAAGTAAATATCTATACTATGAAAAAATTATTGAGGTATTAGAGAATTTTAAATTAATTAAGAAAGTAGATACATTAGCTGGTGAGTTAAGTCATGGATTACAGCAGTGGTTAGAAATAGCAATGGTAGTAGTGAAAAAGCCAGAATTGTTACTCTTGGATGAACCAACCGCAGGAATGAGTCCTCAGGAAAGGCAAGTAACAGGAGAATTATTAGTACCTCTTAAATCTTATTGTTCGCTTATAATTGTAGAGCATGATTTAGATTTTATAAAAGATATATGTGATTATATTACAGTTTTGGATCAAGGAAAAGTTTTAGAAACAGGAAGTATAGAAAAAATAAGAACTTCAAAAAAAGTTCAGGAGGTTTACACCACCCGTGTATAAAAAAAATTATATTCTTAAAATTGAAAATCTTATGTATAGCTATGGCGATAGTCAGGTAATTTTTGATCTTAATATGAATTGTAGAAAAGTTGGTATTACTGCCATATTGGGGAGAAATGGAGCTGGAAAATCTACATTACTTAAAACTATATCAGGTGAAGTTTCTTATTCTGAAGGTCAAATAATTTATGACGGAATTGAAACAAAATTTGAAAGTCAAGATATTAGATGCTTAAGAGGCATTGGTTATGTACCACAAGAAAATGCTGTGTTCGGTAGTCTTACTGTACATGAAAATCTACTTTTAGGTGGAATTTCTTTAAAAGAAAAATGTAATATTGATGTTGTATTAGATTATTTTCCGAAATTATCTCAACGATTAAATCAACAAGCGGGAACACTATCTGGAGGAGAAAGAAAGATGTTAGCAATCAGTAGATCCTTATTAGGAAAACCAAAGTTACTACTCTTAGATGAGCCAACCGAGGGCGTTTGGGTTGGTGTTATTGAAGAGATATCTCAAATCTTACAAAAATTATCAAAGGATTTGGCAATAATTTTAGTGGAACAACATGTAAAGTTAGCTCTTGATGTTTCTAATTATGCTTACGTGATGGACAGGGGAAGAGTCGCAATGCAAGGTGACTCAAATAAAATGAAAGATGATCCAAAATTATTAAAATTACTTGCACCATAACATCATATCAAAAGGAGAAAAAGATGACAGTTAAAATACCAACAAAAAAACAAATAAAGGAATTAGCAGAAGAGATGGGATTAGATCTTACAGAAGAAGATGTCAGTTCTTATATCAATTTGTTAACACCAAATATTGAAGCATATAATATAGTGGACTCTATGCCAGATAATCTTCCAGAAGTTAAATATCCTAGATCGGTTGGATATGAACCAGATAAGAGTGAAAATCCTTATAACGCATGGTATGTTAAGACTACTGTTCAGGGGGCTGCTAAAGGGAAATTAAAAGGCAAAACAGTTGTCTTAAAAGATAATGTTATGCTTGCAGGAGTACAAATGATGAATGGGGCTTCAACTTTAGAGGGATACATACCTAATATAGATGCTACAATAACTAACAGAATTCTCGATGAAGGTGCTACTATAGTTGGTAAAGCACATTGTGAATATTTCTGTTTATCAGGAGGAAGCCATACAAACGCTAAGGGGCCGGTTATTAATCCACATAAAAAAGGTTATTCAGCGGGAGGTTCGTCTTCAGGTAGTGCTGCTCTATTAGCAGCTGGTGAAGTGGATATGGCAATAGGAGGAGATCAAGGTGGTTCTATAAGAATGCCAGCATCTTATTGTGGAGTTTATGGTATGAAACCAACTCATGGATTAGTTCCTTACACAGGGATAATGCCAATAGAAATTTATATAGATCATACAGGCCCTATGACAAATAATGTACAAGATAACGCATTAATGTTAGAAGTTTTGGCTGGAGAGGATGGTTATGATCCTAGACAATATAATGTAAAAACTCAAAAATATACAGACGCACTGCAAGGTATAAAAGGAATTAAAGGTATGAAAATAGCTCTTATAAGAGAAGGATTTTTACAGGAAAATGCGGAAAGTGACGTTAATACGAAAGTAAAAGCAGCTGCTCAAAAACTTAAATCAATGGGTGCTATTATTAAGGAAATTTCAATTCCAATGCATATGCTAGCACCAGCATTATGGCTTCCTATTGGAGTTGAAGGTCTCACTCAAACTATGATGTATGGTGATGGATATGGTATAAGTCGTCCAGATTTATATGTTACTAGTCTTATGGATAAACATAGAAATTGGAGAAATCGTGCTAATGAAATGTCAGAAACTACAAAACTATTCACCATGTTAGGTACATATATTAATAAAAATCACGGCAGTAGATATTATGGAAAGGCAATGAATATTACAAGAATTTTAACGGCCGAGTATGATAAGGTTCTTAATGAATATGACTTATTATTAATGCCTACCACAGCTGTAAAGGCTCAACAGCTCCCTAAACCTAATGCATCTAGAGAAGTGTATGTAAAAAAAGCTTTAGAAATGTTATCAAACACTTCAGCTTTTGATATTACACACCATCCAGCAATGGCAATTCCATGTGGTATGTCAAAAGGTTTACCTATAAGTATGATGCTTATTGGAAAACATTTCGACGAATCTAGCATTTATAAAGCTGCACATGCTTTCCAAGAAGGAACAAGCTGGAAAAAAATGTAAATGGATATTTTTATTAAAATAGGCTTCGATATATTAGCTTTCTCTTGTATCATGATTCTTATAGTGTCAGGTTTAGCTATTATTGCTAGCTTGATGGGAATATTTAATTTGGGCCATGGTGAGTTTGTATTACTAGGAGCCTATAGTGTTTATTTTTTTAGAGAATTAGGTCTACCAGAATGGACTGGAATGCTTATTGCGCCATTTTTTGTTGGTACTGTAGGTTTGATTATTGAGGTAATATTTATTAGAAGAATGTATGTAGCACCTGTAGTTGCAATGTTAGCAACATTTGCTATAGGTTTGATTATTCGTGAAACAGTAAGAGGTTTAATAGGAGGTAAATATTACTATGTAGATGCACCTATTCAGGGACTTTTTGAAATTGGTGAGTACAGTTTTTCAATATGGCGATTAGCTATTATTATATTGACTATAATTATAATGTTACTTTGTTATTTATTTTTAAAGAAGACATTATTTGGTTTAAAAATAAGAGGTGCTATGGAAAATCCTTCTTTAGCTCGATCCTCAGGAATATCTACAAGTAGACTATATACTTTAACTTTTGGCTTTGGCGCTGCGTTAGCTGGATTAGCAGGCGCTTTGATGGTGCCTGTATATTCCTTGTCTGCTGACTTAGGTTTAGCATTTATGGTTCAAGCATTTTTATCTTTAATGTTAGGAGGTATCGGAACATTTGAAGGACCATTGCTTGGTAGTGCTTTTATAGGAGCAATGGTGCCTGGATTTCAATGGATAAGGGAGTTACCATTTATTGTAAATTATATAAGCCCCATATTTTCCGAAGTATTAGTATTTGTAGTTGCTTTAATTATCGTAAAAATTAGACCTAATGGTATTTTTATAAAAAAGAGTTTCTAAATTTTAATTCATAGTAAAATTAGCACTAGGTTTTAATGTCTTCAAAAATATTAATTGGAGACATTTCGAACCCTAAAACGCTTGAACGTTCCCCTGTTTTCAAGACCGGAGCTTTCAACCACTCAGCAAACTTCACTGACTTAGTTTAACCCTTTATAAATTGGCTAAACAAATTTATATATTTGAAAAATTTTACGTTTTTAATTAAAATTTAATTGTGAATTTATAATGCAATTTAAACTTTCTTTAACTATTTTTTTGTTTTTTTTGAATATTATTTCTATTCAAAGTAATGATTGTAGTGGCTCTAATAGTTGTATGAAATTGAAGGCAATTGAGAATGCAAAAATAAATAAGGTAAGAGATAGATCTTCTTCTTTATTTGGTTGCAAATTATCAGATTGGTCAGCCAATTTAAATAAAGAAAAAAGTTCTGCAAAAGATAAAATTGAAGTTTATGATGTGTTTGCTTATGAAAGACTACTAGTTTGCTACAAACAAAAAAAGATTTAAAGGATGGAGAAGAAGCATTTGATGTACCTAGGAGAAAAGTTCCTCCAGGCACCAGATTTCAAGCTGAAGTAATATGCGAAAATGACGCTTGCTCTACAACATGGGTAAGTTTTGAATGTTGTTATGATGCTAATTTAAACAAATATTAAATTTTATTTAAATATATTATTTTTCAATAGAGATATTATATATAAAAAAAGTATCGATTTTATAGGGTTTCTTCATATTCGTTCACCATAGTAAACAGCTAGTTTAATATGTCCATATTATACTTTACCTTTACAAATAAGCAACTGATTAGCTAGACTTCATAAAATATAAATCTATTGTTCATATTAATTATAAGGCCTTTTTGCTAGAATCCATAATAACAATATTTTGTTGATATGGAAAATTATATAATCTGGATTTCTGGGGCTTTACTATTTGGACAATTCTGTAAAATTCTTTCAATACCCGTTTTGATAGGATTTATTTTTTCAGGATATATATTTAATGTTTTAGGATTTGCAGATTATGATAACCTGCTAGAAAAACCTGGAAAAATAGGAATTGACCTTTTACTTTTTTCTATAGGATTGCACATAAAACCTTCAAAAATTTTCAACTTTGGATACTTTAGTATTGTTATTCTACATACTATATTTGTTTCAATTTTATATCTCATATTTATAAATTTTGATTTTTTAATGGAAATTAAAATACTTTTTTGTATAGCTTTGACTTTTTCTAGCACAATAATAGCTTCAAAATCTCTTGAGGATAGAAAAGAAATTAATTCATTTCATGGTAAAATATCAATTATAATTTTAATTTTTCAAGATATTCTTTTATTATGTCTCTTACTTTATTCAAGCTCGATCAACCCCTCTAAATATTCTTTTATTTTATTATTCATCCCTCTGCTAATACATTTTTTTAAAAAGCTATTATACAAACTTAAAAGTAATGATGAATTAATAATGCTAACATCATTATTCTTAGCATTATTTTTAGGAACCTTTGCTTTTGAAAAATTTGGTTTAAGTGGCGAAATAGGCGCACTATTTATAGGTATTTTAATGTCTAACTACAAATTTGCAGATAATTTAGCAGAAAAGATTTGGAGTATAAGAGAATTATTTTTATTATTTTTTTTTATATCGTTAGGTATGAAACTTTATATTGATTTAGAAGTATTTCGTTACTCTTTAATTATATTATTTTTAATAATAATAAAGACCATAATTTTGTTTCTTTTACTTATAGTTTTAAGGTTGCGTTCATATACTTCATTTTTAATTGCTATATCCTTAACAACTTATTCAGAGTTTTTATTAGTTTTAAGCTCTATGTGGGAGAAAAATGGTATAATTGATTCTCTATATTTTAGCATTATTATTTGTAGTGTCTGTTTAAGCTTTATAATTGGCGCTGTATTGAATAAGCAAGTTCACTATATTTTTATTAAATTCGAAAAATTTTTTTTAAAATTTGAAAGAGCTAAACACCACCCAGATGAGCAACCTCATACCTGTGGCGAAGCTACCGTTATGATACTAGGTATGGGAAGAATAGGAAGTTCAATATTTGATATATTAAATAGTAATAATATCAAAGTAGTGGGATTTGATGCTGATGCTGACTTGAGTTTAGAATATTTAAAAAAAGGAAGACGGGTAACCTATGCAGATGTTGAAGATCCAGGATTCTGGTCGAAACTTAGGTTTGGAAAACTTGATGTAATTATTCTTTCACTGCCAGAATTTAAAGTGCAAAATTGGTCAATACAGCAGGCAAGAAAATATGGGTTTAAGGGTAAAATAATTGTGCCAACTAGAGCCCAAGGCGACCCAAATATTTTAAAGGAGTCTGGAGCAGACGAAATTTACGATGCATACCATGCAGCCGGAATAGGGGTAACCAATATGCTACTAAAAAAGGAATTGAGGAAGTGACTGGACTCCAACCCGTTTATATTTTTTAAAAAAGTAATGGCGGTGAGGGAGAGATTCCAACCCACGGAACGCTTGCACGTTCGCCGGTTTTCAAGACCGGAGCTTTCGACTACTCAGCAGACTTCACTGACTTTGTTTAACCTTTTTTAATAGACTAACAATAGAATAACTATATAAATTCTAAACAAGGTATCAGTTTTTGCAATAAACAAAAAGAACCAATATCAAGCCTTAACTTTCCATTAAAAAATGTATTGTCCTGTAGTGATCTAAGCTAATTATCATAACCATGTATGATTATTTAATCAGGCTATATCTTCATTTAAGGCATTCATTGACAGAAACCTCATCATTATATAGTCAATAAAATAATACTCCACCCAAGAAAATACCTGCTGTTGTTTATTTTATAAATGATAATGAGGCAACTAAGTGTTAAGATATATATTTGGACTATATACTTTATTTAAAAATATAAATTTAGAGTTGCTATTAATATAGGAAAAATATATTTTCTAAGCAATATGTCTTTATACATTTACAAAATATTGATTACAGGAGCAATTGTTGTTTTAGTTACTGAAATTGCTAAGTTCAATATAAAGTTGGCAGCAATCATAACTGCAATGCCTATCACCACTATATTAATAATTCTTTGGCTTTATTATGAGAAAATGCCAAACAATGATATTGCTTCATATATCAAAACAACAGCTATATTTATATTGCCTTCATTGCCTATTTTTATATTTTTCCCGTTTTTAATAGGCAAACTAGGATTTTTCTATACTTTTTTTATTAGTATAACAGCTACTATATTTTTTATTCTGGTTACAAACTATTTTTTAAACTACTTTAACTTAGATTTATAAAAAATATCTATTCGTGAAAGAAAAAGAGATAAGAAAAAAGATAAATAAATTATTAGCTTTTGGAAACAGAGGTACTTGCAGAAGAAGACTATCTATGGACAAAAAGTAATTCCATAATTAGCCACATCAAAATACTTTATTATTAAATTTCTTCTATGAAAGAATATTTCTTTGGTTTAAAACTTAAGCTTAATCAAATAAATCTGGAAAATTAGAGTTTACCTCCATAAGTCCTATAGTAACTGCTGTGTAATCATCTGCACCTAGTTCATTACTAGATTTTTTGCTTTCTTCATATATCGTAGCTACTACACATCTATTAGAATTTTTAATTTCATCTACATTAATCTCCCAACCTGCTACCACTGCCATTTTAGTTCGGTCTATCCCAGAGTCATTGGGACTAACTTCCTTGAGTATAGACTTGTACTTATTGTATTCAGTTCTATTGCCTACTGGTATTCTAGACCTTGGACTATCAGTATTATAAGCTTTACATCCATATGCTACATCAATAAAAGGAAAATTATTAGATTGTCCAAAGCTAAGTCTAGATGGAAAGTAATTTACTCCTTCTAACTGATGTTTAATGTTTTCTGTACCGTAAATTTGATTTAAAAAATTTAAAGCATCTTCTTTGTTTTTAAAAATGTAACCATTTTTATCACTTATATTGATGTACACACCATTTAGTGTTGAATTATAAAAATCATATTCTGAATGATAACCAATTCCTCTTGTAAGAGCATATATCATAGAATTTTCATCATAAACATCTAAAGAACAAGTATATCTATTGGAACCCATGGTCATACTATTATTCCAGGGATTTTTTTTGCTAACATCTTGACTGCAAAAGTTATTTTCTTTACTCCAAATGGTTCCCATTTCTTTATATTTAAACAATTCTGCTAATATTTTTTGTCTCTCTGGAGCTGACATATTAGTTATTTTTTTCTTGTTTATTACTAGAGCACTTTCTTTCTTTTCAGTATTATCTTCCTTCTTTTCATCACCACCGCCAGTACATTTCATTAAAAGAACTAGCAACCATATAGATACTATTGGTATTACAAAGCAGCCTAATGCTACTCTTTTTACATTTTTTTTCATACGTTATTTACAATTTACTCATAAAATAAAATAAATATATAACACAACTAATAAAATTTTTAAATACTTTAAATTATCTAGGAATTCATATAAAGAATGGCGGTGAGCATAGGATTCGAACCCACGGAACGCTTGCATGTTCGCCGGTTTTCAAGACCAGCTTTCTACCACTCAGCAGACTTCACTGACTTTGTTTAACCTAGTTAGCTAGGCTAAACTTTAGTATAAAGTATTCTATATAAAATATTGTTTATACAGATAATATACCAAGATTTTTATCAATTTTATTTTGATACATATTTTTAATTTGATGCATGAATTTCATAGCCTTGTCATGACTATTAACTATCTCACAACTTCCTATAATTCTATTAAATTCTGTATTAATAACTTGCAGTTTTTTTTTATGAATTTTAAAAGGAAGTAAATTAATAAAATCATTAGTTACAGAGTAATCTCTTTTTTCATTTTGCCTTATACTAAATTTATTGTTTTCTAAGAATAAAAACTTAGAAATGTACTTCTTATTAAAGAACAAATAAGCTTCGTATATATCTTTATTTTTTCCGTAAGTACATATTAATCCTTTTCCTTCAGGACTTTTAGAATATGCTTGAGTAGAAAAAAGGATTAGCAAGATAAGTAAGTATTTCATTTTAATTCTCCTTAATTTAATTTACCAATTTCTAAGAATAATAAAACCTAAACTAAAGTTACATAATGAGTATCTAGAAAGTGCTTAAAAGAATTGCCACGAGGGTGGGATTCAAAACGACGGAACGCTTGCACGTTCGCCGTTTTTCACATTATTAGAGCTTTCGGCCACTCAGCAGACTTCACTGACATTATTTAAATCTACTTAACAAAATTTTTTTATTTTGAATATACCACCTTATAAAGGTCATAAGTTACAGATATTGGAGGAGCCATTATTGCTTTTTTTCCTTTACCAATCAATTGTATATAATTCATATAATCATACTTTTCACTTGAAGTTCTAATTAAAGGTGCAGAAATCCAATAGTCAATACCATTCTTTGGTGTTAAGGTCTTCCCATCTTTAATTAGTTGGTCAGATTTCTCATCCATAATCTGTTTGCCTCCATAAAATATGTATAGTTCTGAACCGTCTTCCATAGTAATTGAACATTTTACATCTAAATCAAGTGTACGTTCCTTTTGTACATTCCCATAATCAGCACAAGGACTAGCAACTTTACCCTTATCTCCATTAGCTAGTGTTAAGGTTCCAACGTGTATATCAGCAATAAAATTTCTTTTATAGTCATTAATCCTAGTAATATCTGCATAAGATAATGTTCCAAAATATTCTAATTCTGGACCTTTTTTCGATTTATGTCCATCTGCATAAGCTTTATTTAACCCTATTAATATAATAATAATTGATACAATTTTAAAGATTGATTTTATTAGGTACATATTACCTCCTTTTGTAATAAAAAAGATTTTTATTATAAACTACTCAGTTTAAAAAGAAAAATGTTAATTTATTTATAAACTACAGTTTACATTTTTGAATTGCAAAATAATCTTTTTTAATATAGGTAATTGCATGATTACAGTCCGCACTTAAAAGATATTTAAATCTTTTAGTAGCATCTACGATTACAGCTTTTCCTGTTCCAACATCTTGTGATCCCTTATTTCTATAAAATTTCATTACAAAATTTTCTTCATCTTGCGCTATCATATTACAAAAAACTTCAAACTGTACATCATCGTTTGCATCATTTTTAAGAGTCCCATAACAATCACTTAACCCATAATCTCCTGATGATGCTCTCCAATGCCCTTGGGATGTAAATAATCTAAATTTACTTCCATTAGAAAAAGTTAATCCAGAAGTTTTAGATATGCCAGTGCCATTAATTATAATCTCCTTTGAATACGAGATTGATGTAGCTAGAGTTAAAAAAATTAGTAAAAAAATCAATTCTTTAAAGTTAAAAATTATTTTTATAATTGGTTGCATTATTATTTATAGGCTTACTGTAAAGAAAATACAATCCTATTTACTCCTAAATTGGTTCAAACAAGTTATTCAATGTCTAGGAAGTATCTACAGGAATGGCGGTGAAGGTGGGGTTAGAACCCACGAAACGCTTGCACGTTCGTCAGTTTTTCAAGACCGGAGCTTTCGACCACTCAGCAGACTTCACAGTACTTCTATAGCCCTAATCAGCAGGCTAAATGATTGAATAACTATTTAGGTTCTAAATAAGCTATTTATTTCAGCAAGTAACAAAAAAAAATTAACCTATTAATGAAATCCTTTGTAAGAAAGATGTAGTACTTTAGTTATCATATAAAAGATGTAGTACTTTAGTTATCATATGTAAAAATATAATAAGATAAAATTTTTTATATAATAATTTAATGTTAGTAAAAAACTTTAGTAATATAAGAGCACTTTACGTCAAATCAGTTAGACTTAGGGCAACTTTTTTTAATTTAATAACAATGTTATTTGTATTTGCTATCGCATTGGGATTAATTTTTCAAGGAAGTTATTTGATACTTACTTATTACAATAGCTTTAATTTTATAAATTTATTATTTTGTTTTATAATATTACCCCTAATTATTTTTATTTGTGCAATCTTAATTGATGATATGGTAGCTTTAATTTTTGATTGTATGAACAATCCTCCTTTTCTAAAATTTAGAGCTCAACTTAGTACAGTGTTTTTTTCTTCTGGAAAAAAAATTTTAGAGGCTATTAAATTTAATAACTTTTTACTAGTATTATTATTAGAAATCATGCCAATTTTATCATCTTTGATATGTGTTTTCTATGTTAAAGAATATAACATTGCAACATTTTTAACTGGTTATTTTTTAGGAGGTGCAGCATTTTCTATTTTTATTACAATTATTTTTGTTTTTGCGCATGCAATTAATTCTTTGACAAAAAAAGCTCAAGAAAAATATTATGATTTTTTAATAGCTTTAGAAAATCATGAAATTTCAAATGGTTTTTTCAATAAAAATTATGAAATATTAAATTTGAATTATCAAATGTTTCAAAGGTTTTCTGCTGATTTACCAGATGTTAGAGCTAAAGAACCAAACAGAAAAATTGCTTTATATTTATTAGTATGTTCAACCCTTTCTATATTTATTTTCTTTACTATTAATTTAACATATAAATTTTCTCTATTCGAAATATCATTATTTGCATCTCTTTCAATAATCTTATTAAGCTTTTCTGTTTTTTTTTTAATGCCAAACTTTTTGGGTATAAGTTTTTCAGGTCTAATTCTAATTTTTATACTAATCAATACCTCCCTAGCCTTAGTCAGTGAAAAAAAAAATAAAATGTTTAATGTAAAAGCTTTTCCTATATTTTCTAAAACATCTTCTATCGATGATAAAAAGCTTAAATTAAACAATGTTGAATATCCTGTATGTAAGATGCGATGGGCAAATAAAAATTTTAATATTAATGATAAATATCTTACGCTCTTAGATATAATTCCTATTAATGGTTATATATATAATGCTGATAATGATAAACTAGATGACAGTGAATGGATTACAAAATTAATTAAAAGTAACTTTGTAGGCACTTCACTACAAAATATAAAAATTGAATTTATTGGAAATCAATCGGACTTTGGAAGGTCGCTAATAATTTATTTCCCTGATTATAAAATTCGTGTAATGGCTATAAGAGGAACTTTAAGGCTAAATGAATTTTTGTATGATTTAAATATTTATAGTTTGCCACAATCTTTAAAATTATTTAATAAACTTACTCCGGTCATAGGTTTCTTGCCTAAAAATATGGTAAGAACAATAATTAAATATTTAAATGCAGACAGATATTTAGGTGTTGAAGAAAAAGTTGACGAAGTGTATTTAATTGCCGAAAAATATAATAAAAAATCTATTGAAAATAAAGATGAATTTATAATCACTGGTCATTCTTTAGGCGGAATTATAGCAGGCATATTATCTTCTAAGTTAGAGGTGTCAGGAATAGCTTTTTCTCCGGCAGGAATAAGCACTCTTCTTAAACGTTATGATATTAATGATGAAGATAAGGTTTTAAAGTCGTTGACTACTATTACTATGCAAAATGACATATTTGGAAAAGTAGATAAACATTTAGGTTCAGTTAACCAGTTAGCATGTAGATATGATACAAAAAATAATCCAAATATTTGTCATTATCCTTCAAGCATGCTTTGTGAACTTTATTTAACCTGCGGAGATATAAGAGGGCGAAAACCTCTTTTTAAATGTAATCAAGAGGGAGTAGAAGAAGTAAACAGAAAAAGTTTCCAGTAATAAATTATTTAAAAATATATAAAAAAAAATCGCTCAAATTATAGGTTGCAGTATAAAATTAGTGATTTATATTTAAATAATGAAATTATTGATACTATTTCTAATTTGTATTTCAACTCAACTGCTTGCTAAGGATTACTTTGTTGATTTACATGCTAAAGTAATAATTGATGAAAAACATTATTATTCAGAAAAAAGTTATTATAATATTCTAAAGTTAGATGGTTCCTTTACAGATAGTTTAGGAAACTATGGAGATTGGAATGCCTTAGCTAGTGTTGAATTAAATAATGGAAAAATAAAGCAGCATTTTTTTAGTGCTGAAGTGATTTATCAGAATGAAACTGCAATCTATGCTCAAGGTTCAAGAACTAGTGAGGAGTTTGAACAGGGCACTGGTGTTTTTACAATAACTTCTGCGCATAATAGTCTAAATGAATTAATAGGTACGAAATGTATTTTCGGAATTAATTTTTTTAAAAGTACATCTTTTACAAGTTTAAAATGTGATATTTCAGAGGCATCAACTAAACAATTGATGAAAGTAAAAGAGTAGGGGCTCTTCTATTCCTAATACGAACTCTCCAACGTCTATTGGAACTTTTATCTATGGTTGCCATCAAATACCTCTCTGGTCCTAAATTGGTCCAAACAAGTTATTCAATGTCTAGGAAGTCATTACAAGAATGGCGGTGAGGGTGGGAAATCGTTCCACAGAACGCTTGCACGTTCGCTTATTAATAATTATATTTATTTTATGAGAACTTTAATTATAATTTTATTACTATTTTTAAATAATATTATTCTAAGTGCCGTATTCAAATTAGAAGACTCTGCATCAATAGACCAAAACTTAATATCTACATCTGATAAAATGTTTGTTATGTCCACATATGAAAGTAACGGAGTATTCACGTCTAATACTCAATATGGAGGAACTTCTAAATGTATAGGTTCAAATTCTTATAAAAAAAAGAATTCTAATTCTTTAGAAGAAAGCCTTAGAACTATTAATGATTTATGTGCATATAAATCAGGAAAATATGAGTTTTTCGTACTTTTTCAAGCTTTAGACTTTGATACAAGTCAATCTATGGCAATGAAAGTGCCAATTATTTCAGGAACAGGTCCATTTCAATATTTAAATGGTAATATCTGTGATGCAGCTTGGATTACTTATGATAATAAAGGTTTTAAAAGGGCTTACCTAATGCAGCTGGTATGTAAAATCTCAGGTAAAACATTAGAAAAAATTCTTAATTTTAAAGAATAATATTGATTGTAGATCTAAATTAATTTTAAGTTTTTTAGGTTTTTAAGACCGGAGCTTTCGACCACTCAGCAGATTACAACTTCACTGACTTTGTTTAACTTTATAATTTGGCTAAACGATTGAATAACTAATTAGATTCTAAAGTAAGGTATCTGTTTTTGCAAGAAACAAAAAGACCCAATTACTAGCCTTAACTTGCCATCAAAAAAATGTTGTGGTCCTATAGTGGTACAAGATATCTATAAGACATACTCATGATGAATAAAA
>CACEBX010000014.1 GCA_902557845.1 Rhodospirillaceae bacterium | reverse complement strand
GAAGTGGTACAGATTAGCGGCAGACCAAGGTATGGCATTTGCACAAACAGCTGTTGGTATACTTTATGAACATGGAGAAGGAGTAACACAAGATTTCAAGGAAGCAATGAAGTGGTACAGGTTGGCAGCAGAACAAGATGATTATGATGCGCAATATCAGATTGGGGCTATGTATTATCATGGAGATGGACTAACACAGGATTTCAAGGAAGCAATGAAGTGGTACAGGTTGGCAGCAGAACAAGGTGATGCTGATGCGCAATATGCTGTTGGTTATATTTATCAATATGGAGAAGGAGTAACACAAGATTCAAAGGAAGCGATAAAGTGGTACAGGTTGGCAGCAGAACAAGGTGATGCTGATGCGCAATATGCTGTTGGTATATTTATGAATATGGAGAAGGAGTAACACAAGATTTAAAGGAAGCTATGAAGTGGTACAGGTTGGCAGCAGAACAAGGTGATGCTGATGCGCAATATGCTGTTGGTGATGGTTATCAATATGGAAAAGGAGTAACACAAGACCATAAAGAAGCGATGAAGTGGTATAAGTTAGTAATAGAAAATAAATATACGAACTCTTCTACACTAAGTAGCCTTAGCTGGAATTTATATGTTATGAATGAATATAAGCATTCTCTTAAAGTAAATAAAAAAGCTATAGAATTGGGTAACAAGCTAGCCATTAATAATATGGGAGAATATTATGAACATGGAGTAATGGTTAAAAGAAATTTTCAAAAAGCTTTTGATTATTATGCTAAAGCAGCTAGTTATGGAGAAGAAAATGGATATTATAATTTAGCTAGACATCATTTCTTGGGCTTAAATAATAATGCGAACTATAAACAAGCACTTAGGTTAGCTGAAAATTCTATACTAATAAATGAATCTGAAAATCCTGATAGTCCTGAAAGTTTCAGAATATATAGAGACCTGAGATACATGATTAAAAAAAATAAAAAGATTTTTAAAAATTATGATGATAGTTTTCCTTATTTAAAATTATTGGCATCTGATGGAAATGTTTTAGCATCATTGTTTTTGGCTCATTATTATGAATATAAAGAAAAATATATAGAGGCACTAAAATGGTATACAGTTGTTCTTTTTTATGAAGAATATTCTAAAAAAAATAGTGATAATGTTTTCTATAGTAATGGAGTTTCTGAAGCTGGAGTAGAAAGAATAAAAAACCTACTTGATCAAGACGCTATTAATAATATTAGTAATAAAGTAGATGGGTTATTTAAAGAGTGGCTTATTAAAGTTCTAAAATATGAGAAAAACAATCAATACATTAATAAAATTGATGCAAAGATTACAACTAATATTAAAGAAGAATATAAAGCAAAGAAAGCATTTTTAAAAAAAATAGAACATGATTATTGGATGAGAATTGATATGCAAGATATAGAGCAAATTAAGTTATACAAAGTAAAATATCCTAATGGAGAGTATAAAAAAGAGGCTGAACTAAAAATAAAACGTTTAGAAGAGATATCTAAATTTGCTAAAAAACATTATGAAAAGAAAATAACTTTGGGTAATTATCATGCCTTAATTATTGGTAATAATAATTATCAAAATCTTACTAAATTAAAAAATGCTATTAATGATGCAAGAGCAGTTGCTAAATTATTAGAAAACAAATTTAATTTTAATATTAGAACTATAGAAAATGCTAGTAGAAATCAAATATTATCTGCTATTTATGAATTAAGAAAAATTGATAAAAATGACAATATTATTATTTATTATTCAGGACATGGTTTTAAAGATCTCAATGCAGAGACTTCATATTGGCAGCCTATCGATGCTGAGGAAAATAAGCCTTTCACATGGATACATGAGTCTGAATTAAAATCAGAATTAAAAGCAATTAATGCAAAGCATGTAATGGTTGTAGCTGACTCATGTTTTTCTGGTGCAATTTTAAGGGGCGTAGAAGAAATTGATACTAAAACTATTTCTAAAGAAATAATGATATCGCGTAATCTTAAGAAAAGGATAAGAGTGGCTTTTACCTCTGGAGGTGAGGAGCCAGTTCTTGACGGAGGAGGAGGTAAACATTCTATATTTGCTAAAAGTTTCTTAGAAGTTCTTAACAATATAAATGAACCAGTAGAAGGGCGTTATATATTTAAAAAGGTTTCAGAAAAGTTAGCATTTAATGCAAAGCAACAACCTCAGTATGATCCAATTCTAAATGCAGGTGGAGAAAGAGGTGGTGACTTTGTATTTATACCAAAGGTAGATTAATCTTTAATTATCTTTAAACTAATATTTTTTTAAATAAAACAGCAGATAAAAAATATCTGCTGTTTATGACTTTTAAAAATTTATTTTATAAAGTAAATTTAAATCAGTTTGATTAATTGCAAACATAATCTCCTAAGATATTAGTAGAACAGGTCATAGAGTTTCCTTGATTGTCTCTATATCTGTCATTTCCTAAAATATCTGTATCTATTTCATATCTATATCCGGTATCATCTCCAGTTCCTGTACAAACTGTATTACCCAATATATTTTCTCTACAAGTCATACCTGCGAATACAGAAATACTTACCATAAAAAGAATAGTTGTAATAAAAATTTTTTTCATTTTTTCTCCTATTTAAGTTGTTATAGATAGTTAACGATTTAGTAGAAAGGTTGTTTCAGGATATTATTATAGCTCGATTTGTTAGTCATTGAGGAACTTTGAATTACTTATGAATAGATAAGCAGGCAGAGCCCGCTTATCTATATTAACCAAAAATGAAAGGAGTATTATGATATGTAGTTAACGATATAGAAAATATTTTGTTAGTTATTTATTTAAAAAAAAACCAAATAACCAATAATTCCAGCAATAAAGGCAATAATTACTGCTCCTATCCAAAATAACACTTTAACTATTACAATAAGTAAAAAAATAACTATAATAAAAGTAAGAATACCTGTTAGATTATCATCATTATTTTGAGAAGAACTTATTTTAACTATTCTTTTCATTTTTTTCTCCTTGTATCTATAAGCTTTAACGATATAGGAACTATTGTTGTACTCGTTTCTTAAAAGCTAGTAATGCAATTTAAATTTTTTTTAAAATATTTTTTTTCGTTATTCGTTTTATTGTAAAGGAGAAAAAAATGAAAATTTGCAGCAACTTACTCAATGATTATAAGTTAAAAAAAATTATTAACATAGGTAATATAAATATTTATTTATTGAAGACTAATTGTAATAAAAATAATCTTGATTTAGGCCTTCTTAAGGATTTGATAGAAATAAATAAGGCATCTGTAAAAGAAATTAATGATAATGGCAGAATTGATAGAGTTCTTGTTGCAAATGATAGCGATAAAGATTTATTACTTATTTCAGGAGATATATTAGAAGGTGCAAAACAAAATAGAATGATAATGGAAAATATTATTATTAATAAAAAAAGTAAAGTTGAAGTTCCTGTCAGCTGTGTTGAAAGAAATAGATGGAATTATTACGAAAATAAAAACTTCCATGTTTCTGATATTAAAATCAGTCCTAAAATTCGATCATCTAAGGATGAGTTAATTAAAAATAAATATACAGAAAGTATACAAAGTAAAATATGGGATGATATTGAAAAAATTTCTCTAAAATCAAATATAAGGTATTTTTCTAGTAATTATTGTGACATTAAAGATCTACATAGTGATTTAGATTATGATAATGCAAAAAATATAATAGAAAATACTAACTTTAATGCTTATTTTGTTGAAGGTGTAGGAAATGTTTTTTTTGAATACTTTTATAACAATAAATTAGCTAAGAGTAGTCTAGTAAAATCTATTCCTTCTTATTTATGTGATCAAGATGGTAGTAATTTATATAATGTAAAAATATTAGATTTAAATTTAATAAAAGATTCAAAATGGATCGAGTTTTCTAATATCGGATTGGGTAAAAGTTATACGACAAATGAAAGAAATTTGGGTAAGGCAATCCTTTATATGGAAGAAGTAGCACATTTATATTTTTATTTTAAGTAGTTTTTAGTTTATGTGTAATAATAATTTAATGTAACTTATGGAGGGAAAATGAGCGATATAATTTGTCCACATTGTAATAAAGCCTTTAAAGTAGATAAGAAAGGATATGCAGATATTCTAAAACAAGTTTATGATAAAGAATTTGATAATAAGCTTAATGAGCGCCTTCTACAAATTGAAAAAGATAAAACTGCACAAATGAATTTTGAAAAGAAAGAGGCAGAGAGAAAAATTCAAGCAGTTGAGGCGGAGAAGAATAAGGTAATTGATGAACTTAAATTTAGCTTAAAGGAAGCTACTAATGTTAAGCAACTTGCAGTTTCTGATGCAGTAAAGGATATCGAAAAAGAAAGAGACAAATTAAAATACGAATTAAGTAATACTGAACTTATTAGAAAAAATGCTGAAAATAACCTTAGAGATAAATATAAGGGAGAAATAAGACATAAGGATGAACAGATAAAACTTAGAGAAGATACTATTCAAGAACTAAAAAATATGAAAAGTCAGTTATCTACTAAGATGGTAGGAGAAACTTTGGAACAACATTGTGAAAATGAGTTTAATTCATTACGTTCAACTGGTTTTCAATCTGCTTTCTTCGAAAAAGATAATGATGCAAGAACTGGCAGTAAAGGAGATTATATATTTAGAGATTATGAGAATGAAACTGAAGTTATTTCAATCATGTTTGAAATGAAAAATGAAAATGACGCGACTACAACAAAAAGAAAAAATGAAGATTTTCTGAAAGAACTTGATAAAGATAGAAGAGAAAAAAATTGTGAATACGCTGTACTTGTATCCTTATTAGAAGCAGAAAATGAGTTTTATAATAATGGAATAGTTGATATGGCTCATAGGTTTCCAAAAATGTATGTCATAAGACCACAATTTTTTATCCCTATAATTACTCTTTTAAGGAATGCAGCTAGAAATTCTCTACAATATAAACATGAATTAATGTTAGTAAAGCAACAAAATATTGACGTTACAAATTTTGAAACTTCATTAGAAGAATTTAAAAAATCTTTTGGAAAAAATTATGAGTTAGCAACACGCAAATTTTCAACTGCTATAGAGCAGATTGATAAATCAATTAATCATTTACAAAAAACTAAAGAGGCATTATTAAGTTCTGATAATAATTACAGAATAGCTAACAACAAAGCACAAGACGTAACTATAAAAAAATTGACTAAGAATAACCCTACAATGGCGAAAAAGTTTGAGGGTAGTAAAAATTGAATAATAAAGAATAAAATTTTTTATAGTTATTATGGTATTAATCCGTATAGAATAATATCTAAAGGACCAAATAAAATCTCTTTGTAAATGTATTGTAAAAATATTGAGTAGCTATAATGACAATTTTAAAAAAAATAAAATACTCTTTCAGCGCCCAACAAAAACATTGGGTAGGGGATGGTTTCCATGTATATGGACTATTAAGACCAACAGACGAGTTAAATAAGTTTATTAGTCCTTTTGTTATGCTAGATTATGCATCGCCTAAAGAATTTTCTAGTAGCAAGCAACGTAGAGGAGTGGGAGAACATCCTCATAGAGGGATTGAAACAGTCACATTTGCATACCAAGGTGAGGTAGAGCACAGAGACTCTTCTGGGGGAGGGGGTGTTATCAAATCTGGAGATGTACAATGGATGACCGCTGGCAGTGGATTAGTTCATGATGAATTTCATTCAGTTCAGTTTACGAAAAAGGGTGGGATTTTTGAAATGGTACAGCTTTGGATTAATCTACCTAAAAAAAATAAAATGACTAAGCCAAAGTATCAAGAAATTAGCAAGAAAGATATTCCTAATATAGCACTTAGTAAGAAGTCTGAATTAAGAGTTATTGCTGGTATTTACGAAGGTCAAAAAGGACCTTCTTCAACATTCACTGAAATAAACTTGTATGATGTTATAAGTAATGAGAATAAACATTTATCTCTTAAATTTAAGAGTGGTACAAACACAGTAATATTAATTATGAGTGGAGAATTAGAAATAGAAAATAAGACTTTTAAAGATAAGAACATATTAATTTTTGAACGAGAAGGCAATAAAGTGGATTTTAAGGTATCTAATGACTTTAAAGGATTAATATTAAATGGTGAACCTATTGATGAACCAATTATTGCTCACGGGCCATTTGTTATGAATACTAAAGAAGAAATTTATCAAGCATTTTCTGATTATCAAAATGGTAAAATGGGTACCTTATAAATATTTTACTTGTTTAAATTTATTTTTCTTGTGCCAGGCTTAGGTGGAGTTTGAGCTTTGCCAGCAAAGCATTGTGCTAAAGACATCCATTCTTCTGCTATTGACCCCTTAACAGTTAATTTAACATCCTGTATATTTCTTACTTGTGTAACTACTTGACAAAAATCTTCTGCCATACCTTCAATATAATTTATATTTTTTTTATCATTAAACTCCCAAATTTCTCCTGATGGAGATGTTAATTTTAAATAAGGAATTTGTTTAGGAATATCTAATTTATTAACTTTGTATGACCAATTAAAAGTATTATTTCCAATAATTACTATATTAAGTATTCTATCTTCATTTTTCCGTCTTATTCCTAGAGAGTCAAAAATAGCCTGCCCATGAGCCCAAGTTTCCATATGACGGGCACTGATTGATGAAATCACACTCATATCAGGTCCAATCCACTTAACTCTTTTTTTAGGGTCTTCTATTTTAAATTTTTCAGTTATTTCTGAATACAAACTTTTCCATTTATTTAAAAGTTTCTTGCCTTTAAGATTATTAGAAAAATTTTTTTCAAAATCGTTTAAAGTTTTTCCATTATTAAAATTATTTTTTAGTTTATCAGAAAATTTTCCCCATTCCCTGACATTTAAGAGTGAGATATTTGCAGCATAGTTCCAAACATGCAGATGTCTTATAATAGAGTTAAAAGACCATTCTTTAAAAAGTGTTTTTGAATCTAAATCAGTTTCAGGTAAATTTTCTAAAATCTTATAGAGGCAATCACTTTCACTTTTAAAATCATAAGCTTGCTTTAACATAATAGCAGTCTATTACTAAAATTTATAGTGTAAAGTATAATTAAATCATTTTTGTAATAATAAATGCAAAGAAAAACCCTATTGCATATATAGTTGCAGAAAAAAAATAAATTATTAGGCTAGCTATTCTTAATTTTTTACAGGCCTTTGCTTTTAGTGGATCTGCTGGACACGGTGCATTTTTGTTTCTCCAAATTAAATAACCACTAACTATTATTAGAGAACCAGAAATAAAAAATAATAGAACTTTATATTTTGATAACACTATTAAAAAAGGGGCACTAGAAAGCAACCCAGCTAGCACTGCGCCTGCCCCTAAAACTACAAATAGGGCAGGTAGTGCACAACAAAATAAAGTCCCTAAACTAGTAAAGAGTGAGAGTGAAGGTAGTAATAAACTTTTACTAGATAGAGGTTTCATTTTATTAACTTGTTCTATTAATTTTTTCTACGCCATAACCTGAGTCTTCAAATAGCTTAATAATTTCAATATCATCTATACTCACATTTTCTTTTAAATAAATTAATACTCTTTGATTGTTAAGGTCAACATTGATACCTTGTACCTCTTCTCTTTTCATAAAAACTTTTTCAATAGCTTGGGCACAAAAATCACAAACCATTCCGTTAGTAGCTACATCAATTGTATTTTTAGATTTTATACCACTAGATAATTCTGTTGTTTTATCAACTTCTTCATGCAACATTTCTGCTTCATTTTTTTTATCATGAGAAAGTACAATATAGCTAATCAAATTAAACATTAAAATAGTAATTAAACTTAATAGTATTTTCATTTTTTTTCCTTCCCTTAAAATCTTTTTATAAAATTAAAAGCTAAATTTTTTTTTCTGTCTATACCAATTTCCATCAAGTTTGTAGATTTGAATAGTCTCAAAATAACTTCGGGTGTTACTGTATTTTCCACTTCTGGCATATGTTTTAGTGCAAACATAAACCAAGTATGCAATTTTCCATAGTCTGCAATATACGGAGCTACTCCAAATCTTACCCCCTGTATATACGTATCATCTATACTTTTGGACTTTATTGCCTTGCTGAAGTAAGAAATAAAATACCTTCTTGTTTCCCAATCGCTTGAAATTTCTAAGTGGCCAGCAATTTCATTTTTATTTTCATAATGTGCATAATCTGATGAAATGATACCCAGACCAGACTTAACGTATACATTAGCTTGCGAGTACTTTTTGTTAATTCTCTTAACAAGATAATTTAAATTAATAGAATTCAAAAAGTATTCTTTTTGTTGCCAATATTCTGATTTGAGTCCTATTGAATATTTACTTGTAGGAGAATAATGGATTAAAGTTGAATGACTATCATAATTATTATATGTTATAAAAGTCCAGCCATCTTCATAAGATACAGGTCTCGCACTAAGAGTATTTACAAAAATTAGTTTTAGAAATAATAACTTTAAAAAACTTGCTATATATATATTCATAGTTATAATATAAGGTATACCCTAACGTAAAGGTCAATATGTTTATTCAACAAGTTGCAAAAAAATTAAAAATAACTACAAGATCAATAAGGCACTATGAAGATTTGGGAATAATAAAATCTGATAGATTGAAAAATAATTATAGAGTTTATGATGCAAAAAATTATGA
This sequence comes from Rhodospirillaceae bacterium, assembly GCA_902557845.1. Lineage (GTDB taxonomy): Bacteria > Pseudomonadota > Alphaproteobacteria > TMED109 > TMED109 > JAYYAX01. The sequence goes on along the minus strand of CACEBX010000014.1, from coordinate 18,629 downwards.
TAAATTAAAATTTTTAGTAAGGGCCAGAAATTTAGGTTTTTCTTTAAAAGAATGTAAAAATTTAATAAAATTATTTGAAAATGATACAAGACAAAGCGCTTCTGTAAGAGAAATTGCAAAAAAAAAATTAAATGATATTAAATTACAAATCAAAGAACTTGATAATTTGAAGGTTTCTTTGGAATGGTTGGTTAAAAAGTGTCCTGGTAATGAAAAACCAGATTGTCCCATAATTGAAGAATTAGCAAAAGACTAGTAATTTAAATCTTCAAATTCTATATCTTCTAATTTATCTGCCGTCAATTCATATATACTATTATAGACTTCTTTTATCGGAGGAGTATTTTTTAAAACTCCTTCAACTGCAATCGGTTGGAACATATATCTAACTCTTTCAGGCTTTTTTAGTTTTATAAAAATCATTTGATTTGGTGGTGGAGGAGGTACATGAATACACATACCAGCATCTGGTACTAAAACAAACTCTTCTACTGTTAATATGTCTCCAAAATCAAATTCTAGAGGTACCATAAACCCATCAATTCTAATTTTTCTTCCTAGAATATTATTATTAATTAATAGTCCTGCTTCTTCAACTTTTTTTAAAAAAATTTCATCCTCCCACATTTCTTCTGTAACACCAGTTTCAGGAACAAAACTATAAGCATTTTTGGGAACTAACTCTAACCACTTTAAATAAGCTGTTTCTTTTGAATAGGAAAAAGAGTTAATAAAAGAGATAGTTGTAATTATTAATAGTGTTTTAATTAAATAGAACATTTTTTTTAAATAATATTTTTTATTCACATACCATCATTTATAGAGTTTTTATATGCCTGTAAAGCTGGAAATATACTTACAATTACTGCAGTAAATAATACTATTACAAAAAAATAAAAATCTTTTAATAATAAAAAGCTATTTTCTAAATAAATACCATACTTATAATCTAATATAGGAAAAAGAAAAAAGTTTAATAATTGAGTCAAAATAATAGAAAATAGTATACTTAAAAAAGAAATAATTAATGCTTCTAATAGTAATAAACTAAATATAGTTCTAGGAGATGCTCCTACAATTCTAAGTAAAGCCATTTCCCTTCTCCTATTATTTAGTGTTGAGTACAATATAGCAATTAATCCAATTAAGGCACTCACTATAACCATTGCAGAAATTGTAAGCATAATGTTTTCAGTGACCGAAACTATTTGCCATAGCTTAGTGAGTACTATTCCTGGGATAATAGCCTGCAAGGGTTCATATTCATAATCATTAATTTCTCTTTGAATTTTAAATATAGTAATTGGCGATTTTAATTTTATAATAGCAGCAGTAATTTCTTTAGGAATTAAATCTTGCTCTTTAAAATTTTTCTTATTATTTACACCTTTAATTGGTATTTTTGAGCCAGCCTTCCAATCTTTATGAATTGCTTCTAATGCTTCAAGGCTTACTAATACAAGTTTATCTACTGAAGTACCAGTTTTTTGTAAAATTCCTTTAACTTTAAAAGGAAATTCGTCATGCAAGGACTGAGATGCAATTCCATGGGCAATAATAATACTATCGTCTAACTGATAATTTAACATTTTAGCTACGTCACTGCCAATTACTACATCAAATGTATTTTGAAAGTGTGTCCCAAATTGATATTGAAGCTTTTGACCTTTTCGATAAGAGTATTTTTGGAAATATTCTTTTGTTGTCCCCATAACTCTAAATTGTTTATGACTGTCACCTAAAGAGATAGGAACTATCCAAGCTATTTCAGTTTTTTTTGATATTTCTTTATAACTTTCCCAGCTAATATTATTAGTAGGATTTCCAATTTGAAACAAAGAATAAAGTAATAATTGAATCTCACCTGACCTTGATCCTAATATCAAGTCACCAGACTTTACGTTTCCAAAAAAGCTTTTTTTAGCACCTAATCTCAATGTATCTATAGAAAGAAATAAAACTATAGAAACTGTCAAGGATATTACGGTTAAAAATACTGTAGCTTTTCTACTAAATAAAGATTGAAAAGCTAGATTAATTAGTATTTTCATTTTTGTACTATTTTTTCTAAAGTTATGTAAGAATCAAAGTATTTTTTTAAAGAAGTATCATGACTTACCATAAGCAGAGTGATTTTTTCAGTATCACAAATATTTACCAATAAGTCTAAGAAGTTTACTTTATTTTTATTATCTAAAGCAGATGTTGGTTCGTCAGCAACTATCAAAAATGGTTTATTAATAACAGCTCTAATAATCGCTATCCTTTGCTTTTGTCCTACAGATAATTGACTTGAATTTTTTTGTAATAATATATTTCTTTTTAGGTCTAATTTAGTGGCTAAATTAAATGCTCTATTATAAAAAAATTTTTTATTCTTTTTTTTGAAGTTTGTAAAAAAGCAAGGTAACATAATGTTGTTTATAGGTGAAATATAATCTAAAATATTAAATTGTTGAAATATTACACCAATATTATTAGCTCTAAATAAATCTTTTTTATTAGATGACAAGTTGTTTGTTATAGTATCTTTAATTATAATTGTTCCTGAAACAGGAGATAATATTCCACTTATTAAATTTAACAAAGTTGATTTTCCAGAACCACTTTGGCCAAACATAATAACTTTTTTATTACGTTTAATAGAGAGGTTTTTTATTTTTAAAGAAAATCCATCTTTTTTATTCCATTTAAACAGTAAGTTCTTTATATCTAGTGCATTATTCATTAAATATTAATCTGTAAAGTAACCTTCAACTTTAAGATTGTTATTTTTTCTATCAATCATTTTAGAAAGCTTTTTATTGTTAGCAACTAAATTAATATCAAGTTTTTTACTAAATCTAAAACTATCAAAAAACATAATTTTAATATTTTTTATTGAAGAAATATTTTTACAGCTTAAAACGTATTTACTTAAAAATTCCGAATGAGAACCTTCATTAATAACTTTCGATGAACTTTCTTGCTCTTCACAGTTTGCTTTATTAGCAATAACTATCAAGTTTTTGTAGTCTGATAAAACATTTAATGCATTCTTTACTTTTTTTACATCTTCTTTTTTTTTTGCTTTATATTCAAATCCAACTACATCAAAGCCGGGCATCTCAAATTCAAAAACAAGTTTATCCTTATCCTGAACTATATTTAAAACACTGACACCATGTTCATGAGCACTTAAAGATTTTTTATTTTTTTTATTTTCTTCTTCATGATGATGTTGTTCATGATCGTGATGTTCATCTTCTGCAAAACAAGAAAGGTTTAATAGTAAAATTAAATATATAAAAATCTTCATGATGATCTCCTTAAGTTAATTATTTTTATGACTCTTGAGGTCTTTTTTTATATCTTCATGGTCTCCAGTGACAATATGATGATTGCTTTTTACAACAAACTTTTCAAGTAAAGGAATAAAAAATAGAGGTATTATTCCTCCAATTACTATCCCTAATACCATTTTTCTAATATGAGGATCTAAGAAACTAGCAATAACGTCTGCTACAACATGAGATAAAGCTGCTCCAAAAACTCCTGCAATGTAACCATTTGATATAATTTTTAAAAGTCTATTTATACTCCATCCAGTATAATAACCTAGAATCATAATTGCTGCATGGAAAAAACCAAAAACAAAACCTCTTAAATTAGCAGAGTAGCTATATAAATAATGTTCTAAAATATGTTCCATTAACTACAATTGGAACAAATAACAGGTATTTCTACAGGGTGAGCATTATCAAAAGAAAGATCAAGTTTTTGTGTGCTTTTTTTTAAATTTAAACCCATTCTATCACTACAAGTTTCAACTACTTTTTCACAAATAGTACAGAAGTTTAGCATGTGAGTATGCTTTTCATTGGGAGAAAGACACATTAAAAACTTATTTATTGCTGCAATTTTATGAATTAGTCCTAATTTCATCCAGAAATCTAACACTCTGTAAATAGTCGATATATTTAAGTTAGTACCTTCTATTTTATTGATTTCTTTCTGTAAATCATATGCTGACTTTGGTTTCGAATGCTTGGATAATGTTTTTATTACTAGCGTTCTAGAGAGTGTTAAAGATTTTTTGTGTTTTAAACAATGATTTAATAATTCTTCAGTTTTAATAACTTTCATAAATTAAAAGTAATATAAAATAAAAATTTATCAATATATTATTTTCACTATTGCAATATTATTGCATTAATGCTAATTCTTTAACTTTTAAAAAAATATTAATCAACAATAATAATGAATTAAACCGGGAGTTAAGATGAATAAAATATTATTATTTATTTTTTTGTCATTATTTTTTATTAAAAATTTAAGTGCTGATATTAATAAAGAAGTATTAGATTTAAAAAATGAATTTAAGCAAATTAAAGAAATTTATGAAAATAAAATTGAAGCTTTAGAAGCTAAAATAGAAAAATTAGAGCATGAAAAAGTTAAACATGAAGAACACGCTTCTGAAGAAGGAGATATGCATGATAAACACGAAGGTCACGACGAAGAAGGAAACTTTAATATTGAGGCTGTATTGAATGGAAAATATACTTCCTTTTCAAGAAGTGGTGAAGTTGCGCCTAAGGGTTTTGGAACTGCTCATGAAGGAGAAAGAGGTAGAGAGGGGCTTCAAATTGGTGAATCAGAATTAATTATGAACTCAGATATTGGAGATAAATTTAGTGGTTCTTTAACAGCTGCTATAGTAAGAGAAGATGGAGCAGACACGATAGAGTTAGAGGAAGCTTATGTGGAAAGTTTAGAAGGTAGTCTTTTAAATAATACTTTTTTTAAATTTGGAAGAGCTTTTTGGAATGTTGGAACTCTTAATCCTCAGCATGCTCATGCAGATGATTTCGCTGACAGACCTTTGCCTTACAGGGTATTCTTAAATAAGGCATATAATGATGATGGACTAGAGGCATCATATTTACTTGGAGGAACAAGTGAAATAGGTTTTGGTATTTTTAGAGGTGAAGATTTTCCATTTGGTAATACTGCTGCTAGTGAAGGACATGGAAGTGATGCTTGGTCCGCTTTTTATAAATCAAATTTTAATATTTCTAGTTCAGAGGAAATAGCATTTAATGTCTATCATTTATCAGGAAAGTCAAAAACACCTAACGCTAGAGTAAGCAACGAGGATAATGTTACATTTAGTGGTGATAGTGATTTGTCAATTATAAATTTAGATTACGAAAATTCATATAGTACTGATAGTAAATTTACAATTAGTGCTGAATATTTCTACAGAAATCAAGATGGAACCTTTGAGGACAGTGAAGAATCTACTGGTGCAATAAGCTTTGATGATGACGATAGTGGTTATTATATAGCTTTTGTTAATCAGTTTAATGATAATTTGAGTTTAGGTTTTAGGTATAGTGAGCTATTGGCTGCCTCTACTCCAACTGGATTAGTAGATAGTGCACTAGACTCAGGTAATAATGATCCGGAAGCATACTCTGTAATGTCTGAGTGGAAGTTTGACTCCTCTGCTGTAATTAGATTTCAGTTTAACCACGAAACCCCACAACCTAATATAGTAGACAATCAGTTTATCTTTCAATACATTATGTATTTAGGATCAGGCGGACACGATGGACACGACCATTAATATAATTAGTGAGTAAACTATTATGAATATTACATACTTTAAAAAACAAATCAGTGATAAGTTATCTATTTGTTTGTCATTATGTTGTATATTGCATTGTATTGCACTTCCAGTATTAATCTTAATGATTCCCAGCATTTCTTCATTTTGGATAAATGATGAAAATGTTCATATTTTTTTAGTTCTTTTAGCTATTCCAATAAGCTTATTTGCTATGGGTAAATCATTAAGAATACACAATAATTACAAGTGTATAGCACTTGCTGTAGTTGGTTTGCTATTACTTGTAGCTGCAATCTTTATGCATGACATTGGTTTTATTGGTGAACACGGTCATGAAGAAAATGGTCATGAAGAAAATGGTCAAGATGAGCATGGTCATGAAGAGCATGGTGGGATAGGAGAAACACTTGAAACAATTTTCACTGTAATAGGAGGATTGATACTGTTAAGTGCCCACTATCTAAATATTAGGTTATCTAATAAATCTTCTTAAATTACTAAAAGTAATGCTAAAATAAGGTAATGATTAAATTTTTCATTGCCTTTTTTTTTGTTTTTAGTGCACATGCCAAAGATAAGTATCAAAGAAGTCAATTTGGGTATCAATCATATTTTATAAATAGCAAAGTAGGATTTTATACAGGAAAAACTTGTGACACAAATATTGATCATGTAGTTTCTTTAAAAGATGCCTATCAAAGCGGTGCAAACAAATGGGATTTTAATATGAGAAAACAATTCTCTAATGATAAAAGTAACCATGTTCCAGCGTGTCGTAGAGTTAACAGTTCCAAGGGTTCTTCAACTCCTAAGCACTTTTTGAGAAGAAGCAATGATGGTAAAGGTCTAGATTATAAAATAATTCCATTTTGTAATTATTTAAAAATTTATTACAAAACGAAAATTAAATATAAATTATCTTTTAAAAATAACGATCCTACTTTATTTTTAAGATGCAAAATAAAAATTTATTAAATATTCAAAAAATACTTTAATTATATAAAGATTAGTTTATAAGTATTTTTAAAAGTTTAAGAATATAGAAATTGGCATCCATGCTTATAGATAATATAAAATATATTAGTAATTGTTGTACGATATGTAATATTATGTGCTAATATTGAAATATGACACATAGTTATTCATATTTCAGTTTAAAGCTTTAAACATATACACATAAAAAGTATAAACAAAGACACTATAAATGGGTAAAAAAAATATATCAAAAATATTAGCATCAAACTTCAATATTGCTCTTAAAAGTTACTATAGTTGAGAAGATTTAAAAATATTAGAGGTTAGAAATGAAGTTAGGAATATAATTTAATGAAAAAAATCAGTAGATTTGCAGTTGAACTATATATTAATTGTCAAAGATGCTTTGTTCTATCCTATAAATTTAATGTTAAATTAAGGTCTCTTCCTTTTACGTTAAATTCTGCTGTTGATAATTTATGTAAAAATGAATTTGACTTTTATAGGAAACTTGAAAAACCTCATCCCATTTTTCATGAATATAATATAGATGCAGTACCTTTCAAACATGATGATATGGATAAATGGAGAAATAATAGGATTGGAATTACTTTCCAAAATAAAGATAAAGGATATCATTTTCATGGAGCTGTTGATGATGTATGGATGAAACCTGATGGAGAACTTATAATATCAGATGTAAAATCAACTTCAAAAAATAATTTTAATTGGGAAGAAACTTGGAATAATTGGGAATATCCAAAAGGTTATAGAAGACAGTTAGAAATGTATCAATGGCTTTTTAGAAGAAATGGATTTAATGTTTCAAATAAAGGCTATCTTCTTTATTATAATGGATTAAAGAATCAACCAATGTTCAACCAAGAGCTTAAGTTTGAAAAATATTTAATAGCATTAGATTGTGACGACTCTTGGGTAGAAGAAAAAATTATAGCTGCAGTTAATACTTTAAATGCTGATGAAATACCTAAAGGTTCAAGAGGTTGTGATACATGTCAGTATTTAAAAAAGAGATGGAAAGTAAGTCAAAGTCTTTCTACTGACTAAAGCAAGGAACCTCCACATGAACTTCCAGTACCAGCAGTACAGCCAAAACAATGCTCCTTAGTAATAATTTCTCTAGCAACTTCGTCATAGCTATTTATATCAAAGATACTTTTATGAATATTTGATACAGGTATTTCTAACATTTGATTAAAGTCACAATCATATAGTTTTCCATCCCAAGAAATAGAAAGCAAGTTTTTACACATAACATTTTTTGCTGCTTTAGGGTTAAAATTAGAATAAAGTAAATCTTTGTAAGATTGCAATTCTCCTTTTCTTTTTAAAGTATGCTTAAATCTTTTTATAGGCATATTAGTTATGGTTAATAAATTATCAAAATATATTTGAAATTTTTCTTTTAAAAATTTTTTATATTCTTTTTCTAGATTTCCTTGTTCTGGTGGTAAAAAGGCACCTAATGGATTATATACTAAATTTAGTTGTAAGCTTTTATCTCCCTTACCATATCCTAATTTATTTAATTCTTTTAGCGAGTCTATACTTTTTACAAATACGCCTCTGCCTCTTTGTTTTTCAACGTTTTGTTCTGTATAGCAAGGCAAAGAGGCAGTAATAGCAACTTTATTCTTTGCAAGAAATAATGCTGTTTTTTCCTGACCTTTTTCATGTAAAACTGTCAAATTGCACCGATCAATTACACTTAAGTTTAATGATCTTAATTCTTTTACAAAATATTTAAAATTTCTATTAAGCTCTGGAGCTCCACCAGTAATATCAATTACCTTAATGCCATTTTGTTTTCTAAGTAGTTTTAGTATTTGCTTTACTACGGTAATATCCATTATTTCTGTCCTTTTTGGACCTGCTTCTACGTGACAATGAACACATGCTTGATTGCATAGCTTTCCCATATTAATTTGTAAAGTATCTATAGTTTCTCTATAAATCTCAATATTATTTTTATTTAAAATTTCTGAAAAGCTTTTCATATTTTTATTTAATTATAAAATAAAAGTTTAGCATTTAATTTTTTTGTTACAATGTTGATTTAAATTACCTATATTAATTTACTAACAAAAATAGTGTGGTTTAAAAATGTATAATGCATATGAATTTCATATTAATAATTCTCCACTTATAGTAATGACGCCACATAGTGGAAGAAATTACAGTAATAGGTTTCTAAAATATATGGCCTTAGATTTAAAAGATTTAAGAAATACAGAAGATTATTTTATAGATCAATTATTCTTTCCCTTTAGTAATAACTTTTCTTATTTAAATGCTACATTTCCAAGAATTTTTGTTGATGCTAATAGGTCGCCTTTAGAAATTGATAAAACTATGTGGGAAAATAATAATTTAGATAAATTATTTGATGCTAGTTCTACAAAAGTCTTAAATGGTATAGGTGTCTTTGCTAAATATAACCTTTTTGGAGAATATATTTATTCTTCAAAGGTTCCTTTTAGTGAAGCTAAATGGAGGTTATTAAATTTTTATTTTCCGTATCACAGAAAAATTAAAGAGATAATAAAAAAAACAAAAAAAAAATATGAAAAAATAATAGCATTAGATTGTCATTCTATGTCCTCAGAGTTAGTAAGTTCTGAAACTGATATAGTAATTAGCAATATGAACAACAAAAGCAGTAGTCCTGATATACTTAATTTGGTAAAAAAATGCTTTAAGAATTATAGTTATAATACTAATATAAATAAACCTTTTAAAGGGGGTTTTATAACTTCGTATTATGGAAAACCAAAAAACAATATCCACTTTTTACAAATTGAAGTTAATAAAAGCTTATATATGGATGAAAAGAACTTGTCCCTGAAAAAAAGTAACTTTTCAAAACTAAAAGTTTGTTTTGAAAATTTGTTTAAAGATATTTTATTTTATTTAAATTATAAACAATAATGAAATAAGGAGCTTTTTTGTATAAAACATTAGTATATATATTTTTATCTTTAATATTATTAGGCTTTTTATTTTTTTCTGTCTCCATACTTGGAATAATAAAATATACTAAAGATTTACCTGATTATAGACAGTTAAGAGACTACAGTCCTTCTGTAATAAGCAGGCTTTACACTGGTGAGGGATCTCTTTTAGCAGAGTTTTCTATACAAAAGAGAATTTTTGTACCTGTAGAAAATATACCTGAAAAAGTAAAGTTTGCATTTGTTTCAGCTGAAGATAAAAACTTTTATAAGCATAGAGGGATTGATTTAGTTAGTATTTTTAAGGCATCTCTAGTTAATATTAAAAATATTTATAGAGGAAAAAGGCTTGTAGGAGCTTCAACTATAACTCAGCAAGTAGCCAAAAACTTTCTATTAAGTAGTGAGATATCAATAAATAGAAAAATCAAAGAAGCTTTGTTAGCTCTAAGAATAGAAAGAATTTTATCAAAAAATGAGATTTTAGAGCTTTATCTTAACGAAATATTTTTAGGGCAACGTTCTTATGGAGTTGCAGCAGCTGCTCTCAATTATTTTAATAAATCACTTGATGAGCTTGAGTTATCTGAAATTTCTTATTTGGCTGGGTTACCTAAAGGACCAAACAACTATCACCCGGAGAAAAATAAAAGTGCTGCCATTATTAGAAGAAATTATGTGCTTAATAGGATGTATGAAGACAATATAATAACTAAAGAAGAAGCTTTAAAAACTTCATTACAACCAATAGCTTCAAAAAAATTTAAGGAAAATAGTAAAATATATGCCCCTTACTTTATAGAGGAAGTTAGGAGACAAGTAATAGATAAATATGAGGAAAAAGCATTATATAAAGAAGGGCTTCACGTTATAACTACTATTGACCCAAGACTTCAAAAAGCTGCCATACAATCATTAAGAAATGGTTTGGAAAGTTATGATAAAAGGCATGGATGGAGAGGGGCGATAGAAAATATAAAAATAAATAATTTAGAAAAAGATTTTGTAAAAATTAAGAATAAATTTTTTAATTATCCAGGTCTTCACAAAAAAGAGATAGGACTAGTTACTTATGTAAAATATAATGAAATAAAAATTTTATTATTAAATAATAAAACTCAGTTAACATTTGATAATAAAAAAATTAAAGAGGTGAAGTGGATTAATAATGGTTCAATTAAGTATAACCTTAACGATTTAAATACTATGTTTAAAAAAAATGACATTATAGTTTTACAACCTTTTAATAAAGTTACAAATGATTATAACTTAGATCAGATACCAGAGGTAAATGGAGCAATTGTTGCTGTTGATCCTAGAAATGGTAGAGTCCTCGCGTTATCAGGAGGTTATGATTTTGATAATAGTGAATTTAATAGAGCGACGCAGGCTAACAGACAACCTGGATCTGCTTTTAAACCGTTTGTATATTTAGCTGCGCTTGAAGAGGGATATAGACCAAATACCAAAGTATTAGATGCACCTTTAGTAATAGATCAAGGACCAGGCTTGGAGGAATGGAAGCCTAAAAATTATTCGGGAGTTTTTTATGGGCCTTCTACATTAAGAGTAGGTTTAGAAAAGTCTAGAAATGTAATGACTGTTAGATTAGCTAATCAGATAGGAATGAAAAAAATTACTGAAGTATCTGAACGATTTAACCTTGGAAATTTTGCTCCATTATTATCTACCTCTTTAGGTGCAGTAGAAACTACACTAATAAAACTAGTTGCTGCATATTCTTCATTCGTTAATTCAGGAAGGTATAATAAGCCTCAAGTAATCGAAAAAATTCAAGATAGAGAGGGAAAAGTAATTTTTAGAAGGGATGATAGATCTTGCAATAAATGTAATTCAATACAAAATAAAAATTTTGTAAAACCAATTCTTCCTCCAGAAGGACTACAAGTGGTTGATCCAAATAAAGCATTTCAAATTATATGGATGCTTAAAGGAGTTACTAAAAGAGGAACAGCAAAATCGCTTAGAAACTTTAAACATGAAATTGCTGGGAAAACCGGTACAACTAATGATAATATGGATGCGTGGTTTCTAGGAGTTTCCCCTGAACTAGCTGTAGGAGTATATGTAGGATTTGATACTCCAAAAAATTTGGGAGAAGGCGAAACAGGTGGAAAGGTTGCCGTTCCAATTTTTTCTGAATTTATGAAAATTGCATTAAAGAATAAAGAACGTAGACCATTTTTAGTTCCTGAAGGTGTAGAAATGGTTAAAATAGATTATAAGACTGGAAGTGTAATAAAATCAGAAAATAAAAATACTATATATGAGTCTTTTATTAAAGGATATAGAAAATCTTTAAGTACTAGCCCAGAAATTAAAAAGTCATTGAAAGGGTTAGAAGAAGGGTTATACTGAGGAAATAATTATGATAGACATTGACAGTGATATAATAGAGTTAGAAAGTATAATTGAGTTTATTAGGAGGTATCTTTGACCCTAATAAAATTTCAAAGAAAATCAATCATCTAAAGGATATATCTGAAAAAAATAATTTTTGGGATAATCCTAATTTAGCATCTAGTACCTTATCTGAAAAAAGTAAGCTAGAAAATGTTTTGAAGGGTTTTAATTCCTTAGAAAAAGATTTATCAGATCTAATAGATCTTTATCAAAGCTTTAAAAAATGATGAAGATCCAAAAATACAAAATGAAATTCTTGATATGGTAAAGTTTTTAAAAAAAAATGCTCAAGATGCTAAGTTTAAAACTTTATTATCAGGAGAAGCTGATAATAATGATTGTTATCTAGAAATTAATGCGGGGGCAGGAGGAACAGAAAGTCAAGATTGGGCAGAAATGCTCTCTAGGATGTATAGTAGATGGTGTGAAAAAAAAAAATACAAAAAAAGTCTGATTCATATATCTAATGGAGAAGAAGCTGGTATAAAATCAATAAGCTTAAAAGTAATAGGAGAAAATGCATATGGATTCCTTAAAAATGAAAGTGGAATTCATAGATTAGTTAGAATATCACCATTTGACTCACAAAAAAGAAGACATACTAGTTTTGCAAGTGTATGGGTATATCCAGAAATTACTAATTCAATTAATATAACAATAGAATCCAAAGATATTAGGGTTGACACATATAGAGCTTCTGGAGCTGGAGGCCAGCATGTCAATAAAACTGACAGTGCTGTAAGAATTACTCATATCCCTTCTTCAATAGTTGTGCAATGCCAAAATCAAAGGTCCCAACATCAAAATAGAGCTACTGCTTACAAGATGCTTGAGTCTCGATTATATGAATTAGAACTAAGAAAACAAAATGAAAAAAATGAAAAAATTGAGTCTTTGAAAAAAGAAATAGGATGGGGAAATCAAATTCGCTCTTATGTAATGCAACCTTATCAAATGGTAAAGGATCTAAGAACTAATGAAGAGAGGTCTGATGTAGAAAAAGTATTGGATGGCGATATTGATAATTTTATATATGCTGCTTTATCTGCTTTAAAGCTATAAAGGTAAATTATCTTTAGTAAATTCTAATACTTCTTCAACATGATTAGTTACCTTTACTTTAGGCCAAATATTAATTATTTTACTTTTATTATTTATTAAAAATGTAGTTCTCTCTATTCCCATATACTTTTTACCATACATACTTTTTTCAACCCATACGCCATAATCTTCACACACTTTATCAGTTTCATCTGAAAGCAGGTTAACTAGAAGGTTGCTTTTTTTAATAAAATTTTGATGTTTTTTTACAGTATCTTTTGAAATACCAAAAACAAGGCAATTTAATTCTGAAAATTCTGCTAAAAGTTTTGAAAAACTAATGGCTTCCTTAGTACAACCTGGTGTGTTATCTTTTGGATAGAAAAATAAAATGACGTTTTTTTTTAATTTATTTAACTCGACTACTTCTCCATCCTGATTTGGAAGTTTGAAGTTTGGTGCTTTGCTGTTTATGTTTAATTTCATTTTAATAATATAATATTCTAACTAATGGTTTTAAATTGATCAAATATAATTTACTAAAATATATTTTATTTGGGTTAGTATTATTTATTTTTCTTTTAGCAGGTTTGTTGTTTAGAGTTACTTATAAACCTCTAGACCTAACTTTTGTAACAAAATATATTAGCACTGAAAAACTAGAAGATGTATTTCCAATAGAAAAACTTAAAAATGCAAAAGTACAAATAAATTTATTACAAAATACAATAGCAATAAATATATATGATATTGAAAACTATAAGCAACTAAGCAATAAATATGGGTTTGATATTACAATTCCAGAAGCAAAAGAAATAAATATAGGACTTAAGGCTACTAAACTAATCAAAAAAGAATTAGAGTTTAAATATATAACTTTTAATAATGCTAAGATAAGTCTTCTATTAAATAAAAGTTTGTTTGACTTTAAATTTAATAATAATATTAAAGCCATAGAAAGTTCTTTTTTACCAAGTAAGCTAGAAATATTAAATTCAGAATTAGGTGTTTACTTTCCCAATAAAGCTGGTTACTTGATTACAAAAAAAGCAGATATAACAGTTTTAAATCAAGAAGGTAATATACAAATAAAAAATATTAGAGCAGATAAAATTGAGCTTTTAGAAAAAAATAAGCAAATATCCTTAGCATTTAATAAACCAAATTTTTTATATAATAATAATATTTTTGAAGGAACAGCTAAAGATACTAAAGTATCTTATTTTAAGGATGAAAATGAAATAAAAAATATTTTTAAAAAAATAAATTTACCCTTGAATGATTTTGTATTTAAAAATTTAAAAATAAAATATGATACTAGAGATGAGTTTAATTTAAATTCCGATATATTATATAATGGTATTTTGATTCCTACAAAAGCAAAGGGTAAATTCTCAAGAGATTTATTAGTAAATGCTAGAATAGACTTTGAGTTAAAACAGCTAAAATTATTTAGAGATAGTACTAAGTTAGATTTATTTGGTGGTTTTACTGTACATAATCCAGATAGATTATTATTAGAAGGAATAGCAACAGTAGAAATATTGCAAAGTAAATTTTTATCAAGTTCATTTGAAATTAAATCAAGAAATAAAGATAGTATTTTATTAGCATTTAATAATTTTAATTATCAAATAAATAACTTTTTTATAAAGGCTAAGCTAGCTGAAGAGGAATTAGAGATTAGTCAACTTATAATTAATCACTCCCATGATGAAGTAAATATTAAAGGAAAAGTAGATAGCTTTATTAATAATACTAATGCAGAGTTTAATATTAATTTTAAAAAGTTAAGTTTATTAAGTTTTAGAAGTTTAATAAACAATAATATAAACAGACTTGCTGCAAATTCTTTTAAAATTACTAATATAGAAAGCGGTAATTTGGAAAATATAAATTTAAAATTTTTATATAGTAGTAATGATATAGTAATCACGGAATTTAATGGGAAAGTAATTGATACAAAGTTTAGTTTAGAAAATGATATTAATATAACAATGGATGAGGCTTTAATTGACCTACAAGAAAACAATAAAGTGATTTTAAACTCAAAGAATATTTTTTTAAAGAAAAATGATAATGTTATATCATTTTCAAATAACATAATTGAATTAGATAGTTTATTTGATATTGAGAAAACTAGTTTTACTTTTAATTCAAAAATGAAAGTGGAGTTTAATAGACTATTAAATTTTTTAGATATTAAAGATAAATTTCCTTCAATGGAAATCAAAGATGATTATGTATCTGGAAATATAAACTCAAATATAATGATTAGTTACTCACCAACTAAAATAAATAAAATAAATTATAGCGTATCTGGAAATATTATTGATTTTAATTTGAAGAATAAAAATGATTTTCCTATTATATTAGAAAATTTTAATGGAAATATATCCTACAAAAATAATTTATTAGAAATTAATGGCAATGCTTTACTTAATAAGTCAGAGTCTAAAATTCAAATTAAATTAAATAAAAATTATAAATTATTAGCAACTATTGACTCAACTGCAGCATTCAATGCGTTTGATTTTTTAGAAGAATATAATTTTTTAAAGTCAGGAACTTCAAAAATAAATATTATCATTGAAAAAAATAATCTATTTCATGATGAGTGGAAAGCAAGCTTAGCTGCTAATCTTTATAATAATAAAGTTCACATAAGCCAAGTTGTTTATGAAAAAAAGAAAAAAAAACAAGGTTGGTTAAATGCTATCTATCACTTTAAAAAACTATCGTTAACACATGTAGAAAACCTTACTTTTTTTACAGAGGATATTCTAATTAGAGGAGATCTTATTCTTGATGATAAGGGTGATGTTAGTGAAATTAAAGTTAAAGAGTTTCAAAGGGAGTTAGATAATTTTAGTGCAAATATAAACTTAGAAAAAAAAGACTATTTTACACTTAATGTCTTTGGTAAAAGTATTAATGTAAACAATTTTTTTAGTGAAAATAATAATGACAAAATATCTGGGAAAGTAGATATATTTGTAGAAAGCTTACATTTTAATAATTTAAACTTTGGAAATACAAAAATAACATCAGATATATTTAACAATAATATAGTAAGACTCAATGGTCAAATTTTACATAATGAAATAAAATATGCGAGTTTTAAATACATTTTAAATAAAAAAGAAAACAGCGAATTAAAATTAACTTTTTTAAACTTTGGACTATTCATGAAGAATATGGAAGTTTCAGATAAGTTTATTTTAGGAAGTGGAGATATTGTATTCTCGTTGGATAATCTATCTAACGAAATACAATCGGGTAAATACTTAATTAAAAATTTTAGTATTAAAGATGCTTCATTTCTAGCAAGGCTTTTGCAGTTAGCATCATTTACAGGTTTATTAGAAATATTAGCAAACGAAGGTATACCTTTTACTAATCTACAAGGTGCCTTTAATATTGATAAATCGATTATTAAAATAGATAACACTAGATTTGAGGGTTTATCATTAGGCGCTAGTACTAGGGGAAGTATAAATTTAAAAAATAAGGAATTAGATTTAGAAGGAGTATTAATTCCTGCTTATGCTATAAATGCTATCATAAATAAAATTCCATTACTTGGTAAAATTATAACAGGCATTGAAGGAGAAGGAATTATAGGATTTAATTATAAGGTAACAGGAAACTATGAAAATCCTGAATATACTATTAATCCATTTTCAGTACTTACGCCAGGAATAATAAGAAGTATTTTTAAAGTATTTGGTGATGATAATAAGAAAGAAAAAAAAGAAGAATCTCCAAGCTAGTTAATTTTTAATATTGCATGCCTCTTTGTTCCAGCAGAAATAAGAATTAATTTATTTTCTTGTATATCATTTTTAGTGATAAGATAATTGATATCAGAAATTTTAATACCATTCAGTTTTGCTCCACCTTGCTGAATTAGCCTTCTAGCTTCGCTATTAGATTTGCATAAAATATTTTCTAATGTAAAAACTTTATAAAATGGAATCCCATTTTCTAATAAATTTAATTTTACGCCGACACTTGGTAAGCTATCATTAACTTCAAGATTATTCGTTAATAAAGGGTCGGAAGATTTTGAGGCTAAATTTGCTTTCTCAGCGCCATGCACTATTTCTGTAACAGAGTTAGCAAGTAAAATTTTAGAATCATTTAATTCTTCACCTTTCAACTTTTCTAGCTTATTAATTTCCTTTAACTCTATTTCAGTAAAAAGCTTCAAAAACTTTATCACATCTTCATCCGTTGTATTTCTCCAAAATTGCCAGAAATCAAATACAGATATATATTTTTCTGAAAGCCATATTGCTCCATTTGATGTTTTTCCCATTTTTTGTCCATTGGAGGTTGTAATTAAAGGAGAAGTAATTGCATGTACATTAGGGGTTTTATTTTCGCTACTTGATGTTTTTTTAATAAGTTCAATTCCATTTATTATATTGCCCCATTGATCAGAACCACCAAATTGCACGTTGCAATTTAAATTTTTATTTAAATAATAATAGTCATAAGCTTGAGTGATCATATAATTAAATTCTAGGAAGCTTAAATTTTGTTCCCTATCAAGTCTAGTTTTAACTGACTCAAAACTTAACATTCTATTTACAGAAAAATGACGCCCAAAATTTCTTAAAAAATCTATATAATTAATATCATCAAGCCATACAGAATTATTTACTAATGTAGCACCATTGCTGGAATTATCAAAATTTATGAACTTTAAAATTACTTCTTTTATTCCTTCTAAGTTATTATTAATAGTTGCTTCATCAAGTATTTTTCTTGTTTCATCCTTGCCTGAGGGATCTCCAATTTTAGTAGTTCCTCCTCCCATTAAAACTATTGGCTTATTATCAGTTTTTTGTAGCCATCTCAATAACATTAGTTGTAATAAGCTTCCAACATGTAAGCAGTCTGCTGTACAGTCAAAGCCTGTATAGCCTATAATGTTTTTATATTTTTTTTGAAGGTCTTCTAAATTAGTAGTCTGATGTATAAAACCTCTTGCGGATAAAATATCTAAAAAATCTTTTATGCTATTATTCATTTTTACATATTAAAAGTTTCAGATTCACATTTCAAGAAATGTATTTTATTTTCATCACTAATTGACACCTCATTATTGTTTTTATTAATTTTTATTTTGAAATTATTACTAAATAATAATATTTCATTTTTATCAATTGACTCTATTTGAATTGGTATTTCTTGACCTTCTATGACCATATATGCTTTTTTAATGGAATTAGTTTTTATTATATCAATTTGATTTATTGATAGCTTGTTTTCAGAGCAAAGATACTTTTCTTGACCAAACCTTTTAAATTTTTCGCAGCTGCTTAAAAATAAAGTTATTGCTAATACCAAAAAAAATTTAAATAAAAACTTTTCTATCATTATTTATTTTCCAGTTTCTAAAGTTTCTAAATCTACTTCTTCCTCAATTTCAACTGGTTCTTGGTCTTTTTTCTTTTTCTCATTTAGCCCTAAAGCCTCAGCAACTGCCTTAGGATCAGTAAGTTCTATAGTCTCTTCTGTTATTTTAGTTGATTTTTTTTTTATTATTTTTTTTTCTTCCATATTAGATTTAATTTTTATTTCTTCACTAGTAG
>CACEBX010000013.1 GCA_902557845.1 Rhodospirillaceae bacterium | reverse complement strand
CTGTTTTCAAAGTAGGAAAAGCTATTTTAATCCATTGACATATTTTAGCCCTAGTATTTTTCGGGTCTATAATATCTTCTATTAGGAATTTTTCTGCTGTTCTAAATGGAGAAGAAGCTATTTTAATTTTTTTCTCTATATCTTTTTTAAGTTGTTCAGGGTTATTTGATTTTTCTAAATCTGATTTATATGCGGCTTCAATACCACCTTCAAATGGAAGTGATCCCCAATCTCCAGATGGCCAAGCTAATCTATATCTATACTTTATATGATTAGTATTTGCAGCGCCAGCTACTCCAAAAGCCTTTCTAAGCAATACAGTACATATTGGTACATTTAATTGATAAATAGCTGCTAGTGCTCTGGCACCATATCTTATAGTGGCATCTTTTTCAGCATTTTTCCCTATAACAAAGCCAGGATTGTCTACTAGATGTAAAATAGGAAAGTGGAAAGTTTGTGATGAAAGCCTGTAGTAGTTATAAAGCTAGTACTTATAAAAAAAATATCGCTGATACTAAAAATATCTACGTAAGAAAAAAATGGTATTGCCGACACTAAAATCAACAAAATCCAAGATAAAAATATTGTTATGGCAAGATTTTTTTCTTTGAATTTATTATTGTAAAATAATACTTTAAAGAAGTAACCAATTATAAAACTTACAATAAAGCTTATAAAGAAAATACTAGAGTTTTTACTAGAACTTAAAATACATTTAAATGATAAAAGTAGTGCAAAACCACCATATAAATAAAAAGTTAGTTGAAGCGAATAATTAAGCAGGTTTTGCATAGATTAAATAAGCTCAGTATCATCGGATAAAAACTCTTCTAGTTCATGAATAGCTTCGTGTAAAACACACATAACAACTTTATCATTTAATTCTATAATTGTATCTCCAGTAGGACTTAGTACTTTATTGT
Organism: Rhodospirillaceae bacterium; assembly: GCA_902557845.1. Classification (GTDB taxonomy): domain Bacteria; phylum Pseudomonadota; class Alphaproteobacteria; order TMED109; family TMED109; genus JAYYAX01. Next base: position 26,552 of record CACEBX010000013.1, on the reverse strand, counting down.
CTCTTACAACTGCTCCAATTATAGTATTTTCTGGAAGATTTGTATCTCTCAATGGAACACCTGCTAATCTAGATCCCTCCTTTACTAAAAACTCTATAATCTCTGCTTTACCTGCTTGTAATTCATATATATCTGATATATCTCCTTTTCTTATATACTTTAAAACCTTAGAAACTGTAAGTTCTTTTGGAGATATTATGCCATCTATATCCATAAGTGATATTACAGGTAAATATTTATCACCTTTTAAGAGAGCATAGCAATTTTTTGCACCAGCTTTTTTTGCTAATGTAGAGACTAAAGTATTAATTTCATCACTATTTGTAACAGAAAAGACGATATCTGCTTCTGATATTTCAGCCTCTTGTATAATTTCTGGTTCTACTGCATCACCCAATAAAACATTTGCTTTTTCTAATTCAATAGCAGCTCTTTCAGCAGTTTCTTTATTATTTTCTATAATTGTAATGGAAGAGTCTGGCTCATTAATTTCTAATATTTTTGCTATGTTTAGTGCAACTATACCAGCTCCGATAATAACTACCCTCCTACTCTTAATTATTTTCTTCCCAAAAACATTTAAAACTCTTTTAATGTTATTAGAATCAGATAATAAATAAATATCATCTCCTTCTTTTAACTCTGCTGTTTTACTCGGAATTATAGTTTTTTCATTTCTTACTATTAAAATAATTTTTGTATTTAGGTTAGGAAATAATTCTGTTAACTCTTTTAAAGGTGTTTCAAGAACAGGGCACTCACTATCTAATTTAAAGCCTATCAATCTAACTTTATCTTCAGCAAAAGATATTAAATCGTGAGCTCCTGATACTGCTACTAGCCTAGCCAATAAACTAGCTACTTCATCCTCTGGGGAAATTATATAGTCTACTCTAAAGCCAGACTCAGAAAATAGCTCACTCCATTTATTACTTAGAAATTCTTTCTCCTTAATTCTAGCAATAGTAGTAGGTATTTTAAATAATATCTTAGATATCTCACAAGTTAAAATATTTGTTTCATCATTATCAGTTACTGAGATTAAAAGCTCAGTTTCACTAACATTAGCCTGAGATAATATTTCTGGATTATGACATTTCCCAACTAATGTTCTTACATCAATAGAAGAAGAAATTTTCTCTAATTTTTCCAAACTTTCATCTATAACAGTAACTTTCATATTATCTGTAGAAAGATACTTTGCTAAACTATAACCAACCTCGCCTGCTCCACAAATAATAATATTCATTTAATCACTATCCTTATTATTAAGAGACTTAAGTTTTCTATGTAAAGCTGACCTCTCCATACCAATAAAATCAGCGGTTTTAGAAACATTGTCATTAAATCTTTTCATTTGAAGACCAATATACTCTTTTTCAAACAGTTCTCTTGCCTTTTTTAAAGATAAACTTAACATTTTTTTTTGAATAATATCAGAAAAATTTACATTATTGTTGGTATTATCATATGAGATTATTAATTTTCCTATTTCCTCTGATGAATGATTTTGAGAAACAATCAAAAGGTGCTCAATAATATTTTTTAACTGTCTTAAATTTCCACTAAGGTTTAATGATTGCAATAAATTATAATGCTCTTTTAAAATTTTATTATTCTTCAAGCCTAAGTTTCTACTACAAATTTCTAAAAAATGATCTATAAAATAAGGTATATCATCAATACGTTCTTTTAATGATGGTACTTGAATTGGTACAACATTTAATCTATAAAATAAATCTTCACTAAATGATTTATTTCTAATCATCTCATCTATATCTTTTGATGTTGCAGATATAATTCTTATATCAACTTCTACTGAATATTTTCCATTAACTCTATTAAACCTATTTTCTGTTAGTAATTTTATTAGTCTTCTTTGAGATTTTATGCAAAGATTAGTGGCTTCATCTATATAAAGAGTTCCATTATGGGCTTGCTCTACTAAACCAATTCTCTCAGGAATTCCATCCTGATTTTCTTTGCCAAAAAGTTCTTCTTCTATGTCCTCTATAATAAGTCTCTTTGTATTTAGAAAAACCATGGCTCCTTTAGATCTTTTTGAACCTTGATGAATTAATTTAGCAATATGCTTTTTTCCACTTCCGTTTGGTCCTGAAATAAAAACTCTGCTTTTAGTTACTGCTACTTTTTCTATAATAGACTTAACTAACAGTGCAGAAGATGATTCACCTATAAAGTAAACATCATCATCTGTAAATTGACTAACTTTTTTCTTTAGTTCAGCATTATCAATAGCTCTGTTTATGTTTAATAACAATAAATTTGTATCAAAAGGTTTTTCAATAAAATTAAATGCTCCAACTTTCAATGAATTGATAGCCATTTGTATTGTACCGTGACCACTAATCATAATAATAGGTAAATCAGGATAACTTTTTTTAATTAATTTTAAAATTTCTATTCCATCCAAATTACTATTTTCTAACCATACATCTAATAAAACTAGGGCTGGTATTCTTTTTGAAACTTCCTGCTTAATACTATTATAGTCCCATGCTAATCTTGTATTAAAACCTTCATCTTGTAGAATTCCAGCGATAAGCTGTCTTATGTCCTCTTCATCATCAACTATTAAAATATCTTTATTCATAAAAAACCTAATATTAAACTAAGGGAAATAACAATGTTACTGTAGCTCCTTCTTTATTTTTATTATTTTTTAATTCTATACTCCCTTTATGATCCTCCATAATTTTTTTAACTACCGCTAAGCCTAATCCAGAACCTTTTTTAGAGCGAGATATATATGGTTCCAATAAATACTCTTTATCTAATGGAAAACCAATTCCATTATCTTCAAAATCTAAACAACACATATTATTTTTTTTAAATAAATTTATTTTAATCTCTCCTGTTTTGTATTTCTTGTTTTCAATAATTGAGTTAATAGAATTTTTAAAAAGGTTATTTAGAGCTTGATTTATTAGATTAGGATCTGCCTTCAAATTTATTTTTTTCATACCATCCAAATTACTTTTAATAGATAATTTTTGATTTGCTAATTTTATCATACTAATGCTTCCAACTATAATTTCATTAATATTTACATTTTGAAAAATAGGTCTAGGCATTTGAGCAAATGTAGAAAACTCATTAACCATTCTGTGAATTGTAGAAACTTGTCGTATAATAGTATCTATGCAGTTAATAAAAATATTTTTTTCATCAGTGATTTTATTAAGATATTTATATTTCAATCTATCTGCAGATAACTGTATTGGAGTTAAAGGATTTTTTATTTCATGTGCAATTCTCTTTGCTATATCAGACCATGCAGCTGCTCGTTGAACTTTTATAAGCTCTGTAATATTTTCTATGGTTACTACATACCCACTATTTAAGTTCTTGTAGTTTTCAAAAGAAATTCTGATAACGAATTTTTTTCTTTTTCCCTTATATGTATAATCTAACTGTTCTTCTTTAGTAGATAAATTTAAATCTGTAACACTTTCAATTATCTTTTTTAAAGAAGGTAATATATCAAATATATTTTTTCCAATTAGCTTACTGGCATCATATTCTAATAATTCTAATGCTGACTTATTAACTAAAAATATTTTATTTGCAGAGTCTATCCCAAGAACTCCAGACTTAACTCCTGTCAAAACTGACTCAGTAAATCGCCTTCTAGTATCTATTTGCTCATTTGCAGTTATTAAATCTTTTCGTTGATCATAAAGTTGTTTTACCATCCTATTAAAACTATCTATGAGTGAACTTATTTCATCTTTTTTATTATTATTATTATTATATATTCTTACCTTTAGGTTTCCTGAACTGACACTCTCAGAAGCACTGATTAATGAAGAGATAGGTACAGTTAAAGAATTTGCAAAAGCTATACCAAGCCAAATTGCTAGAAGTAATAAAATTAAAGCTACAAGTAAAAATACCATAGTAAATGTAATTCTACTTTCCTCACTGCTTTTTTTTGCTTCAGAGTAATCATCAACTGCTTCTTTAACACTTTTTAAATTATAAATTATTTCAGGGTCTAAGTATCTAGAAAAATACAGATATAGGCCAAAATGTCCGATTAAAGGAGTAATTACAGATAAATTATTATTTTTATTGTCATTTATAAAAACAAGAGGAGAGCTTTTATCTTTTCTATTAGAAAAAATATTGCTAGGCGCAATGTTTTTAGGAAGAAAAAAACTATTTCTTGAGGCAGCTATGATATTCCCATAATTGTTTATAACTGCTAGCTCACTTGCATCTCTTTCAATTGCTAAATCATTTAAAATATAATTTAATTGGAGCCTGTTATTAAAATATGAACTATTATAATTGGATAGTTTTAAGCCTATAAAGAGCGCATCTCCTTCTACTTTTTTTTTAACCTCCACAGCGTAATTTTCTGCAATTGCAGCAGACTTTACCAAAGCAGTCTGAACCCTTTTACTAAACCATGCTTCGATGCCTTTTTCAAAAAAAATCACTGCTAATATTGCTACTATTACAACAGGTATGATAGCAATTGTAGCAAATACACCAACAATTTTTGAATGAAGTTTAGAAGCGGCTCTGTTTTTTCTAACATTAAACACTAGCCTGCTTAATTCAAATAAAATTAAGAACAATAGTAAAATAAATGATAATGTACCAAAAAAAAGAAAAATCCATACTGTTCCAGGGTTGCTATCTGCAGTGTTATGTATTGAGTAAAAAATACCAATTGCAGAAGAAAAACAAAAAAGGAATATAAAAGGTATAAATGTTTTTTTTAAACTATTTATTGAAAAGACCATTATTGCTCATTTTCAGCTGTATTTTTAATAATCTTAATTTCATAATCTTCCATTTTTTTTCTTAGCGTATTTCTGTTAATGCCTAGTAACTGAGAAGATAAAAACTTATTATTATTAGTATATTTTAACATTTCTATTATAAGAGGTCTCTCAAATTCTTTAATCAATTTATAATATAAGCCAGACTCAACTTTATTGTTAGATAGAAAACCTCTTATATTAGCGCTAATAAAATTATTAAAATTAATTTTCCAATTTACTAAATAATCTTTGTTTGCATATTTAAATTCATTGTTTATTTCATGTTTCACTAAGGATGCCTTTATTGATAAATCATTAACAGAAAAATTATAACATCTATATAAAAAACTTTTTAGTTGTGTAAGATTACCCGGCCAAATATAATCTTCTAACAAAGGAAAAGTATCCTCGCTTATAGTTTTATCCATTTTATTAGCAAGATTGAACTCAGCAATTATTTCTTTAACTAAGATTCTTATGTCTTCTTTTCTTTCTCTCAAAGGTAAAGTGAAAATATTATACATACTTAAAAAATAAAATAGTTCACTAGAAAAGTTATTATTACTTAAAATTTGTTTCATATTTTTTGAGCTTGTAGCAATGAATTTTGTATTTTTTGATATTAAATTTGAGCTGAAGTTTTTAGCTTTTAATAGTGCCGCCATAGTATTTTGAATATTTATTGGCATAGTTTCTATGTCAGTTAATAAAATTGTATTAGATATGTCAGAATTTTTTAATAATTTAGAGCTTAGAAATTCATCCTTTGTTATCTTATTTAATAATAATTTTTCAAAATTATTATTTTTATAATCTAAATAATTAATTTCCAAAAGCTTTTTATCAGGCTCTCTGAGAGCATTAATAGTATTCGCTATTTGTCTTTTTCCTGTTCCATTTTCTCCTGATAATAAAGCATTTAAATTATTATTTATAATTTTATGTATGCTATCAAAAATTGATTTAGTCTTATTAGTTTTATCTATTAAAGGAATTTTAAAGTTAAATGAGGCTCTATCATTTGAGCTTTCTTTTTCATTTAAATACTCAATTTTATTTATTAAGTCTTTAAGTAAGAAGGGTTTTTTAATAATTTCAATACCTATCTCATCATATTCTAAGAACGTTTCTATTTCAAATTTTCCACCTGTTATAATTATTAAAGGAACTTTATGCTTTAAATTTTTAATGTCATTATAAAATAGCCTATATTTTCCTTTAATAATTTCTTCATCTAAGATTCCTACATGAAAATCATTATTAATTAAATTATTTATAAAGTTTTCATAATGATTACTTATACTGAACTCAAATTTATTTTTTTTTAAAAAAGTTTCTAATATAAATCTAAAATTTTCATCATTACCTGCATATAAAATATTATAAATATTTATCTCCTTTCGCTTTTTAAAGGTAAAAAAATATTAAAAACAGTTACATCTTTTTCCTTTTCTAATTTTATAAATCCACCATTTTTTGATATGATAGTATTAATATATGCTAGACCTAAACCATCTGAGCTATTTTTAGTCCCTACAAAAGGATAAAAAATAAACTTTTCAATATTTTCATCTATACCATTTCCTTCATCTGATATTTTAATGTGTATGGGCAGTTTTAAAACTTTTTGTAAATCATCAGATCTAATATAAATATTGTGATTTATTCTTGTTGCAATTTTAATAGTATTATTTTTTTTACTTTCACAAGCATTATATAAAAGATTTTCAAAACATCTAATTATTTGAGACCTATTAAAATGAATTTTAGGTATAGAAGGATCAAAGTCTTTAATAATCTTGTAACTATTAAAGTATTTTCGATCTATAGCATCTAAAGCTTCAATCAAGCATTCATGTATGTTTACTGGCTCCTCCTTAGAATTAATATCGTAATGAAAGTTTAAAGTTTTATTTATATAATTCTTTATTTTATTAGTTTCAACTTCTAGTACTTCTAATATTTTATTATCATAACTATTATTATTTAACTTTATTTTTTCTTTTAAAAGTTCTATTGCTCCAAGTACATTTGTTATAGGAGCACTAATATTTCTATCTAAACTTTGAGAAAATCCACTTATAAATAAGTCGCTTAAGGTTTTACTAGTTTGAGTCATGTAAGTTTTAAAATTATCCTTCTCTTGAATAATCAATAATACTAACTTTTCCTGAACTTTGTTAAAATGTAAATCTACTATAATTTCATTATCATCTAAATCATTTAACTTATAATCATATGTAGATACTGATCCATCTCCAGAAAATAACCTATTTAAAATATTTTCTATATCAAAAGAAAAAAAAGTTTGCAGTCTCACTTTGTTTTGATTAGAAATTCTATTAAATTTAAATTTTTCTTTGTAAACTAAATTTGCATTAACAATGTATCCTTTATTATCTATTATGAGTGCAGGCATAGGTAAGAAAGAAATAAAATCGTTAATTGCTGTATTTTTATTCATAATTAAGTAAAATATCATATATTTTAATGAATAAGAAAAAAAATAACAATATAGTTCTAGTCATTTTAGCATCTGGTAAAAGTGAAAGATTTAGAGATGCTGTACCAAAACAATATAAAAAAATCAACAATAAGACTGTGCTTGAATATTCAATAGACAAGTTTATAAAAAACAGTAAAATCAATGCTATATATGTATCTTATAATAAAAATCATGAAAAGTACATTGGTCCTTTAAAAAGAAAATATACCAATATTAAATTTGTTATTGGAAGTTCATGTAGACAAAAGTCCTCATTAAAAGTTTTAAATATCTTATACCAAGAAAAGTTAAATAAGTATGTTGTTTTACATGATGCTGTAAGGCCTTTTGTGTCAATATCATTAATAAATAAAATAATAACAAAATTACTTAATAGCCAAGCAATAATTCCAGTTATCCCTATTAAAGATAGTGTAAAACTTATTAAAAAAGAAAAAGTTATTAGAAGTTTAGATAGAAAGAACCTATTTTTATCTCAAACTCCACAGGGATTTGTTTTAGAATGTCTAATGAATGCATATAAAAAAATAAAAGTAAATAAGCTTAAAGATTATACGGATGATGCTCAAATATTTGCTGATGCAGGTTTAGATGTTAATATAATTAAAGGTGAAGAAAACAACTTCAAAATAACAGAAAAAAATGATTATATAAAAGCTCTAAATATGTTCAATAATGATAATATAATAAAAGTAGGTCAAGGTATTGATGTTCATGGATTTATTGCTGAAAAAAAAAATGGCTTTAAACTTTTTGGTGTTAAAATTCCTTTTAATAAATCAATAAAAGCGCATTCTGATGGTGATGTTGGAATTCATGCGTTAATTGATGCAATCTTAGGAACTATTTCATATGGAGATATAGGCACTAACTTTCCAGATGATGATAAAAAATATAAAAATATAAATTCACTAACATTGTTAAATAAAACAATAAGAATGCTTGAAAGAAATAAGGGCAAAATAATTCATATAGACAATACGATAGTATGCGAAAAACCTAAAATTAATAAATATGTTGGAAATATGAGAAAGATTATTGCAGGCTTTCTTAAAATAGATATTAACTCAATTTCAATAAAAGCTACAACTACCGAAAAATTAGGTTTTATAGGGAAAAATCAAGGAATAGCTGTATTTAGCACAGTAACTATAGGTTTTATAAATGAAAAGTAATTCTACATCATTTATATTTTCAGACTTATTTTGTACTATTTTTAAAATTGGAAATTTAAAATATATGCCAGGAACTATAGGCTCTATAATTGGAGTTGTTGCAGGCATATTTTTGAAAAATACAATTCCTATTATATATTATGTTTTAATTATATTACTAATTTTTTTTTTAGCTATAATAACAATAAATATATATCAAACTAAAGTAGGAAAAGAAGATCGCTCTGAAATTATTATAGATGAGTTTATTGGACAGCAAATTCCAATTTTTTTTATTGAGTTAAATATTTTAAATATAGTTATGTGTTTTATGCTCTTTAGATTTTTTGATATTTTAAAAATTTTTCCTACTAACTATATTGATAGAAACTTTAAAACTAGCTATGGTATAATAGCAGATGATGTGGTGGCAGGATTTCAGGCTTTGGGCGCAATATACTTAATTAGACTATTAATATGAGTTTGTCATTAGAAGAGAAATTTGTTTCTTACTGTATAGATAAAAAGATTTATGTAAATTTAGCAGAATCTTGTACTGGAGGTCTAATATCATCTAAAATTATTTCTGTCTCTAATGCCTCTCAAATTTTTAAATATAGTTTTATTACTTACAATAATGAGTCAAAAAATAAATTTTTAAAAGTGCCTTTAAATATTCTTAATAAATATGGTGCAGTTAGTAAAGAAACTGCCTTTCACATGGCAAAAGGGTTAGCAAAAGAAAAAGGTGTAAACTTTTCTTTTGCAGTAACTGGCATTGCTGGTCCGTTAGGAGGCACAAAAGAAAAACCTATTGGATTAGTATTTTTTTCATTTTTGTACAACAAAAAAAATATCATAGTTGAAAAAAAAAACTTCAAGGGTGGTCGAAATATAATTAGAGAAAAGGCTGCAAACTATGCTTTAAAAAAGTCTATTCAGATATTTACATTAAGAATATAAAGATTTAGCCCTACCTTCAAATGCTTCAAACATTTTCTCAGACGCTTTTTGAAAAAGCGAACCCATAATTTTTCCTAATAGAAAAGATTTAAATTCATAATTTAATTTAAAAATAACTTTGCAAGAGTCTTTGTTTTTATCAAAAACCCATGAACTATCTAAGTATTTAAAAGGACCTGATATAGCACTACTTGTTATTTTTTTAAGATAAACTCCTTTTACTCTGCTTGTATAACTTTCATCAAGAGCTTTATAACCTATAGTAAGTTTTGCATCAAAGTTATTTTCATCAATTTTATTAGAAATTTCTGATTGCTTACACCATGGAAGAAATTCGGGATATAGCTCAACATTTATTATTATATTATACAATTGCTCATCTGAAAAAGGTAGGACTTTGGAGTTTTCAAAGTTAGGCATTAGCCTTCCTTAACATACTAAAATGCTCATCTGCATGGTAGGAGGATCTTGTTAATGGAGAACATGAAACCATTTTAAATCCAAGGTCCCAAGCCATATCTTCAATTAATTTAAATTCCTCAGGAGAATAATATTTAACTAATTTTTGATGTCCAATAGTAGGTTGAAGGTATTGTCCAACAGTTAAAAAATCTATACTATAATTACGCATTGTACTTATAACTTCATAAACCTCGGATATCGTTTCTCCAAGCCCAACCATTAACCCTGACTTAGTCCAAATATTTCCCTTTTCTTTTATAGTCTTTAATAAAGATAAGCTATGTAGATAACTAGCCCCTCTTCTTATATCTTTATATAACCTAGGAATTGTTTCTAAATTATGATTAAATACATCTGGCATTGCATTAATAATTATATCGATTGCATTTTTTTTTCTCTGAAAGTCAGGTGTTAAAATCTCTATAGTTATTTCTTTATTAAGTTCTCTAATTTTATTGATACAAGAAGCAAATTGATTTGCTCCTCCATCCTCTAAATCGTCTCTATCCACAGATGTTATAACAACATGCTTAAGATTTAATGCATTAACCGCTCTAGCGATCTTTTCTGGTTCATTTTCATCTAATGTATTTGGAATTCCACTTGCTATATTGCAAAATGTACACTTTCTGGTACAAACTCTACCTAAAATCATAAAAGTAGCATGCTTATTATTCCAGCATTCTCCTATATTAGGGCAAGCTGCTTCTTCACATACTGTATTTAAGTTAAACTGTTTAACTATATCTTTTGTTTTAAATACACTTGAAGATTGTGGCGCTTTTACTTTAATCCAAGGTGGTTTTGGAATTTTTTTTGAAGTATTGGTTAAATGAGTTTTAGAAATATAATTAGTTTTTTTCATTTATATATGTATAGCTTTGTTATATGCATCTAATGCTGACTCATGAATTGACTCAGATATTGTAGGATGTGGGAAAATAGTAGAAAAAATGTCTAATTCGGTAGCCTCTAATTTCATAGCTAATGAAAAAGAATTTATTAACTCTGTAACTTCAACTCCGACCAAATGGGCTCCTAAAATTTGCCCAGTTTTTTCTTCAAAGATAATTTTAATAAACCCTTCACTTTCTGATAAAGACAAAGCTTTGCCATTAGCAGATAATGGAAATTTCCCAACTTTAATATCAAGTTCTAAACTTTTAGCTTTATTTTCTGAGAGACCTATAGATGCAACTTGAGGATTACTATAAACACAAGAAGGAATAATCAATTTTTCTGAATTCGCTTTTTTAAGACCAGCAATGTGCTCAACACAATGAATTCCTTCATGACTAGCTTTGTGAGCTAACCAGGGAGCACCTGCTACATCTCCTATTGCATAGATATTACTTTCATCTGTTTTACCATACTCATAAGTTAAAATTTGGTTATTTTTTATTTGTATTGAGGTATTTTCTAGTCCTAAGTTATTTATATTTCCCTCAATTCCAATAGCAACTAGAATTTTTTCAAAACTTAGAATCTTATTTTTTTCCGATTTAAGGTTTTTGAAATGCAATTCAAAATTATCTTTTTTCTTTATATCTGCTACAGATGCATTGAGATGAAATTTAACTCCTTTTTTACTAAGATTTTTTCTTAAAAAATCTGATACTTCATAGTCTTCATTTGGTAGAATTTCACTTTGCATTTCAAAAACTTCTACATTAGTACCAAGAGAATTATAAAAACTAGCAAACTCAATACCTATCGCTCCTGAGCCTATTATGCCTAAGCTTTTTGGTATTTTTATTGGAGTCATTGCATCAAAGTAATTCCATAAATCTAGCTTTTCAAAATTTTCTGAATTTTTAAATTTTTTAGGCCCTGCCCCTGTTGCAATGATAATGTTAGTTGCAAATAAATTTTTGATATCATCACCATTATTATTAATTACAATTTCTTTATTCTTGTTTATTTTTGCGCTCCCATAAACTAAATCGACCTTATTTTTTTTAAATAAAAACTCTATTCCACTTGATAACTTTTTAGCTATGTCTCTTGATCTTTTTACAATTTTATCAATGTTTAGATTTTTTTGAGTAATATCAATACCAAAATGCGAAGAATTTTTAATATAATCATATATTTCAGAAGTTCTCAAAAGAGACTTAGTAGGTATACAGCCCCAATTAAGACATACTCCTCCTAAATCTTTTTTTTCAATAACTACTACTTTAAGATTTAATTGAGCTGCTCTTATGGCTGCAACATATCCTCCAGGACCTGAACCAATTATAGCTAAATCGTATGATTTTTTCATTATGCTAACATGCCCAACGGGTTCTCTAAAAAAAACTTTACTTTATCTAAAAATACAGCAGCAATAGCACCATCTGCTACCCTATGATCAACTGATAAAACTAAATTAATCATATTTTTTTGTAAAACTTTATCATTATCCATTCTTAATTCTTCAAATATCTCTCCAACAGCTAAAATACCAGATTGAGGAGGATTTATAATTGCAGAGAACTCATGAATATTATACATGCCCAAATTTGAAATAGAAAAAGAACCACCTGAATAATCATCTGGAATAAGCTTATTATTTTTTGCTTTTTTAATAAATTCCTTCATCTCAAATGAAATTTCTGCAATAGGTTTTTGACAAGCCGATCTTATTACTGGAGTAAATAATCCATCATTAGTAGCTACAGCAACGCTAATATCAACTAAACTATATTCTATAACTGAGTCTTCATTCCAAGTTCTATTCATAGCAGGAACTGCTTTTAATGCACTCGCAACTGCTTTAATAATAATATCATTATAACTTACTTTAATTTTATCTTTTTCGTTATTATCTAAGGAGTTTATAATCTTTCTTGCTTTTATAATTTCCTCAGCACAAATTTTAGATTTCAAATAAAAATGAGGAACTGTCTGCTTAGATTTTTGCAATCTAGCTGCTATTGTTTTTCTCATATTTGTTAAAGGTATTTTACTTGATGTTTGAAACTCTTTTCTTTCTTTTTTATTAAAAAAAATAGTTTCTTGTTTATTATCTAATTGTAAAAAAGAATCTAAATCTTTTTTTACTATTCTTCCTCTAGGGCCAGAACCAGTAATTTTATTAATATTTATATTTTTCAAAGTCGCAATTCTTTTAGCTAGTGGAGAGATAGATACTTTTGTAGGTTGATCATATGTTTCTTCTATATTGTTAAATTCTTCATTAACAGAATTTGCATCTTCAACTTTACCATTAGTATTATTTATTGTATTTGTAGCTTCATCAATATTTACCTCATTTACTTCCTTTTTTTCTTTAGTTTCATCTATTTCTTTTGATTTTTCTTGTGGTTTCCCATTTTTCTTTAAAAACTCCTCTATATCATCATCAGTTTCTCCATCAATAGATATTACACCTATTAAAGAATTAACCGTAATATTTTCAGCGCCATCATCGTGAATTATTTTTGCTAAAACTCCTTCATCTATTGCTTCTACTTCCATAGTTGCCTTATCAGTTTCAACCTCTGCAATAATATCACCTGGTTTAATATCTTCTCCTACTTTTTTTAACCATTTGGCTACATTTCCTTCTGTCATGGTTGGAGATAAAGCTGGCATTAAAATAGCTACTGGCATAAAATCATCTTAATTTTTATCTTCATAATAACAAACTTCTTTTGCTTTTTGAATAACTTGATTTAAAAGTGGCAAAGCATTTTTTTCTAAATTTTCAGCATATGGAAGAGGCACATCTTTACCACATATTCTTACAGGTTCTGCATCTAGAAAATCAAAAATCTCCTCAACTACACTACTTATTATTTCTGCTCCAACACCATACTCTTTCCAACCTTCTTCAATTACTAGCAATCTTCCTGTTTTTTTTACAGATTTTTTAATAGTTTCTTTATCTAGTGGTTTTAAAGATCTTAAATTTATTATTTCAGACGAAATATTAATTTCTTCTAGTGTTTTACTTGCCTCAATAGCTAAATTTAAAGACCTTGAAAATGCAACTAAAGTAATATCATCACCTATTTTTTGAATTTTTGCTTTTCCAATTTCAATGTTATTTTCTTCGCTATTTAAATTAAATTTATCATTATAAAGTAATTCGTGTTCTAAAAAAACTACTGGATTTGGATCTATAATTGCAGACTTCATTAATAACTTCGCATCTGTGCAATCGTAAGGCGCAACCACTTTAAGTCCAGGAATATGAGAATACCATGAAGAAAAGTCTTGGCTATGTTGAGCAGCTACTCTTGAAGCAACACCATTAGGTCCCCTGAAAACTATAGGAATATTAATTTTACCACCACTCATATAATAAGTTTTAGCCGCTGAATTTATTATATGATCTATTGCTTGCATAGCAAAATTCCAGGTCATGAACTCTACTATCGGTTTTAGGCCATTCATTGCAGCCCCCACCGCTAAACCAGTAAAACCTGCTTCTGTTATAGGTGTATCAATTATTCTTTTAGGTCCAAATTCATCTAATAATCCTTGACTAACTTTATATGCACCTTGATATTCTCCAACTTCCTCTCCTATTAAGAAAATACTAGGATCTTTTCTCATTTCTTCTGCTATAGCATCTCTTATACTCTCTCTAACTGAAATCATGAATCTAATTCCTTGTATACATCTCTGTAAAGGTCTTCATTATCTGGCAAATTTTTTTCTCTAGCTAGTTCAGCCGCCTCTGCTACTTCTTCTCTAATCCTTTTATCTAAATCTTTAACTTTATCCTCAGTGATATATTTTTTTGACAACAATAAGGCTCTAATTCTTTCTATAGGATCTCTATTTTCTCTTGTTTCTTGGACTTCTTCTCTTGTCCTATATTTTCCAGGATCTGACATAGAATGTCCTCTATATCTGTATGTTTTAGCTTCAATTAGAATTGGTTCTGGTTTTTCTCTTATTTTAGAACAAATATTTTGAAGATTTCCATATATTGACAAGGGATCCATTCCATCAACTTCATAGCCTTTTATACCAAAAGATTCGCCTCTTCTAAATAATTCATTCATGGCACTAGCTCTTTCAACTGATGTTCCCATTCCATATTGGTTATTTTCTATAATGTATATTATCGGTAGTTGCCATAGTGCAGCCATATTGAAAGCCTCATAAACTTGGCCTTGATTAACTGCTCCATCACCAAAAAAAGTAAATGTTACAGATTTCTTATTTTTATATTTATTTGCAAAAGCAATACCCGTTCCTATTGGTACTTGAGCTCCCACAATACCATGCCCTCCAAAAAAGTTATTTTCTTTTCTAAACATATGCATAGACCCACCTTTTCCTTTAGAAGAACCAGAAAAGTTTCCTAAGAGTTCAGAAAAAATATTTACCATTGGTTCGCCTCTGGTGACCATATGAGCATGGCATCTGTATCCAGTGATAAAGCAATCATTATTATCAGCCAACATCTCAATTCCAGATATAACACCTTCTTGTCCAATGTATAAATGACAAAAACCACCAATAAGGCCCATACTGTACAATTGCCCTACTTTCTCTTCAAACCTTCTTATCTTTATCATCATTTCATATAATTTTAATAATTGGTCTTTATCTATAATATTTTGCAAATTAGATTCATCCGTTTTTAAGACCTTTGAAGATGAAAATATTTTTACAGAATTATTTGCTGAAAATAAATTATCTATGTGTAGACCTGGAGGTAATAAGTTTTTATAGTTTCTAATATCTATACTATCTTCTAATAAACATCTTGATACAGCTACCTTCCATTTATCAGGAATGCCTTGTCTAACCCAAGAATATACTGTTTTCTCATTGATTGTTTCATTAGACAAAAGCTTTAATCTTTCAGTTAGTTTTTTACCACCCCCTAGAAGGTTAATAATTTCTTTATGTTCTTGAATTGATCCATTCATAATATAAAATTATATTTTTTTTTCTATTTGTAAAGCAAATTCTATAATAAATAGAAAGAATATTCTTTTTTTTATAGATTATTGCTATTTATAACAATTGTTCCTTTTTCTGTTATACCTAACACTTCTGAAGCTTTTTCATTTAACAAATCAATATCAAGATTATCGCCAGTTAATAAATCGATTTTTTTCTTATAAAATTCTATATTTTCATTTATTAGTTTATTTTCCAAATATACTTTATCTAAGGATTTTTGTTTTTCAATGTAGGCTGATATTCCGTATTCTTCACTAGTTAAATAGTATATTATAAATGTAATAGGCAACAAGAAAACTATTAGTAGTAATTTAAACTTTTTCATTTAACTCTTTTCCACTATAAATAAGATTTTTATCAATATTCTCTAATAGAATTAACCTATTATATTTAGAACATCTCTCAGACCTAGTAACTGAACCACTTTTTATAAACATTGCATTAGTTCCCACTGCTAGGTCTGAAATAAAGTTATCCTCAGTTTCTCCTGACCTATGAGAAATTATTGTCTTATAATCATTTCTCTTAGCAATGTTAATAGTATCTAAAGTTTCTGTAAGAGTTCCTATTTGATTTAGCTTTATTAAAATACTGTTCGCTGCATTTTGTTTTATTCCCCTTAAAAGCCTTTTTTTATTTGTTACAAATAAATCATCACCAATTATTAGAGCTTTATTTGAAAGACTTTTAGATAAATAGCTCCATCCATTCCAATCATCTTCTGCCATACCATCTTCTATAGAGAAAACTGGGAATTTATTACAAAGTTTTATCAAATATTCAGACATGGCTATATTGGTTAAAGCTTTATTTTCAGATAAAATTTTATATTTTTTATTTTTATAAAATTCTGTAGCAGCTATATCTAATGAAATCATTACTTGTCTTTCTGGATTCAGGTTTGATGCTTTAATAGCTTTAATTAATAGCTCGATAGGCTCCTCATTGTTTTTAAAGTTTGAAGCAAAACCACCTTCATCTCCTACTGATGTTGAATAACTTTTCTTTTTTAATATATCTTTGAGATTATGAAATATTTCAGAACACCATCTAACAGCCTCTTTAAAGGTATTAGCTCCAATAGGTGTTATCATATACTCTTGGATATCTAGATTATTATTAGCGTGCGCACCACCATTTATAATATTTACTAAAGGTATTGGTAATTGATATGAGTTAACGCCTCCTAAATATTTATATAATTCTAATTTTTCATAGTTTGCAGCAGCTTTAGCTGCAGCTAAGCTGACTGAAAGTAAAGTATTTGCTCCGAGTTTTTTTTTATTATTTGTACCATCAATCTTTATAAGCAATTCATCTATTTTTTTTTGATCCCTTACATCAATACCTGATAAAATATCAAAAATTATAGATTGTATAATATTAATATTGTTTAGGACTCCTTTGCCCTTAAATCGCTTTAGGTCACCATCTCTTAGCTCCAACGCTTCATGAATACCAGTAGAAGCTCCTGAAGGAACAGAGGCAGAACCCTTTATTCCATTCTCTAACTCAATCTCCGTAAATAAAGTGGGAATACCTCTACTATCTAATATTTCAAAAGACTTTATATTAACTATAACACTCATTTATTTTTCACTATTCTATCTAATTCTAATAATTTTTCTAATAAAAAACTTAATTCTGTAACCTTAATCATGTTAGGTCCATCACTTGGTGCATTGTCAGGACTATCATGTGTTTCTAAAAATATCCCTGCTACTCCTACTGCAACTGCAGCCCTTGCTAAAATAGGAACAAACTCTCTTTGACCTCCTGATTTTTCTCCTAAACCTCCTGGCTGTTGAACAGAATGTGTTGCGTCAAATATTACTGGATATCCAGTTTTTTGCATAATAGGAATTGCCCTCATATCAGAAACTAGAGCATTATATCCAAATGATGCCCCTCTCTCACATAATAGAATTTTATAACATTTAGCTGCTTCTAACTTTGAAACTACATTATTCATATCCCAAGGTGCAGCAAACTGTCCCTTTTTAACCATTACTGCTTTTTTAGTATTAGCAGCAGAAATTAACAAGTCTGTCTGCCTTGATAAAAAAGCTGGTATTTGCAAAATATCAACAAACTTTGATACCTCACGACATTGAGAAGGCTCATGAACATCAGTTATAATACTACAGCTAAATACTTTTTTCACCTCTTTAAAAATATTTAAAGATTGCTCTAGCCCTACTCCTCTATTACTTTTAATGCTTGTTCTATTTGCTTTATCAAAGGAGGATTTGTAAACAAAATTTATTTTAAATTTTTTACAAATGTCACTAATTAATCCTGTCATATTTATAGCATGGTCCAAGCTTTCTATAACGCACGGACCAGCAATCAATACAAAGTTATTATTATTAGAAAAATTAATATTATTTATGGAAACAGTTTTTTGTTCTTTTTCATTCATCTCAATTCTTTCTTAAACATTCTTTGATAAAAGAATTAAATAAAGGGTGAGGCTTTAGAGGTCTTGACAACAGTTCTGGATGAAATTGAACACCTATAAACCATGGGTGCCCTTCTAGTTCAACTATTTCTGGTAATTTACCATCTGGTGATTTCCCAGAAATTAGCAGTCCTTTTTTTAAAAAAAGTTTCTCAAATTTAATATTCATTTCATATCTATGTCGATGCCTTTCTCTTATAAAAGTCTTTGAATAAATATTAAATACTTTGGATTTTTTTTTAATTTTACATGAGTAAGTGCCTAATCTCATTGTTCCACCATACTCAGAACCTTTGTCTCTCTTAAAATAAACACTCCCTTTATTCCATTCTGTTAAGAGACCAATGATATTTTTTGATTTTTTTTTATTAAATTCACTTGAAGAGGCGTTATTTATTTTTAATAAATTTTTTGCTATCTCTATCACAGCTAACTGCATACCGAAACATATGCCCAAAAAAGGGACATTGTTTTCTCTAGCATATTTTATGGAATAAAGTTTTCCTTGTATCCCTCTACTTCCAAATCCTCCAGGCACTATAACACCTTTAAGCTTTTCAAGCTTCTTTTTTAAGTTTTTAAGATTTCCAGCATCAATCCAATTAATTTTAATTTTTGTATTATTTTTTATTCCGCTATGAATAAGAGCTTCTACTAAAGATTTATAAGCATCTTTAAGTTCAATATATTTTCCAACTATTCCTATCTCTACATTTCTTTTTAAAATATTTTGTTTTTTTGTAATATTATTCCAGTTTGTTAAATTTGGTTTTTTTGGATTTTTAATACCAAAAGATTGCAATACTCTTATATCTAATTTTTCTTTAAAAAATAAGCTTGGTATCTCATAAATACTATTTACATCTAAGGCTTGTATAATATTTCTAGTTTCAACATTGCAAAATAAAGAAATCTTTTTTTTATCATCTACTAAAATACTTTTTTCACATCTACAAATTAAAATATCTGGTTGAATTCCTATCTCTCTTAATTCTTTAACTGAATGTTGAGTAGGCTTAGTTTTATGTTCATCAGTTACTGAAAGGTAAGGAATTAGAGTACAATGTATAAAAACTGTTCTAGCAGCAGTCAATAAGTTTCTAAGTTGCCTGATGGCTTCAAGAAAAGGCAAACTCTCTATATCTCCTACAGTGCCTCCTACCTCTATTATTAAAAAGTCCTCATTTTTAATTTGAAATAGAATTCTTTCAATTATAGCGTTGGTAACATGAGGAATTACTTGAACTGTTTTACCCAGATACTTGCCTTTTCTCTCATTTGAGATAACTTGTTGATAAACTTTACCAGCTGTAATGTTATCATTTTTACTAGCATTAACTCCAGTAAATCTCTCATAATGCCCTAAATCTAAATCTGTTTCTGCTCCATCATCAGTAACAAAAACCTCTCCGTGTTGATTTGGATTCATAGTTCCAGGATCAACATTTAAATAAGGGTCTAACTTTCTAAGCCTTACTTTAAATCCTCTAGCCTGTAACAAAGCACCTAAGGAAGATGCTGATATACCCTTACCTAAAGAAGAAACCACTCCTCCCGTCACAAAAATTATTTTAGTTTTCAAATTTGAAATCTTAATAATAATTTAACTCACTCTGTATCGGGTATAATTGCTTTATCACCTTTAGTTTCATTTGGTATTACAATCTCCTCTATCTCTTCAGATTGAATTACAGAACTATCATTCTTATTTTTTGTTAAAATAGCTAGAAATAAACTATTAGCTAAAAAAAGAACACCTATAATAGTAGTTAATTTAGTTAAAAAGTCAGCACTTCTTCTACCTTCCAACATTCCAGAAAAGTTTGCACCGCCACCTAAGCCTCCTAGAGCGCCACCATCACTTCTTTGAAGAAGCACTGATAATACAAGCACTATTGCCAAAATGGCATGGAGAATTAAAAATATATTAAACATAAAATTCCTTAATAATTATAGACTATCATAAATTTTTTTAAAATCATCAGCTTTTAATGAGGCGCCTCCTATAAGCCCACCGTCAACACTAGAAGTACTAAATATAGACTTTGAATTTTTATAGTTTACAGAACCTCCATAGAGAACACAAATATTTTTTACTTTATATTGACTATAAAATATACTTTTTATATATCCATGCACCTTTTCAATTTCTTCTAAACTTGGTGTTTTATTAGTTCCTATAGCCCAAACAGGTTCATAAGCTATTACTAAATTTTTAAAAATTGTTTCTTTATTAAAAATATTAGCAAGCTGATATTTAATAACATTTTTTGTATTTGATTTTTCATATTCATCAAGGTTTTCACCTACACAAAATATTACTTTTAATTTATTATTAAAAGCATTTTGCACTTTTTTAGTTAAAACAAGATTATTTTCATTATAATTAATTCTTCTTTCTGAATGACCTATTAAAACATATTTACATCCCAACTCTTTTATCATTGCTGCTGAAACATCACCTGTATATGCACCTACAGAAAACTGACTACAATCTTGAGCACCTAAATTTAAAAATTTGTTACTAAGTTTTTGTTTGATAAAATTAATGGATTGCACAGAAGGCAGTAAAATAAAGTCTTTTTTAGAATTTCTTTTTAGTTTTTTTACTATTTTTTTTGCTAAAAGCGCGCCTCTTTTGCAATCAATATTCATTTTCCAATTAGCTATTAATAATTTTTTCAAAGTTTACTGTATTTTTTTATTTTTATTATTAGTATATATTATTTAAAATATTCTGGTAAATATGTAAATATGATAAAAAAAATAATGTTATTTTTAAAAAATTTAGGTTCTAAATTTTTAATTATTATTATTGCTCTTAGTTTTGCTGTTTGGGGTATAGGCGATATTTTTGTTGGTAATAATAATCCTACTATTGCAAAAGTTGGCAAATCTGAAATAAAACTTAATGAATTTCAATTAGACTATCAATTATTAATAGATAGATTGAGACAAACAAACCAACAACCTGTAACAGAAGAACTTTTAAAGGCTCTAGGCATACACCACAATGTAATAGAAAACTTAATTTCTAAGAAATATATTAATATTCTTTCTAAAGATCTAAATATATCAATCGGTGATAAATATATTAAAAAAGCAATTATAAATAATCCTATTTTTAATGATCAATTAGGTGTTTTTAATAAAGATTACTATAATTATTATTTAAGTAGAAATAATTTAAAAGAAAAAGATATTTATAATATTTCAAAAGACTCAATCAGCAATGATCTGTTATTGCAAAGTATAGGATATTCAGAGTTTGTTCCAGAAAAGATTGCTAATAGTATCGTTAAAAAAAGAGATTTAGTTAGAAAGGCAAAGATTATAACTATAGATACTTCTGCAAAATTAATTTCTAATAAAATGTTTGATGATACTTTAATTAATAAAAAATATGAGAAAGAAAAAAATAACTTTTTAAATCCAGAAACAAGAGATATATCTATTGTAACTTTTTTTTATAAAAAACAATTAAACAATATAGACATTAAAGAACAAGAACTAAAAAGTTTTTATGATGACAACATTAATCTATATAAAAAAGATGAGACTAGAAACATTTTTATTGCACAATTTAATACAAAAAAAGAAATAGAAGAATTTATTGATAATTATAAAAAAAATGAAGATTTTTTTGAGACACTGCAAAAGTTTAATAAAAATATAGAAGAAAGTAATTTAGGGAATGTTAAAATTGATGACGTTGACCCGGAAAGCTCTGAAGCTATTTTTAATCTATCAGAAAAACAAATAAGTCAAATCTTTAAAACATCTTTTGGTTACAAAGTCTTTTACTTAGAAAAAATTAATAAAGAACTTATTGAATCTTATTCTAAAGTCAAAGAGCAAATTAAAAGAGATATACTTAAAGAAAAATCTAATGAAAAGATTTACAATTTAGCAAATATGTTTTATGAAAAATTTTTAAATACTAAAAACTTTACTTTATCTATAGAAAACCTTGATGCACAAATAAAAGAAGTTAAAAATATTAATTTAATTAATATAGAAAAAAATAAAGAATTAAAAATATTAGGATTAAATGAAAGCGAAATATCTAAGATTGTATTTAATCTAAATAATAATGATATAAGTGAAATTGTTGAAGATAATGATAATAACCTACACTACATATATCTAAATAACATTATTCAAGCTAAGGAAAAAAAATTACCTGAAATTAAAAATGAAATTTTGAATTTACTATATGATGACGAAAGAAATAAAGAAGCTAAAATTTTAGCAGATGATTTTAAAAAGAAATTTCAACCTAACAAACCCTATGAAAAATATAATACAAATTTTATAAAAGAAGAGTCTACTGATTGGATTACTTGGGATAATAGGTTAGGAAAAAATATAAATATAAATATAAAAGATTTAGTATTTAATACTAAATTAAACAGCCTATCTAAAATGATAAATCTTAAAAAGGGAATTTATGTCATGGTTTTGCCTACAGCACAGTCTAATAATATTCTCAAAGAAGAAAATACTTCAAAAGTTGAGAGGGTTGTCAACGAATTAAATGAAAGCATAGAAGCTGATATAAATAGAGCATTATTACAGGACATGAGCAATAAGCACAAAAGTAATATAAATCAGAAGTTTTTAAATTCATTTTAAAATGTATGAAGTTAATCCAGATTTTAATTCATTTAGAAATAACTATCTCAAAAGAAAAAATCAATTATTTTGGAGAGTTTTTAAGTCTGATTTAGATACTCCAGTTTCAGCCTATTTAAAATTATGTGAAAATTCTAACAAAAAAAATTGTTTTCTTTTAGAATCAGTGCAAGATGGTTCATACCGAGGTAGATATTCAATAATTGGAATGTTTCCAGACATAGTATGGAAAAGTATTCAAAATCAAGTTTTTTTAAAAAAAGTTTATAAAAAAAATAATTATATTAAAATTAATAAGAAACCTTTATTATCTTTAAAAGAACTTATAGATAATTCAAAAGTAGAATTTCCTGATTTTTTACCACCGATGTCAACTGCTTTAATAGGTTATTTAGGATATGAAACTATAGAGCAGTTTGAGAAAATCCCAAAAAGAAAATCAAGTGACTTGAAGTTGCCTGACGGTTTTTTTATTAGGCCTACAATTATGGCTATATTCGATAATCTAAAAAATCAACTAATAATTACTACCCCATCTTGGTATGAAAAAAGTTTGAATTTAAAAAAAGAATATTCAAAAAAAATTAAATTAATTAATAAAATAAGAGAAATACTAGAAAACCCTGTAAAAAAAATTAAAAAGAAAAAATATACTAATAAAATAAAACCAAAATCTAATATTTCTAAAGAAAAGTTTATAAATATTATCAATAAAGCCAAAGAACATATTTATAAAGGAGATATATTTCAGGTAGTCTTATCTCAACGGTTTAAAGCTAAGTTTTCCCCTCCTCCATTTGAATTATATAGATCATTAAGAAGTTTAAACCCTTCTCCATTCTTGTTTTTTTTAAACTTTGAAGATGAGGAATATGGTAACTTCTCATTAGTTGGTTCAAGTCCAGAAATTTTAATAAAGCTTGAAAAGAACAAAGTTACTGTTAGACCTATAGCTGGAACCAGACCAAGAGGAAAAAATAAGAATGAAGATGAAAAAAATAGAGATGATTTATTAGCAGATCCCAAAGAGCTTTCTGAACACTTAATGCTCTTAGATTTAGGAAGAAATGATGTAGGAAGAGTTTCTAAAATAGGAACAGTCAAAGTTACTGAAAAAATGCTAGTTGAATACTATAGTCACGTAATGCACATTGTTTCAAATGTTGAAGGTGAAATTAAATCAAAAAAGAATATTTTGAATACTCTTATGTCAGGGTTTCCAGCAGGTACTGTGTCAGGGGCGCCAAAAATTAGGGCTATGGAAATTATTAATAGTTTAGAACCTAATAGCAGAGGAATTTATGCAGGATGTGTAGGGTATTTTTCTGGTAATGGAGATATGGAAACTTGTATTGTATTAAGAACAGCAATACTGCAAGAACAAAATATGTATGTTCAGGCCGGCGCAGGAATAGTTGCTGATAGCAACCCAGAAAAAGAACATCAAGAGACGATAAATAAAGCAAAAGCATTATTTATGGCAGCAGAAAAAGCATTAGAGAAAGAAAAGTAAATGTATGTATTTATTAGTAGATAACTATGACAGCTTTACTTGGAATGTTTATCATAGCATTGCAAATCTAGGGGCAAAGGTTATTGTCAAAAGAAATGACAAGCTAAACCTTAAAAAAATATCCATCAATTCCTTTAAAGGAATTATCTTTTCTCCAGGACCAGGACATCCTAAAGATTCTCTTCACATGCTAAAAATAATAGACAAATTTAAAATTAAAATTCCATTATTGGGAATTTGCTTAGGGCACCAAGCGTTAGCTCTATCATTTGGTGGAAATATTGCAAAAATGAAGCAAGTAATGCATGGAAAAACAGACGATATATCAATTATTAAAAAAGATAAAATTTTTAAAAACTTTCCTGAACATTTTACTGCTACAAGGTATCATTCTTTAGAAGTTGTAAATAAAAAATTGCCTAGTAATATTGAAGTTTTAGCAACTTCTAAAAATAAAACTATTATGGCCTTAAAAATTAAAAAGTATAATATTTATGGAGTGCAGTTTCATCCTGAGAGTATTTCATCACAATATGGAAATACTTTATTTGAAAATTTTATAAAATTATGTGAAAAAAAGAAATAATATGAATATTTCTAAAATTTTATATAAACTATCTAATAATTTAAATCTGACTTCTAATGAAGCAAAATTTGTTTTTACTCAGATAATTTCGGGAAAACTTTCTGAAATACAGACATCTGGTCTATTAATGGCCTTGGCTACAAAAGGAGAAACAGTACAAGAAATTATTGAAGCCTCAATGGTGCTTAAGAAAAAATCTAAAAAATTAAAAGCAGGAAAAAATATATTAGACACTTGTGGAACTGGAGGAGATGGAAAAGAAACGCTTAATGTTTCTACCGCTACTGCAATCTTAACTTCTGCTTGTGGAATAAAAGTTGCAAAACATGGCAATAAAGCAGTTTCATCTAAATCAGGATCTTCTGATGTTTTACAAGAACTAGGCGTAAATATAAATGCTGATTTAAAGAAAGTAAAAAAGTGTCTTGATAAAATTAATATTTGTTTTTTAATGGCTCCCTTATACCATTCAGCAATGAAAAATGTTGCAAATGTAAGAAGTATTTTAAAAGTTAAAACTATATTTAATTTATTAGGGCCTTTGATAAATCCGGCTAATGCTGATATGCAACTTATAGGAGTTTATGATAAAAAATTACTTTTACCTATTGCTGAGTCTCTTAAAAAGTTAGGTTTAAAAAAAGCCTGGGTGGTTTGTGGAGAAAATGGAGTAGATGAAATAACACTTTCTGGAAAAACTTTTGTAATAGAATTAAAAAATAATAAATTAAGAAAGTTTGTTATAGATCCAAAAAAAGTTGGATTAAAAAAATCCTCTCTAAACAAAATAAAAGGTAAAAATCCCAAATTTAATGCTAAAGAAATTCTTAACTTATTTAAAAATAAAAACACCAATCTTTTTTTTAAAGATATTGTATTACTTAATACCTCAGCATGTTTAGTGATTGCAAATAAAGCTAAAAATTTAAAAGAAGGTTTAATTTTAGCTAATAAAAATTTAAATAATGGTAATGCTCTTGATAAACTTAATAAATTAATTAAAATTAGCAATGAATAATATACTTAATCAAATATGCAAAGATAAAAGAGAGCATGTAGATATACAAAGAAAAAAAGTTACAGAAAAAGAATTACAAATTATGATTAATAACTCTGAAAACCCAAGAGATTTTAAAAAAAAAATAGACTCGAATTATAAAAAGAATTGTATATCAATTATAGCTGAAGTTAAAAAAGCAAGCCCATCTAAAGGAATAATATCAAAAAACTTTAATCCAGCAAAAATTGCAAAATCTTATACTAAAGGAAATGCTACCTGTATATCCGTTCTGACTGACTCAAAATACTTTTTAGGAAGTACAAATGACCTTAAAGTTGTAAAAAGCAATACAAATCTTCCAATTATTAGGAAGGATTTCATCATTAGTGAATATCAAATAATTGAAAGCAGAGCTATAGGAGCAGACTGTATATTACTAATTCATGGTGTAATAAGCACAAAAAAAATGATAGCTTACATTAAGTTAGCAAAACAATTAAATATGGATGTATTAATTGAAACTCATAATTTTGAAGAATTATTATTTTGGATAAAGACTAAAG
>CACEBX010000012.1 GCA_902557845.1 Rhodospirillaceae bacterium | reverse complement strand
TATTTAGGAATGAAAACGTAATTTATCTTTTGTTATTTTTTCTGTTAGGGTGGTTGACAAGAAAATTATATAAAATTTTTATTTTTCTACGATTAATATTTATTGGAAAATTAGGAGAAAAGAAAGCAAGAACATTGCTAATTAGAAATGGCTATGAGATTTTAAAAGAACAAATAATAATTAAGGGAAAATTGTTAGATAATGAAAGAAAGAAATCTTATTTTATTAAACCTGATTTTCTTGTAAAAAAAAATAATATAGTTTATATAGCTGAAGTGAAAACTGGAAAATCTGCTTGCATTAAAAATATAAATACCAGAAGACAGTTATTAGAATATGCCACTAATCTAAATTCTAAAAAAATTTTATTAGTTAATATAGATAAAAAGTCTATTAATCAAATAGAGTTTTTATAGTTATTAATAAATAAACTTTTTAAACATTAAAAAATTGTTAATTATATTTTAAGGACACAAATAATGATATTTCAATATAGATAGTTATTAAAAACAATTTAGCAAAATTTTGCGCATAACAAATTAATTTACAAAAGTTTACAAATTTGCTATTTTTTTTATTATAAAAAAGTATGTTTAATATGCTTATAACTAATAAAAGAAAGTCAGGAAGACCTGTTTCTATTAGCAAACACACAATTACAAAAAAGTGTTTAGACTTTTATTTATTAAATGGAATTGATAATCAATCATTTAATAATGTAATCAAGTATACTGGTGTCTCTAAAGGGACAATATATAGATTATATGGAAATGAAGACTCTCTTCAAAAATCTGCTTTAGTTGAATACTATAAAACTGTAATAACACAAAAAATAAAAGAGTTTAACAGTAAGGATGCTACATTAAAAAATATTATTATGGATAGAACCTCAGGTTTAATTACTAATAGGTATAAGGTTTGCTTCTATCATAGGTCTAGAGTAGAAAAATATAAGTTAGGAAATGAAGTAAAAAAAACTATTTTAAAGATTGATGTAGAAGTTCAAAAAGCAATAAAGACACTTGTTAAAAGAGAACTTTATGAAAGAAAGAAAAAAATCGAAAGTGATGAAGTTAATAATGTAGTAAACTTTATTTTAAATGGTATTACTACAATTAATTTATTAAAGTTAAACAAAAGTTCTCATAAATCGATATTGAATTTTTCAAATACAATAATTACTTTAATTAAAAATATTTAAAAATTATATCTATTATAAATAATAAAATTATCTATGTTATTCAACCTTTGTATAAGATTTAGCAATTAAATTTGCTATTATTTTTCTTTGTTCATTAGAGAGAGGCTGTAAAACGTTTTCTAATACACATTTTCCTTGTTTATAGGCATCATAAATTTTTGATTTTTTACCCATTAAAGCTTGCACATTATCTTGGTCACTAGTATTAAAAAAATCACAGGTAAAAACATTAAATGTTAAAAAAAAACTAAAAATTGTAAAAACTAATTTTTTCATTGTATCTCCTTAATTTATATACTGTATACGCATTGTATTTTTTTTGGTTCACTAAATTGGAAATGAACTCTAAAAAAAAAGACTAGTGTTATGTACTAAAATAATTTATTTCTAATATGTTTAATTTAATATATTAATTTAAAGTAATTATTTGCTATATTACTTGTGTTGTAGCTCCAATCGTATAATGGTTATTACACGCCCTTGGTAAGGGCGAAATGGCAGTTCAATTCTGCCTTGGAGCACCACTTTATTTAATTTGTCTTATATTTTAATATTTTTTCTAAAACCATATTCATTTCCTTTTTACTAATCCTTTTTGGCTCTTTATATATTTTACAACGATAATAGTATTCACATAATAGCTCAACTTCTTCTGCGAGTTCATAAGCTGTTTCTATACTTTCACCTATAGTTATTTGTCCATGATTTGATATTAGACAACTTTTAGAGTTTTTTATGGCATCTAGTATATTTTTTGAAAGGTTTTTACTTCCAAATAATGCATACTTTGCAACTTTTATTGATTTAGCTTCTATCAAAGCTATCATATAATGAAAAGATGGTATTTCTTTAAATAAACAAGAACAAATTACGCTAAACTTAGAGTGAGCATGAACTATTGCATTACATTTGCAAGATTTATAAAGGTCTAAATGAAATCTCCATTCCGATGAAGGTTTTTTATTTTTTTCTGCTTCTCCCGTCATTGTAACAAAAACTATATCATTAGTCTTTAGTTCAACATTTTTTTTACCAGAAGGTGAAATCAAAAAACCTTCTAAATTACCTCTCTTATGCTTTATTGATATGTTTCCAGATCTTATCGGAGAAAACTTATCCTTTTCAAAAGTCCTAGAATAATTAATTATTTTTTGTTTTTTTTCTAGCTCTTTCATCCTTTAACCTTGCAATTTCTCTATAATTAGCTTTAATAATTCCTTTATCTGTAATAAAAGCACTAATAAATCTACTAGGAGTAATATCAAATGCTGGGTTATAAACTTTGCTTTTACTTGGATAAATTTTTATTTTTCTAATTTTATTTTTATCGTCTAGTCCTGTGATTTGGCTTAATTCTGTGCCTGCTCTTTCTTCAATAACTATTTGCTGATATTTTTTTATTTTCCAATCTATAGTTGAAGTAGGGATTGCCACATAAAAGGGTATATTAAACTCTCTTGCCATTACAGCCTTCATAAATGTTCCTATCTTATTAGCTACGTGTCCATTACTAGTTACTCTATCAGCTCCAACAATGCACAAATCTATCTTACCTCTTTGCATTAAAAGGCCTGCTGTATTATCTGATATAATTGTATTTTCTACACCTTCATTATTTAATTCATAACTTGTTAAAGAGGCTCCTTGATTTCTTGGCCTAGTTTCATCTACCCATACATGTACATTTATATTATCTTTTTTTGCGTAATATATAGGAGCTGTAGCTGTTCCCCAATCAATAGTTGCAAGCCAGCCAGCATTACAATGCGTCAAAATATTAACCTTTTCTTTTCTATTTTTATGAAATTTTTTAATTATCTTTAAGCCATTTAGACCAATTTTTTTACAACTAGTAATATCATTTTCGCAAATTTTTTTTGCTTCCTCAAATAAAATTTTTTCTGTTTTAGCTTTATTTACAGTGTAGTCAATTTTAGATAACATTTTTTCGACAGCCCAAAATAAATTAATAGCTGTTGGTCTAGTTTCTTTTATTTTAGAGGCTTCTTCTATAATTTTACTTTTATTTTTAAGTTCTCTATAAGCTAAGAAAACTCCATAAGCAGCAGTTGCACCAATAAGAGGAGCACCCCTAACCTTCATTTCATTTATAGCTTTAATGACATCATCTATTTTTTTTAAAGATATAACTTCCAATTTAAATGGAAGTTTAGTTTGGTCTATTATTTTAACACTTTCTGAGATTTTATCGTACCAGATAGTTCTATAACTTTTATTATTTATTAGCATTGTAATTTTTTATAATATATTTAATTATATTATATATTGAATATAACTTAATGAAAAATCTTAATACTTTTGCAAATCAAAATACATTCGATGCCTTGAATAAGGTATGTATAGTTACAGGAGGTTCAAGTGGTATTGGCCATGCACTAATCAATGAACTTCAATCTAGAAAAGCAAAGAAAGTTATAAATATTGATTTAAAAAACTCAAACCAAGATAATGTTGACTATTATAATTGTGATGTAGGTAGCAATGACGCAATAAAAATAGTTTTTGAAGAAATATATAAAAAGTTTGAACATATAGACCTCATCTGCTGTAATGCAGGCATTGCTAAAGATGATGACGGATTAGCGTCTGAAGAGCATTGGAATACTATTTGGAAAACCAATGTTTTACAACACATTAACATAGTAAGAAACTGTATCTCTAGAATGGTTTCAAAAAAAAATGGTTGGTTTTTAATCACTGCGTCAGCTGCAGGCTTGCTATCTCAGGTTGGTTCAGCAACATATTCTACAACTAAACATGCAACAGTAGGGTTTGCAGAGTGGTTGTCAATTACTTACGGCGACTTTGGTGTAGGAGTAAGTTTGCTATGCCCGCAGGGGGTGAATACTCCAATGACTGAAAATATTAAAAATGGAGGTGTTGCAGGAATTAATGGCATGCTAGAAGCATCAGAAGTAGCTAAAATTACGCTTGAGGAAATGAGTAAAGGTAAGTTTTTAATTACTCCTCATGAAGTTGTAAGAAAATATATTAAAATTAAAGCAGAAGATCCAGAAAAGTGGATTATTGGTATGAGAAAGCTTTATAAAAAGTTTGTAAATTAAAGATGATTTACAAAACTTTATTTTAAGATAAAGTTTTAAAATGTTTGATAGAAATTTATTTACAGAAGAACAAAGTTTTTTTAGAAATACAGCTAGTAAATTTGTAGAAAAAGAAATTCTTCCATATCATGATAATTGGGAAAAAAATGGATTTGTTCCCAAAGAACTTTGGCTGAAAGCTGGAGAAATAGGCATACTCTGTCCTAATGCACCAAAAAAATATGGTGGAATAGAAGGTGACTTTAGGTTTAATGTTATAGTTATTGAAGAACTTGCTAAAATAGGTGCGACTGGGCCAGGTTTTGCAGTGCACTCTGATATAGTTACTCCATACATAATAAATTATTGTACAGAAGAACAAAAAGAAAACCTTCTTCCAAAAATGGTAAAGGGTGAATTAATTACTGCTATTGCTATGACTGAACCTAATACAGGGTCAGATCTTCAAAATATTAAAACAAAGGCTTTAATACATGATAATAAAATAATTTTAAATGGTTCTAAAACTTTTATTACAAATGGTCATAATGCCAACTTAATTTTAGTGATAGCTAAAACTGATCTTACGAAGAAAGCAAAAGGTATTTCTATAGTTCTATGTGAAGAATACAGAAAAGGATTTAAAAGAGGAAGAAACTTAAAAAAAATTGGTATGAAAGCACAAGATACTTCTGAGTTATTTTTTGAAGATGTGGAATTACCTGTAGAAAACATATTAGGTAATTCTGGACAGGGGTTTTTTCAGTTAATGGATGAGTTGCCGCAAGAGAGATTATCCATTGCTGTTACAGCCGTTTCAGCTGCAGAAGCTGCATTAAGTTGGACAATAACTTATACAAAACAAAGAAAAGCCTTTAATAAAAAAATAATAGACTTTCAAAATACTAAATTTATTTTATCAAAGTTAAAAGCTGAAATTACTGTAGCTAGAACTTATATAGATAGGTGCATAAAAGAACATATAAATAATAATTTTTCAGCAGAAGATGGTGCAATAGCAAAATTGTTCTGCACTGAATTACAGTTTAAAGTAATGGACGAGTGCCTTCAATTATTTGGTGGTTATGGATATATGCAAGAATATCCTATTGCAAGAGCTTTTTTAGACGCAAGAGTTCAAAGAATTTATGGTGGAACAAATGAAATTATGAAAGAAATAATCTCTAGAAATTTATAGGAAAATATTATGATTGATGCATACATTTTTGATGCTATTAGAACTCCAAGAGGTATAGGAAAAAGAACAGGGTCTTTACACCAATTAGCTCCTATTAAACTTGCTTCAAAAACACTAAAAAAAATAGAAGAAAGAAATCAACTAGATACTAGTTATCTAGATGACGTAGTTTTAGGTTGCGTACACCCTGTTTTTGAACAAGGGTCAGACATTGCTAGATTGGCAGTATTAGATGCAGATTATAATCAGTCTGTACCAGGAACACAAGTTGATAGATTTTGTGCTTCTGGACTAGAGGCTTGTAATATAGCTGCAGCACAAGTTATAAGTGGACAATCTGATCTTACTATAGGAGGTGGAGTAGAGTCTATGTCTAGAGTTCCTTTAGGTAGTGCAGGTGGTGCTTGGATGGCAGATCCTTCAATTGCCTTTAAAACTTACTTTGTTCCTCAAGGCATTTCAGCTGATTTATTAGCTACTAAATATGGTTATTCCAGAGATGATGTTGATTTATATGCTGTTAATTCTCAAAAAAAAAGCAAGTACTGCTTGGAAAAATAAATATTTTAAAAATAGTATTTTTGAAATTTATGATCAGAATGGTGACTTAATGTTAAATAAAGATGAATTAATTAGAGAAAATACAACAATGCAAACTCTAGGATCCTTAAAACCTTCTTTTGAAAAAATAGGTTTTGATTCTGGATTAGACGATGTTGCACTATTAAAATATCCTGAAAATAAAAAAATTAATCATGTACATCACGCTGGAAATTCGTCAGGCATAGTAGATGGTGCGGCGGCACTATTAATAGGGAATGCAGAAATGGGAAAAAAATTAAATCTAAAACCTAGAGCAAAAATAAAAGCCTTTGCATCAGTTGGGACAGAACCAACAATAATGCTTACTGGACCAGAACATGCTACTAAAAAAGTGCTTAAGAGAGCAAAAATGCAAGCCAAAGATATAGATTTATTTGAAGTTAACGAAGCTTTTGCTGCAGTAGTGCTAAGGTACATGGATGCTATAAGTGTTAATGATGATATTGTTAATGTAAACGGTGGAGCAATAGCTATGGGACATCCATTAGGTGCAACGGGAGCTATGTTAATGTGCACTATCTTGGATGAGTTAGAAAGAAGAGATCTTTCTACTGGATTAATAACGTTATGTGTAGGTGCAGGAATGGGCACTGCCACAATTATAGAAAGAGTATAAATTGGCTAAAGCAACTTTTGATTTTTGTGAGGAAACAAAAACAATAAAAATTTCAGGTGATGAATATAATGAAAACGTAATAGAAAACTTTCTAAAGTTAATACTTCGCATAGATAAAGAATACAAAGATATAATTCTAAAAATAATTGGCGACTTTGATAGTAAATTATTGGTTAAAAAGTTAGTTTTAAATAAAAATAGTCCTGATATTGATAAAAAATTGAGAATGTTCCAATTAATTTCTGAAACAATGCAAAAAAGTAAAGTTATTTTTTTTTCTGAAATAAATAGAGTTGTCCAAGGTCCTGCAATGGAAATAGCTCTGTCTTGTAACTTTATTAAAGCTGAAAAAGATACGCTATTAAAATTAAATGAAACTAGTCATGGTATTATTCCTTTTTTAGGAACAACTCATAGATTAACTAAACTTATTGGATATAAAAATTCGTTACAAGCTTTTTTAATAGATAAAGAAATAACATATGAGCAAGGTTTAAAATTTAAATTATTTAATGATAATATTGATAATGATATTAAATTAGAAGGTAAAAGCTTTTTCTGGGATCAAATATTTACAAATACATTTATATTTTATAATTCTAAAATTCATAGTATTTATAAAAATAAAAAACCTGCTTATAATGCTTTATTATCTATAATATATGAGACTTCAGTTTGTAATAATGAAGTAGCCTTATCTATAGAAAAAAGATGGTTAAAATGGTTGTTAAAACATAAACTTTTTAGCTATACCGCAAAAATTTAATCAAGTTTTATCAATAAATTTCAAAGAAACTGAGTTTATACAGTATCTTAGGCCAGTAGGTTTAGGGCCATCGGGAAAAACGTGACCTAGATGGGAATTACAAGAACTACACTTAACTTCTATTCTCTTCATACCATAACTGTTATCTTCTATTTCTATTACAGATTTTTTATTTTCTACATCATAAAAGGCTGGCCAACCTGTTCCAGAGTCAAATTTTTTTTCAGAAGAAAATAATATTGTTTTACAGTGAATACATAAATATTTTCCTTTTTTTTTATTTTCATTATATTCTCCTGAAAAAGGTGGCTCTGTTCCACCTTCTCTTGTAACTTTGTACATTAAGTGATTTTTAAAATCCATTCTATATGGATAGCATTTTTTTTTTAAAATGTTAATATTTTATTATATGCCTAAAAAAGTTATAGATACTCCAAAAGAATTTAAAAATATTATAGGTGAGTTATTAGGAACTAGTGATTGGAAATTGGTAACTCAAGAAGAGATAGATAACTTTGCAAACGCTACCGAAGATTATCAATGGATACATGTTAATAGAGACAAAGCAATAACAGATAGTCCTTTTAAAAAAACTATAGCCCATGGTTACTATTCCTTATCTTTAATTCCAAAATTTGTTAACGACATATGGGAATGTAAAAATTTAAAATTAATTCTAAATTATGGTACTGAAAAAATTAGATTTATTTCTCCTGTAATTTGCAATAGCTATATTAGAGCAAATATCTCAGTGCAAGATGCCAGAGATTACAAAGGAGGCATTTTACTCAATAGTAAAGTGATAATAGAAATTAAAAATCATAAAAAGCCTGCACTTGTTGCAGAAACATTAAGTTTGCTTTATCACTAGATAACTAAGTTTTTTAAATCTTCCAAAGAGTTTACACTTAAATTTGGTTCAAATAATATCTTTTTAAATTTCTTAGAAAATTTTCCATATTCATTTTCTCTTTTAATAAAAATCGTATTAAAACCTAGCTTATTAGCTGCTTGTAAATCACTTTTATGAGAAGCTACTAAAAAACAATCTTCAGGATTAATTCCTAAATTACTTGCTGCTCCTAAGTATACAGAAGGATGAGGCTTATACTTTTTAAAATGTTCTGCGGAAAAAATAAAGTTAAAATTCAAACCTGCATATTTAAATAAATTTTTTTGTAAATTAATATTTCCATTTGATAGACTACATGTTACATATTTCTTTTGTAATGCATTCAAGCTTTTTATTGAATCTTTCCATGGATTTAATTTGTGCCATAAAAAAACTAAATCTTTTTTTTGATTTTCAGTGACATTGTCAATGCTCATTTTTTTTAATATCTTATTAAAAGATATTAGATGTAAATCATCTAAAATCATCCAGGGAATTTTCTTTTTATTGACCTTATTTAATATAGGCTGATATTCAAGTCTCCAATTAATAACGAGTAATTCTATAAAAGAATCATCATAGTCATCAAAAACTCTACTTTTTCGTAAATTTTTTATTAAAGAGCCTCTCCAATCTACTAGAGTACCAAAAATGTCGAAAAAAATAGCCTTTGTCATAATATTTATTAAAAATAATAATTGTAATTATATTATAAAAAATGATAATTAATAGTATATAGAAGTAGATTATAAATAATATGAATAATAACTTACTAAAAGGAAAAAAAGGATTAATTGTAGGTGTTGCTAATGAGAGATCTTTAGCTTGGGGAATAGCAAATAGTGTTTTTCAAGCTGGAGGTACTATTGCTTTTACATACCAAAGTGAAGCTTTAAAAAAAAGAATTATTCCTTTAGCTAATAAGGTTAATTCAAATTTCACCTATGAGTTTGATGTACAAGATTACAAAGGTGCTCCAGATTTTTTTAAAAAACTATCAATTGATTTTGGTAATATTGATTTCTTAATACATGCAGTAGCCTTTTCTGATAAAGAAGAGTTGAATGGAGATTATGTTGATACCACCAAGGATAACTTCTTAAAAACAATGGAAATTTCATGTTTTTCTTTTACTTCCTTAATAAAAAACGCCCTACCTTACTTAAATAATAATGCTAGTTTATTAACTCTGTCTTATTTTGGAGCAGAAAAGGTAATTCCACACTACAATGTAATGGGAGTTGCAAAAGCTGCTCTAGAAAGTAGTGTAAAATATTTAGCTGTAGACTTGGGTAAAAGAAATATTAGAGTAAATGCTATTTCTGCTGGGCCAGTAAGAACTCTTGCAGCATCAGGAATTTCTGATTTTCGATATATCTTAAAATGGAATGAGTATAATTCTCCTCTTGAAAGAAACATTACGTTAGATGACGTAGGAGGAGCTGGTGTTTATCTAATATCGGATTTAAGTAGTGGGACTACAGGTGAAATTTTGCACGTAGATGGTGGCTATAATGTTATTGGAATGAAAAATGTTAATGCTCCAGATATTAGTAAAGTATAAATGTCTAGTAATACCTTTGGAAAAATATTAAGTCTTACAACATGGGGAGAAAGCCATGGAAAAGAAATAGGTGCTGTTTTAGATGGAGTACCTCCTAATATTGAAATAAAAGAGTCTTTTATTCAAAAATATTTAAATCAAAGACGCCCAGGAAAATCTAAATATGTTACACAAAGAAAAGAAAGAGATATAATAAAAATAGTTTCAGGATTATTTGAAGGCAAGTCTACTGGAACACCTATAGGTATGGTAATTAAGAACTCCGACTCAAGGGGAAAAGATTACGAAGAAATAAAAAATAAATTTAGACCAGCCCATGCAGATTATACTTATTTTAAAAAATATGGAATTAGAGACTATAAAGGAGGAGGTAGATCAAGTGCAAGAGAAACTGCTATGCGTGTAGCTGCAGGAGCAATTGCAAGGCTAATTCTTGGTCCAAAAGTTATTATTTCTGGAGCTGTAATTCAATTGGGAAAAAAAAAAATTAATAAAAAAAGATGGGATGATACTTTTATATCTAAAAATGATTTTTTCTGTCCTGATCCCAAAGTTATAAAAGATTGGGAAAACTACCTAACCAAAATCAGAAAATCAGGTAGTTCTTGTGGTGCACTTATAGAAATAAAAGTAAGAGGAATGCCTATTGGCCTAGGAGAACCAGTTTATGGAAAACTAGATGCAGAAATTGCATCAGCTCTTATGGGAATAAATGCTGTTAAAGGAGTAGAAATAGGTGCTGGATTTAGCGTAGTTTCAATGTCAGGAGAACAAAACTCCGATGAAATGACAATTGATAAAAAAGGAGATTTAAACTTTCTTTCTAATAATGCAGGAGGGGTTTTAGGAGGAATATCTTCTGGACAAGATCTTATTTGCAGATTAGCAGTAAAACCAACTTCGTCTATACTAAAGTATCAAAAAACTATTACTACTGAAAATAAGAATACAAAAATTAGGACTACAGGTAGACATGACCCATGTGTAGGCATCAGGTGCGTTCCTGTCGCCGAAGCAATGGTTGCCCTAGTTTTAGCAGATCATATTTTAAGAAATAATTCTGTAAGTGTAACTAAAGAAAGGAAAAATTAATGTCTAAAGAAAAAAAGGAAAAGTATTGGTCATTAAAAATCCCTATTAACCTATCTAAAATTGATAGAGAAATGAAAGAATATTTAATTGTATGCGAGCAAAAACTAGGTATGGTGCCTAATATTTTGAAAACTAATACAATAAATAAAAAGAAGTTTGACGCATTTAATAATTTTTATAATAGATTAATGCAAGAAGAAAGTTTTTTAATGAAATTTGAAAAAGAAATGATAGCAGTTGTAGTATCTTCAATTAATAGGTGTCTTTATTGTTGTGTATCACATTCCTTTACTCTTGGAAAACTTATAAATGATCCTTTAACTTCAAAAAATATATTAATAAATTATAAAACAGCTAATTTGAATAATAAGCACACTAAAATGTTAGACTTTGTCGACAAACTAACTACGTCTAGTTATCTTATTGATGACACAGATAGAAATAATTTAAGAAAGGTAAAGTTTTCTGAAAATCATATACTAGAAATTATTGAAGTATGTGCATTTTTTAATATGACTAATAGAATTGCATCAGGAACAAACATGATACCAAACAAAGAATATTATTTTTCACAATAAATAAAGTATTCTTCATTTCCCGCAGCACCAGTGATTGGGCTTTTTATAATTCCTTTATCTTTCCAGCCATTAAATACAAACCAGTCTCTTACTTTTTTAATTGCAATCTCTCTGTAGTTATTATTAGTTACTACTCCTTTTTTTCCAATCATATATTTTGCTAGCTCAAACTGAGGTTTTATTAATGCAAGAATTATTAAATTTTTTTTTTTTGTTGTTACAATTTTTTCTAATGCTTTTGTTATACTAATAAAAGATAAGTCACATGTTAAAAAGTTTATTTTTGAGCATATATCATCTATAAATAAGTTTCTAACATTAGTATTCTCTAAAATAGTAACTTTATTACTATTCAAAATTCTCCAATCTAAAAGTCCTTTTCCCACATCAACACAATAAATATGTCTAGCATTTCTTCTTAGTAATACATCAGTAAATCCTCCAGTAGAGGATCCTAAGTCTGCACAAACTTTATCTTTTACATTAAGATTTAATTCAATCAATGCATGATTTAGCTTTATTCCTCCTCTTGATGCCCAATCATGGGATTTTTTTAATAACCGTATAACTATATTGGCTTTAAATTTAGTACCTGGTTTGTCTACTTTTATTTCATTTACTAAAACTTTACCTGACATAACAAGAGCTCTAGCTTTGTTAACATTATCAGCATGTCCATATTTAACTAATAATTTATCTAAACGAATTTTTTGTTCCATTAGCTAGATCTAGAGCATAAAAAATCAATTAAAACTGATAAAACTTCAGTATTCTTGTCAATAAGTAATAACTTTCTTTTTGCCTTTAATGTAAATTTTTCTAATTCACTTTTTGCAAAATCTAAACTTTTAATTTTAATGAGTGTTGCCTTATTTTGTTCTTCATCTTTATTAACTTTTTTTCCTAAAAGTTCCTGAGTTCCCTCTTTGTCTAATATATCGTCAGTTATTTGAAATATTCTTCCTAATATTAAACCAAATTCATATAAAGCTTCCAATTCTTTTTTAGTAGCATTTCCTATATATCCTCCTGCATAACAACAAAAGGCAATGAGAAGACCTGTTTTTTTTTCTTGTATATTATTAAACTTTCTAATTGTTGGTTTTTTGTTGGGATTTTCTGCCTCTAAGTCTAAAAATTGTCCTGCTAGCATGCCTTTATGTCCTATAGCATTACTTAAATTATTAATAAGATTTATTTTATTTTTATTCTCAATAGAAAACTTGCTGCTAGCAAGTATATTGTATGCATATGTTAATAATGAGGCACCTCCCAGCAGAGCATTTGCTTCACCAAATTTAACATGAACTGATGGCTTTCCTCTTCGCAAATCATCGTCATCCATACAGGGAAGGTCATCATAAATTAGTGAAAAACAATGTGCCATTTCTATAGCCATAGCTGGATACTTAAATACTGAAAATTTAACTTTATATAAGGACGAGACTTCAGATATTATAAAGGGCCTAATCCTTTTACCTCCATTTAATACTGCATAAAACATTACTTCCTTTAAAACTTTTGGTGCAGCAATATCAGAAAGTATTCTTTTAAGCTCTCTTTCTATATAGTTTTTATTCTGATTTAACCTAGAATTTAAAATTTTATTGTTTTTTTCCATCATCTTGAAACATTTTACCTTTAGTTATTTTCATTTGTTTCATTTTCATCTTTGATATTTTCTATTCTAAGTTTTGCCTCTTTAAGTCTTTTTTCGCATATTTTTTTTAATTCCATACCTTTTTCATAGGCAGATATTGCTTTTTCAAGGTCAAGGTCATCATTATTTAAATTATCTACAATCTCCTCTAAATCTCTTAGAGCATCTTCAAAACTAACTTTCTCTTTATTATTCATTTCTACTTTTCCTATGGTTGAGTTAACTTTAATTCTATTCGTCTGTTTTTATTTCTACTTTTCTCATCCTCATTTTTTACTAAGGGTCTAAACTCGCCATACCCAGCTACATTTATACGCTTAGGTTCAATATCATTGTCTATCATTATTCTTGCAACAGCAATTGCTCTAGCTACTGATAGCTCCCAATTTGAAGGATACTCATTATTCGAAATAGGAACATTATCTGTATGACCTTCTACTTGTATTATCCAGTTTATTTTACTTGGTATCTTTTTTGTTATAGATTTTAGTAAAGTACTAATTTCAGATAATTTAGCCTTTCCTTTTTTCCCTATTTCTGCTGAACCAGATTTAAAAAGAATCTCCGACTGAAGTACAAACCTGTCGCCCACAATATTTATTTCTTTTTGATTTTTTAAAATTTCCTTTAACCTTCCAAAAAATTCTGATCTGTACTCAGAAAGCTCTCCAATTTTTTCTTTCAGGGCTACATCTAATTTTACTTTGAGGTTTTCTATTTCCGTATCTTTTGTTTCTACATCAACTAAAGACAAAGATAAAGCTTGGTCAAGTTCTGATAATTTATTGTTTAGTTGCTGAATGGTATTATTAAGTTCTGACATTTCTAAATTAAGCTTTTGGGAAATTTTCTTTTCACTTTTCAAATTTAATTTTTCTATACCTAATTCTTCGAATAAGGCAGCAATCTTTTTTTCTAAACTTTCAGTATTAAGTTGGTATTTTTTATTTAGACTTTCTTTATCTAAAAGATCTGTTTGTAAATTTGTTTTTTCTAAATTAAGAATTTCTATTTGTTGATTTAGTGCAGCAATTAATTCTGATAATTTTTTATTTTTACCTAAATTTTTATCTAAATCTGCATCTAACTTTTGTAATTGTGTTTTTAAGCTTTGTAATGCTGCATCTTTACCAGAAATTGATTGCGTTAAAAATGTTTGAGAGATCATAAAAATAGCCAATAAAAAAACAAATACTAATAATAAAGTTGTTATGGCATCAACAAATCCTGGCCATATATTAACTTGGGTAATATTTTTCCTTCTCATTTTATTTTTTTATTAAAGAGATTGTTTTAGCTAAAACCTTTATTTGCGAAGAAAGTTCCTCCAATTGTAAAATATTATCATCTTTTAGCTGACTTTTTAAAATCTCAATATTATTATCTATATTTCTCAAATGTTCTATGCTGATTATTTCACCTTTTTGAAACTGATTATTTCTAATATTAATTTCGTCATTTATTTTGGATATAGTACTTACAAACTTTTCTATTAGTTCTTCAAATGTTTTTCTAGATTTTTCATTTTTTTCTAATAATTTTTGTAAGTTCGCTATACCCTCAGCTGTTTCTGCTAGAATAGCGGCAATATATTCTTCACTTATATCCTCTGTTTTATTAAGCCTGATTGTACTCCTCTTACTTAGATTATGAAGAGTATCTTCTACATAAATTAAAAAATCATTCTGAGCTTTCGTAAGTTGAAGATCGACAAAACCCAAACTTAAAGAACCTGCTAGTCCAAAGAGGGAAGTTGCGAATGCTGTTCCCATACCAGAAAGTGGAGCTTTTAATGCTTCTTTTAGACTCAGGAAAGTCAATAGGACATTATCTTCCTCAATACTTAATTCTCCTATGGTTTTTCCTACAGCTTCTATAGTAATTAATAACCCCCAAAAAGTACCTAGAAGTCCCAAAAAAACAAGAACAATAACTAAATATTTATTAACCTCTTTATCAAAGTCCATTTTAGAAGCTATTCTTTCAAAAAGAATAATCGCTTTACGTTCTTCTAAAATCATATCTTCTTTTTTATTTAATTCATCTAATATATCCTTTAGAAGTAAAGGAGTGAATTTTAGTGAAGTTATTTTACCATTTAATAGATTATAGAGTCTCTCTTGCTCTTTCTTTATTTGAAATATATTTCTTAAACAAAAAAAAGTTCCTAATAAAAATAATAGTAAGATAGCAGAGTTGAGTTCTTTATTATAAAGAAAAACTGTTTTTAAGTAGTTAATATTGCTAAAGGTAATGCCTAGCAAAAAGAAAATAAATATAACGATTCTTATTATATATTTATTATATAACATGCTTACATAATACTATAACTTTGTATTTATAAATAGTTTTTTATAATATTTAAATTATCTAGTTTACTTCAATAATTATAATGTCAGTAAAACCTTCATTATTTTTTTCAGAACCAAGAGCTTTTACTAGGATGTTAGTAGCTGGAAACTCATTCTCAATAAAAAGACTTCTTATTTCTAAAGCTCTACTCAATGACACCCTTCTTGCCTCGCTACTTCCTTGGTTAGTTTTTTTAGATGCATATGATTTTATAGTAAATACGTTTTGTTTGTTTAAGCTGCTAGATATATCAATAATTTTAATTACCTCCTCCTGACTTAGGTTTATCTGGTTTGGTTTATAAATAATACTAAGTTTGCCCTCCTTGAATGTTAAAGAGGTATCTTTCCTTTTTTCAATTTTCTCTTCTATGTTTTTGTTAGATTTATCTTTATTTTTTATTGCTTTATTATCTTTCTTAATACTTATTTCTTTTTTAATGTCAGTTGACTCATTTTTTTTTTCACTTTCAATAGGTATAATAGATTTATCTTTACTTATTTTTTTTTTAATAAGGTATGACTCTTGGGCAAGGCTAAGATTACAAAATAATATAAATTTATATGTTGCAATTAAAAAGAGGTTTTTAGAAAAATTCATAATTTATTTTCCAAACTATCTGTAATATAATTATTTGAATAAAAACAAATATTTTTCTCAATTTGTTTCTTATAAACAATACCCCCTGACTCTTTTATAAAAAGCATTCCTGGATCAGGGGTTTTATCAAACTCTTCCTCACTTACATAACAATCTATTTTTCCTGAAGAAAGGTTTGCCAAATCTAAACACCTACAACCAAATATTCTAATTTCTGACTTCATGCTATGAAAAAAGTTAGTTTTTGAAAATTCAATAAATACATCATTATTATCAAATACAAATAAAGCATCTGATAAGTTTTTAGTAGAAGAAAATCTTATTCTTGAATTATTTACAAAAGCGCCTCTTCCTTTTTCAGCATAATATAACTCATCTTTAATAGGATCATAAATTACTGCTGCTTCTGGTTCAAATTTATTATAGTAAATAGCTGATGTAGCAAAATAACTAATACCCTTTGAAAAGTTACTAATACCTGATATTGGCTTTATTAAACAAAACTTTTCTTTCATTTTATCAGTAAAATCTAGTTTACTATTCTCATTTTTCTTACAAAAAAAATCCCAATCTGGTCTTGCACTTTTAAGTTCAGTAAAAATTAAATTTTGTGTGTTATTATATGAGTTTTCTACAAAGTTAATAAGACTTTTACGTGAGTTTTGAAGTTTTTCTAGTTCACCAAAATCTCTTCTTAAATTTTTTGAAGCTTTTAAAATCGTATTACTTAAAATCTGAATATTAGAAGATGACAGCATTTAATTTTTTGCTTTTTCTACATAAGTGAAGGTTGTGGATGATAAAATAATAAAAGTATTGTTTTCAATATGTCCAGGAACCATAATCTTAAATCCGTTTGAAAGGATTGCTGGTTTAAACGATGATGCAGCAGTTTGACCTTTTATAACTGCCTCCGTCTCTACTACTTTTTCTTTTATATGCTCAGGTAACTTCAATAAAACAGGTGAGTCTTCCACAAACTCTATTGAAACCACCATATTATCTTGCAAAAAAATTGCTAATTCTCCTACTAAATCAGAACTCAAGTTTATTTGTTCAAAATTAGTAGTGTCCATAAAATAAAACCCTTGATCATCTTTGTAAGAAAACTGAAACTCCTTACTTTCTACAAATAGCCTATCAACATCCTCGTTGGCTCTAAACCTTTCATTTAACTTGGAATTATCTTTTAGATTTTTTAATTCTACTTGTGCAAAAGCGCCACCTTTTCCTGGTTTTACTGCTTGAGTAGATACTACCTTCCAGTCAGTTCCTTTATGGCTTATAATCATTCCAGCCTTTAAATTGTTGCCGCTTACTTTCATAATTCAAATAATAAGATAATTAATGTTTAACTAATAATTGTCAATTAAGTTTTTGATTTTCTTTAAAGATATTACAGGATTTAGTTTATTATTCCAAACACTTGATGATAAAGCTATATAATCGAGTTGTAATTTTTTTATAACTGAAAAATTCCTATAGTTAATGCCTCCTATGCCAACGGAAGGTATTTGCTTGAATTTATTCCAAGAATGGATGCTAGAAAAAAAAACCTTGCTTGTATCATCTTTGGTTTTAGTTTTAAAAAAAGAACCAAATGCTACATAATCTGCGCCATATTTTTGAGCATTATATGCCAAGGAAGTAGAGCTGTAACAGCTTTTTCCAACTATTTTCTTTCTTCCCAATAATGACCTGCAGAGAAAAATACTAGTATCTTTCTTGCCTACATGCACTCCATCTAAGTTAAAGATCTTTGCAAGATCAGGTCTATCGTTTAGTATAAATTTAATATTAAACTTTTTACAAAGAGGAAAAAGAAAGTTTATCAAATTTATTATTTTCTCATCACTTGAATTCTTTAACCTGAGTTGAAAAAAATTTATAAGTCCAGAAGAAGCTATATCTAAAAAGTCTTTAGCAAAGGTTTTTAACTCAAAGTTATTTGGTGATATTAAGTAAATTTTAGGTTTTTTATAGTTTTCAATAATTCCCTCAGGCTAATAATTATTTTTTATAAATTTCAATTATTTTCTTTAATAGACTTATTGCCTCTTGCTTAGGCCTTTGGAAAGTATTTCTTCCTATTATAGACCCATTCCCTCCTCCTAAATTTATCTCTTTTATTTCATTTAATAATTCATCAGTATTTTTGGAATTTCCTCCAGAAAACACAACTATCCTTTTGTGATTAAA
The DNA here is from genome assembly GCA_902557845.1 of Rhodospirillaceae bacterium. GTDB lineage: Bacteria > Pseudomonadota > Alphaproteobacteria > TMED109 > TMED109 > JAYYAX01. The sequence goes on along the minus strand of CACEBX010000012.1, from coordinate 9,939 downwards.
TGCGCATTTTTTAATATGTGAAATTCTATTAGCCAAGTGACTAAAATCGTCTTTATTGTTATCATATGTTTTTTTTAAATCTTTATTTTCTATGTTTATACTTGGAGGTTTGACTTTTATGATATGTGCTCCTAATTGTGCAGCTATATGGGCTGCATAACTAATAATATCTAATGATGTCTCTCCTTCTTTGGAAATATTTCCACCTCTTGGATAAGACCACAAAACAGAGGGAAGTCCAAACTGTGATGCTTCAAATGAAATTTCCCTAAACTCCTCTATCATATCATATTGATACTCGGATCCAGGATAAATAGTAAATCCAATGGCACTACATCCTAACCTAAGAGCATCTTTTACGCTTCCGTTTAGTGATTGATACTTTTGATCATTTAAACTATTTGAACTGTTTATTTTTAAAATAGTAGGTATTTGCCCAGCAAATGTCTCTGACCCAGCTTCTAAAAACCCATAAGGAGCTGCATAGGCTGATAGTTTTGCCTCAATAGCCAATTTATAATGATATTCTGGATCATAAGCTGGAGGATTGACTAAAAATGATTTGTCCGGGCCATGTTCATGTCCTTGATCTACTGGTAATATAACTAGCTTGCCAGTTCCACCTAAATCTCCATGCATTAATATTCTTCCTAAGTTAGCTTTTATTCCTGCATTTGTGTTTTCATAATTTTTCAGAATTTCTATAACTTTATTAGTATATGCCATAATCTAACTCCATTTTATGATTTATGTAAAAACTCCAACCCAGGAAGAATCTTTCCTTCTAACCATTCTACTAATGCTCCTCCTGCAATGGAGACAAAAGAAAACCCTCCTGTTAAATTTACTTTATTTAAAGCTGCTACAGTATCTCCACCTCCTACAACTGAGGTAATGATATTACTCTTTGTTAAAATTGCAGCAGTTCTTCCTATTACATTAGTAGAGCTATCAAAAGGTTCTTTTTCATAAAGTCCTAGTGGGCCATTCCAAAATACAGTTTTGCAGGTTGCCATTTCATTGCTAATTTTTTCTACTGTCCTTTGACCTAAATCAAAAATTGAGACATCACTATCTACACTTTCTACATTAACGTTGCCAATACTATTTGGTTCATCTATGTCTTTTGCCACTACTACATCCGTAGGTAATATGAATTTGCAGTTTTCTTTTTCTGCTTTTTCCAATATTTCTTTAGCTATTATTACTTTATCTTTTTCTATTAGAGATTTTCCAGTTTTAAAACCTTTAGCAGATAGAAAAGTATTTGCCATTGCGCCCCCAACAACAAGCACATCAACTTTTTTAAGTAAGTTATTTAATAATATTATTTTAGTTGATATTTTTGAACCCCCTACTATAGCCATTACAGGTTTGTTTAAATTATTAAATATTTTATCGAGCATTCTCATTTCTAGTTCTAGATATCTTCCTGCAAAAGTTGGCAGGTATTTTGATAAGCCATATGTAGAAACATGTTTTCTGTGAGATACTGAAAAAGCATCATTGACATAGTAGTCTCCACATTCTGCTAATTGCAGTGCAAAGTCTTCATCATTTTGTTCTTCTTCTGGATGAAACCTCATATTTTCCATAAATGTTATTGTTCCATTATTTAAATCATCAACAACTTTTTTTAATATGTCTGGTTTACAAAAAGGCATTACAGTAACTTGGGAAATTTTAATTTTTTCTGCAAAAACATTTAAAACTTTTCCAAGAGACAAACTTTCCTTATATTTCCCTTTAGGTCTTCCTAAATGGGACATTATAATTACTTTAGCTCCTTTATGGATTAATTCGTCAATAGTTACTTTATGTCTTTCTACTTTTGTGCTGTCTGATACTTTTCCTTCTAAGTCAAAAGGTACATTAAAATCACATCTTAATAGTATTTTTTTTCCTTCAAGGTTTAGATTATCTAATGTTTTTAGATTCATAAAAAGTTTCCTAACTTATTACAAACGTCTATCATTCTGTTCGAAAAACCCCACTCATTATCGTACCAAGATAATACTCTTCCGAACTTATCTCCAATTACCTGAGTTTGGGTAGAGTCAAAAATAGAGCTTGCAGCATTATGATTAAAATCAATAGAAACTAATGGTTCAGTATTGTACTCAATTATATTTTTAAATGTTTCTAACGAACTTTTAAAGATTGATTCATTAATGCTTTCTACAGTCAAACTATTTTTAGATTGAAAAGTGAAGTCAATCATAGAGACATTAGGAGTTGGTATTCTAATAGCAGTACCATCAAGCTTACCTTGTAGTTCTGGAAGAACCAACCCAACAGCCTTAGCTGCTCCAGTAGAAGTTGGAATCATAGAGCTACTAGCTGTTCTCGCTCTTCTTAAATCTGAATGAATTGAGTCAAGAATTTTTTGATCTGACGTAAATGAATGTACTGTAGTCATAAACCCTGCATCTATTCCAAAGTTTTGGTTTATAATCTGAGCTATCGGAGCTAAACAATTAGTAGTACATGAAGCATTAGAGATGATTTTTTGACTATTATTTAGCAATTTATCATTCACTCCATAGACTACTGTAATGTCAGCATTACTTGACGGTGCTGATATCAATACTTTCTTAACATTTTTCTTTAGGTGACCTTTTGCTTTTTCTGAATCAGTGAATAAACCTGTACATTCTAAAACAATATCTACACCACATTCATCCCATGGTATCTGTTCTGGCGATTTGTTTGCATAAAAAGAAACTTTGTTTCCATTAATAGACATTGTATTTTCTTCAACTTCAATCTTTTTATTTATCTTTCCATGTACAGAGTCATATTTAAATAAATGAGCATTTTGATTAATATTTCCAATATCATTAATAGCTACTACTTTAATATTACTATCAGTTTTTTCTAAAGAAGCTCTCAATACAAGTCTTCCAATTCTTCCAAAACCATTAATACCAACACTAATCATTTTTAATCTCCTAATTTAATCAATTACTTTTTACAATTTTCTTTATTTCTTCTTGGATTCTCTCAACAGAAATATTAAAATGTAAAAATACATCTTTTCCAGGACCAGATATTCCAAAATTGTCTAATCCTATAAAAATATCCCCCTTTTTCATCCACTTGTTCCATGATTGCATAGATCCAGCTTCTAAAAAAATATTTTGGGTTTTATCTAAAATTTCAGACTTATATTTATTTTCTTGCTGACTAAATAACTCCATACTAGGCATAGAAACTACTCTAACATTAATTTTCTGGTCAATTAATTCTTTACTTGCTTGCATGGCTAAACTTACTTCTGAACCTGAAGCTATAATTGTAATATCAAAGCTTTCTATTTTATTTAGTACATATGCTCCGTAAGAGCTGAGATTTTTTTCTTTACTATTGTTTGTATTTCTTAATAAAGGAAGGTTTTGTCTAGACAATGCAATAACTGAAGGTTTGTTTTCACTAAGTAATGCTAATTCCCAACACTCTGAAGTTTCTATTGCATCACTTGGCCTAAAAACATTTAAATTAGGGATAGTTCTTAAAGACGATAAATGTTCTATTGGTTGGTGGGTTGGACCATCTTCACCTAAACCGATAGAATCATGGGTAAATACATAAATTACCCTTTGCTTCATAAGAGCTGAAAGCCTTATAGCAGGTCTACAATAATCACTAAATACTAGAAAAGTTCCTCCATAAGGCACAAAAAATCCATGCAAGGAAATACCATTCATAGCAGCTGCCATGCCGTGCTCTCTTACCCCCCAATGTAAATAATTTCCAGCAAAATTCTGCTTATTTATAGCCGTCATATTCTTTACATAAGTATTATTTGACCCTGTAAGATCTGCAGAACCTCCTAACAAATTAAGTTTTTTTGTCATTAAATGAGATAAGACTATCTCGCTAGATTTTCTTGTAGCAAGATCTTTAGAATTTTTTAAGAAATAATCATTACTTTCCTTTCTTGCCAACTTTACTTTATCTTCAAAGTCATTTTTTTTTGAGAGTAAATTTTTGACCTCATTTTCTTTAGTATTAACCCAATTCTCATAAACCTCTTTACTTTTTATACCAATTTCTCTCCATGATCTTATTATTTCTTCAGGAACATGAAAAGCCTCATACTCCCATTGCATGGAAGCTTTTGCTAATTTAATCTCTTCTTGGCCTAATGGAGCTCCATGACTTCCTGCAGTTCCTTGTTTGTTTGGAGAACCATAGCCAATTAAAGTTTTACAACTTATCAAAGATGGACGTGATTCTTTTTTAGCAGTTTCTATTGCTGAATTAATAGCATTTAAATCATAACCATCAACACTTTCAACGTGCCAGCCATATGACACAAATCTATCTAGCGTTTTATCTGACATTGTTAATGAAGTAGGACCATCAATAGATATTTCATTATCATCATACAGAACAATTAAATTTGATAAAGATAAGTGTCCAGCTAAAGAGGCTACTTCATGACTTATTCCTTCCATTAAACACCCATCCCCAGCTAAAACAAACGTGAAATGATTAAAACAAGATTCACCTAATCTATTTCTTACTATTTTTTCTGAAATTGCCATACCTAAGGCGTTTCCTAAACCTTGCCCTAGAGGTCCTGTGGTGGTCTCTATTCCTGGTATTTCATTAAACTCAGGATGTCCTGCAGTAGGATAACCAACTTTTCTAAAGTTTTTTAAATCATTTAAACTTATTCCTTCGTACCCTAAAAGATATAAAATAGAATAAATTAGCATTGAACCATGCCCTGCAGAAAGAATAAACCTATCTCTGTTTTCCCAATAGGGTGCTTTTGAATAAAACTTTAAATGCAATGAAAATAAAACAGTTGCTACTTCAGCCATCCCCATTGGCATTCCTGGGTGACCAGACTTTGCATTTTCTACTGCATCTGCAGATAAAAACCTTACTGCATTTGCCATAAGGTAATATTTTTTTTTTTCTTCTTCAGATATTTTCATAATATTTAGATAATATCTAATTTATAGTTTCTTTGTTAAAAAGTAACAAGAATAATTATTTATTTTTGTTACTTAAACAATTATATTTAATATTGATTTATAAAACTAATCAAAACTTTATTATGAGAAATATTACAAAGTACTTAAAAATAATTGACGAATCTTTAGATATTTTAATCAAAAACAAAAACCTTGTTCAAAATGCTAAAGAAAATCTTGATACTATAAGAAGATTAGAAGAAGAAATTAAAAAAAATAAAAATATCAAAATAGAAAGTACAGAATTAATTGATCAAACTATAAGTGAAGTAGAAAAATTAATATCAGATAGCAAAAAAAAGAGTACTAAAAGTGGCTGATGTAGACATTATTATAAACAGTAGAACTTATAGGATTTCTTGTAAAGATGGAGAAGAAGATAGAATAAAGTCCTTATCTTCTCAAATCAACCAAGAAGTTCAATCGTTAGTAAGTAAGATAGGACAACTAGGAGAAGCTCGCATGATTTTACTAGCAGCACTAGTTTTACTAGATAAATCAGATGATAATCAAGATAAAATGGAAGAAATCTTAAAACAAACTTCGGAAAAAATAGAATCAGTTGTAAGCTCAATTAATGGCGAAAGAAAAAAATAATCAGTCTTTTTTAAAAAAGAAATATAGAAAAAAAAGCTTTTTGATAAGAAAGCAAGCTTCTACATATATTTACTATTCATCATTTAATGCATCAAAAAAAATTATTAGCTTTCTTAAAATAACTCCAAAAGATATTATAGGGTGTTATTGGCCTATAAACAATGAGTTAGATACTAGACCTTTAATTTCAATCTTATCATTAAAAAATATTAGAATTGCTTTACCTATTATAGTAAATGAAAAAATGATATTTAAAACTTGGAAAAGTAATGAGAAATTATATTTTTCTAAATACAAATTTTATTCGCCACATAAAAGTGCTACAACTTTAACTCCTAGCATAATAATTACTCCTGCTTTGGCTGTGGATTTTAATGGAAATAGAATAGGATATGGTTCTGGATTTTATGATAATTACTATAATAAAAATAAATCTAAATTTTATATAGGCTATGTATATTCAAAACAAATTTTTAATACTTTACCTTTTGCTAAACATGACTTAAAACTTAACGCAATAGTGACTGAAAGTTTTGTAAAAAAAATAAACCATATTAATAAATGAATGTTCTTTTTTTAGGTGATTTGGTAGGAGAAGCAATCGTACCTTTTTTAAAAAAGAACCTACCTCCCATTCTTAAAAAGTATGATATTAGTTTTGTTATAGTTAATGGTGAAAATCTAGCAAATGGATATGGCACTACGCCCGAATTATGTGAAAGGCTATTTGAAATAGGGATAAATGTCATTAGCTCAGGAAATCATATATGGGACCAAGATAAAATAATTCCTTACATAGCAAAACAAAAAGGACTCTTAAGGCCTGTAAATGAATCTGCTGCCTCACCTGGAAGTGGGTTTGGATCTTTTTTTGACAAAAATGGAAACAAAATTGTTGTGATAAATATTTTATGTAATCTTTTTATGAAAAAATCTAAAAATGCCTTTACAGAAATAAAAAGATTACTTGAAAGTTTCAAACTTAAAAACAATTGTGATGCTATATTTATTGATTTACATGGAGAGACAGCCTCTGAAAAACAAGCCTTTGCAAACATGATTGATGGTAAAGTTACAGCTGTTTTGGGGACACATACTCATGTACCCACATCTGATTTAAGATTATTGCCTAAAGGTACAGCATTTCAAACTGATACTGGAATGTGTGGGGATTATGATTCAGTAATCGGAGGCGATAAATATGCTTGGATTAAAAAATTTGAAGTTAATAACAGTTTTGAAAAAATTAATTCATCAAACTCTAATATTGCCATTTGTGGAGCCATTATAAAAGTTAATAAAGAAAGTGGATTATCAACTTATGTTGACCAAATAATTATTGGAAAAGTGCTAAAGAATAATGTACCTTCAGAACAACCTTTTGTAGTTAAATAAATATGGCAGGACATTCTCAATTTAAAAATATAATGCATAGAAAAGGTGCTCAAGACGCAAAAAGAGCAAAGAAATTTGCAAAACTTGCAAGAGAAATTACAGTTGCTGCTAAAAGTGGATTACAAGATCCTAAACAAAACCCCAGACTAAGAAATGCTATCCTAAATGCTAGAAATGAAAATATGCCAAATGATAAAATTAAGAAAGCAATATTAAAAGCAAACTCAAATGATGCATCTGATAACTATTATGAAATAAGATATGAAGGTTTTGGCAATAGTGGTATTTCAATCATAATTGAAGCACTTACAGACAATAAAAACAGAACAGCGTCAGAAGTGAGATCTATATTAACTAAAAATGGAGGAAATTTAGGAGAAACAGGGTCTGTTGCTTTTAACTTTAAACAAGTAGGAGAAATTACTTATGATATCAATATAGTAAATAAAGATGAAGTTATAATGTTTGCTATAGAAAATGAAGCTATTGATATAATAGAGGAAAATAGTGACCTTAGAATTATGAGTACTCCAAATCATTTTGGTGCTTTGAGAAACTCTATTGAAAAAAAATTTACAGAACCAAAAACATCTAAACTTGTATGGTCAGCAGTTAATTTTATAGAAATAAATAAAGAAGAAGCAAAAAAAATATTTTACATTATTGATGCATTAGAAGAAAATGACGATATTCAAAACATTTATACCAATATCAATGTTTCTGAAAAAACTATTAAAGAGCTAAGTAGTGATTAAAATAGTTTATTAAAAAAGGATTTAAAATGATAATTATGGGATTAGATCCTGGAATTAGTGGAGGAATAAGTGTTATTGAAACTAATCAAAACAAACTTCCTAAAATTTTATATTCTCTAAAAATGCCTGTTGTTTCGATGTATGGAAAAAAAATCGTTGATACTAAAAAAGTATACGAATCCTTAATTAATTATAAAATTGATATATCCATAATCGAAAAGGTTCATGCAATGCCCAGACAAGGGGTAACTTCTAGCTTTCAGTTTGGTAGAAGCTTTGGCGCTATAGAAACATTAGCTTATCTACTTTCACAAAGAGTAGATTACGTAGCTCCTGCGGTATGGAAAAAGCATTTAGGAGTAGGTGCTTCTAAAAAAGATAGCTTAGATTTGGCAAGATTAAAATTTGGTAACAATGATATTTGGAATAAAAAAACTAATGATGGAATTGCTGAGGCTTCTTTATTAGTTCTATATTGGATATCAAAGTCTCAATATTAATTTATGGATTTAAAGAAAGTTCATCATTTAAGTATAAGAGTTTATTATGAGGATACTGACGCAGAAGGTATAGTCTATCACTCTAAGTATTTAAATTTTGCTGAGCGAGCAAGAACTGAGTTTTTAAGATCCTATAATTTAGATCAATCAACTATAGAAAAAAAATATGGACTAATTTTTGTTGTTAAGCTGATAAATATAGATTATGTAAGCATAGCTTGTTTAGATGATTATTTATGTATTAAAACAAAAATTTCAAAATTGAATAAAGTAAAAATGATTTTTTCTCAGTTAATTTACAAAAGAAAAAATCTAGTTGCAAAACTAGAGGTAACTGTTTGTTGCTTAGATAAAAATAGAAAAGTTGCTAGAATGAATAATCAAATATATGCTACTTTAAATAAACAAGAAAGGGAATAAAATGAATGAAGCTGTTTCCGTAGCAGATAATATTGATATTAGTATTTGGGGGTTAGTTTTACAAGCAGACTTAGTAGTAAGAATTGTGATGTTACTTTTACTAATGCTATCAATATTCAGCTGGGCTATCATCTTTGAAAAAATTACTAGAATCAAAACTTTAAACAAACTTGCAAATAATTTTGAAAATACTTTTTGGTCAGGAATAAAAATTGAAAAAATAAAGGATGATATTGGAATTAATCCGGTGCATCCTATGGAAACAATATTCTTAGCGGGTATCAAAGAGTGGGAGTTAAATACAAAAAATAAGGGTCATAATATACTTGATCTACAGATTTTAGAACAAAGAATTGAGAGAAGCATGGTCTCGTCTCTTAATAAAGAAATGGAAGTTTTAGAAAAAAATACAAATTTTTTAGCTACTACTGGTTCTTCAGCGCCATTTATTGGTCTATTTGGGACGGTATGGGGAATTATGAATAGTTTCCAATCTATCGCTACTGCCAAAAATACATCTTTAGCTATAGTTGCTCCAGGTATAGCTGAAGCATTACTAGCTACTGCGTTAGGACTGCTAGCTGCAATTCCTGCTGTAATTTTTTTCAATAAAATTTCAAGTGATACTAATAGATATGGAAACCGCTTAGAAGTTTTTCTTAACGATTTTACTACTATATTATCAAGGCAAGTATCAAAAAAATGACTAGACATGGGTTAAAATATAATTCAAGAAGACAAAACAAACTAATGTCGGAGATTAATGTGACCCCATTTGTTGACGTTATGTTGGTTCTATTAATTATTTTTATGATTACTGCTCCTTTAATGAAAACTGGAATTGAAATTGAGTTGCCACAAGTAAACACTCCTAATATTCCTGAAAATGATGAGCCCTTAATAATAACTATAAATAAGAATAATGAAATTTTTTTATCTGAAAAGAAAGTTCCTGCAAAAAACTTAAAGTCTAAACTCACAGCTATAAAAAACGCTAATCCTAAAGTAAAAGTTTTTATAAAGGCTGATAAAATAGTATCCTATCAAAAGCTTATGGAAGTTATGAAAAAAATAATTGACTCTAATATTACAAACGTAAGCCTCATTTCCGATCCTAAAGATTGAGGAAGTTTGAAAAAGTTTGTCATCTTTTCTTTAATTTTTCATGTTTCTTTAATGGTGCTTTTTAAAATTAAAAACTTTGGTCAAGAAAAAAAATTTACTCAAGTAGTTAATGTAACTTATGTTGAAAAAGAAGTAAAAAAAAAGAAAGTTGAAAAAGAA
>CACEBX010000011.1 GCA_902557845.1 Rhodospirillaceae bacterium | reverse complement strand
TTATTGGCATGGAGAGAATAAGCAAATAGGTAAAAAAATAATACTTACTGCAGGACCATCTGTTTCATTATCAGAGTCTTTAAAAACATTAGATGCTGCGAAACATGGATGGAATGAAAATTGGAATAATTATATTTTAGATTTAGAAAATAACTTTGCCAAATATATAGGAGTAAAATATGCTATCAGTACTTCTAGTTGCACAGGTGCCTTGCATATTGCTATGCAATCTCTAGATATTTCAGAAGGTGATGAAGTAATAGTTCCAGATATAACTTGGGTCGCAACAGCAAGAGTAGTATCTTATTTAGGAGCAACACCAATTTTTGCTGACATACAAAAAGATAGCTGGAATATAGATATAAATTCAATAGAGAAATTAATAACAAAAAAAACAAAGGCAATCATTGCTGTCCATTTGTATGGAAATCCAGCAAATTTATTGCAACTAAAAAAATTATCATCTAAATATAAAATTAGATTAGTTGAGGATGCGGCCCCTGCAATTGGCTCTTCTTATAAAGGCCTAAAATGTGGAACTGTAGGAGACTTTTCTGCCTTTAGCTTTCAAGGCGCCAAGCTCCTGGTTGCGGGAGAAGGAGGAATGTTGTGCACTAATAATTCTAAATTATATAAAATAGCAAAAAAAATATCTGATCACGGAAGAAATCCTAATAAAACTTTCTGGATTGATGGTCCTGGTTTAAAATATAAAATATCTAATATTCAGGCAGCATTTGTCTTAGGTCAGTTGGAAAGAGTTAATGATCTTATATTAATGAAGAGGAGGATTTTTTATTGGTATAAAGAATTTTTAAATAAAAATATGAATTTATCTTTGTTAGAAGAAAAAGATTACACTTATTCTAATTATTGGATGGTAAGTGCCTCTATAAATAAAAATAGTAATAAAAAAAGAGATAGGTTAATTAAATATTTAAAAAAGAATAATATTGATAGCAGGCCAGTTTTTAGTCCAATAAGCAAATACCCCATATGGAATAAAAAGTATAAAACTAATAATATTGCAAATATAATTGGATTTTCGTCCTTAAACTTACCAAGTGGAACTGATTTAACAAAAAATGAAGTAAAGTATATTTGTGAAAAAATAAACTCATTTTTTAATTGATAGGAAATTTTATGTATAAAGTTGCATTATTTGTAAGCCACAAACCAGGGTTAGATGTAATTAAATTTCTTTCTAAACAAAAAAACCTTGAAATTTCAGTTCTATATTTAACCGGATATGAAACAGGCTTAGAAAAAAAAATGATAGACTTAGCAGGGATAAAATATAAAAGAATATTTTATGGTAGGAAAAGTTACGAAAATAATAAACACATAAGTTTTTTTAAAAAGCTTAATATTGACTGTATAATTACAGTTTTTTGGCCTTGGATATTAAATAAAAAACTTTATTCATTGTCAAATAAAACTATTAATTTTCATCCATCACTCCTTCCTTCTTACAGAGGGTGGTATCCGCACGTACATAATATAATAGAAAATACTCAATGTGGCGTCACCCTTCATGAGCTAAATGAAAGTGCAGATACAGGGAAAATATGGATTCAGAAAAAAGTTAATAGTTTGCCTACAGATAATGCTAAAGATTTATATAAAAGACTACAGTTAGAAATTGTAAAACTATTTAAAAAAAATTGGAAAAAAATTAAAAATGATCAAATAAAACCATTTAAGCAAAGAAAAAGATATTCTTCTTTTAAGAAGAAAGAAGATGTTAATAAATATGATCACATAGATTTAAATAAAAAAGTAATTATTAAAGACTTTATAAATATATTAAGGGCAAGAAGTTTTGGAAAAAAATCTTTTGCATATTTTGAAGAAGAGGGAAAAAAGGTTTATATAAATTTAACACTTAATAACTAAATAAAATGTCAGATAAAGTTATAAAAAAACTTGCTAATAAAATTAGATTAGATTTATTAAAAATGATTTTTAATTCAAAATCTTCTCATATTGGAAGTAGCCTATCTATTGTAGATTTACTAGTAGTATTATATGGAAAAAAAATAATTAAATTTAACCCAAATAAACCTAATCTATCGGATAGAGACATATTTATTTTAAGCAAAGGTCATGCTGCTGCCGCTTTATATGCAGTTTTAGCAAATGTAGGATACTTTTCTAAAAAAAAGTTATTAGAATATGGAAGTAACAATTCAAATTTTATGGCGCATGTTTCTCACAAAGTACCTGGTGTTGAATTTTCTACTGGCTCTTTAGGGCATGGATTACCTATTGCTTGTGGATTAGCTGTTGCTAAAAAAAGAAAAAAACTTCCAAACTATATTTATGTAATTAATAGTGACGGTGAAATGGCAGAGGGTAGTAATTGGGAAGCCATTCTTTTTGCATCACACCATAAATTAGATAATTTAATACTAATAATTGATTACAATAAGTTACAAAGTTTTGGTAGCGTAGAAAATACACTAGGCATAGAACCTATGAAAGATAAATTTTTGAGTTTTGGCTGGAATGTCTATGAGGTTGACGGGCATAACTATAACAGTATAGAACAAGCTTTATTTAACTGTAAGGCTTCCAAAGGGAAACCAAAATGTATAATTGCTAATACTTTAAAAGGAAAAGGAATATCATTTATGGAGAATAAAGTAGAGTGGCATTATAAAAACCCTAATAAGAGTGAATTTGATCTGGCAGTAAAAGAGCTAACCTTATGAGACGTACATTTATTAATCACTTGACTGAACTCGCTAAAGAAAATAAAAATATTTTTTTATTAGTAGGAGACGTTGGCTATAACGTTGTGGAAAAATTTGAAAATCATTTTCCAGATAGATTTCTCAATGTAGGAGTAGCTGAACAAAATATGACAAGTATCGCAGCGGGGTTGGCATCTGAAGGTTATCATGTTTTTACATATTCTATTGCAAACTTCCCTACTTTTAGGTGCGCAGAACAAATAAGAAATGATGTAGATTACCATAATCTTCCCGTTACCGTAGTAAGCGTTGGAGGAGGAGTAGGTTATGGAAGTTTAGGATATTCTCATCATGCTATACAAGATTATGGGTTAATAAGAATGATGCCTAACTTTAAAATAGCTTCTCCTGGAGACTTGAATGAAGTAATAGGTGTTTTAAATTATTTAACCAGTAACCCACAACCTTCTTATTTGAGATTAGGAATAAATAATGAAAATAAATATACAGTTAATAAAAAAAATATTGTTCCGGGAAAATGGTATCCTTTACCTTCAAATAAAGGTCGCGAAGATGTAGTACTCTCAACAGGCACTAGCTTAAAATGGGTAATGAATAATATAGAAAGGTTTAAAAATAAGGATATATTTACTTTGCCTTTATGGGGTATAGGTGAAAAGAAAAAACAAAGGGCTATTTCAAGAAAATTTAGCAGTATTATTACCGTAGAAGATCACCTCTATGATTGTGGATTTGGTTCCTGGTTAAAAGAATCTTTAAATATTTCTGGTACTAATAGGAGCATTCAAAGCTTAGCTTTACCAATTGAGGCAACAAATATGGTTTCTTCAGAAGAGAATATTTTAAAAAAAATGAAAATCTATAATTAATATAGATAAACATAAAAGATACATGCAATAACTAAAGTTTTTCAAGAAAACTCTTTTTAAAAAATAAAATAAAAAACTAGAATAATTTTTTTGAATCTAGTTTTGAATAATTAATAAAATTTTAGGGATAAAAAACTTTTTTTGGTTTAAGAAGACTAACAATAAATATAAAGTATTTGACACTGTAGTTATACTAATAAAATAATAGTTATATTAATCAATTTCTCCCCATTTAGACTCTATGGATTTTTCATAAAATAGTAAATAGTCGTCAACTAAACTTGGAAATTGTACCTTCAATATGTTTAAAGCATTTTCTAATTTTAATGCTATATTTTCTTGATGATTAGTTTTTTCTATTTCATTTGTAACTTGTTTAAAAAAATGTGGGGCTCTATTAAAGTTATTTATAAGTTTTTTAAGATGAAAATCAAGGGCATGTTCTGCGGCCTCTAGTTTTTCATCATAAGGTATGTTAGATTTTTTTCTCATAATTAAGATAAAAACGTCCAAAGCATGAAAAAGATCAGACATATAACATCCTATTTCGCCTAATCCACAATCTTCATAAAGTTTGATAGCCTGTCTGTCTATAAACTCCTGGTCTCCAAACCAATTATTATTTTTATATACTAATAGCTTGCTAGCATCATACAAAACCTTTCCACTTGCAACACAAGCCCTTGATATAGACCAATCTAGATAACCTCCTTTAGTAGGATGATATTTTAATAATTTATAAATATCGTTTAAAATTTCTTTTTTAAAAAAAGAATAATAGGTAGTATTATTACCAGCAGAAAGATTTTGATATTGTTTTATCCTCTCTATAGCGGTAATCCCATCAATATTAAAATTATTTAATTTATAAATACCTTGTTTTGAGTTCCAGAGTGATATTATTGGTTTTATTCCAGCTAAATCAGTTTGACCTATTTCTTTATAATCTACTACACTTTTTTCTAAATTAATAATTATATCATCATCACTTACCACTCCAATGAAGTCTCCAGAACAATTTTTAATGCCATTATACCAATTATCACTCCATTTAGACTCTTTTTCATTTTCATTTTTAATATAATTCATAAATGGAAGAGGGATAGTATTCCACATTTCAGATTTATTTTTTTCTCCTGAACTATCGGAGATTACTAATTCAGAACCAGTCATATCACAGAAACCTATAGCAGAGGAAATACTTGCTTTTGAATCCTCTAGATTTCTCTTACTTGGTATACATATACTTAAAGAATATTCTGTCATTTTGTCATTTTTAATTTTGCAATTAAAATGCCATAATAAAATAATAAAAAAAAAAGCATTTAAAAATAATAAAAATTTTAATAAAATTAATTATGTTTAAATTTATATTATTAGTTTTCTTCTTATTAGCTTCTTTCAAGGGTTACGCTAAGGATAATCTTTTAGAACAAATAAAAGAAAATAAGGAATTTAGTACTTTTTATGAATTAATAAAAATAGCAAATTATCAGAAATTATTTAATGAAAAAACTAAATTTAAAAAAATAATATATATACCTAATAATAAGGCATTTGAAAATTTACCAAAAAAGATCAAATATAAAATTAGGAATGAAGAACTAGCTAAAAAAATCATTAGAACTCATCTTTACAGTGGAGAAGTTAAAGAAGTTTTCAAAGATCCTAAAAAGAAGGTAGTTATATTAGAAAGAGTAGAATTAAATGGAGAAACAGTAAAAATATTTAGCAATAGTGATTTATTTGTAAAAGATGTAGTTCATCAAAATTTTCATCTTGAAAATGAAGAATTTACAATAATACCTGTAGAGTGTGTAATGTTTTTACAATTAAGTTCTGATGACATAAGGTTGTCAGCAGAAGAAAAAAGTAGTTCTATAGTTACCAGTTGTTGTTTATTAACTGATAATGAGATAGAGACTTTAATAAATAATCAATATCTTTAACTTTTAATTTTTTTAATATTTTTTTCAAAATTTTTACCATCAAATTCTATAATTTTATTAATTTTAGGAGGCTTTAAAATACTATTAAAGTTTATACTAAATGATTCTTGATGAGACCTAGGTTGATAAAAACTTTTAATCCCACATACTTTACAAAAAAAATGTTTTGCTAGGTTTTTATTAAACTCATAAGTATTTATTAAATCTTTCCCTTTTTTTAAATAAAAATTTTTATGAGGAATGATCAAATGTAAATAATTTGTATGAGAACATATAGTACAATTACATTTAATTAAATCAACCTGAGTTTTAGAATAAAATTCAAATTGAACTGCTCTACAATGACAGCCTCCTGAAAACTTTCTCAACATATTATAATATTATAACAAAAAAAAATTTTCAAAAACATTATGATTAAAGTAAAAGTATTACGCTGAAATATTTATTTTATTTTTATGACTCTTGATTTCTGAGTAATTTTTTACAACTTGACTTAGTTGGCTTTTATTTTTAAATGTTTCGTAGTTATTTACATATGCACTAGTAAGTTGTATGTCACGAGAAATTAAACTATTATTTGTTTTAAAAGAAACTTGTTCATTAGTTAGTTTAGAGTCTGTATGGACTTTATTCGGCTTTTTTAAATTAGATTCTAAATCCAAATTTTTTTTATTTTTATCAATGTTATTTGCAATGAATTTGTTAGCAATTTTATTTGCTGCCCAACCACCTAGTCCTTTTATTATACCTAAGGGTCCTGCAAATAAAAAACCACCTACAGCTGATTGAATAACATCAAGAGATTTATTAGATTTAGTTATAAAATTTTTAATTGAACTAACAATTGGAACGTGATTAAGTGGATTGATTGTATCTATTATCCAAGAAAATGGAGTTTTTTTTTCTTTTTTTTCGGTAATATTGTTTTCATTTTGTAGTTTTGAATTAACTAATTTCTTTTTGTGTATATCTCTTCCTCTAAAATGACTCCAACTAGGTCCTTGATGAGGAGCTTTAAAATATTTATTTTCCATAATTTATTTCAATCTCAATTCTTCTATTTTTACTTCTTCCAGAACTGGTAGCATTTGATGCAACTGGTTGAGTTTCTCCTTTGCTTGTAGCAACTAATCGTCCAGGAGAGATCACATCACTATCTTCTAGACTTTGTACAACTGATGCTGCTCTAGCCGCAGCTAAATCCCAATTATCTCTATATTGGGAACCAAAAACTAATGGAACATCATCGGTATGACCTGTAACCATTATTGTACTTTTTCCCTTTGAATTAACTTTTGCAATATTGTCCATAATTTTTTTAGCTTGAGGAGTAAGCTTTGCGGTGCCTGATGGAAATGCTCCCCCAGCACCAACAGTCACTATAACTTTATCTTCTTTCTTTTCTACTGTTACTAACCCTTGTCCAATCTCCTGCTTTAAAGCAACTTTAAGTTCATCTTCTGTTAGATCAGCTTTTTCTTCTGCTTTTTTAAACTCTTCTTTTTCACTTTTATCTTGATTTAATGCGTCTTGTGCTTGATCTGCTGCCTCTGATAGTTCTTTTAATTTTTCCTCTAAACCTCCAACTAACACATCCTTATTAGATTTTCCTGCAGCTGCTTTTGCTTTTTCTATAGCGTTTAATGTTTCTTGTAAAAGTTGAGGTAAATCTTTTTGTTCAGCATCAGTAGGAGTAAAATTCATTACAACATTTTTCCCTAATACTTCGATTTCTATATCGCCTCTAGCTACAGCCTCTTTAATTGACTCTGCTAGTTTTTTAGTGTCTTCACTAAAATCTTCATCTTTAGTTTTTGTCTGAATATCTACCTCAGGTTTTTCCTCTAGAGTTGTTTGTTGTGTTATATTTTCAGTTACAGCGGGAGCTGGTGAAGGGCTAAAGTTTAAACTTAATATAGTAGTTCCTTTTGGTTGCTCTACGACTGGTACCATTCTTTGAATACCAAATGCATTTTTTAAACTACCACTAATTTGTTTAAATTTTGGAACATTAAATTCAGCAAAGGATAATATTAGAACAAAGAAGGCCATTAATAATGTTGCCATATCAGCAAAAGTTGACATCCACGCAGGTGCTCCAGGAGGTTTGCACTTAGGACAATCATCCTCAGTAAAACCTTCTTCTACAACTACTTCTTCAGCTTCTTTGGAAACTGCCATTAATACTCCTCTTATTTATCCTGCTGCCGATGCAGCAGCTTCAATTTTTTCTTGTTGTTTAGGAGGAAGATTAGCTAGTAATTGGTCTTGAATATTTCTAGGACTTTCTCCTCTTGAAATTGCTCTCAAAGCTGAAAGAATCATTTCTCTAAACACTACTTCTTTTGCAGTATTTTGTTCTAAAGTAATTTTCATGGGTAAAAAGATAACGTTTGCTAACATAGCACCATATAATGTAGTTAAAAGAGCAACGGCCATTGCAGGTCCAATAGCTTTAGGGTCAGCCATGTTTCCAAGCATAGCAACTAAACCAACTAGTGTTCCTATCATTCCCATAGCAGGTCCTATATCAATCCATGATCCTATAACTGCTTGATTCATTTCATGTCTTTTTTTCATTGAAGCCAATTCAATTTGCATTTGCTCATTAAGTTTAGCTTCATCTGCTCCATCTACTAGCATTTGCAAACCTTTTTCAAAAAATTTATCTGGAACCTCTTGACCTTCTAAAGCCATCATACCGTCTTTTCTTGCAATTGTTGCTAACTCAGAAACTCTTGTAATTAATTCCTCCGCGTTTCTTTTTCCAGGCATAAATACTTTTCCCATTACTCCAAAATGGCCTAAGAATTGTGGGAGTTCACATCTATACATAACAGCAAAAAATGTTCCTCCAAAAACAATAAGCATAGAAGGAACATCTATAAACATTCCCAGTCCTCCTGCTGAAATCATTGCTCCAGCTATCATTCCTGCTGCTCCTAATAAACCTATTAAAGATGCTATATCCATACTATTGACCCCCGTGGTTAACCAATTTATATTATAATTCTAAACTTACTTAGCAATTATGAGACCAAATTAATGAAAAAAATACATAATTACCTAAAAAACTTATTTATTATATTACTTTATATAATAATTTCTAATACTTTTTATTCTAATAATAAAGCTTTATCCAACAATTATTTCATGGAAAAAGAACACCTAGTTTTGGATTTTCAAAATAATATACTCTGGCTCAGATGCAGTGTTGGGCAAGTTTGGAAAAATAATACTTGCGAGGGAACTGCCATCAAATTAACTATGGACCAAGTAAATCAAGCTAAAGAAAAAGCTAGGGAACAATTAGAAGGTGATTGGAGACTTCCTACTAGAAAAGAATTGGAAAGTATAGTTTGTTTTGAATGTGGTAAAGTAAAAATAAATTCTAAGTTTTTTCCTAATACTCCTTATGAACCATTCTGGACTGGAGAGAAAAATGTTTGGTACAAAAATTTTTATTGGTCAGTTAATTTTTTTACTGGACATACTTTTGGAAGATTTCCTGGAACTATTCCCAATTTTGTTAGACTTGTCAGAAATAGATAACTTTCTTAAATATTTATAAAGCTTTATTATAAAGATAAAAGCACCTAAAATTAAAATTAAATATGCTAAATAGTCAGGTTTAATTATTGCTAAATAATGAGTCTTATCAGTAAATACTAAACCTATTAGTATTATAAATAATACCGCAATTAAAAAATATCTTATAATTAAACAACTTCTACAATTTTGCACTTTTTTTCCTAAACATATCTGTCATAAATTTGACTTGCAATATTTTACTTAATTTAACTTTTTTATACAAACATTAAAAAAATATTAGAAAAACAGTAATTAATTTTTAAAATTATAGTCATTATGTTGACCAATTCTAGAGTCAAATTAAAACTTTGATTTTTAATCCCTAACGTATCAGATTAATAGAAAACAGGAGGTTATTATGCAGTTAAATCAACGTCTTAATATAAAACATAGTCAGTCTATAGTCATGACACCACAACTTAGACAAGCTATAAAATTACTACAATTTTCAAACTTAGAACTTTCTAGTTATATTGAAGAGGAGTTAGAAAAAAACCCTTTTCTAGAAAATAAAAAAAGCGATATTCTTTCTAAAAAAGATACTACTAAGATCCAAGATAACAACAATAAAGATGACTTTAATGAAGATTATGAAAAAGATAATCAGAGATGGGAAGAAAGATTTCAAAGCAAGCAAAGAAGTAGCTCTTATGACGATATTTCTTCTATCGAGGATCGTATAGCTGAACCAAAAAAAACGTTAAGGGCTCACTTAATGGAACAAATACTTTTAGATATCCCTGAGGGAGTAGAAAGAAAAATAGCAATTTTAATTTTAGATTTAATTGAGCCAACAGGATGGATTAATTTTGATATTGATGAATTTATGTCTAAAAATAACTTAGAAAAAGACATTACCTTAAAGGTTTTAGAGAAACTTCAAAAACTAGAACCAACTGGGGTGTTCTCTAGAAACCTAGGAGAGTGTTTAAGATTGCAATTAAAAGAAAAAGGTCTATTTAATCAAAGCATTGAAATAGTTACTAATAATTTAGAATACTTAGCTAAAGGAGAGATACAAAAACTATGCAAGCTTGCAAAAGTTAATGAGGAAAAATTATCAGAATATATAAATATAATTAAAAGTTTAAACCCAAAACCAGCTACCTCATTTTCTGATGATGACTTTAGAATAGAACCTCCAGATGTAGTTATAGAAAAAACTAAAAAAGGCTGGAAAGTAGAGTTAAATAAATCAACTTTGCCGGCTATTAAAATAGAAGAAGGTCTAGCGGATAAAGTAAAAAACAATATAATAAGGAGAAATGAAAATGATAAAAAGTTTGTTTCTGAAGCATTTAATTCTGCAAAATGGTTATTAAGAGCTATAGAACAAAGAAATTCAACAACTTTAAAAGTAGCAGTAGAAATTCTGAAGATGCAAAAAGAATTTTTTAAAAATGGACCAGGGCATCTCAAACCATTGGTTTTAAGAAATGTAGCCGGTGCTATAGGAATGCATGAGAGTACAGTAAGCAGAGTTACCAGATCAAAGCTTTTACAGACACCATGGGGACTTTTTCAAATGAAAGATTTTTTTAGTAGTTCGGTAGGTCAAAATGAAAATGAAGAAGCACATTCAGCAAAAACTGTAAGAACTTTATTAAAAGAGATAATTAGTAATGAAAAAAGTAATAGGCCTTATAGTGATGAAAAACTTTCTTTACTATTTAAGGAAAGAGGAGTTTTAGTAGCCAGAAGAACAGTTGCAAAATATAGAGAGATGCTAAAAATACCTTCATCTGCTGAAAGAAAGAGATTAATGAGGTTGAATAAAGTTATTAATATTAAAAACTAAATAAAATATCAAGATTAATAATTTTATTTAAAATAAAAATTAGTTATTTTTGAACTATTGGTATTTAAAAAGTTAAGCTTTAGCAAACTTTGCACTCAAAGATTCTGTAATTTCTTTTTCATATTTTGATGGAAGAGGGTCATTCAAATAATTTCCGAGAGGTATGTTTTTTTCTTCTATAATGTTATTTTTATCATCATAAAATCCTATATTAATTTTAATATTAGCATCATACATGCTTTCCAATTTGCTTTTTAAATTGTTTATAACTAATCTTGACATATGTAAATCTCCTTTTACTAATTGTTAGCAATTTACTTGCCAAAAAAGATTATTTAGCCATTTTAAGAATATTTAACGTTAGATTAGTTAATAATTTACTGGAAAAAATATTTTTTATTAATTTTTCTTTAGGAATAAATAAAATTTCAGAGTTTTTTTCAGAAACTATTGTATTTTTCCATTTAATATTTTTAAGTGTTTCTATTAAACCAAAAGATTGATTTTCTTGAATTTCACTAAAAACTTCATTCCCCATAGAATTTAATACTAGCGCTTTACCTTTTAGTATTACTAAAAAGCTCTCGGCCTTATTGCCCCTTTTAACAATAACTTCTTTATGAAAAAAAGATCTTTTCATCTTAACTCCAAGTATTTGGATACTTATTATCTATATCTATAACTAAACTTTTAATTAGAGCTCCAGAAAACGAATTGTAAGCCAATAAATCTTGTATTATTTTTTTTTCAATTACCGCTAATGAAACAGTACTTTTTGCTTTCATATTTCTACTAAAAGGTCTACCTAGTATAGTATCAATTAAACCTAAAGAACTTCCTTTATGTAAATTTAATTGTGATGATTTAAATTTTTTTGCAGTTGTACTTTCTACTAGACCATCTAAAATAATAAATATCTCACTTGATTTATCATTTTCTTTGTAAATAGTTTCATTTTTTTTAAATAATTTAGTTTTTTTAGAGCTTGAAAGTATATCAGTATGGTTTTTCAAAGTAGTATATTGACGCATACATATAAAAACGGTTTAAAAAAAAAAAGTTTAATTTAAGGTAATATTTTTAATAGTCGACGACCTTTTTTAATGTATAAAGTATCCATATCGGATGTGGGAGCTATTTTAAGTAGCTTTTCAACTATTACTTTTGCTTCATTTAAATAAATATCTTCATTTAGCAATGAATAACCATATGCTAATTCATATAAAATACCGATTTCACTAGAGTTTTTTTGCTTTTTAACAATTTCAAAATGTTCTATTGCACTAGTGACTTTTGCTCCATAAACTACTTTAGCCACTCCCTTTCCTGCCTGATTAACTATTTCAGCATGCCAGATTCCTTTGGACAGGTTGGCTAAAATATTATTAGGGTTTATTTCTAATGCCTTATTTAAATATCTTTTTACTCTATCTGCAATCCCTTTAGTGATAGCAGACATTATTCCAATTTTCTGGCCATACCTTCCTAATGAATGAGCTGCTTCAACATAAGCTTCATCATTTTTAGGTTCGATTTCAATAGCTTGCTTAGCAATATCATAAGATTTTAGAAAATTTTGTTCTGCAGCTTTTTCTTCGAGATAGAAATGAGTATAAATAGATAAGATTCTAGATTCAAGAATTCTAGCTTCTGCAGTTTTGTACTTTGAAGTTTCTTCTATAGCATTTTCATACTTACCTTCTAGAAATAGATTTCTAGCTTTATCTAAGTTAGTATCAGAGAATATTGGAAACGTAAATATACACATAAAGATTAAAACTGTTAAAGTCTTAATATTAAAACTGTTATTTATTATTTTAGAAAATATTGCCACAATATGTTAGGTATAATAATATCTGGCAGAAGAAAAATCAACAATAGTATTATAAGAACGTAAACTGAAAGATAAGTTTTATTTATTCTGTATATATAAAAAAATAAGCCAAATAATATTAAATCTATTAAAATACTAAAAGTATTTTCCATAAATTATAATGAGTTTATTAATAAAAATTCTTTTTTTGCAATAGAGTGATTTGGTTGTAGTTTTAACAATTTTTTATACAGTGTTTTAGCTTCAATAATATAGCCATGCATAAAGGCTGCTCTTGCAAGTAATAAAGTTTTTTCTATGTTAAACATATTTCCCTCCGTAATACTGAGAATAAGCAAAGAGTATGCCAAAAAAGTAATTAGAAGATTAAATCTTCTCTTCTAATTACTTTTTTTATTTTATATTTTTTCAAGGGCGTTTTTAATGTCTAAGATAATATCATCTTCATGTTCTATTCCTACAGAAAGCCTTATATAATCTTTGAAAACTCCTGCTTTTTCTTGGTCTTCTAGGGACAATTGAGAGTGAGTTGTTGAAGAAGGATGAATAGCTAAGCTTCTGACATCTCCTATATTTGCTACATGATAAAATAGCTGTAAATTATTTATAAACTTTTTACATGCTTCGTAACCATCTTTAAGGTGGAATCCAACTAAATTTCCAAAAAGGTTTCTAGTAAAGTATTTGTCTCTTGCTTTAGAGTCATTTTTTAAAGTAGGATAAATAACTTTGGAGACTTTATCATGACTATCCAAAAAAGAAGTAACTTTTTTAGCATTTTTTGATTGTTTTTCAATTCTTAATGATAAAGTTTCTAGTCCTTGTATAAATTGAAATGCATTAAAAGGACTCATTGCATAACCTAAATCTCTCAGAAGGGTAGTTCTAGCTTTAAGTATGTAAGCAATAGGTCCCAACGGTTTAGCAGTTTCAGACCAAATAGCACCATGATAGCTAGGATCAGGTGTATTAAGCGCTGGTTGTTGTTCTGTAAAACTTTCCCATTGAAAATTCCCTCCATCTATTATAACTCCTCCGATAGCACTACCTTGTCCCCCAATAAATTTTGTAGTGGAATGAATAACTATTGAAGCTCCATGAGAGAAAGGTTTGCAGATGTAAGGAGCAGCAGTATTATCAAGTATCAATGGAATTCCAATTTCCCTGCCAATAGTAGAAATTTCTTCAATAGGGAAAATATCAAGTTTAGGGTTTGGTAAAGTTTCTCCGAAATAGGCTCTAGTTTTTTTATCTGAAGCATTTCTAAAATTTTCAGGATTAGAAGGATCAACAAATCTCACTTCTACTCCCTGATCTTTTAGCGTATTTGCAAATAAATTCCACGTTCCACCGTATATATCAGTAGAACTTATAATATTATCGCCATTTCTAGCAACATTCTGTATAGCCAGTGCAGTAGCAGCTTGTCCAGAAGATACAGCTAGTCCAGCAACGCCTCCCTCAAAAGCTGAAATTCTTTTTTCTAAAACATCACAGGTAGGGTTCATTATCCTAGTATAAATATTTCCGAGTTCTTTTAATGCAAAAAGGTTTTCTGCATGATTTGCATCATTAAACTGATAAGAAGTAGTTTGATAAATAGGAACTGCAACAGAATTTGTGCTAGCATCTGCTCTCCAACCAGCATGAATTGCGTGGGTTTCTTCATTTTTAAAATTTAAATTTGTCATTTTATATCCTTTTCTACTAAGTTAAAAGTAGCTCCAGAAAAATAAAATATTGCTGTAGTGACGATATACCTCTTTAGCAGTATTTATAAAGCGCTCGCAAGCTGGAGCTCAAATCAGCGCAATTGTTAATTTATTTATTTTTTATATAAAAGTCAATATATTAACAATAAATAATGTCTATAGCTTTTTTATATAACGATATTTTTAGAAACTCTGATTTTGGAAATAATCACCCAGTATTTCCAAAAAGAGTTTCTAATGTTTATGATTTTACAAAGTTATTGAATTTAAGAAAAAACATAAACTTTATAGAAAATAAGAAAGCAAATTTAAAAACCTTACAATTATTCCATTCATTTGATTATTTAGAAATTTTATATCAAACAGAAAAAACTCAATACATATCTAAAGATAACTCAAAAAAATATAACCTAGGGACATTTAGTAATCCAATTTTTAAACAGATGTTTTCAAGGCATGCTACATCAGCTGGAGCACTTGTATTGGCAACTGATTTGATAAAAACTAAATATGATTATGTTTTTAGTCCAGGTTCTGGAGCTCATCATGCAAAACAAAATAGGGCAGATGGGTTTTGTTATTTAAATGATATTGCTATTGCTATATTAGTTTTACAATCTAAAGGTTATAAAAAAATTCTTTATTTTGATATGGATGCACATTATGGAGATGGTATTATAGATTATTTTAAAAATAACCAAGAAGTTTGTACTATTTCCATTCATCAAGAAAATTTATGGCCGAGGACAGGAGATTATCTTTATGATGAAGTAAATAATACATACAATTTTCCTGTACCTGAAGGTTTCAACGATTATAACTTTAAAAAAATTATCGACGAACTAATTTTTAAAATTATAAAAAAATTTAATCCAGAAGTAGTGCTTATGCAAATGGGTGCAGACTGTTTAAAATATGATAAAATGTCAAAAATGGAGTTAAGTAATAATTCCATGAGCTATTTGATAAAAATTATGAAAAACCTATCTCAAAAAATTATCCTTATGGGAGGAGGGGGTTATAATCCTTGGGTTACTTTAAGAGCATGGACTTATAACTTAGCTACATTGCTTGGAGAAACAGAATCTTTAGAATTAAATAAAAAAGCTAAAAGTTTTTTACATAATATTACTTACAAAGATCCACCTAAGTATGATTGGGTAAATTATATTAAAGATGAACCAAATATATTTGATTATGTTTAAAGGTTGTTTTCTATATTTAATATACCCTATGTTCATTATATTAATTTTGATATTTGTAATAATTTTGTTTTTTTGAAATGACATCCTTTTTTATTTTACTAATATCGGGTTTTTTATGGGGCTTTTTTGACCTTATCAGGAAGCTTTGTCTGAATTTCATGACCACTACTCAGATAGTTTACATTATTTTAATATCTCAGTTAATAATATTTCTTTTTAGTCTTTATTATTCTAGTTTAGCTATTACTGGTTTTTATTATTTTGTTCTTTTATTTATCATTTCATTTTTAAATATAATTTCATTATATCTTTTTTTGAATGCATTGAAGAATGAAGAAATAAGCCTATGTATTCCTCTATTAAGTTATTCACCTTTATTTTCTCTTCTATTTTCTAAAATTATATTAGATGAAAATTTAACACTGCATCAGTACTTTGGAATATTTATAATTTTTTTTGGCTCATTTGTGCTTTTTAGTAAATCTTTGCAAATTAAAGATTTATTAGTCAGTCCCTTTAGTTTAATTAAAAATAAAGGAGCTCAAAAGCTTATATTAGTTACTCTTATTTGGAGTTTAATTCCAGTTTTAGATAAAAAAAGCTTATTATATATTGATGTATTCTTTCATGGATTCTTGCAATCTTTATTAGGAATTTTAATGTTATTATTATTCATCAAAATTCCAGCCTATCAAAACTTTATAGTTTATAATAAGGGAAGAAAGCTTTATTTACTTTTGCTTTTAATTACAGTTAGTTTTTTTGCAACTATAGTTCAATTTGAAGCTTTAAAAGTTAATTTAGTTCCTATTTTGGAAGTTTTCAAAAGATCAGTAGGTATTTTGCTAGCCTTATTCTTTGGATATATTTTTTTTAATGAACAAATAAATATGAAAAAAATTTTTAGTATTCTTATAATTTTAGTTGGTTTATCTTTTATTTTGTAATTTATAAAATTTATAAATTTAATACTAAAATAATACAAATTTAGATTATTAATATTTAAAAGCTAAAACACTTATAATTATTTACGCACCTAAGATATTGTTTTAGATTGATATAGTTTTTTGATAAGGTTTAAGAATGAGATTTTTAAAGCTTTTATTTATACCAATTTTTTGCCTTGTTTTTATTCTTTTAATTAAATACCTAGTAGAGCAACAAGAATATAATAATCAAGTTATTAAGGTTGATATTACATTAAAAAATAATTGTGAGCTTATAGATACAGCATTTATGGTATCAACTTACCCCGAGGAAAAATATGCATTTTTTGAAAATAAAAAAACTACAATGTATTTAAAAAGGTCAAGTAAGGTACAGTTACAGGCCAATAAAAAATATGAAGGATTTCATTATAGCAGTATTCCAGTAAAGGTGAAAAAAAAATTAGTATTGGAGGCTAATTGTACAGAAGAAGGTAGACTGGAAGAAATTTTTGATTCTTTGAACAAGCAGTTTAAAGAGAAAGAATAAAAGTCATATTCTTTTTGTAATCTTTATATAAAATTTATTATCTTTATACTTTATGTGATGATGGGCAATATCTTTTTCTAATATTTGGTCCAAATGCATAATATCTTTTTTAAGGGGACCATATTCTAAGGCTCTCATTATCACATACCAAACTTTATATAAGTCAGAATTATCCATACTTAAAACAATATAGAATATCTTATAAAAAACAAGAACAAAATAAGAACAAATATGTTGTTATTTTTTATCTGAAGGATAATTAAATGAGGAATATCTTAATACTATAATACTTATTGATAGCAATACTATTCCTCCACATATGATTAAAATATCATAATGAAAATTACTATTAGATGCGGCATTATGCCAATTATTTAGATACTCTAGTAACATTCTAGTTAATGCCGTTATAGCAACATAAATTAAAAACCTTACTGGCATATGATTAGTTTTAAAATATATTCCAACAACCGCTCCTAGCTCTAAATAAATAAAAAGTAAAAGAATATCTTCTATACTTGCTGAAGTTTTTTTTGCCATTTCTAAGAAAGCAAAAAATGCTGACCACACTATGGCAGAACCTATAGCAAATAGTGCTAAATAATGAAAAACTCGTACGAGAAAATTACCTACGTTATTAGCTTTAATTTCTAATTTATTATTCACATGTAAATGATAACTGAGAAAAAGAGTTTAGTAAACTGTAATACCGTTACTAGGGAGGAGTAAATGATAGTCTACTAAACTCATATTTGTATAATAGTAAACTATTTTACAAAAATCAAGTAAAATGTTTGCAAAAGTTGATTTTTTTTTGTTGAAATTATTTGTAAACTTTTGTTAATATGTAAATTGTGTAAAATTATGTTAGAAATTAACAGAGAAATATTAGCAAATATAGGGATCGTTATAAGGCGATTAAGAAGAGAGAAAGGAATAACTCAGAAGCAGTTGTCCTTAGAATTAGGTATTTCTATAGCATATATAAATTTAATAGAAAATAATAGAAGGGATATCACTGTACCTCTTTTAATAAAAGTAGCTAAATTATTTAATATTGAATTATCTGACCTTACTAATGACTATAATAAGCAATTAAACTCTGATTTATTGGATATTTTTAGTGATAATGTATTTGAGGAATATGACTTAAAAAACATTGATATTAAAGAGTTTTCACTGAATTCTCCTGTACTAGGAGAAGCAGTAAGGTCTTTATACAACAAATACTTGCAAAATAAACAAGACTTGGCTTTGTTATCTGACCAGATGATTTCTGTAAAACAAGATATATCTGATACTAAAGGTTCTGATTTATCATCAGCAGATTTGATATCAGACATATTGCAAATTAATAATAATTTTTTTATAGAGCTAGAAGAGATAGCAACTAAAGCATCAGAGGCAATAGATATGACGTTAGGACATAGGTTAAAAAGCATGATTTTATACCTCAAGGATAGATTTGCTATAAGTGTTGAGTTCGCTGAAGAAGGTTTTAAAGAAAGTTTTTCAAAGAGATACTACAAAGATAAAAAGTTATTGAAAATTTCTAATACTTTGTCGAGGGAAAGTAAGGAGTTTATGATAGCGCAACAAATTGGTTTGCTATTAGGAAGTAATGCAATAGACAGACAGTTAGAACTAAATGGAGTATCAAGTAATAATAGTTTGGCTTTGGGTAGAACAGTTTTAGCAAACTACTTCGCGTCAGCGCTTCTTATGCCTTACGATTTGTTTTGGGAGATAGCAGAAAAGTCTAGGTATGATATAGATATTTTGTGTAATAGGTTTGATACTTCTTTTGAGCAAGTTTGTCATAGACTAACAACACTTCAAAAAGATAATAAGAAAGGCATACCTTTTCATTTTATGCGAGTTGACATTGCTGGTAATGTTTCAAAAAGATTTTCAATTTCAGGTTTAAAAATACCTAGGTACTCAGTAGCATGTCCTCGTTGGAATATTTATACCGCGTTTTTAAATCCAGGGAAAATTAAAATCCAACTTTCTAAAATGATGGATGGTTCTACTTTTATTTGTTTAGCAAGAACTGTAAGTAAAAGAATAGGTGATTATAGATCTCCTGAAACTTTTTTTTCTATTGGAATGGGTTTTGATATTAAATATGCAGATAGATGTATTTATTCTGATGGATTAGATTTTAAAAAACCAATTCCAACAGGTTTATCGTGCAGAACGTGTGAAAGAGAAAATTGCAGACAAAGAGCATTCCCACCTATTCATAGAACTATTAAATTTGATGAAAATGTAAGGGGTTTATCAGGCTATATTAATCCTAGGACTAAAAAGTAATTTAGTGTTTTATCAAAAATTTTATGTTATAAAAATATATGTTAAAATTACATTTTTGTTCAAACTCTAGAGCACAAAGAGTTTTATGGCTTCTGGAAGAATTAAAACTTTCATATACTTTAAATAAAATAAAATTTCATCCTTCAGAATTAAAATCTGATGAGCATAGAAAAAGACATCCGTTAGGCAGAGTTCCAGTTTTAGAGGATGGTGATATAACTCTTTTTGAGTCAGGAGCTATTATTGATTACATAATTGAAAAATATGATAACACAGAACTTAAACCAAAAGTAGCAAGTAATTTGTTTCCAAGTTACTTACAATGGTATCATTATTGCGAAGGAATGGTAATGCCTCCTATGAATACTATCGTGGTTCATACTTTGATTTTGCCTCCAGAAAGAAGAGATACCGAAGTTTTAAGACAAGCTAAAAATTTACTAACTAAGTCAATAACTCCAGTCAATGAAATACTTTCTAAAAATAAATTTTTGATAGGAGAAAAAATATCAGGAGTTGATTTTATGTTAGGACACTCATTGTATATGTCTGACAAGCTAAAGTGCGTAAATGAGGATCTTGTCAATATACATAGATATATCAAATTAATAAATAGTTTAGAGTCTTTTAAAATAGCTATTAATGCATAAACTGTTTTTATTTTTTTTCGTATAAAAAAATATGGAAAATAAATGTCTAGTTTGGTTTAGAAAAGATTTAAGATTGTATGATAATCCAGCTATTGACGCAGCTAAATCTTTTCACCATGTGTATCCTTTATTTATTATAGATGAAGATATTTATGAAAATAAATTCTTAGGAAAAGCTAGTATTTGGTGGTTAGAAAATTCTTTAAAAAGTCTAAATATTAACATGAATAAAACCTTAAAAGTTGTTAAGGGAGATAGTCTTAAAATAATACCAAAGTTATGTGAGGATTTAAAAATAAATTCAGTTTTCTGGAACAGATGTTATGAGAAAGATAGAATTACAAAGGACACTAAACTTAAAAATAAATTATTAGCGAATAATATAAATGCTAAATCTTTCAATGCAAATCTACTTTGGGAGCCATGGACTATAAAAAATAAATCAGGAAATCCCTATAAAGTTTTTACACCTTTTTATAGATCAGGCTGTTTAGAATCTTCATCTCCAAGGAAACCATTAAAAAAGCCTGAAAAAATATTTTTTAAAAAGATTAATTCTAATATTAAAGAGTTCAGTTTTAATTATTCTTCAATAAAAAATCATTGGAGCACTAAATTTGAGAAATATTGGCAAGTAGGAGAGAATGGAGCGAATACAAACTTTGATACATTTTTAAAAAATGGTTCAAAAAATTATTCAATAGGACGAAATTTTCCTGGAAAAGAAAATGTTTCAAGGCTTTCTCCTTACTTGCATTGGGGTGAAATTTCTCCTTTTGAAATTTGGCATACTGCAAATAGCAGAATGCAGGGTGAAAATAAAAAAATATTTTTAAGTGAAATAGGGTGGAGAGAATTTTCTTATCATTTATTATATAACTTTCCAAATTTAAAAGAAAAAAATTTAAAAGATAATTTTGATAATTTTCCCTGGTTAGAAAATGACGCATTATTAAAAAAATGGGAAAAAGGATTGACAGGATATCCTATTGTAGATGCGGGCATGAGAGAGCTATGGGAAACTGGTTATATGCACAATAGAGTAAGGATGATTACATCATCATTCCTAGTAAAAAATCTTCTTCAACATTGGAAGTATGGTAAAAATTGGTTTTGGGATTGTCTTCTTGACGCAGATATGGCTAGTAATAGTGCAAGCTGGCAATGGGTTGCTGGCACAGGAACAGATGCTACTCCTTTTTTTAGAATTTTTAATCCTATAACCCAATCTCAAAAATTTGACGAAAATGCTAATTATATAAAAAAGTATTTACCGGAATTGAATAAACTTCCGACTAAATTAGTATTTTCTCCATTTGAACATGATAGCAGTGTTTTAAAAAATTATGGAGTAGTATTAGGTGAGAATTACCCTTACCCTATTATTAATTACTCTGAGTCAAGGAAAAGAGCTCTTAGTACTTATAGTAATTTTATAAATAAAGATTAAATAAGTTGCTAATTATACTTTTTTTCTAATAATAATCTTATGTTTAAATTCTTTTTAGATAGAAAATGGTTTATGTGGAGTATTGGCGGCTCTTTACTAATACTAGTTTCTACTTGGTATCAAGTACAATTAGATGTTAAAATAAATGAGTGGTTTGGAGAGTTTTATGATACTTTGCAAAAAGCTTTAACCGAACCTGGTTCCGTAACAGAAAAAGAGTTTATATCATACCTGTTTACATTTGCAAAGGTAGCAGGAGGTTGGGTAGTAATTGCTGTTTTTACAGGGTTTTTTGTTAGTCACTGGGTTTTTAGGTGGAGAACATCAATGGCCGACTATTATCATGAACAATGGCAAAATGCTAGGATGACTGAAGGGGCTTCTCAAAGAGTACAAGAAGATACTCTAAAATTTGCCAGAATTATGGAAGGGTTAGGAGTTGGGTTGTTAGACAGTTTAATGACTTTAGCAGCTTTCTTGCCTATTTTGTGGGGCCTATCTAAACAAGTTAGTAGCTTGCCTTGGATAGGAGAAATCGATCATGCTTTAGTTTGGGTAGCTATTATTTCAGCACTTGGAGGTACGGCCTTATTAGCAGCTGTGGGTATCAAATTACCAGGAATTGAGTATGATATTCAAAAAGAGGAAGCAGGATACCGTAAGGAATTAGTTTTAGGAGAAGATGACCCTATCAGAGCTGCTCCTCCGAAAATAGGTCAATTATATAGCAGAGTAAGAGGTATTCACTTTAAATCATATTTTCACTATTTATATTTTAATACAGCTAAATGGTCATATTTTCAGGGAATGGTAATAGTTCCATATTTAGCACTTGCTCCAACTATAGTAACAGGAGCTATAACTTTAGGGTTTGTACAGCAAATTACCAGAGCTTTTGGAAGGGTAGAAGGATCATTGCAGTATTTAGTTAAAAGCTGGGCCACCATTGTTGAACTTATTTCTGTTTGGAAAAGGTTAAGAGAATTTGAAAAAAACCTTAATAAAAATATGGAGTATGTTGAGGATATTAAAACAACTTAACAGTATTTGAGATGCTTGAAAAAATTTATAGAAACTTTATTTTTAAATACTCAAGAGTTTTTCTAATTTTTATCTTATTTATAACAGTTTTCCTTGGATATAAAGCATTCTCCTTAAAAATCGATGCTTCTTCTGATACTTTGATTTTAGAAAATGATAAGGACTTAGCTTATCACCAACTTTTATCAAAAAGATATAAGACACCAGATTTTCTTGTAATTGCATTTTCTCCTAATGATAAATTGCTTTCAGAACAATCTAGGAAAACTATAAGAAATATTACAAATGATTTATTGAGTTTAGAAAAAGTTGAGTCTGTTAACTCAATATTGAATGTTCCTTTGCTTGAGAGTTCTGGTAAATCTTTAGGAGATATTTTAGAAGGAGTCCCTTTATTAGAAGATAATACAGTAGATTTTCTTGATGCTAAAAGAGAGTTTTTAAATAGCCCTCTATATAAAAATAACTTGGTTAGTCCTGATTTTAGAACAACTGCCATATTAGTTAATCTAAATGAGAACTTAAAATTGTATCATGTTAGAGAGAAATTAAAATCACTCAAACAAAAAATAATAAGTAAGTCTATTACAGAGGAGGAGATTAATATTTATGACAAGCTATCAGCAGATTTAATAAATTTAAGAGATTCAGAAAGAAATATTCAAACCTCCTTAATAAAGGATACTCGCAACATTTTGAATAAATACAAAAGTTCAGGAGAAATTTATTTAGGAGGAATACCAATGATAGCTAACGATGTTGTTAGTTTTGTAAAAAATGATTTAAAAGTTTTTGGAATTTCTATTTTAATATTTCTTGTAATTATTCTATTTATAATTTTTAGACAAATTAGATGGGTTATTCTTCCAATTATAACCTGTTTTTTTTCGGTAGCTATTACCTCAGGTTTATTTAGTATTTTTGATTGGGAAGTAACTGTAATTTCTTCAAATTTTATTTCATTACAACTTATTTTAACTATGGCAATAACAATACATCTAATAGTTAGATATAGAGAATTAATTATAAATAAGAAAAATATTTCACAAGATAAACTACTTTTAGAAACGGTATTGCAGATGATTAAACCATGTTTTTTTACAGTAATTACTACTATAGCAGGTTTTAGCTCATTAATATTATCAGATTTATTACCTGTTATTAACTTTGGTTGGATGATGAGTTTGGGTGTGAGTATTTCAATATTAGTGACTTTTTTAATTTTCCCAATTTTATTAATAGAGTTAAGCAAGCTTAAACCTAATTTAAATTTTGAGAATAAGTTTAATTTTCCAGAGTTGGTTGCAAAATTTTCTAAAAAATATGGAACTTTATCATTGTTATCAGCTTTGGTTATATTGATTTTTAGCTTAGTAGGAGTAACAAAACTAAAAGTAGAGAATAGTTTCATTGATTATTTTAAAGCTGATACTGAGATTAGTAAGGGAATGATAGTTATAGATGAAAAGCTTGGAGGTACAACAATTTTAGATGTAACTTTAGACTTTGAAAGTCCTAATACGGTTAAGGAAGAGAATGATATAGGTGATGGTTTTGATGACTTTGATGATTTATTCATGGAAATGGAAGAAGAAAGTAATGAGCCAAAGTATTGGTTTACTGATTATAAAATGACACAAATAGAAAAACTCCATGATTATCTAAATTCTCTTGATGAAACAGGTAAAGTTTTATCATTTGCTACAATATTAAAAATAGGAAGGTCTATTAATAGCGGGAGTTCATTGGATAGTGTCCAATTAGGGCTTCTTTATGAAAAATTACCTCAAGTATATAAAGAGGTTATTGTAGATCCTTATATTTCAACAGAAAACAATCAAGCTCGAATAACTTTAAGAGTAAAGGATTCTGATCCAAAACTTAGAAGAAATGAACTTATAAATAAAATAAAAAAGGAAGCTCCAGATGTTCTTCAAGTTGAACCAAGCAATATAAAATTATCAAATATTCTTATTTTATATAATAATATGCTCCAAAGTTTGTTTAGTTCACAAATTTTAACATTGGGATTAGTAGTTTTAGTTTTATTTTCAATGTTTTTAATTTTATTTAAGTCTTTGAAAGTTTCAATTATAGCTCTGTTACCCAACCTTTTGTCCATTGGATCTGTGCTTGGAATAATGGGAGTTTTTTCAATTCCATTAGATATGATGACAATTACTATTGCTGCTATTAGTATGGGGATTGCAGTTGATAATACAATTCACTATATTTTCAGGCATAAAATGGAGTTTAAAAAAAATAACAATTACGAAATGGCAATGTTCAAAACTCATACAAGTATAGGTTATGCCTTATACTATACTACTCTTACAATTATTATGGGTTTTTCAATTCTTGTTTTTTCTAACTTTATTCCAAGTATATACTTTGGTCTATTAACAAGTTTAGCAATGTTTATTGCACTTTTTGCTACTTTAACAATTGTTCCTAAGCTGCTTGCATCCTTTAAAGTTTATAGCTAGTTTTCTTGAAAAAATAAAAAAACGGTAAAAATAAAATAGGTGCTAATGATAAAAAGAAAAAGTCAGTATTGAATGACTTAACTTTTGCTTGTTTTAGTATTTGCATATATAAATCATGAAGTTTTCTTTCAGAGAAATCCTCCATATTTAGTTCATTAATAATATTAAAGTTAGAGTAGCTGGTAAAATTCCTAAATTCTTCAAAATAATATAATTGGTATCTATTTAATAAAGCAACAAATATTGCTACTGCTACTCCAGTTCCTAAAGTTCTAAAAAACTGAAATAATCCGGCACCGTATGTTCTTAAGTTATCAGGTAGCGTAGTGTATGAAATATTTGCTAGGGCAACATAATAAATACTTATGGATACGCCTCTGTATAGCATATTTACAGTTATTTGCTCTATACTGGCGCTTTCTGTCCAAAATGTAACTTCTACATTTGATATAATATATATAAATAGCCCTAATAACATTGTCTTTACATTACCAATATAAAATATTATCTTACTTGTAAAAAAAGTTCCTAACATACCTCCTAAACCAGAAATGCATAGTATTATACCTATAGAATAAATAGGGAAGGATTGAATTTGTGTAAGGTATATGGGCATTAAAATAAATGGAGGTATCAGAATAAAACCAAATAAAAAAGCAAAGATTAATCCGCCAGTATAAAAATTATCTTTAAAGAGATCTTTAGGAAATAATGAATTTTTTGAATAAATAGAGTTTAAAATAAATAAAATTAGATTTATTATTGAGAAAAAAAATAAAAAAATAATATATTTTGAATCAAACCAATCTTGTAATTCTCCTCTATCTAAAAGAATTTGAAGAGATCCTGCTGCAAAACTAAGAAATATAAAACCCAAAAAGTTAATATTAACTTTGCTTTTACTCAAACTATCTTCTAAATAAATTATTAGGCCAAAAAAAGCAAACATTCCTAAAGGAACATTGATAAAAAATAGCAATCTCCAATTATAACTTTCTATAATAAAACCTCCCAATAATGGTCCAATTACTGGTCCTGCTAATAGACCAAAAGTCCAAGCAGAAATAGCCTTACTTCTATTTTTTTTAGAAAAAATATCAACTACTAGTGCTTGACTTAAAGCAACTAGGCCAGACCCAAAAAAACCCTGAAAACCCCTAAAAAATAACAAAGTCTCAAAAGTATTTGAAAGACCACATAAACCTGAGAATATTGAGAAGCCAATTATGCCTACTAAATATATATATTTTCTTCCGTAGATTTGTGACAAAAACCCTAAACTAATTATTCCTATTGCTGATGAAATAGAAAATACAGTTATTACCCATACTGTAACTGATCTAGTTGTAGAAAAATTACTCTCTA
The DNA here is from genome assembly GCA_902557845.1 of Rhodospirillaceae bacterium. Taxonomy (GTDB): domain Bacteria; phylum Pseudomonadota; class Alphaproteobacteria; order TMED109; family TMED109; genus JAYYAX01. The sequence continues at coordinate 2,993 of CACEBX010000011.1, read as the reverse complement.
TTTCATCTAATGAAAGAGATATTATTCCCATATCTATAGTAAAAAGACTTGTTGCTAAACAAATAAAGAATAGGCTAATGATTTTTTTATTAGGTTCCAAAGTTTTTTTTGTAATTTTACTTTTAAGTTATTATGTTATTTTTATGCAGTGATCAAAAGTTATATTTTCTTTACAAAAACATATTCAACTTTATATTTATAGTATGTTTAAATATTTATTTGTACTAATTATATTATTTAATACCTTAGTAAATAATTCTCTTCTTTCTAAGGAAAGCAAAACAGATCTCAACTCTATCAATATTTTAAATAAAGAAACTTAAATTATATTTATTATGCAGTCAATTTGTTTAGCAGGAGGTTGTTTTTGGTGTACAGAAGCAATCTTTAATCAATTAAAAGGTATAAGTAAGATTATTCCTGGTTATATTGGAGGAAAAACTCTTAATCCTACATACAATATGATTTGCTCTGGTAATACAGGACACGCTGAGGCAATAGAATGCAGTTTTGATGAAAAAATTATCAGTTTGAATGATATTTTAGAAATTTTTTTTTCCACACATGACCCGACACAATTAAATCGACAAGGAAATGATGTTGGCACTCAATACAGGTCTGCAATATTTTGTTCTTCAAAATTGCAAAAAAATTTAGTAGATAAATTTATTGATAGCATACAAGAGAATTATGCTAATAAAATTGTCACAGAAGTTCAATATGGAGAAACTTTTTTTAAAGCAGAAGAGTATCATTTTGACTATTTTAAAAAAAATTCAAATGCACCTTATTGTGAGATCATAATTAAGCCAAAATTAGAAAAATTAAAACTAATTCATGGTAATAAGTGTAATAAATTCTAAGACCAAAGTTTAAGATACAATTCTTTAATTTGATTATGAGAAGGTATAACAGGGTTATTTGCTGGTGAACCAGAGTCAATTGCCTGTTTTGATAAAATATCTAATTTTCCAATAAAATCCTCTTTGTCTATTCCATATTCTAAAGGAGTAGGAACATTTAAGTCTTCATTAAGACTGTAAAGTTCATTAATTAATTTTTGGTTAGCAATTTCTTGGCTATCATTTTCCAAAGCTATCCCCATTACTTTAGCGCACTCTGCATATCTTAATGGTGAACCAGAAATTGAAAACTGAGTAACAGTAGGTAATAACATAGCATTAGATAAACCATGCGGTACATGATAATTTGCTCCAATCGGTCTACTCATTCCGTGCACTAATGCCACAGAAGCATTACTAAATGCCATACCTGCGAGTGTAGAACCTATCATTACTTTTTCTCTCGCGTCTCTATCATTTCCATTCTCAAAAACTAATCTTAAATTAGGAAAGATTAATTTCATAGCTGCTATTGCTTGAGTATCACTAAAAAAGTTAGCTTTTTTACTTACATAGGATTCAATTGCGTGAGTAAGGGCATCAATTCCAGTATCAGCAGTAGTCCTAGGTGGAACTGTTAAAGATAGTTCATAGTCTATGATTGCCGCTGCTGGAAGAAAACCTGTTCCTAAACATAGCATTTTTTCATCTGTTTTTTCATCTGTTATAATAGTAAATTTTGTAACTTCAGATCCTGTACCTGCAGTAGTAGGTATTGCTATAATTGGAATAGCTTTTTTATTAAAGACGTAAGGAAATTTATAATCAGACATATTTCCACCATATGTTGCTAAAGCACTTATTGCTTTTGCAGAGTCTATAGGACTTCCTCCACCAAATGCAATAATTGAGTCAAATTGACCACTTTTAATAATATCTACCGCACTCAAAATAGAATTTGAAGTAGGCTCAGGTATAGTATCTTTAAAGATTTCATATCTTACTTCAAACTTGCTTAAATAACCCTCTAATGGTTTTATAATATCAAGTTCAACCATAGTATTATCAGTTATAATTAAAGGCTTTCTTTTTCCTAAAGTACTTAATATGTTAGTTATTTCTTTTAGAGCACCTCCACCGAAGGTCAAAGAGTTAGGTAATAATATTTTATCCATAGTTACTAAAACTTGTAATTTAATTTATATAATATATCATGTCTACAATAACTTGTTTAGATATTATTATGGAAACCAAATACAATATTGGTGATATATTCCTTAGAGGGTTTGCTTATCCGACTGAATGGGAAGTAGTTAATATTAAACTAATCAACGATATTGTTCACTATGAATTAAAAGATGTTAGGTCTCCAAAGTCAGTAATGTTATCAGAGTGGGCTCTTATAAAAGATGATAGCTGGAAATTGTCTAAAAATGTTAACAAACAAGAAGACGAAGACTAATTTTTTTTATTTTCTAAAGACGCTTTAAAGTAAGATAATAATATAAATAGTGATGCCATAATAGCTATTAAAAATCCCCACTTTCCTTCCCGAAATCCTTTTCTGCTAACATAACATTTGAAAAAACGACTAAGTGCTTTTCTGATAATTATAAAGGTAGAAGGTATTTTTTGTTTATTAGCTATGATATCAGAAGCTTTTTTATCACTATAGACTTGTAATCTCTTTAGCATATCATTTATGTCATCGTCTACGAAATGGTTTATTCTATTTTTAAGTTTACCTTTTTTACCCTTTAAGTTTAAAGACGGATGAATTCTTTGTTTGTTATTCCACTTTTTATATCCCTTATAAGATAGTCTAGGAGCATAAGATACTCCCCAAGAAGCACCCCACCCATATCTTACTCTTTTATTACCTATAAAATTATCAAAAGGAATTAAAAAATACCCTGGTTTAGCAGTAATTATTTCTTTTTTTATTTCTATGAGTAAATCTTTGGTAACGTGTTCATCAGCGTCAATTTCTAATATCCAATCACTTGTACATTTTTTTAAGCCAAAATTTCTTCTTTCTCCTTCTAAATCCCAAGATCCTTCATAAATATTTTTTGTAAATTTTTTTGAAATACTTTTACTCTTGTCATTAGTTTTATCTAAGACTACAACAATTTCATCTACTAGTTTAAG
>CACEBX010000010.1 GCA_902557845.1 Rhodospirillaceae bacterium | reverse complement strand
CCTTTTTTTATTATATCACTTGTATTAACTGGCATAGTATGGTTATCCAGATCATTAAATTATATTGAGCTTATTATTAATAAAGGACTTTCTCTACCTTTATATTTTTGGTTTGTAAGTTTGATTGCTCCAAAAATACTTGCAATATTGCTACCTCTAATATCATTCGCTTCTATTTGTTATTCTTATAATAAACTTAGATCTGACTCAGAAATTATTGCAATGGAGTCAGCAGGTATTTCTAAGACTACATTAATGCTTCCTGCATTTTTTTTTGGCTTATGTGTAGCTATTTTAGTACTTTTAATAGAAGCGCAAATTAGTCCAAAAAACTATAAGAAATTTAAGACTTTTCAGTCTGACCTTAGAAATAACTTTGTTATAACCTCTCTTCAAGAAGGTGAGTTTCATTCACCCTATCCAAATATAACTGTTTATATAGATAAAGTTTACAAAGATGGACAGCTAAGTAATTTGTTAATTCATGATACAAGAAATAAAGAATTAGATAGCACTATCATAGCTAAAGAAGGAAAAATATCTAATTTATCTGACCAACCTCATATTATAGTATATGATGGTTTAAGGTTTCTCTATAACAAAAATAGTTTTCAAACTAACATAATGAACTTTAATAAATATGAATTTGCAATTGATATTGAAAAACAGAATAAACATATCAGATTTAAACAAGTTGAAGAAAGATCATTGAAAGAATTATTTTCTAATCACATGAACTACAATAAAAAAATTGTAAAAGAGTTTTTAGCAGAAGGCCACAGAAGAATTTCTACTCCTTTTTTAGTTATATTTATGAGCTTAGCTGCAGCATTTACTATTTTATATGGTAACGGAAAGCAATCCAATACAACAATGCGTATTAGTTTATCATCTGCTATTATAGTATCAACTCAAGCTATTTTTATAGTTGTAATTAATACAGTTAATTTTACTCTTATTAATAGTTTAGTTTTTTACTTAATACTCGGAGTACTAATAACTATTCCTATTTTACTAATAAAGTATGAAAAAAAATTCCTTAAACCCTTAAAAATTTTGTAGTATGACGATTAATTCAGAGTTTTTTAAATTTATATTCTTTAGTTTCTTGTTTTCATGCATGATTACTACCTTATCTATTTCTTCTGTAGTTTTTGTAGGAGATATAGTAGAGTATGCAAAAAAATTATCTGCCTATTCTGATAGTAATGTAAAACTTTTGATTCAACTAGGTGCTTTAAATTTGCCTAAAATGCTAATGGAAATATTACCCTTTGCTTTCTTATTCGGGGGCATGTTATGGACAATAAGAGTTAATAAAAATAGAGAACTACTTATTATGAGAACAAGTGGGTTATCTCTAATAAAGATAAGCATACCTATTTTCATATCATCCTTTTTAGTAGGTGTTTGTTTTGTATTTATTTTTAGTCCTTTAATATCAGCAACACAAAAAAAAATACAAAAAATAGAATTAGAAAAACTTGGCAAGCCAATTAACTCTTTACTTGTATCTAATAGTGGATTTTGGTTAAAACAAGGCCATGATGAAGGCAGTGAAGTTATTTTTGCTAAAAAACTAGATACTAAGTCCATGAACTTAATAGATGTGATAGTTTTCAGATTTGATAAAGATAATTATGTAAAAGAAAAAATTAAGGCAGACTCAGCAAACCTTAGTAAAGCCCACTGGTATTTTAATAACACTAAATTTATTAGTAATAACGGAGAGGTTTTTAAAAAAGAAAAATTTAAAATCAAAACCACTGTTACTAGCTCTCAAATAAGAGAAGGGTTTTCTAATCCTGAAACTGTTTCTTTATGGAGTTTATACTCATTTATTAAAATGTTTGAGAAGGCAGGTTTTTCTACTAATAAGCATAGATTACATCTTTATAAACTAATATTTTTTCCTTTATTACTTGCAGGTATGGCAATTTTAGGGGTTAGCTTTAATCTAAATGCTATTTCTAAAAAATCTTTGAATCTTGGTTTATTTTATATGATAATAATTGGTTTCGTTATATTCTATTTTACAAAATTAATAAGTGCTCTTGCTATATCTGGTAAAATAGGTTTAATATTATCTGCATTTTTACCTTCCTTGCTTCCAATTTTTTTTGCTTTGTTTTTTATAATACAAGCTGATGAAAAATAAATATGCCTAGTTACTATTATATAAAGTATATTTTTTTTATTATTTTAATATTTACACAATCTGCACATGCACAACAAAGCTTTTATTTATATGCAGATAAAATAATTAAAGATGATAAAAAAGAATTAATTCAAGCTCAGGGCAATGTAGAAATACAAAGTGGTAAAATAAAAGCCCGCTCAGATTTATTGCAATTTGATATAAAAAAAAATCAAATAGTACTAGAGGGAAATATAAAAATACTAGATGAACAAGGAAATGTTGTATTTGCTGAAAAAGCAATTTTAGATAAAAAACTAAAAGAGGGTATTATTAATAAGCTAGGATTGCTATTGACAGATGAGTCAAGGTTAGTAGCAAGTTCTGCTCAAAAAGACAGTAAAAAATATAAAACAGTTTATAAAAATATTTCTTATTCAAGATGTAAAAACTGTGAAAATAATAAAAAGAGTACTTTTTGGAAGCTTAACGCAAAAAAAGCAACACATTTAGAAAAGAGTAAAGTAATATTATATGAAGACGTTTTTTTAGAAGTACTTAATTTTCCTTTACTATACTTCCCTTTCTTTTATCATCCTGATCCAACTGTTACAAGAAAAACTGGTCTCTTAGCTCCATCACTATCTAAATCAAGTGTTTTTGGTATTTCTTACGAACAACCTTTATTTTTAGACCTTTCTTCTACAGCAGATTTAACTCTAGAAACTAAGTTAACTCAAAAAGAAGGTATTTTATTAAAAAAAAACTATAGAAAAAACTTTGCAACAGGACAATTACAATTTAAAAGTTCAGTAACTAGAGGAACCAAAGTAAGAGTAGATGAACCAACAAAAAAAGAAAACAGAGGACACGTAGATTTTAATTATGCAAACCATCTAGGGAATAATTTTTTTACAGGTATAAACTTTAAAAGAGCAAGCGATAAATCTTATTTATCTAGATATGAATTAACTGATGGTGAAGCACTTCTTACTCAAAATATATATTTAGAAAAAGAAAATCCTTTTAATAGTTTTTCTACTCAGTTTTTTAAATTTCAGACCTTATCTGATAATTACCTGGAAGACAACCTTCCATTTATAAGACCAGTGATTAATTATTCTTGGAATAATCTAAATAATAAAAAAAGAACTAGAAACTGGAGTTCAAACCTAAAACTTAGATCAGTTTCAAAAAAAAATAATACAAATGTTAATGCAGCTTACTTTTCTCAAAACTCTGAAAAAAGTTTCCTAATAAATAATATTCTTTTAAAAAATGGTTTTGATTTAGCGCTGGATTATTACAGCACCAAATATAATACAGAAAGTTATGAAAATAATTTTAGATTTTTTCCTTCTATATCTATGACTGCCTCCTACCCTGTGATAAAGTTTAATGAACAAAGTAGTATTTTATTTGAACCGATCACAAAAATTATTTATACAGCTGATAATAATGATAATGAAAAGATAAAAAACCAAGATAGCCTAGAAGTAGAATTAATGTCTTCAAACTTTTTAATTAAAAATAAATATGCTGGAGATGATAGAAATGAAGTTGGCCTAAGAGCAAACTATGGATTTAGTATAAATTTTAACGGAATTGATGGGTCATCTAATAATTTAGTTTTAGGCAGGTCTTATCTAGACACTAAACAAGACAAGTTTGATTATATAAGTGGTTTTTCAGAAAAAAATTCTGATTTTGTAGGAAATTATACTGTATCTTTACCTAATGAAAACCAGCTTTATTATGACTTTAGGGTTTCGGAAAATCTAGATTTGAATAGAAATAGGGTAAAAACTAAATTAGTGCTAGGAGATAATGTGGTTAATGTAAATTATATCCAAATAAAAAACTTTGCTAGTAGAAATAATCCAGATACAGAACAGATTTCATATGGAATGGAAAGAAAGTTTTTTAAAAGCTGGAAATTAGACTTCTCTCAACATAGAGATTTAGCTGGAGCTAAGTTTTCTAACCCTTTTAAGTCATCTGCTGGATTAGTTTTTGAAAATGATTGCGCTATTATAAGTATTAATATTACAAGAGATAAATCCTATGATATTGATATTCCATCAACAACTAATTATAATTTTAATATAAATTTATTTTAAATAGATGATGAAAACACAAATACTCTCCTTATTGTTTTTTTTTACAATATTTTTTGTAAAAGCTTATGAGCTTACAATTATAGCCAAAGTAAATAATGAGATTATTACTAACATAGATCTAGAAAATAGATTAAAAATGGCAATAAATTTGTCTAAATTACCTGATGAAACAAAAATTAGAGAAAGACTCAAACCTAGAGTTTTAGATAGTCTTATTAACGAAGCTCTTAAAATTCAAGAAGCTAATCGCTTGGGTATATTTGTAACTAACCAGGAAGTTACTGATCAAATTAATAGGTTAGAGAAAAGACTTAGCCTTGAAAGAAATTCTCTACTTTTAAACTACCAAAAAATAAATATTCCAGAAATAACAATAATAAATCAGATTAGAAGCCAACTACTTTGGGAAAAACTTGTATTAAATGTAATTATAAAAAATATTAGTGTTTCAGAAAAACAAATTACTGAAACATTTGATTTATTAATAAAAAAATCAGGCGAAATAGAATATAATATTTCTGAAATCTTTATATCGCTAGATAACATTGAAGCAGAACAAAGAATAAATTCTATTTATTCAAAAATAAGTAGTAAAAACTTTTTACTTCTTGCGGAACAATTTTCCGATAGTATAGTTGCCTACGAAAATATGGCAAATAATTGGACTAGAGAAAGTTTGTTAGATGAAGAAATTAAGAATAGTGTGTCTAACCTAAATATAGGTGAGATTAGCTCACCAGTGAAAACATCATCTGGTTATTTTATTTTATTATTAAATGATAAGAGAAAAACACAAAAAATAGAAAAAGATCAGACTATTTATGATTTAAGTCAAATTCTTTTTAAACTAGATAGCACTACAAATATCAATCAAGAGAAATACTATAAAGATTTTTTGTCAAGTTTAAAGGGTACTATTAAAGGTTGTAATGATTTAGAGAAACTCATAGATGAAATACCAGAGGGCTATGGTGGTAAATTAGGAAAAGTTGACTCAAAAAATATTGAAAGGAAGTTTTTAAATACCTTGCAAGGCTTACCTGTAGGTGTATTAAGTGAAGCAGTCACAACAGAAGACGGAGTACATGGATTAATGATTTGCACTCCTATAACTAATAATACATATGCCCAACTAAAAAAATCCGTAGAGGCTAATATAAGGAAAAATAAAATAGATATTGCAGCTCAGTCATTATTAAATAGAATAAAACGCAAAGCTCTTATTGAAATAAACAACTTATAGTTTTGATTAAAGAAAAAAAAAAAATAAAAGAATTTCTAAATGAACATAATATTAAACCAAAAAAAAGCTTAGGACAAAACTTTATTTTCGATAAAAATATTCTTAATAAAATCGTCAAATCAATTGGACCTATTAATAATTTTAGTATAATAGAAATAGGACCAGGCCCTGGAGGATTAACTAAGTCACTATTAGAAAATAAACCTAAATCTATAATATTAGTTGAAAAAGATATATCATTTAGAGGAATGCTAATAGAATTAACAAAAAATTATCCTAAAGTTCCCTCTACTTTAATATTTGATGATTTTATGAAAGTTAATTTAGAAAAAATAGAGGTTCTTAAAAAAAATAAAATCAAATTTATCTCTAATTTGCCCTATTACATTTCTACACAGGTTTTGCTAAAAATTTTACCTTTTCAGTCTAATATTTTTGAAGCTACTTTTATGTTTCAAAAAGAAGTAGCAGAAAGATTAACTGCAAGTCCCCATAATAAAAAATATTCTAAGTTATCAGTTATTGCTCAATATTGCTGTAATATAAAAAAAATATTTAATTTAAAATCAAATATTTTTTATCCTAAACCAGATGTTGACAGCTGTTTACTAAGTTTCACACCAAAAGAAAATACTAGCCTTGATATTTTTAATGAATTAAAAGTACTAACAAAATTTGCCTTTCAAAAGAGGAGAAAAACAATAAAAAACTCTTTGTCTAATATTGAAGGCATTAAAGATTTACTTAATAAACTTGAAATTGATGAACAAAGTAGAGCAGAAAACTTAAGTGTTGAGAAATATACTAATTTGGCAAAAAATTTAGTCCACAGAAAACTAGTTTAGTAACTTCCTTACAAAATCAATCAAACCAATTTGTCTTACTCTTTTTAACCTCTCAGTTATCAAAATTGATTTTAGTTTTTTTAAAGTTTTTTCTATTTGATAATTTATTATTATATAATCATATTCAGCCCAATGCGTTATTTCAGAACTAGCTTCTGCCATTCTTCTTTTTACTTCTTCATCAGAATCCTGTCCTCTGCTTTTAAGTCTTATTTCTAATTCCTTAGTGCTTGGAGGAAGAATAAAAACTGATACTAAATGTTTAGGTTCCATTTCTCTCAATGCCTGAGTGCCTTGCCAGTCTATATCAAATAAAACATCCTTGCCATTATTTATTCTGCTTTCTACAAGATTTCTAGGGGTTCCATAATTGTTTCCAAACACCTTTGCAAATTCTAAAAGATCATTATTCTTTACCATTTCCTGAAATTTTTTCTCATCTACGAAAATATAATCTTTATTATTTTTTTCTTCCTTTCTAGGCTTCCTTGTAGTAACGGAGACTGATAGCTTAATATTATCATCCTGCTCTAAAAGCTTTCTAGCTAAAGTAGTTTTTCCTGCACCAGAAGGAGAAGATATGACTAGCATTATACCTAATCGATTAATTTTATTTCTTTTCATTTTGTTTTTTTTTCCATAACTCTATATTAGCATTATGTTCTTTTAGGGTTTGACTAAATCTGTGTCCACCTTTTCCATCACTTACAAAGTATAAAAAGTTTGTAATATAGGGATTAGCTGCGGCTTTAATTGCATCTATTCCTGGATTACATATAGGTGTTAATGGCATACCTTTCCTAGTATAAGTATTCCACGGATTATCTTTCTGCAAATCTTTTTTGTAAATTTTAAAACTTTTATTTATTTTTTTTTTTAAATTTTTTGCATATAAAATAGTAGGATCTGATTGCAACCTCATATTTTTTCTTAATCTGTTATGGAATACGCTAGAAATAAAATACTTTTCATCTCTTTTTTTTGCCTCTGCCTCAATCATAGATGCCATAATTAACAATTCATCTTTAGATTTAAAATATTTACTATTTTCATTCCAAACCTTATCTAACTTTTCTTTCATTTTAGCCTGCATTCTCTTTAAAAGTATATCTGCATTTACACTTCTTAAAAAGTAGTAGGTATCAGGAAATACACTTCCCTCAACTAGATCATTAGAAATATTTCCTGAAATATATTGATTTTTATCAAAAAGCTCTAATATTTGCTGTGATGTATAACATTCAGGAATTGTTATTTTTCTATAAATTAAATTATTTTTATTTAAGCTTTTTATAACTTTAAAAAAAGAATTATTTTTTTTAAATAAATACTCTCCTGCATATATACTTTTATGATTGCCAGTTATTCTAAAATATAAATAAAAAGGATATTTAGAAACTATTATATTATTTTCTTCTAATATATTACCAACTTCCTTTAAAGTTTTTCCTTTTTCTATGTAAATTATTTTATCATTTTTAATATTACTTAAATAGAAAATAAAATAAAATATTATTAAACAAAAAAAAAATGTTAGAAAAAAAAAAAATCCTCACACTTTTCCCACTATTAAAGAAGCATTTGTACCACCAAACCCAAAAGAATTAGATAAAGCAAACTCTATCTTTTTTTCTTTAGCTTCTAAAGGCACAAGATCTAAAGGACAAGGGTCAACGCTAGGATTTCTTAAGTTTAAGGTAGGTGGCAAAATACTGTGATAAACAGATAAAATAGAAAAAATCGCTTCTACCGCACCTGCAGCACCTAAAAGGTGCCCTATAGATGATTTAGTTGAGCTCATTGCGATTGATTCTAAAGAATTTTTAAATAGTCTAGACACTGCTCCTAATTCTATTTCGTCTCCTAAGGGAGTAGAAGTTCCATGGGCATTGATGTAATGTATCTTATCCATATCTACTTTTCCGTTATGAATAGCGTTTTTCATTGCTCTGAAACCTCCATTTCCATCTTCAGCTGGTGCTGTAATATGATAAGCATCTCCTGATAATCCATAACCTACTATTTCTGCATAAATCTTTGCCCCTCTTTGTTTAGCTTTTTCAAAACTTTCTAAAACAATTACTCCAGCTCCTTCTCCCATAACAAAGCCATCTCTGTCTTTGTCCCAAGGCCTTGATGCTATTTCAGGTGTATCATTAAAATTAGTAGATAATGCCCTTGCAGCTGCAAATCCTGCAATTCCAAGTCTTGAAACTGCTGCTTCTGCACCTCCAGCTAACATTATATCCGCTTCTCCAGCTTTGATTAGTCTAGCAGCATCCCCTATAGCATGAGCTCCAGTAGAGCAGGCAGTGACAACTGAATGATTAGGACCTTTAAATCCATGTTTAATTGAAATTTGCCCTGAAGCTAAGTTAATCAAACAAGAAGGAATAAAAAAAGGACTCATTCTTTTAGGACCTTTTTCATTTAATGTTTCATTCGCTTTTGCAATTGATTGAAGGCCCCCTATTCCAGAACCAACTAAAACCCCTGCCTTATTATAATCTTCCTCACTCTTAGCCTCCCAACCAGAATCTTCTATAGCCTGATCCGCAGCTGCTATAGCATAAATTATAAAATCATCTACTTTTCTTTGGTCTTTTTTTTCTAAGTGATTATCTGGATTAAACCCAAATTCTTCATCAGGTGATGGTATTTGCCCAGCTATTTTTACATTCAAATCATCCGTATCAAAAGATTCAATCTTGTTAACCCCTGATTTTCCATCTATTAGCCTTTTCCATGTGTCATTTGTCTTATATGCGAGGGGAGTGACCATCCCAATACCCGTCACTACTACTCGATTCATAAAAAACCTCTAAAGCTTTTCTTCTATAAAATTAACTGCATCTTTTACCGTTACTATTTTTTCTGCAATGTCATCAGGTATCTCACATTTAAATTCTTCTTCAAAAGCCATAACTAATTCTACAGTATCTAAACTGTCTGCTCCTAAGTCATCAATGAAGGATGCTCCTTCTGTTACTTTGTCTTCATCTACACCCAAATGCTCAATAACAATTTTTTTAACTCTTTCTGAAATATCACTCATGTACTTCCTTTCATTAGTATTAATTAAAATTAGTATACTATTTTAAAAATATTTCAAATACTTTATGAAAAAAAATTAGATTAGATATACAACCCGCCATTAATATGTATTGTTTGTCCAGTTATATAGCCTGCTGCGTCGCTTACGAGAAAGGATACTAAGCTTGCAACTTCATATGGCAATCCTACCCTACCCATAGGAATATTTTTTTTTAAAATTTCTTCATTTTTAGATAGTATATCTTTGGTCATTTCCGTTTCAATAAATCCTGGAGCTACACAATTAATAGTAATATTTCTACTAGCGACCTCTAGTGCCATAGACCTACTCATTCCCTCTATTCCTGATTTCGAAGCTGCATAATTTGCTTGGCCTAAATTACCACTAGATCCAACTACCGAAGAAATATTAACAATTCTACCATAGCGATTTTTAATCATGTATTTCAAAAAAAACTTTGTCAGATAAAATGTACTGTTAAGATTTAAATTTATAACATCATCCCATTCTGAATCTTTCATTCTAAGTGTTAAATTATCTTTTGTTATTCCTGCATTATTTATTAATATATCTAGTTTATTATCAAACTTCTCTAATGTTCTTTCTGCTAACTTTTCTATATCATTTTTTTTACTAAGGTCTGCAGAATAATTAAGCAGTGGTGGATTAAATTGATTAGAAAAATTTTCTAATTTTTGTTCGTTTGAACCTGAAATTAAAATATTTGCCCCTAAAGAATGTATACTTTTAACAATCTCAGACCCTATACCACCTGCCCCCCCTGTCACCAAAACATTCTTTTTCTTTAAATTAATATTCATAAAATTTCCTTTGCTAACGTTTCAATTTCTTTTGAACTACAAACACTATTTGATTGTAAACTTCTATCAATTCTTTTAATTATACCACATAATGTAGAACCAAAGCCAATTTCATAAAAAGAGTTAGTATTTAAGTCTTGCATGTATTTAATAGTCTCATACCACCTTACTGTTGAATAAGTCTGCTTTATTAAACCTTCTTCTATATCTTTTGCATCTGTGAAAGGGAGTGCTTTAAAATTACTTAGAACTTTTATTTCTGGTACTTTAAATATAAGTTTAGCAAATTCTTCTTGTAAAGCTTTTGCTGTATTCATCATGTAATTACTATGAAAAGGTGCACTCACGTCTAGTTTTACTGTTCTGATTTTTTGTTCGTTTGCTAAAACTATTGCCCTATTTATTGCTGTATCGTCTCCAGAAATAACTATTTGAGTTTCAGTATTATAGTTTGCTACATCACAAATTTCTTTACTTCTTAAAGTTTCACTAATTATACCTTCTATTTTTTTTAAATCTCCACCCATAAAGGCCGCCATACAAGTTGCCCAACTAGGTGAAGACTTCTGCATGCTTTTTCCCCTAAATAAAAGTATTTTAGAGGCATCTGAAATACCAATACTATTAGAGGCAGCTAAAGCTGTATATTCTCCAAGAGAGTGGCCAGCAAAATAACTGATATAGTCTCTAGTATTAAATTTAAACTCTTCTTCTAAAACTTTCATTACGGCCATAGAAACGCACATGATTGATGGTTGAGCATTTTCAGTTAATGTTAGTGTTTCTTGAGGACCATTAAAAATAATATCAGATAAATTTTTTGATAAACTATCATTAACCTCTTCAAAAACTTCCCTAGCAGCTTTATGATTATCATAAATTTCTTTTCCCATTCCTACTTTCTGAGAACCTTGTCCAGGAAATATAAAAGCTTTTTTCATCATTTGCTCACAAACAAATAAAATTAAATAAAAATAAGACTTGCATCAATAATTATTTTAATTATATTTCAATTTTTATAAAGTTTTTTTATTAATTATGAATTTGTATGAAACAGTATATGTAGTTAGACAGGATATTAGGCCTGAAGACTTAAAACCTATTGAAGAAAAGTTTGAAAATTTGTTGAGGCTTAAAAAGTCCTCAATTGAATATAAAGAAAACTGGGGACTTAGAAGTCTTGCTTATAAAATCAGTAATAATAAAAAAGGCTATTATTACTTTCTAGTGCATAATAGTGAACCTGAAGCTATTATTGAGTTAGAAAGGAACTTTAAAATTAATGAAGATGTGATAAGGTTTCTTACTACTAAAATTTACAAAGTTCCTACTGAACCTACTCCTATTATGAAAACAAAAATAGATAAAGAAAATTCAGAACGTGCTGTGCCTGAAATTGACCTTAAAGAAAAGGATGCTAATTAATGTTTAGAAGTAAAACTAAAGATAGAAAACCAGTAAAAAAAAAGCAGTTCTTTATAAAAAAAATAAAATCATGCCCTTTAAGTGCTAAAGGAGCACCAGAAATTGACTATAAAAACGTAAGGTTATTAGAAAAATATATCTCTGAGAAAGGAAAAATAATTCCTAGTAGAATTAGTTTTGTTTCTAGTGATAAACAAAGAAAGCTATCTAAAGAAATAAAAAAAGCCAGAACTTTGGCTCTAATTTCTCATGTTGGGAAATACAGATAATGGAAATAATATTATTAGAAAAAATAAATAAATTAGGAGACATTGGTCAAACCGTAAGAGTCAAGCCAGGGTATGCTAGAAACTTTTTACTTCCTAATAAAATGGCAATACGTGCTACCGCAGAAAATAAGCAGGTTTTTGAAAAGCAAAAAGAGCAATTGCAAAAGGTAAATTTAGAAAAGAGAAAAGTTGCAGAAGGTATTATTACCAAAGTACCTAGCTCTGTAGTGATTTATAGAGAAGCAAGTGAACAAGGCGCTCTTTTTGGTTCTGTTACTTCAAGAGACGTAATAAATGAGCTAAATAAAAACTTTGAACTAAATTTAAAGGCTAAAGACTTCACTATTAAACAGATAATAAAAAATATTGGAGAATATTCAGGAGTATTAACTTTGCACCCTGAAGTTTTCAATGATATTATTATTAATGTAAAGACAACTGAAAAATAAGTTGATTCTGTTTTAATTTTTTATAACTTATTTTACTTCCTATTATATTTCATTTAGAGATTAAAATTTGAAGTTATCCATATTACTTAAACAGTTATTTTTTAAGAAGAATATCAATCTATCCACAACATTATTAATATTTAAATTTTAATAATTTAAAAATAAAGTTTATTTTATAGTAAAAGTGATAAATACTAAAATTATGTCAAATAATGATAATATTTATAAAAATCCTATTCAGTTAGTACAAGAACAAAGTATAAATATACTACCACACGATGAAGAAGCTGAAGAAGTATTATTAGGAAGCCTATTATCTGACAATTCTGCATTAGATCTAATAGAAAATGGATTAGCAGACTTTCATTTTTTTGTTCCAATATACGGAAGAGTCTTCCAAAGTATTTGCGAGCTAGTAAATAAAGACCAAATAGCAAACCCTTTAACCTTAGAGCATTATTTTTCAGAAGATGAAGCTTTTAAAGAACTAGGAGGGAAAGAATTTCTAAATAAATTATGCGATGGAACTTTAGGAAATTCTATTACGAAAGATTATGCTAATCTTTTAAAGGAGCTATATAATAAAAGAGAATTAATCAAACTTTCTAAAAACTTGGAGCTAGAAGCCGCTAGATTTGAACATGAAAAAAAATCACTAGATATCATAGAAGAAACTGAGGCAAAGTTATATGAACTTACAGAAAATAAAAACGCCTCTAGCAATCAATTAATATCGTTTAAAGAATCGGTAGATTACGCAATGGAAAGTGCAAAAAATGCTCATTTAAATAAGGGGCAATCTTTAGGTGTTTCATCTGGGTTTTTAGACTTAGATAATTTATTAGGAGGACTGCATAAATCAGATCTTTTAATTTTAGCTGGAAGACCATCTATGGGAAAGACTGCGCTAGCTACAAATATAGCTTTCAAAGTTTCCTCTTTGAAAAAAGATAATAAAATACAAAATGTTGCTTTTTTTTCATTAGAAATGTCTGCTGAGCAACTTGCTAATAGAATATTAGCAGAACAGTCTAAACTATCTTCAGATAAAATTAGAAGAGGAAAACTATCAAAGGAAGACTTTGCTTCTTTAAATAAAATTAGTAAGGCTGTCTCTAATAGTGGTCTTTTTATTGATGATACTCCAGCTATTACCATTCCAATACTTAGAACCAGAGCTAGAAGATTAAAAAGAAAATTAGATGGTGGTATTAGTTTAATTGTTGTTGATTATCTACAATTAATGAGAGGAACCAGAAAGTTTGAAAATAGAGTCTTAGAGATCTCTGAAATAACCCAAGGCTTAAAGTCTATAGCCAAAGAACTCGATGTTCCTATATTAGCATTATCTCAATTATCTAGAGCTGTTGAACAAAGAGAAGACAAAAGGCCACAATTATCTGATCTGAGAGAATCAGGAACAATTGAGCAAGACTCTGATGTAGTAATGTTCATTTATAGACAAGAGTATTACGAAGAAAGAGCAGAGCCTAAATCTTCTGGAACAGAAACCTCGGTAGCTTTTACAGAAAGATATATTAAGTGGCAAGAAAATTTAGAACAATGTAAAAACCTAGCAGATATTATAATTGCTAAACAGAGGCACGGTCCAATTGGTTCATTGCAACTTTACTTTGACTCTAAATTAACAAAGTTTTCTAACTATACTGATGAAAAGCAACAGCCTTCAAAAAAATAACTATTACACTATCAATAAAAATGCTAGTTCAATTCTTTTAATTAACTTACAGGAAATAATAAAAAATTATAATTTTTTAAGAACTAAGGCTAATAAATCTGAAATAGGTGTTTCTATAAAAGCTAATGCATATGGACTAGGGTTTAAAAAAGTTTGCACTACTTTAATTAATCAAGGATGTAAGACATTTTTTGTAGCATCAGCTACTGAAGGTCTAGAAACTATTAAAATTAAAAAAAATCTAAATGTGTATGTATTAAATGGGAATACCGATAAAAAAACTACAATATCTCTTATTAAAAAGGGAATAAATGTAGTCGTTAACAATACCAACCAGTTAAATGACCTTATAAGCATCTCTAATCAAATTAACTTTAAAGCACCCTGTGCAATTCATATAGACACGGGAATGAACCGACTTGGATTTAATATGAATGATGCTGAGAAAATTTTAAAGTTAGCAAAACAAAAACTAAATGTATCTTTAATAATGAGTCACTTGTCTTGTTCAGAAAACAAACTATCAAAAATGAACAATTTGCAGTTAAGAAAATTTTTATACATAAAAAAAAAATTTAAGAATCATAAAGATTTAAAGTTCAGCCTTGCTAACTCTAATGGTATTTTGTTAGGAAAAAAATTTCATTTTAACCTATGTAGACCTGGAGGATTAATATATGGCTTAAATTTGGGAAATTTAAAAGAAAGGAGTTTAGGTAATGTTTTAACCCTTAAAGCAAAAATTCTTCAAATTAGATTAATCAATAGAGGAGAATATGTGGGTTATGGAGCCGAGTATATATCAAAAAAAAAATCGTTAGTTGCTACCTTGGGTATAGGATATGCAGATGGTTTACCTAGATCTTTTTCAGGGAATGTTTACTATAAAAATTATAAGTTTCCTATAATTGGCAATATATCTATGGACCTATGTACAATAGACATTTCAAGCTATGATAAACTTCAAATTGGCGACTGGGTAGAGGTATTTGGAAACTCAGTTTCTATAGAAAAATTTGCTAGAAACTGTGATACAATATCATATGAAATAGCTAGTAAAATTGGAAGTAGAGTGAAAAGAGTATATATTGATAATGTTGAAGAGGTAAATTGAGTTTTATAAATAATTTAAATAATGCTGACTTTTTAGTTATGCTATTAATATTGGTAACAATGCTTCGTGGATATTTACGTGGTTTTGTAAAAGAATTCTTATCAATTTTTTCTATTTTCTTTTCAGCATATATATCAGTTTTCTTTTATCCTAATATAAGTTTATTTATTAAAAAATATATAGAAATGGGTTTAATCTCTGACATTATATCCCTATCAATATTATTTTTTTTCATTTATAGTTGCTTTAGTATAGTAATTAAAATTATAACTAAGAAAATAAACAATAGCTCTTTGGAAATTTTTGATAAAAACTTTGGAATTATATTTGGCTTTGTAAAGGCAATGATTTTACTTTGTATTATTAATATTTTACTTGTAATAACTATATGGAAAAATAATTATCCCTCATGGCTAATAGATTCAAAGTCACTGAATTTAATTAGATATGGTTCTAATATAATGTTAAAAATAGTTCCTTTAAATACAATCAATAAGTTAAAAGAGATATTTGAAATTGAGATTCCTAAAAACTTTAATGATAATACTAATGATTTTAAAGCTGAACAATATGGTGAACCTGACCTAAATAAAAATAAATATAAAAAAAAAGAAGGCTATTCTAAAAATGATAATGAGTCTTTGAATAAACTATTTAATATTGAAAATAATGAGTAAAAAAAATAATTAAATGTTACCTGATAAATTAAGAGAAAAGTGTGGAGTTTTTGGAGTTTTTGGGCATAAAGATGCAGCTACTTTAACTGCATTGGGTCTTCATGCATTGCAACACAGAGGTCAAGAAGGTGCCGGAATAGTTTCTTATGACGGAAAAAATTTTAATACACAATTAAGTCTAGGCCTAGTAAGTGATCATTTTACAAAAACATCAGTGATTAATAAACTTCCTGGTGACTCTGCTTTAGGACACGTAAGATATTCTACTACTGGAAAGACACTTTTAAAAAATGTACAGCCATTATTTGCAGACTTAATTGGTGGAGGAATAGCATTAGCTCATAATGGAAACTTAACAAATGGTATCGATTTAAGAAATAAACTTGTAAAAGAAGGTTCAATTTTTCAATCTACGTCTGATACAGAAACTTTTTTACATCTCATTGCATTAAGTAAAGAAAAATCAATTCTTAAAAAAATCATTGATGCCTTATATGATATTAAAGGGGCATATAGTTTTGGTTTATTAACAAAAAAAAAACTAATTGCTATAAGGGATCCGTTAGGTATAAGGCCTCTAGTTTTAGGATCACTTGGTGATGCTAAAATAATAGCTTCTGAAACATGTGCATTGGATATAATTGGAGCCAAGTTTGAAAGAGAAGTATTAAATGGGGAAATAGTAGTTATTGATAATGAAGGCATAAAGTCTTATAGACCTTTTAATAGTATTAATATCAGGCCCTGTATATTTGAATATATATACTTTGCTAGACCAGATAGTGTTTTGGGAGGTGTCAATGTTTATGAATGCAGAAAGGAAATGGGTAAATATCTTGCGAAAGAAAGTTCTATAAAAGCAGATATCGTAATACCTGTTCCTGACTCTGGTGTTCCAGCTGCCTTAGGCTACGCTGAAGAGTCTGGAGTACCATTCGGACTTGGAATTATAAGAAACCATTATGTAGGAAGAACTTTTATTGAGCCTATCCAAAAAATAAGAAAGCTAGGCATAAAATTAAAACATAATCCAAATAAAGACTTAATTAAGGGAAAAAAAGTAATATTAGTAGATGACTCTATAGTAAGAGGAACAACTGCTATAAAAATTATAGAAATGATTAAAGAAGCTAAGGCATCAGAAATTCATATGAGAATATCTAGCCCTCCAATTAAATACCCCGACTATTATGGTATAGATACTCCAAGAAAAGATGAATTAATTGCTTCAAATTTGTCTATTGAAAAAATGGTAGAAAAACTAGGTTTAAATTCCCTAAAATTTTTATCTATTAAAGGTCTTTATAATGCTATGGGGCATAAAAATAGAGATAATAATTCTCCTCAATATACTGACCATTGCTTTACTGGTGAGTATCCAACTGAGCTAGTAGATAGAGATTCAGGAAATTTAACAACCCAGCTTTCATTGCTAAACGATAATTAAAAAATCTATTCTAGATTCTTTTATAAGGATTCTTTGAAACTTTTAAATTTATCCTTATAGGAATACCCTCTAACCCAAACTTGTTTCTTAGTCTATTTTTAAATGATCTAATTTTAGAAAGGTTTAGTTTTTTCTTAGTATTACAATATAAGGAAAATGTTGGAGGGCGCGTCTTTGTTTGGCTAATATACCTAAATTTAGTTGATATATAAGATTTTTGATTAAGTTTAGGGTCTAAAAATTCGGCATGCATCCATTGATTCAACTCTGAGGTTTTAATTTTTTTTTTCCACTTTAAATATATTAATCTAACCTGATCTAATATTATATTTTTACAGTTTTTTTTAATCGCAGATATAAATACAGATGGAACGTCTTTTATATCAAAAAAATAAGAGTTTATTTTAGAAAGTATTTCCCTTTTCACTTTTGATTTTTCTTTAACCAAATCCCATTTATTAAATACTAAAAGTACAGCTCTTCCCTCATTTATAATATAGTTTGCTAAACTAAGCTCTACATTAGTGAATGGTAAATTTGCATCGAAAACTATTATAACAACATTAGCATAACGAATTTCTTTTCTTGAAAAGTAATTAGAAGACCTATCTACCTGACTTTTTAAAGTCTTTGCTTTTTTTTTAACACCAGCAGTATCAATTAGATCAAATATATAATTTTTAAAAAATACTTCTTCTTTAACAGAATCTCTAGTAGTTCCAGCTTCTGGGCTTACTATTACTCTTTTACTTCCGTAAATATTATTAAATAATGTTGATTTTCCTGTATTTGGTTTGCCTGAAATAGATATAGTGATTTTATCAACTTCACTTTCCTTTTCTTTATTGGTGAAATTATTTTGATTATTAATTGATAGTTTCAGAAAGCTTTTTATAACATTATAAACAATCAATCTTGCTGATTTACTTTTTGCTGTAATACTTATAGGATTTCCATATCCTAGGTCATATCCCATCCCTTCATAGTTTTTTGATTGTTTGAGCTCAACTTTATTTATAATTAATACTACTTTCTTCTTATATTTTCTTAAAAAATTTGCGCAGTTATAATCTTCTATTGTGATTTCATTACTTCCATCTATTAAAAAAAATATCAAATCTGCAGCACCTATTTTCTCTAAAGTATGCTTGTATGAGATAAAATTAAGTTTCTCGTTCTTTAACCCTATACCTGCTGTATCTAGTAATTTAAAATTATTACTATCAATGCTAAATTTTATTTCTTGAAAATCTCTTGTAAGACCATGTTCTTCACCTACTATTGCCTCTCTTCTTCCAATTACTGTGTTAAACAATGTAGACTTTCCTACGTTAGGTTTTCCTACCAAAACAATTTCAGGAAAAAATTTAGTCAATGTAAAAGATTTCCGAATTATTAAACATAAGAAAAACCTTCTTTTTTACTACTATTGGCGATGTTGTAGGTATACCTGGTAATCCAATATCCTTTTCAAATTCACCAGTATATGGATCTAAAATTATAAGTCTTTTATTGCCTCCTACCGTTACTAATTTGTTATTTATTAGTATAGGAGTTAACCATAGGTTATTTTTTTCATCTGAAAAATTTTTAGGTATTTCCGTAATCCATCTTATTTTTCCATTTTTAAGATCTAGATTTAGTAACTCTTTATTATTGTGTATGATAAAAATATTATTTCCATTAACTAACGGAGTTTGTGTTGTATTTAAATATTGTTCCCATACTAAGTTTCCATTCTTTTTATTCATTGCAAAAACTTTTCCACTAGTGCTGGCAATAACTATTATACTTTTTAAAATTACTGGATTAGCATTAATATCAGAAAAAGAGTTTGAGGTTTCTGACTTCTCTATATTAACTGAGGTTTGCTTCCAAAGCTCCCTCCCATTTATCAAATTTAAAGCAAATATATCGCCATTTGAATAGGGTACCAATACTAGATTTCCATCAACTGCTATTTTAGGCTCACCTATTATAGAAGTAGTATTTTGTATTCCTTGATGTTCCCAAATTACCGAGCCATTCTCTTTTTCAAATACTAATGTTCTATTATCGAGTGTAAGAACAATTACTTTATTATCTGCTAAAGTAGGCGTTGCTCTCACTGGAGTTACTGTACTATTTTTCCAAACTATTTTTCCAGTATTCAATTCTAAACAAAAAATTTCTGCATACGGCGATCCTATAAATAAGAAATTCTCATCTACAGCTAATCCGCCTCCTATATTATGTCCTTTATCATTATTTAAAATAATATTTTTTTTCCAGTCTAATTTTTTTTTAACCAAATCAAAAGCATAAACATTTCCTAAAGCATCTAGAAAAAATAACTTATTATTACTTATTACAGGCTGCGCTAATATTTTTTCACTAGAACCCTCCCCTTTGCCTCTTACGATACGTTTAAATTTACTAAAGTTACTATTAGATAGATAATTTAAACTTATATGTGAAGGAGAATTATAACTTTGTTTCCAATCATTTAATTCCAATGGAATACTCAACTTTATTGAACTTTTAGATAAATTATCTTTTTTAAGTTCTGAAACATCCTTTAAAATTGAAACTCTTTTACCTTTAAGAGGAACCTTTTTTTTTTCAAATCCTAAATATTGTCCTGTCCCACAAGCTGAAATAATAATTCCGACTAGTAGATATAAAATTAAATTAGCTATTACCTTCATAATTGAAATTTATATTGTTTAACATTTCTTGAGCTCTAACTCTTAAAGACTGTGTTGAAAGCTGTTCATTCATTATCTTACTAAAATCTTTTCTTGCTTCTTCAAATTGTCCTTTTTCAAAAAGAAAGTGGCCTCTTAGCTCATGACCCAAAAGCCCCCAATAACCTCCGTATGAGATCATTACATTAATGTTTTTTTGAAATTCTTTTTGATTGTTCAAACCTAAATAGGCTACTGAAATAAAATAATTTTTAAGTTTATTTAGAGGTTCTAGTTTTTTACTCTTTATTTTTATTTTTGATAAATGGCTAATAGCTCCTTCAAAGTCTTGCCTTTTTAGATAAATTTTTGATAGCAGTAAATTTGATAGTATTTCATGTCCATTATGTCCTAATTTTGATAATTTCTTCAATTCATTAATTGCTCTTTCATCATCAGTATTTATTATAGAAATTATTTCAATTAGATATCCAGACAACCTAATATCTTTAGCTTTTTTATTATAATCTATATAATATAAAGCTGCTGAAACTACTAAAATAAAAGTTATTATAATAAATGAAATTTTTTTATATTTATGAAATAGATTTTTAAACTTATCTATATTTACTTCATTATCTATATCTGAAAATGGGTCACTCAAAATTTCCTCTCATTCTAAAAACCTTTATAATATTTTGATAAATTACTATAATTGTTCTAATTCTATATTATTTTTTAAATAAATATTACTACTACTTATAATTAAGGTTATAACAAATATAAAGGAAAATTTTAACCTCTCCCAATAAAAGGCATATTATTAGCCATAATAGTAGTATTTAAAATATTGGTATTTAAAGGAAGTTTTTGTATTAACACTATTAACTCAACTATATTTTCCACATTCATTGTAGGCTCAATCTTTTTGCTTCCATTTGGTTGTAAAACACCTTTTGTAAATGATTTAGTAAGTGGAGTTAATGCATTACCAATATCTATTTGACTGCACACTATCTTATCTTCTCTTCCATCCAAAGCCAAAGATTTAGTTAGGCCTGTTATTGCATGTTTTGATGTTGTATATGCTAATGACTTAGGTCTAGGCGAAACAGCAGATATGGAACCATTATTAATAATTCTTCCACCTTTTGGTCTTTGTTTTTTCATCATTTGATAGGCATATTTTGCACAAAGAAACATCCCATTAATATTTATGTCCATAACTTTTTTCCAATCTTCAAATTTAATTTCATCAATTTTCTTTGAATATATTGCTATTCCTGCATTATTAAATAATAAATCTAGTCTTCCATGCTGTTTTTGTATAAGTAAAAATAGCTTTCTCACTTCAAGCTCCTTGGAGACATCACATTTAAAAACATGACAACAACCTTTATTTTTTTTTTTTATTGATTGTTGCTTGGTATTATGTAACTTTTCTTTTTTTCTACCAGCTAAATAAACATCGAGACCTTCTTTAGCTAGACCTAATGCAACAGCTTTTCCTATTCCAGAGCCAGCCCCCGTTACTATTGCTATCTTATTATTATTTGTTTTTTTTTTCATTCTGATAACTGAAAGCAGCATTAAGTAGAGGTTTAATTACTTCATCTTTAAGATTAATTCCTACTCCACACTTAATTTTAAGATTCTTATATTCTTTTTTATATGTCTCCAACCCTAGGCTTTTTGCTTTTTCTATTATTCCTTTTTTTTCTTCCTCTGGAGTAAGCGGATCTATGTATAAACGTTGTAATTTCAAAAAAGAAAAAGGGTTGCCATATGAATATGCATCATTATTTTTAACCTCTAAGTTATTTTTCTTATGCAAAGGACAACCGTCTAAGCAAGCATAACATTCTATACAGGCAGTTAAATTATGATAGGAACTTTCTGCCTCCACATTAAGATTATTTTTAAAAGGTATTCTGTTGTAACCTATCATTTGTCTAGGTATTCCATCTCTTTTAACAATCAGGTCTTTTATTACAGGAAGAGTGCTTATAGGACTTATTAAATCATCATCTTTTACTCTAGCCCTACAAGCCAATCTTGGCTTTCCATTTATATCAACAGTACATACTCCACAGTTTCTGGCTCTACAGCCATATCTAAATGATAAGTCATCTATTTTTTCCTCTTGAGCCTGTAATAGAACATCTAAAACCATAGGCCTTTCGTTTAGAGATTTCTTTTTATAAATATATTCCACCTCAAAAGATTTTTTATCTCTAAAAAGTTTTATTCGGACTTTAAGTTTGTCAGAGTCCATTCTTCACTTGTTTATTTCTGCAGGAGCTGCTTCTAAACTTCCGGCTTGAATTTCAATTGACTCAGCTTTAGAACCAAGAATTTTTTTATATTTATTTTCTATAATTCTATCCTTTACAAAATCAGGAAGAATTCTTATAAACTTTGCATTATATAGTCTATATAATTCATTAATCTTATATTTTATAAAAGTTATAAAATTTGTTCTTTCTCTTTGAATTTTTTCTAATTTTAATTTACTTGACGAATCCATTAAGATTAATGTCGAAAAAGGTTTAGAAAATATTCTTTTTCTTTTTTCATCTAACCTAACATGTCCTCCTAAGCTAAAATCTCTATTTAATGAAGCCAAAGTTACGGCTTTGGCAGATAAAATCATATTCTGAAGTTCAAGTTTTTCAATAAGTTGCTGGTTCCAAGACAGATTAGGTTTAACTAAAACATCTTTAACTTTTTCATCTAACCCATCTAGATAACTCTGCATTGCAAGTAAATCTTTCTTTTTTCTAGCTGCACCAATATATTTCCACGACTTTCTTTGCAAATCTATTTTTAAATTATATGCTTTAAATTTTCCATTGCTATTGAATAATTGAAAAAATTTTTTATGATGTATATCAAAGTGAGTATCATCTATTTTTTTTTTATTTTGCTTAACGTATTCAGCTGCATCTTTTCCTGCTCTGTATCCAAAAACTGCTACTTCAGTCAAAGATGTAGATCCCAATCTATTTGAACCAAATAATCCTCCCATTGCTTGTCCTGCAGCATAAAAACCTTTTATTTTTTTTGTTTTATTGGAAACTTTGTTATAAGATAAGGCTCTTCCAAATTCATCAACTTTTATACCTCCCATCATATAATGTGCACTAGGTCTAACTTCCCAAGGAACCTCAGCTTTCCCTGCTTCTTTTCCTAATGCTTGTCTTGCATTATCATAAGCTGATGGTAAAGCAGACTTAAGATATTCCATGAAAAACTTACCTGACCTTTTAGCCTTTTTATTTGCTGTCATATCTAAAAATGCTCCTCCATTTGGGCTTCCCCTTCCATCTGCTACAGCTCTCATTATAGCCTCAGAACATTCGGCTCTTGTTCTTAAATAAACACTATCTAATATTACCTTATTATATTTATCTCTTAAAACACCTAAAAAACTTCCGGTAGCAGGTTCTCCAGCCAATAATCCCTCATAAGAAGGAGGTGAGGCCAAGCAAAAAGGTAAAAATTGTATTTGTTCCATATCAACCAAAGCGGCCCCTGCTCTTATACCAATAGCATAACTATCCCCTGTATTTCCTCTCATAGTATCTGTTTTAGGAAAAAATAAAGTAGATAATCCTCCTGCTGCTATGATAACTGCCTTTGCTTTTATAGAAAGAAGTTTTCCATTACTTGCATCATAAGCTATGCCTCCAACTATTTTTTCATTGCTCATATTTTTTACTACATCTAGAAACCAACAATCTTCAAAATATGCGATATTTTTAAACTTTATTATAGTATCCCAATTAACGTGACCAAATGAAAGTCCACTATTTTTGTGACCTACTGAGCGAGACTTATTATGTCCACCCATAGCGATTGCTAAAGTTTTTGGAGTGTTTCTTTTTTTATTTATACTAGGTCTAAGACCATGTTCTCGTAATCTGTCATATGCGACTTTACTATCTTTAGCAAATGCTTCTGTAATTTTTTTATCTGGTAAATCTCCACCTGCTAATTTTATATTATTTGCTAATTCTTCTTCAGTATCATTTTCATCTCCAGCCCCTCTAACCGTCATTACACCTTCGCATATTTTAGTATCTGAGGACGCTAAAGGATCTTTAGAAATAACTATAACATTTAGGCCTGCCTCAGCTGCTGCTTGTGCAGCAGAACTTCCGCTGCCACCAGAACCTACAACAATAACGTCATATTCTAGTTTTATTATTTTATTTTTATCCATAATATACTTATAGTAAATAAGTTATTTACTAACTTCAAATATTTTTTTACAAACCAATTTTATTAATTATTATCTCTTCTTAGTTACTTCTATTTTCATGTAAGGATGGAAAAAATGAAAAGCATTACTATTTAAAAATTTCAAGAATCCAAACTTTTTAAGGTATTTTGCAAAAAAACCTACAAAGTTTTGTCGTTTTTGAAACTCTTTATCCTCATCTAACCTATTAACAATATCATGTAGTATATTGTTACAATATTTAAATTTCATATCATTTTTTAAACAATAACTTTTAATATTTCTCATTTTTATGAAGTTCAAGGAATTCCATAAACCCAAAGATTTTTTTTCTTTTTCAAATTTGTTAATTTTATTTTTAAATAAAATCTGGGTAATTTTTTTATTTAAAATAATCGGTATCTTAAAATGAGACTCATAGGGGAAAGAATAATTAGGGCAAAGAATGATATTTATTCCATTAGGCTTTAACCATTCCTTAGTTTTATCAAGATATAGTTTCCAGTTTAATAAATGTTCAAAAACATTTACTGAATAGATAATATCATATTTTTTTTTTGGTTTGAAATCCTCAAATTTAAGGTACTGAATATTTATACTTTTAGGTAATAAGTTTTTAGTTGCCTTTAGTCTATCAAACCCTCCTTTGTAAGGCTCTATACCTTGTGTAATAATATTAGGATATTTTGCTTTTAGAGAGGCTAATAACAAACCTATCCCACAGCCTATTTCTAACACTTCATATTTTTTTTTTTTATTAAAATAGTTTGAAAGTTGATGTAATCCAAACCTTGCATCTCCTATCCAACCTTGGAAGTCAGGGACATCTGAGAATTCTAAATTATTATTTTTTTTCAATAATTCCATACTTTTAAAATTTATATATATTTGTTGTATATATTATAATAACATAATTTATATACAAACTTTTTAATATGCATAGAAAATTGTTTATTGATAAATTCCCACTAGAAAAAACTATACCAATTATTTATAAATATCTAGCTACCAAATTATAAAATTTTTATTTTCTTTTATCCAATTCTCTTTTTCTTTATAAGAGGGACAGAACTTTTCCACATAATTCCAAAATTCTTTTGAATGATTGAAATGCTTTAAATGACTTAATTCATGAATAATTATATAATTTATTATGTCAAGTGGCATCATTGCTATTTTCCAATTAAACCTTAAATATCCAGTATGAGTACATGCCCCTAACCTGCTTTTATAAAATTTAATACTAAATCCTTTATAGGTTACACCCATAGAAACTTTTAACACTTCTAATTGTTTTTTAATATAACAATTAAGGGTTTCCTTATACCAATATTCTAGCCTTCCTTTAATCTCTTTCTCTGTAGGACAATAAACTTTTATTATATTTTTTGTTTCTATTATCTCGTTTAGAGGAGATTTTTTGTAAGTTAATATTTTTTTCTTACCAAACTTGAAAATAATTTCACCGTCAGAAAAATTTCTTTTTTTAATATTTTGTTTTAAATTACCTTCTTCTAGCTTCTTAATAATCCAATTTTTTTTTTTTGCTAATAGTTTATCTACATAGTTTTTACTTACCAACTTAGGGCAAAGAACAATTACACGGCCTTCTTTAATCGATATAGAAATAGTTTTTTTTCTATTTGTTCTTGTTATTATTACTTTATCTAAAAAGTCTATTTTTAATTTTTTATCTATCAAAAGCTTCAATTTCTATAATTAACTTAGATACCAACTCCCCTAAAATAGGGATAAATTCAATTTGAGATAAAGCATAAGTAAAAAGGGAAACTAATATTGTTGCACCTAAAACCCAACCCAAACCTGATGCCAATCCTCTAAATAGACTTACTAATATAATTTTCCAAAACGAGCTATGGATTTTTAGAAAATTATGATTATTTAATTCTCTAATACTCTTATCTAGTTTTTCAATTGAGTCTTTTTTATTTTTCATTCTACTTAGTTAATATCTTATCTGATAAATTTTAGTTTATGATTAATTTTCTTCATATCTAAAATCATATTCTTCTAAGATAATACCCCTATTACCGAAAACCTTAATTAGTTGGTCTTCCTTTTCATTTCTTTCAATCTCTAGAAAAATTGGTTGGCATTTTTTATATGCTTTATCATCTTCATATTCAAATAAATGCCCTAATCTACTTTTTCCCTCTTTATTCCAAATCTTTGTAGTAACCATTCTTAACAATCCGTTTGCTTTCAACTTTGGTACATATTTTTCTTTAATCTTATCCCATCTAAATAATTTAAGTTCTAGTTCTTTTTCTGAAACAAAGTCTTGAGTAGTAAAGTTTATTAATTTTGATTTTTTCATATATTTTCACTAAGTAGTTTTAAAGCTCTAGACTCTCAATCACCTGCTTTAAATTACTTTTAAAAATTCCTACTAACACTTTATAAGAATATTAAATTCATTTCTAGTCACTATTTTACAAAAATATTTACTCGGGATTGTCCTTAGTTTTTTGGATAAAGAGCTTATTTTATATCAAAATCAACAATCATTCCCCGTCTTTATGCTTATATCAGTCGCTATTTTCTAATCTTAATCAGATAATTTATAAATTAGTTTTTATAATAATACTTATAGATATTATTAATTTGTAAAAGATATAATATAATATACAAAGGATTGTAAATGAATGAAAATTTAGATAATAAAGAAACTTGTTGCAAATATACTTGTTGTGCAGATGGTTGTTGCAGTGATGGTTGTAATACTGGAGAGTGTAGCAGCAACTGTTGTAGTGAAGGATGTTGTAATGAACAAGTTAATTGTTGTACAAAGTAAAATTTGAATAAGAAACGTTATTTATACAAAATAATAAAATAATAAATACAAAGTATTTTGTATAATTTTAATTATACTAATATTAATCATTTTGTTTTCCTAATATATTATATTCATAATTAGTAATTTTACATTTTAATTTAAAAACTCCTCCTCCTTCTATTAATTGTGCTGCATATGGACATTCTTTACCTTGAAGAGTTTTATACTTGGTTTCTGTAAATATATATTTACTTTTTCCTACACCAGCTTTGTTAAAAGAATTTCTTTTAAGAGACATCCAAAACTTTTCTTTTCTGTGATCATTTGCCTCACAATATCCATCTAAGGTTATTTCTTGATTACTATTAATAAACTGTGATACCAAACATTTCATTATACCATAATTACCAAAATTATCTTCCCATACACCAGTTGTATTATATGTTTCGTATTTAGAAGAGTCAGGAAAAACAATGACATTATCTTCAACTATAATTCTAGGATACCAATTAAATTTATATTCATTAGAATCTAAAGAAAATAAATTTAGAATTAGCATAAATTTAATAAAAACTAAAAATAAATATTTCATTAGTTTTTTATTTCATTTGCTACTTTTTGAAAAATCTTTTCCATTTTTTCAGTAATTTTACACTTACTTTTGGTAAAATTAATTTCATCCATATATTTTATTGCATAAGTGCACTTCATGCCTATAAATAACTTCCTGTTAGGTAGGGTTGTATCTACGATTTCATATGTACCAACTCCACTGTCTAGTGGACCTGACCTTTTAAATAAAGACCATGTTTTATATTGATTTTTATCTATGCTTTCACACATGTTATTTAATTCCATATTATTATTGGAGAGGAAACGAACTACTCCCATACATTTGCTTCTTCCATAATTTCCAAAATTATTAGTCCAAGTGCCCTCACTACTAAAACTTGAAAATTTTCCTTCTTTATGTAAATCAAAAGAGTTTATTAGAGTTTTACTAGAACCTGTAATGTTAAGCTCTTTTCTAGAATCGTCACTTTTTAAAATTGAGATAAAAATAAAAAACAACATTATTAACAAGGTTTTTTTCATTAGCTTACTCCCACTCTATTGTTGCTGGTGGTTTGCTTGTTATATCAAACAAAACTCTATTAACACCTTTAACTTCCCCTATAATTCTTCCAGAAAGCCTTTTTAAAAATTCTTCTCTAAAATAATAGATATCTGCTGTCATGCCATCAGTAGAGGTAATTGCCCTGATAGAAACCGTATATTCATAAGATCTACTATCACCCATAACACCTACACTTTTTACAGGCAAAAGAACGCAGAATGCTTGCCATATTTTATTATATAGATTACTTTTTTTTAACTCATCTATATAAACTTTATCTGCTTCTTTTAAAATATTTACTTTTTTATTAGTAATTTCTCCAGGAATTCTAATTGATAAACCAGGCCCAGGAAAAGGATGTCTTTGTATTATATTACTAGGCAATCCTAACTCTTTTCCTAACTCTCTAACCTCATCTTTAAATAATTCTCTTAAAGGTTCTATCAAAGTAAGATTTAGTCTTTTAGGCAGACCTCCAACATTATGATGGGATTTAATTGCTTTGGAATTATTTCCTTCTATTTTTTTTGATTCTATTACGTCAGGATATAATGTACCTTGTGCTAAAAATTTTGCATTTTTTATTTTTTGTGCCTCTTTTTCAAAAATTTTAATAAATTCTTTTCCTATAATTTTTCGTTTTCTTTCTGGATCTGTAATATTCTTAAGTTTTAAATAAAAAGTTTTGCTAGCGTTTACATACACAAGCTTTGAATTCATATATTTTTTAAAATTATTTATAACTTCTTTTTCTTCTTCTTTTCTTAAAAATCCATGGTTTACAAATATACAAATTAAACTTTTTCCAATAGATTTACTTAGCAAAGCCGCCACTACTGAAGAGTCAACACCTCCTGATAGTCCACAAATTACTCTTTCTTTTCCTACCTTTTTTCTAATTTCAATTATTTGCCTATTTAAAAAATTCTCTATTTTCCAATCTGGTTGAATTTTGCATATCTTAACTAAAAAGTTTTCAATTATTATTTTACCTGAAATAGTGTGTATCACTTCAGGATGAAACTGTAGACCATAAATATTTTTTTTTATATTACCTATAGAAGCTATATTATTAGCCTTAGTTTTAGCTAATGCATCAAATCCCTTTGGAAGAGCTACCACCTCATCACCGTGACTCATCCAAACTTGTGAAGCATTGTTTTTTGAAAATACTATTCTATTAAAAAGTAAGTTTTTTTTAAGTATCTTGATTTCTGCTTTTCCAAATTCTCTTCTATTAGAACTTTGTACTTTTCCTCCTAAAGTCTGACAAATTATCTGCATACCATAACATATACCAAGTATTGGAATATTCATTTTAAGCACCTGTTTATTTAATTTAGGTGACTTTTTCTTAAAAGATGATGCAGGTCCTCCTGATAATATTATAGCTTTAGGCCTATTTTTTCTAATGTTAGAGTATAAGTTACTATAAGAAATAATTTCACAATCAACCCCTATTTCTCTTATTCTTCTTATAATCAACTGAGTTGTCTGGCTTCCAAAGTCAACTACTAAAACCTTATTCAAATTTTTATTTTTCATTTTTCAAAACTTTATTTAATTGTGCTTCTAAACTTTTGTACTCTTTACATTTTGCTTCACATAATTCTTCAAGTATTTTAAGGTGTTTTTTTGCTTTATCTATTTTTCCTATTGTTAGATATGCTATCCCAATATAGTTATG
>CACEBX010000009.1 GCA_902557845.1 Rhodospirillaceae bacterium | reverse complement strand
CTTTTTAAATTAAGTAAATCTATAACTCTGTTAATTGCTTTATCTAAATTTGAATGGTTTATTCTTCTAATTTTTGCAGTAAATTTCAAAAAGTCTATAGAGTTCATTTCTTGGTATAAAGGTGATCCTTCAGGAACATACCCTATATGCTTTCTGCATAACTCTAGATTTTCAAGTAAATTATAATTCTTTATTAAAATCTCTCCATCAGATGGGTTTATAAACCCTGTTAACATTCTCATTGTAGTTGTCTTTCCTGCTCCATTCGGACCTAAAAACCCTAATACTTCTCCTCTGTCTAGATTAAAAGAAAGATTATTTACAGCTTTCAAAGGACCAAATGATTTTGACAAACTTTTAATTTTTAATAATGTACTCATATGAATTAAATAAGAATATTAAAAAAAGCATTGTTAGAATAGTAATATTATATAATTATAAATAAAATATATTCTAATAAAAAAAAACATAATGCTTTTAAATAGTAAAATTGTCAATAAAGGTTGGAAATTAAAACCGTTTGATTTACTTTCTGTACAAGGAAAAAATTTAAATCAAGAAACTTTATTTAAATATAATGGTTTAGTAGTAGCCTTTATTTGCAATCATTGTCCATATGTAAAAGATATAATCAGTAGAATAGTTATGGATTTTAAAGAGCTTGCTAATATGGGTGTAGGAACCGTTGCAATCATGCCAAATGATACTGAAAGTTATCCAGAAGATTCATATGAGAATATGAAAACGTTTTCAAAAGAAAATAATTTTTCATTTCACTATCTTATTGATAAAAATCAAGAAGTAGCAAATATTTATAATGCAATATGTACTCCTGATTTCTTTTGTTTTGATAAAAATAAAGAATTATTTTATAGAGGAAGGTTAGATAATTTAAAATATAAATCCAAAAACTTATTATCACGTAAAAAAGACTTAGTTGATGCTTTCAAATTAAAAATTTCTAAAGGGTTAAACGTGGAAAAACAATATTCTAGTATAGGCTGCTCTATAAAATGGAAAAAAAATCAGTAATCTCAATTAAAAAATCTTCTTTTACATTTATGGCTGAAAGTAATTTAACTTTACTTGATGCAGCTTTAAAAGAAAATATTAACTTACCCCATGGATGCAAATCAGGAGCTTGTGGTTCTTGTATTGCTTATCTCATAGAAGGAAATATTAAAAGTGAAGCTGCTGAAACTACTACAATCAGCAACACTATATTACTATGCCAGTCTTATGCTGCTTCTAAAAAAATAGTTTTAGAATATCCAATAGATAAACTTAATATGATAAAAATGCATAGTAAAAGTAAAAAAGTTATTAATTCTAAAGATTTTTTACTGCAAGTAGTAGGAAATAAGTCTGTTACACCCCTAATAAAAGAGCTAAGTTTTTTTGTACCACCAAAATTAAATCTAAAGTTTATTGCTGGGGCTCACATGGAAATATATACTAATAGCAATGACATATCAAAAAAGTACTCTATTGTTAATTCTCCGGGAAAATTAAATAATTTAAAAAAAAATATACTTAAATTTTTAATTACAAAGAATGATAGAAAAGGGATAAGTCAATTTATTCATAATGAAGTAAAAGTAGGAGATATTTTAAGGTTGAAAGGTCCATTTCTTTCTTTTCAATACTCAACTAATAATAATAAACCTATACTAGGCATTGCTGGGGGATCAGGACTATCTCCAATATTATCCATTACAAGAGACATGCTTCATAAAAATATTGACCTGAGTATTATGCTATTTCTATCTGTTAGAAATAGAGAAGAAATTTTAGAGATGGATACTTTGCATAAACTAAAAGAAGAATATAAAAGTTTTACCTTTAAGATAGCTCTTACTAGAGAAAAACCAATACAAAATAGTCAATTTCTTTTTGGAAGAGTTAATAGTTCTCTACAGAAAATATTTAAGGATTTATCTACACACCAGATTCTTATTGCTGGATCAGATAAGTTTGTAGAAACTTCTTATGAACATGTAATTAAATTAAAAGCTAATAAAAATAATATATTTTACGAAAAGTTTACTAGAAACTAATTTCTTTTATCTTCTTCATTATTTTTTTCATAGTCAACCTCAATATAATCTTTATTTTGACTTTCATCAAAATTATTAAAGTTGCTTGTATTTTGCTCATTATAAAACCTATGAGAAAAATTTTTTTTTAAAAAAAAACTAAATATTTTTCTTCTAAACAAATAAAGTAATAATATTAATGGCAAAGCAATAATTGCAAAAAAGGCAAAGAAAAAAATAAAACTAACTAAAATTGCTAATGTGACTACAACTCCTAGTAAAGCTTTAATATTAAAAAAGAATGGCATCACAAATGTTAATCATTAATAGCATATCTCTCCTTATGGTAGTCACTGTTTCCAAACAGTGAACAAAAAGTTGTAATTCTTGCAAAATAATGACCTATACTCATCTCCTTTGCAACTCCCATGCCCCCATGTAGTTGAATACAATCTTGTGACATATGCTTCGCATTAGTACCTAAAAATATCTTGCTTAATGAAATACTTTTAATTCTTTGCTGTTCTTCTTCCATAGATAGTTGTCCCATGTAATTTAAAGACCTCATTTCCTCTTTAACTATATGCATATCAACTAACCTATGTTGAATAACTTGAAAAGCTCCTATTTTCTTTCCAAATTGTTCTCTAGTTTTACAATACTCTAAAGTCAATGCATACATTTTATCAATTATTCCCAAGGCTTGGGAGCACATAGCTAGTGTTGCATAATCAATAATATAACTTAGTTTTTCAAAAAATTCTTTTTTATTAATTGTTAGTAAAAGCGAGTTTTCTTTTAATTCAAGAGAATTAAATTCTACCTCAGAGACTACTAAATTATCAATAGTCTCATAATTTCTTGTATCAAATAAATCAATATTCTTTTTTAAAAGATAAACATGAATTTTATTGTCAATTAATATGGGTGTTATGAGGTAATCAAACTCATCTAAACCAAAAATAAAGTTATACTTTCCTGAAACTGTAGTTTTATTATTTTCTTTTTTAACTATTAAAGTATCTAAGATTAAATTTTTATAATTCTGATTTGGAGAAAATAATAAAGAATATATTTTTTCTCCTGATATAATTTCTTTAAGATGTTCATTACCTTTTACATATAAAAATTTTTCGAAAAACTTACCTACAACTAAATTATTAAAAATTAAAGGTTCTGATACTAGAGCAGAACCTAAACTCTCCATTAATGTCATTGTGTTATTAATGTTTCCATCAAAACCTCCAACATCTTCGGAAAATGCAAGGCCAAGCCATCCTAGTTCAGCGAAATTTTTCCAATTCTTTTTATATGCTTCCTTTTTGTTTTCTAAAAAGCTTCTTCTTTTTTCAAAAGAATAATTAAGATTTAAAAATTTTTCAGCACTTTCTTTAATTAAAACTTGATCTTCAGACAAACTTAAATTCATTATAAGCCTAATACCATTTTTGATAGAATATTTTTCTGTATTTCATTAGAACCACCATAAATAGTAGTTTTTCTTAAATTTAAATATTCTGCACCCACATTATTAGCATATTCTGGGCCAGGAAAATATTCGTTTGTCTTTTCAATATTACTTTCATTAGATTGAATAATACCAAAAGATCCCACTGCCTCAAGTGTTAATTCACTTATTTTTTGCTGCAGCTCTGATCCTCTAATTTTTAAAAACGATGCTTCAGATCCTAGAGCAGCACCTTTAGCTTCATCTGATAAAATTCTTAACTCAGAATATTCTAGAGCATGCATATCCATTTCTAATTTGGTAAGTTTATCTCTAAACCTTACATTATTAATCAATGGTCTATTCGAGTAAGTTTCTTGAGAAGCAATATATTTTAATTTTTTAATAGCGCTTTTTGACCTTGCTACTTGTGCTATGCTAGTACGCTCATGACTTAATAGATATTTAGCTACAGTCCACCCTTTATTTTCCTCATAAATCAAATTATCTTTAGGCACAACAACATCCTCTAAATAAACTGTATTTATCTCATGACTTCCATCTAAAGTAATAATGGGCTCAACTTTTATACCTTTTGAATTCATGTCTATTAAAAGGAAGGAAATACCTTCCTGAGGCTTACATTTAGTATTAGTTCTGACTAAGCAAAACATCCAATCAGAATGTTGAGCTAAAGTGGTCCAAGTTTTGGTGCCATTAACTATATAGTTATTTCCTTCTGAAACAGCCTTTGTTTGCAAAGAAGCAAGGTCTGAACCTGAACCAGGCTCAGAATAGCCTTGACACCACCAATGATCAGAATTGAGAATTTTGGGAAGATATCTTTCTTTTTGGATACTAGTTCCAAACTTAATTATAACTGGCCCTACCATAGTTACTCCAAAGGGAACTATTTGAGGTGTGTTAGCAAATGCTGTTTCTTGGTCAAAAATATACCTTTGCATTGGATTCCAATCACATCCTCCATACTCTTTAGGCCAATTAGATGCAAACATTCCTTTTTTAAATAAAGCTTTTTGCCAGTTCACTATTTCATCTTTTGTGTACTTACCACCATTTGATGCTTTTTTAAGTACTTCTTCCGATAGATTAGACTTTATAAAGTCTTTAATTTCTTTTCTAAATTTATTGTCTTCGTCTCTATAATTCAAATTCATTTAATTATCCCTAACTTTCTAATAATTCTAACATTTTTTTTACTATGTTTATAATATCAAATAATTGCTTTTTAGCATCATCAATTTCATGATTTACTTTTATTTCATGACTACTCTTTAATATAATTTTATTTTTACTGTTTGTAACCCACATTATAAAATTTTCTGAATATTTAGTACGTCTTTTATCAAAAGTTATTGAATACATTTTTTTAAAAATATAAATTTTTGCAATACTACATTTTCTAGCTAATAATTTAAGCACCATTACGTCTAAATAATTAGAAAACTCATCTGGAATAATACCAAACCTATTAATAATTTCTTCTTTAAAAAAATTTAATTCTTCTATTTCTTGAATTTCTCCAACTCTTCTATACAGAGATAATCTTAATGATAAATCAGGTATATACTTTTCTGGAATCAATATGGGTAATTTAATGGAAACTTCTATTTCTTCAGCATGACTATTATTATCCATATTTTTTATATCATTAATACACTCTTTTAATAGCCTTTGATACATTTCTATTCCTACCTGGGTTATTTGTCCTGATTGTTCTTCTCCCAATAAATTTCCAGCCCCTCTTATATCAAGATCATAATTAGCTAGTTGCATTCCTGCACCTAATGCATCCATTGTCTGTAATGCCTTTAACCTTCTAACAGCATTGCCTGAAATATTATTATTTTCTAAAGTAAAGTAAGCATAAGCTTTTTTATCACTCCTACCAATTCTGCCCCTTAATTGATGCAGTTGTGCTAACCCAAAATAATCAGATTTATAAACTAATAAGGTATTTGCTCTTGGAATATCTAACCCTGCTTCAACAATGGTAGTAGAAATTAATAAATCTATCTTATAACTGTAAAAGTTATCCATGACAATCTCAAGTTCTTTAGGACTAAGTTTGCCATGGGCTATACCTATCCTTAACTTAGGATAAATAGAGATTATTCTTTTATGTATAGCTTGGATATCTTTTACTTTAGGAACTATCAAATAAATTTGTCCTGACCTTTTTTTTTCATTAAAAATGGCATTTTTGATTATTATTTTATCAAATTTAATTACTTTTGTTTCTATGGACTTTCTATCAACTGGAGGTGTTTTTATTAAACTTAAGTCCTTAATACCTAATAATGACATATGCAAGGTTCTAGGAATAGGAGTAGCTGTTAATGTTAATAAATGCACATTATTTTTAATTTTTTTAATTTTTTCTTTATGGGAAACACCAAACCTCTGTTCTTCATCAATTATTACTAAACCTATGCTTGCTTGACTTAAATTTGCTGAAAAAATTGCATGAGTTGAAATAAGAATTTTTATTTCTTTTTTCACAAAACAATCAATAATATTTTTTTTACTTTGTTTTTTTGTATTTCTATCAATTACCTCAACATTTTCAACGTTATTAAATCTTTTTTTAAAAGTATCAAAATGCTGTCTTGCAAGCAGGGTAGTAGGAGCTATAAGCAATACATTACATTTATTGTCTGTTATAATTGATGTTGCTCTAAGAGCTATTTCAGTCTTTCCAAAACCAACATCTCCACATACTAATCTATCCATTAATCTTCCTGAAGATAGGTCTCTATATACTTCTTCTAAGGTTGCTAATTGGTCTTCAGTTTCCTCAAAGTTAAAGCCCTTTGAAAAACTTTCTAGCTTGTTGTAGTCTATAGAAAATTTTTGTCCTTTAGTGACTGCTCTTTTTGCTGCTAAGGCAATTAAATTATTAGCCAAATCTCTAATTTTCTTTTTAACAGAAGTTCTTCTTTTTATCCAATTACTTGCCCCCAACTTGTCTAGACTAACCACTCCCTTAGAGTCACCAAACTTAGAAACCAACCTAATGTCTTCTACAGGTACATATAATTTTGAATTATCTAGGTACTCTATAATTAAACAATCATGCGGGCTATTATTTATTTTAATGGTTTTAAGCCCTAAATATCTTCCTATTCCATGCTGAAAGTGAACTACAAGGTCATTAATATGCAGTTCAGCTATATCTATTAAGTTATTTCTAACTTTTTTTGCTTTTATATATTTTTTTGTCTTAAATATCTCACTTAAAGTTATTACTTTAAGCAAAGGGAGTTCAAATCCTTCTTGCAAAGGTATATCAATCAAATCTAAGGCATCAAAATCCTCCATAGCCTCATTAATAGAAGATATATTTTGTCTCAAATTTTTTAATGATAATTTTTTTACTAAATTTAGAGCTTTTTTTTTCTCTTCCCCCTCTGAATATGTAATAATAATTTTTTTATTTCCTATGTTATTACTTATTACAGAGCTTAATCTATTAATTACTTCTTCATTTGAGGAACTAACATTGTGAAACTCAAGGTTTTGTTTACATGCTATATCTAAAGATGCATTTGAGCTTTTCTGTGAAAAATATAAAAACTCTTTAAAAGATCTACTTTTATAAATATTTTCTAATTGTTTATTAGACAAATAAAAAGTATTGGGATGTATAGAACAATTAACATTTTCATTATCTAATTCATTTAATTTTTTATTCTCAGAATATAAATTTAATATAATTTTAATTTTTTCTTTAGCTTTTTGTAAAAAATCATCATCTGAAAATATTAATTCTATATTAAAAAAATCTACTATATTACATAATTTATTTGAATAAAATAGTGGCAACCAATTCTCTATACCGTCTGCTCTTATCCCATTTTTTAGTTTATGAATAAATAGCTGATCGCTTGCTGAAGGCCCAAAAAGAGTTCTATAATTTTCAGTAAAACTTCGATTGTATTTTTTACTGCGCGGGGACTCCAAGGAGTGCGAGATAAATATGCTATTAAAGTCTTTTATTGAGATTTGAGAAATCGGATTGAAGCTCTTAATACTTTCTACTTTATTTCCAAAGAAATCTATTCTTCTTGGGTTTTCTAAACCTATTGGCCAAATATCTAGAATACCACCTCTTACTGCATATTCATATGGCTCTAGTACAACACTAACTTT
The DNA here is from genome assembly GCA_902557845.1 of Rhodospirillaceae bacterium. Lineage (GTDB taxonomy): Bacteria > Pseudomonadota > Alphaproteobacteria > TMED109 > TMED109 > JAYYAX01. The sequence continues at coordinate 24,135 of CACEBX010000009.1, read as the reverse complement.
TTCGTATCCTATATCATTAAGGCGTTTATTAAGCTGTTCCAAGCTAAAATTATCTTTTGTGTTTATATAAAAATTATCTTCTCCTAAAGACTTCCTATTGGGAACCATTTGTAAAAATGCATCAATATTTGTAAAAATTAATAAAGAATCATTATCTGTTTTTTTATTTTGTACAAAATTAAAGGTTTTAAATCTTTCATTTAATATATTTTGACTAGGAGATACTTCTTCATATGGCTTATTGTCCCAAGATGGAAATTTGAGAATATTTTTTTTTTTAAAATACTCTTTAAATAAGTTAAAATAATAATTAATTTCATTATTGTTATCTAAAATTACTAATATTTTCTTTTGCTTATATTCCTCCTGTAATTCATCTATTAAAAAAGGCTTTATTCCTTTATTAACATTGCAGAAATATTTAACATTACTGTTATTTTTAATTTTATCTAATATTTTCACTTTTAATAAACTCTTCTATTAGACTAACTATCTTTGAAGGAAAAACAGGGTCCCAATCTTTCTCACCTTTAACTGCATAGAGAAGATCATTATCATCTAATAAATTAAGAAATTTTTCGTATAAAACAAGGTCTTCTTCTGTCATTTTAGAAACATGCATATCAAAAAACTTTCCTAAAAATAAATCAGCCTCTTTTGTTCCTCGATGCCATGATCTATACTTCAGTTTATTTTTATACTTTTTCATTTTTTTGTTTTAACATATATATCTATAGATATGCAAAACTCTTCCATAGAATTTTTATTTGAGAAATTAAACATATTAAGCAATAATGCTAAAAAAAACTCTTTATTTGAAGAACATATTGGAAAACAAATAATTGATTTGCTTTTTTTTAAGCCAAAAAAGATTCTTTCTGCCAAAGTTTTTAGTGATTTAGAAAAAATTGAATACACAACTAATATTATTATTAAAGTAAAAGTAATAAAACATTATCAAAACTATTTTAATAAAAAAACACCATATAGAATAGCAGTTTCATGTAATAACAAGAAAGTAACTTTAATTTTCTTTTCAAAATATACAGGTTACTTAAAAAAGTTTTATCCATTAAGCCATGAAATCTATATAAAAGGAAAGTTAGAATTATATAATAACAACATTCAAATTACTCATCCAGAAATTATTAATGAAAAGCTTATTAAAAATAGAAAAAGTCTTCATGAAGTAGTTTATAAACAAAAAAAACTATTACAAAGCCAAGAAATTCACTCATTAATATTAAAAGCATGCTCTTATTTGCCTAAAATAGAAGAATGGAATGTAAGCTTAATTGAAAAATATAAAAATATACCTGATTTCAAGGAAAGCATTCTTAATATGCATAGCCCTAAGGAAGAGGGTAATTTATCGTCATCATCACCTTACATTATTAGATTAGCCTATGATGAAATATTTGCCTATCAATTGTCGTTAGCAATACTTAGAAATAATTTAAGAGAACTAGATAGTAATAAGTTTTCTAAAAATTATTCAGAAGTTTTAAAGTATATGCATAAAATATTGCCTTATGAGCTTACTAAAGATCAAGAACGTTGCACATTAGAAATTATTAAAGATATAAAATCTAAAAAAAGAACTCTTAGACTTTTGCATGGAGATGTAGGGTCAGGCAAAACAGTAGTAGCAATGATTACAGCTTTTTTTGTAATAAAATCAGGATATCAGGTTGCTTTTTTAGCTCCCACTGAACTACTAGCAAAACAGCATTTTAAGTTTTTTACTGAGTTATTTAAAAAAGAAAATATCAAATCTGAAGTATTATTAGCATCTTCTATAGATAAAAAAAATATCAAAGAAAAATTACAAAATAATCAAATAGATATGATAATTGGAACCCATTCACTCATACAATCAGATGTTAGATTCAGCAACTTATCATTAGTAATAATAGATGAACAACATAGATTTGGTGTAGAACAGAGGTTGAAAATCAGAGAAAAAGGTAAGAAAGTTGATACTTTATTACTTACTGCAACCCCAATACCAAGAACTATGATGTTAACTATGCTAGGAGATATTTCTGTTAGTACGATAAAAAAAAAACCATTCGATGCAAGAATAAATACAATTTTAAAAAATGAAAAAAACATAAATGAAGTAGTTTCCTATATTAAAAATAAAATTTTATCAAAACAAAAAATATTTTGGGTTTGCCCAAAGATTGAAGATGAAAAATTAGAAAATAATTATAATGTAGAGAAAAGGTTTATCTACTTAAAAAAGTATTTTGATAAAGTTTCAGTACTACATGGAAAAATGAAACCTTATGAAAAAGTAAACGCTTTAGAAGACTTTAGAAAAGGAAAAATTAATTTGTTAGTATCAACTGTAGTTATAGAAGTAGGAATAGATGTTCCTGATGCTAATATAATAGTGATAGATAATGCTGATAGATTTGGTTTAGCTCAAATTCATCAGCTAAGAGGAAGGGTTGGCAGAGGATCAAATGAAGGAGTTTGTATTTTATTATATAATGATGAATTATCAGAAACTGCTTTAGAGCGGCTATTAATTATGAAAAAATCACAAAATGGTTTTGAGATTGCTGAAAAAGATTTGGAGTTAAGAGGTAGTGGAGAAATAATGGGAACTAAACAATATGGAGCTGAAGAATTTAAATTTTTCAATTATCAAGTTCATCTTAAATTAGCAAAATTAGCAATTAAGGAAGCAGAATATATAATTAGAACAAATCCTGAGTTAAAAAACAAAAGAGGTGAAAGTTTAAAGAAACTTTTGAAGCTTTTTAAGAAAAATGATGCTGCTAACCTACTTTCCGCTGGCTAGTTCTTTTTATTTTCTTTTTAACTTCGGGTGTTATTATACCACCAGATATTACTAGCTTCATGCCCTGCTCTATATTCATTTTTAATTTTATTAAATCTTTTTCAGGTACTACTAATAAAAAACCTGATGTTGGATTAGGGGTTGTGGGTAAAAAAACATTTACATATTTTTTCTTGAGATTTATTGCTATTTCTCCTGAGGTTTTTGCGGTAATAAAAGCCACTGCCCATATTCCTTTTCTAGGGTATTGAATTAAAACAACCTCTCTAAAAGCTTTTGAAGAGGACCCTAATACTGTTTGAAATACTTGTTTTAAAGCATTATAAATACTTCTAAAAACTGGCAATCTATTTATAATTTTCTCACCTAATTTTACAAAAAACTTTCCAAAAAAACTTGCTGTAAAAAAACCTATTATTATTAGTAATAGTATTGCTACTATTAGACCAGTTCCAGGTATATCAAAGGGTAAATAATTATCTGGATTATATTTTGCGGGAACTAGATCTTTTACATTTCTATCTATAAAATTAATAAATATAATAGAAATATATATGGTTATTCCTATAGGTGCTGTAACTGCTATTCCTGTTAGAAAATAGGTTCTGCATCTTTGCAAAAAATTTTTTGTTTCCGTTTGTTTAATTTTTGTTATCTTCATAGTATTTGAAAGTATAATAAAATTTTAATAAATATGTCAAAGTCTTCATATATTGTCTTATCACTTTATAAATTTTTTGAAATAGAAAAAATTTTTAATTTCAAGAATCAAATTGCTAGTATTTTTAAGGCTATTGATGTTAAAGGAATTATTTTGATTGCTCCTGAGGGAATTAATATAAATATTTCAGTAATAGATGCAGAATATAAAAATGTTGAAAAAAAGCTGAATAGAATATTTCAGTATAAAGAAGGAGATTTAAAAAAAAATATAGTAACGAAACATATATATAGAAAATTTAAAATAAAAGTTAAAAGAGAAATTTTAACAACTAGAAATATTACATCTACTAACCCATTAATGGGTGTAGGAGAATATGTAGATGCTAGTGATTGGAATAATTTTATTAATAATCCAGATACTCTTTTAATAGATATGCGCAATAACTATGAGGTAGAAGTAGGTACTTTTAAAAAGGCTATTAATCCTAAATGTAATAATTTTACAGATTTGCTAGATTGGCTAAAAGATAACCTTATTAAAAACAAGCATTTTAAAAATAAAAGAATTGCAATGTTTTGCACTGGGGGTATAAGGTGTGAAAAAGCTACTTCCTATTTATTGAATCTAGGAGAGAAAAATATATTTCATCTAAAGGGAGGAATTCTAAAATATTTAGAAATTCAAAAAAGCAAAAAAAATTTGTGGCAAGGAGAATGTTTTGTTTTTGATAACAGGGTAAGTTTAAATAGTAACTTAAGTCAGGGTTCTTATTCTCTCTGCCATGCATGTAGGATGCCTTTAACAAATAATGATAAAAAACGAAAGGAATTTATTGAAGGAGAATCATGTCATTTATGTTATAACATCAAAACAGATGAACAGAGAAAAAGGTACAGAATGAGACATAACCAATCTAGACTAAAGAATTGAAATGAATCCGAATAAGTATACTACACCAATCCTTTATTCGTTTAGGCGTTGTCCTTTTGCAATGAGAGCAAGATCTGCCTTATATTTTAGTGATATTAAAGTAATTTTAAGGGAGGTAGTTTTAAGAAATAAACCTAAAGAAATGCTTGATGTATCTAATAAAGCAACTGTACCAGTACTAGTTTTAAAAGAAAAAGTAATAGATGAAAGCTTAGACATTGTTATCTGGGCACTAAAAACTAATGATAAATTAAACCTTCTTAACCCTTATCATAAAGAAAAAGATAAAATAATAAAATTTATAAACCAAATAGATAATCAATTTAAGTATCATTTAGATAGATATAAGTACAGCTCCAGGTACGAAGGTTGTAAAAGTTTTGAAGGAAAAAATAAACACAGAGACCATGCCGCTAATTATATAACAGAAATTGAACGTTTATTAAAAAAAAATAAAGCTACTTATTTTTACGATAATAAACTTAGCATAGTTGATTTATGTATATTTCCTTTGATAAGACAATACAGAATAGCCGATAAAAAATGGTTTGATGATAACACTAATTTTATTCACACACATAAATGGCTTACTACTATATTAGAATTAGATTTTTTTAAAATTATTATGAAAAAATACGAACCTTGGAGAGAAGCTAGCATGCCTCAATTTTTTGCTAGTAATTTATAAATTTGAATATATTAATAGTTTAATGAAAAATTATATATTAAAAATCAACTGCAAGGATAGAGCTGGTATTATATCTGCAGTATCTAATTTTCTGTTTAAATATGATTTCAATATTTTAGAAAGCTCTCAATTCAGAGATATTAGAAATAATAATTTTTTTATGAGAGTTAAATTTGAAAGTATCAAACATAAAAATAATAACGATATTAAAAATATAGAAAAAAAGTTTATCTCTGTTGCTAATAAATTTAAAATGAATTTTACTTTTTTTGATACCTCAAAAAAGCAAAATATCTTAATTATGGTTTCTAAGTTTGGTCATTGTTTAAATAGTATTTTATACCAATGGAAAACTAATAACCTTAATGTAAATATACCATGTATTGTATCAAATCATGACGATATGCAGGAAATAGTAGAACATTATGGAATTAGTTACAATTATATGCCTATAAATAAACAAAATAAAAACAAACAAGAGAAAACTTTACTATTTCTTATTAAAAAATATAAAATAGACTTAGTAGTTTTAGCAAGGTACATGCAAGTTTTATCTCCTGATTTGTGTAAAAAACTTAAGGGCAAAATAATTAACATACATCATTCTTTTCTTCCTAGTTTTAAGGGAGCTCGTCCTTATCATCAAGCGTATATTAAAGGTGTTAAAATAATAGGAGCTACGGCTCATTATGTTACAGATGAACTAGACGAGGGACAAATAATAGAACAAGACGTAGGACGAGTTAATCATACTAAAAGTCTAGCAGATTTTGTTTCTATGGGCAGAGATATCGAAAATGTTGTTTTAATGCGAGCAATCAAATGGCACATAGAGCATCGTATTATAATAAATAAAAATAGTACAATTATTTTTAATTAAAAGACAGTTTTTAAAAATTATTCGGCTTGTTCCTCTTTATCTTCGTCTTTAGCTTCAGCAGGTGCCTCTTGAAGTATCTTTATGTTAGCTGCTGCGCTTTTACCGTTGTCTTGTTCTTGAATTTCATATTCAACTATTTGTCCTTTTTCAAGTCTTTTAACATCGGATTCTTTAACTGCAGATATGTGGACGAAAATATCACTGTCTTCTTTCCCTTCTTGTGAAAGAAAACCATATCCCTTTTTATAGTTGAACCATCTTACTTCACCTTTAGCCATTTTACTTCACACTTTCCATTCAGACTCAGACGGGAATCTAAATTTATTATCTATTTATTAATATTCGTCTCTAAAATTGCAAGATACTAAAAAAAAAAAATAAGATCAACTAAATTTAATAAATAAACCCTTATACCAAAGCTAATAATATAAGGGTTTTAATTACTTAGTAGATTGCAACTGGGTTAATTATCATTTGCACTGTTCCTTCTACTCTTGCTTGACCGAGTACAAACATGAATTCTTTAACTCCTTCTTTTACCAGCGGTCCTGTATTCATTGTTTCTAATAAATAAACACCGTTATTTTGTAAAGCGGTAACATGTCCATAGAATACTTTGTCTCCTTTTGAAGGTGGTACATTGTCTACACCCCAAGTATCTGAACCAACAGCCATAGGATTAAATGTCATAAGATATTCCATTGCAGCATTATCTGTCCCTGGCTCCCCTGAAACCCATGCCTTAGGGTCATCTATTAATTTGCTATCAGTCCATCCTGTATAAAATAGTACTATATCTCCCTCATTAATTGAAACACCTTGATTTTTCATAGCAGTTTTAATGTCATCTGGTGTAATTGCTTGCCCAGCTTCCATAGTTTCTACTCCAAAGTGGCTAGTCATATCTAGTATTACTGCACGCGCTATCATTGGAGGTATTTTATCAACGCCCAATTTTGTAAGACCTGTAACTTTAATCACGTCTCCAGCCTTATTACAGTTATAGAGCATATCATTTTCACCTAAATGACCTAAACCATCTATTTGTGATCCAATACCAACCCAAGTGTTTAAAATATCATCTGCATATGTCATGTGATACCCTAAAGCACCTTTCAAGTTCGACCCTGCATTCTGATTTGGGGCCATTACTGTAAGTGATAAAGTTCTTGGTGGAAATGCAGGTGTTTTACTATTAATGGTTATACCTAAAGGATGGGACTTTCCTTTTTTTATTAATTTGGCGGCTAACTTAGTTCTTTTCTCACTAATATAATTAGCTCCTCCTAATTCATCATCTGCTCCCCATTTTGAATTTTTACAATTTCCATGTTCGTTTGCCAACAAACTAAATGTTAATGTAAAAAATACTAAAACCGTAAAAATAATTTTTAATGTGTATTTCATAAATTTCTCCCAAATTATAATTAATTTTACACGTTAAGTAAGTTTACTACAACATAATACTTATACTAATATTTTTCTAAAATGGTGCGGTCGAGAGGACTTGAACCTCCAAGGAGTTTCCTCCACAACGACCTCAACGTTGCGCGTATACCATTCCGCCACGACCGCTCAGTTAATAATATTTTTTATCATATTTTCAGCTGTTTTTAAATCATTCAAGTTATTTATATTATAAAAAGGATCATATCTTTCATTATTCCACTTCACATAAACTTTTCTCAAGTCATTGGTGAAAATATCAATTTTTCTTATATTATTTAAAATACTGTTTTCTAGTTTTTTTATTAATTCTGTATTCCACATTGCAATAGTAGGATGGTGCCTTTTTCCAGAACAAGCAATTACTACGTCTGTTTTAAGGGGGTTAAAGTTCTTTTTAAACCTAACAATAAGGTCTAAAGGAATGAATGGAGTATCAACTGGGACTGTTACTACAGAGGAGTGTGTATTATTATCATTACCGTAAGTTAAAGCAGCATGAATGCCTGCAAGAGGCCCTATATCTTGTTTAAACTTATCTATAACTATATGATAACTAGGCTTTATTTTATATTTTTTATCTCGAAAGTTAACTGCTATCAAGTTTGTTTGTAATAGCATTCTTGAGTAAACATGATCCAATAATGTTTCTTTATGTAATTTTTGAGAATACTTTCCTTTGCCATCTAATCTTCTTCCCTTTCCCCCAGCTAGTATAACGCATTGTACTTGTTTTTCTTCAATCATATTACTTTTTGATTCTTTCATTTCCTGATAGTACTGTAAAAGTTCTTCCTCTTAAGCGTCCTATCATAGTAATATTTGATTTTCGAGCTAGGTCTACTCCCCATGCAGTAAATCCTGATCTAGAGGCTATTATAGGAAGTTTCATCATTACAGCTTTTATAACCATTTCACTAGTCAGTCTTCCTGTAGTATAAAGAACTTTATCATGAGGTAATACTTTTTCCTTAATCATGAATCCTGCTAATTTATCAATAGCATTGTGCCTACCTACATCTTCAAAGAATGCTAGAGGTTCTTCAATTGTACATAACAAACAACCATGAATTGCTCCCGATTTAAGATATAAAGAAGGTAGCAAGTTAATTTTTTTATAAAGATTAAAAATTTGTTTTGTTGTTATAATGGAAGAATTTAATATTTTGTATTTCTCAAAGTTTTCTAGCAAATTTCCAAAAATAGTACCATTTGCACAACCTGAAGTTTTTATTTTGTTTTTTTCTTGAACTTCAAAGTTTGTTTTAGTTTTTGTTCTTACTACAACTGTTTCAATATCATTATAATATTCAACTATAGGAATATCATCACTATTTATGTTTAGAATATTTTGATTGGCTAAAAATCCTATTGCTAAATATTCTGGATAATCTCCGATTGTCATAGCTGTCACTATATGTGTATCGTTTAGATATATTGAAATAGGTTTTTCTTCTATAGCAAATGTTTCAGAAGCATTGCCAGTTTCATCAAATACACTTATCTTTTTTACTAATGAGGAATTATTAATATCTGGTTTTATTTTCTTAATAATTCCTCACTAAAAAGTACTATTTTATAACACCTGGGTGTGTATTTTGAACATGGTGTTTTGAATTTACTGGCCTGATAAGCAAATTAGAAAAAAATGCTATTACTAATAGAGCAGCCATAGCATACATAGTGGTATTATATAAACTAGGCGTAGGATCTACAGTTCCCTCAGGTACAATTTCCATTAGTTTCGAAACTGTTACAGTTTTAGCTTTTACTAATTCCTCAAGTTTTTCTACTGGAGCTCCAAACTTTTCTAAAAATAATGTCGGATCAATTTTAGAAACTAAATTATTAATAGAATCTGTAACAGACATATTTCTTAAATAAGTAATAGCAAATGGGCCAAGTACACCAGCTGTACTCCATGCTGTTAAAAGTCTACCGTGAATACCTCCAACATGCATAGTTCCAAACATATCAGCCAGATATGCAGGTATTGTAGCAAAGCCTCCACCATACATTGTAAAAATAATCATTGTTGCAGCATAAAACATTACCAAGTACATAACAGAAGGATTTACACTTACAGCACTAGCTGTAAATGGTATAGACAGATATAGCAAGGTTCCTAATACAAAGAAACAATGATAAGTGTTTTTTCTACCTATATAATCTGAAAGTGATGCCCAAATAATTCTTCCACACATATTAAAAACACTAATCATTAACACATATGTTCCTGCAAATGTTGCAGTAACTATACTAGCTAGTTCACTTCCAGAGGGCGCTGAACCAAATATTTCTGACATCATAGTTTTTGCTACACCAATAACTCCTATACCTGCAGAAACGTTAAAACATAAAACAATCCAAAGTTGATAAAATTGAGGAGTTTTTATAGCCTGATTAATATGAACGTTATCTAAAGTTTTCATTTTAGCTGCTGACTCTTCTGGACTTGGAGGTTTATAACCTTTTGGAGCCCATCCTTCAGCAGGGACTCTGTACTGAAATGAAGCAATTATCATAATAATAAAATATACAATACCCAAAGTTAAAAATGCTCCTGTTGCTCCTGTGTTTCCAGTTCCCACGATGTAAACACCTGCATCACCAGGAATAGCCATTTGTGCTGCCTCTGTTGCCGAAGCAACTACTACCTCTACTTTTTCTCCAGCTACTTCTACAAATCTTCTTCCACCTTCTGTAATCAAATTAACTGCGCTTTCAGCACCTAAATAGTCTGGCGCCTTTGCAAAATAATCCAAAAGAAACTTTTTAAGGGGAGCGCCAATCATTGCTCCTCCTCCAAAGCCCATAATTGCCATTCCTGTAGCCATACCTCGTCTATCAGGAAACCATCTTATTAAAGTTGATACTGGTGAAACATATCCTAATCCAAGTCCGCATCCACCAAATACTCCATAACCTAAATAAACTAACCATAACTGATGAGTGTAAATACCAAGGCTACCTATAATAAAACCGCCTCCCCATAAAGTGGCTGCAGTTACGCCTACGCATCTAGGCCCTACATCCTCGAGCCATTTTCCAGCAATAGCTGCAGCTAATCCTAGACTTACAATAGCAACGGAAAATATCCATACCACGGCTCCAAGGCTCCAATCATCTGCTGAACTAGAAGCAACTCCTAACTCTTTTATTAAAGCCGGATTAAAAATACTCCATGCATAAACAGAACCAATACAAAGGTGTATTGCAATTGAGGCTGGAGGAATTCTCCAACGATTAAAATTTTTTGATGCTACGATCCTATCTTTCAACAAAAAAGAAAAGAAGCCACTAGAACTTTTTGAATTACTCATATTTTTCTCCCTTAAGTAATGTTATAGTAATCTTTTAGTAAAAATAATGCTATAACTAATTATTGATTTCTACTTTTGCAGCACAATATTTAAATTCAGGGATTTTACCATAAGGATCTAATTGAGGATTTGTAAGTTTGTTAGCTGCTGCCTCGCTAAAACAAAAAGGTATAAATATCATCCCTTTGGGAAGCTCTCTATCTTGCCTAACACTTAAGTCAATAGACCCTCTTCTAGTTTTTACTTTTACCTTGTTACCAGGTTGTAACTTAAGATAATCCATATCTGAACTATTCATGCTAACCACTGCTTCAGGTTCAATATTATCTAAAGTAACTGACCTTCTTGTCATTGCTCCAGTATGCCAATGTTCTAACAAACGACCAGTTGTTAAAACAAATGGAAATTCTTGATCGGGAAGTTCATCAGGAGAAATAATATTAGTAGGAACTATTTTTCCTAGCCCAGATGAAGTAGGAAACTTTTGCGCAAAAACTATTTCACTTCCTGGCTTATCTTTATCTTCACAAGGATAAGTTACAGAGTCTTGATTGTTAACTCGTTCCCAAGTTATATTTTTTAAAGATGGCATAATTTGAGCCATTTCTTCAAAAACATCTGATGCATGCTTATATTTCCAGTTCAAACCTAATGAATTTGCTAGATCTATAATTATATCAAGATCTTCCCTTGCTTGCCCAGGAGGATTAACTACTTTTCTTCCCATTTGGACTTGCCTATTTGTATTGGTGAATGTTCCATTTTTTTCTGCATGAGCCGATGCTGGTAAAATTATATCAGCATACCAAGCTGTTTCAGTCATAAAAATATCTTGTACAACTAATGTATCTAGTTTTATCATACCATCAATGGTGTGGTTTTGATCAGGATCAGACATTACCGGGTTTTCTCCCATAACGTACATGCCTTTGATTTTTCCTTTACAGACGTTGTCTATTATCTCAACTACAGTTAATCCTTTTTTATTATCAAGTTCTGTATTCCAGAAAGTTTCCATATTATTATGTATGTCAAAATCTTCAACTGATTTATAGTCGGGAAAAACCATGGGAATTAAACCTGCATCAGATGCACCCTGAACATTGTTTTGACCTCTCAATGGATGCAGTCCTGTACCTGGTCTTCCAATGTGACCTGTAATCAATGCTAATGTAATCAAACACCTAGAGTTATCAGTTCCATGAATATGTTGTGAAATTCCCATCCCCCAAAATATAATAGACCTTTCAGATTTTGCATATACTCTAGCTGTATCTCTAATATCTTCTGCCTTTATTCCGCAAACTTTTTCCATTTCCTCAGGCTTAAATTTCTTAATATTTTCTGTTAAGGACTTAAATCCCTCAGTCATAGAAGCAATATATTGTTCATCATAAAGTTTTTCTTCTATAATTGTATAAATCATAGAGTTAAGCAAAGCTACATCTTTGCCTGGTTTAAACTGCAAATGTCTATATGCATGTCTGCTCAAGTCTTGTTTTCTTGGATCCATTATTATAAGTTTCTTGCCGTCTTTTGCTGCCCTTTTAAAATAAGTTGCAGCGACAGGATGGTTTGTAGTAGGTCTTGCTCCTATCACTATCATACAATCAGCATCTTTGACTGCAGTAAATGGCGCAGAAACAGCTCCTGAACCAACGCATTCCATTAATGCTGCTACGGAAGAGGCATGGCACAATCTAGTGCAATGATCTACATTATTAGTTTGGAAAGCAGTTCTTATAAGTTTTTGAAAAAGATAAGCCTCTTCATTTGATCCTTTTGCTGAACCAAAACCACACACTGACGAGGACCCATAACTTTCTTTAATATTCATCAATCTAGTAGCAGACAATTCTATGACCTCTTTCCAGCTTGCTTCTCTAAAAAAATCTCCTACTTTTAACTTAGAATAATCATCTATTTTTTTCTTTTCAACTCCTTCTCTTCTAATCAGTGGTTTCTTAAGCCTCTCTTCATTATGAATGTAGTCGAAGCCAAATCTACCTTTAACGCATAACTTTTGATTGTTAGCAGGACCATCTCTACCATCAACCTGAACAATTTTTTCATTTTTTACATATACCTTTGTCTGACAACCTACTCCACAATAAGGACACAAACTATCCACAGTTCTATCTTCAAAAATTTCTCTAGATCCTTTTTCATTTAAAAGGCTTTTCTCCATAAGCGCTCCTGTAGGACAAGCTTGGACACATTCCCCACATCCTACACAAGTCGAAGAACCCATCTCGTCATCAAAGTCGAAAATTACTTTTGACTTATTACCTCTAAAGGCCATTCCTATAACATCATTAGATTGAACCTCTCTACATGCTCTAACACAAAGGTTACAGTTGATACAGGCTTGTAAGTTTACATGCATAGAGGGGTGTGAAATGTCTCTTTCTAAAACTTTATTTTTAGGAAATGTTTTTTCGTCTGCTTCTAATTTTTCGCTCCACTTCCAAAATTTAGAGTCAGGATCTGGGTGGTTATTTTTGCAAGGTTGATCTGCAGCTAATAATTCAAAAATCATTTTTTGTGTATCTTGTACTTCTCTTGAAATAGAATTTACTTCCATTCCTTCAGAAGGCTTTCTGATACAAGATGCCGCTAAAGTTCTTTCATTATCTATTTGAACAACGCATGCTCTGCAATTACCATCTGGGTCATAACCAACTTCATCTGCATGACATAAATGAGGAATATCAACATTATTATTTTTAGCAGCTTGCCAAATGCTTTCTCCTTTATTAGCAGTAATTTCCTTCCCATTTAATTTAAATTTAATCATTTATATAACATCTTTTTCAAAGTGGTTGATGATTGATTGCAGTGGATTTGGAGCGGCCTGCCCTAATCCACAAATGGAAGCTTTGTTCATGGTTTTGGAAAGTTTTTTCAATAGTTCGATGTCCCACTTTTTTTCCTTCATAAGCTTTACGGCCATAGAAGTTCCATTCCTACAAGGAGTACACTGACCACAGCTCTCATCTTCAAAAAACTGCATTAAATTTAAACCTATTTCTCTCATATCCACTTTATCTGAAAGTATTACAATGGCTGCAGAACCAATAAAACAATCATACTCTTGAAGTGTGTCAAAGTCTAGGGGTATATCTCCGAGACTTTTGGGAAGTATTCCACCAGACGCTCCTCCAGGTAGATAGCCTATAAATTTATGACCATCAAGCATGCCACCACAATGTTCTTCAATAAGTTGATTAACAGTAATTCCAGCATCTGTTAATTTAATACCTGGGTTTTTAACAAAACCAGACACAGAAAATGTTCGAAGACCTTTTCTTCCATTTCTTCCATAAGAGCTAAACCATTTTCCTCCCTTTTCATATATTTCTCTAATCCAGTAAACTGTTTCAACATTATGGACTAATGTAGGCTTTCCAAACAAGCCAACTTCTGCAACGTAAGGAGGTCTATTTCTAGGAAGTCCTCTTTTTCCTTCAATAGACTCTATAAGAGCAGACTCTTCTCCACAAATATATGCCCCTGCCCCTCTTCTAATTTCTAGAAAGTTTTTTTCGACTATATTTTTATCTTCAAGAATTTTCACTTGCTGTTCTATTAGTTTTATAAGACCGTAATATTCGTCTCTAATATAGAGGTAACATTTTTGAGCATCTACTAATTTTGCTGCAACCAGAGTACCTTCTAAAAATCTATGAGGGTCTTTATTTAAATAATATCTGTCTTTAAAAGTGCCAGGTTCTCCTTCATCTGCATTAATACACATTAATCTTGGACCTTTGTAAGATTTTACAAACTGCCATTTTTTAAAGGCAGGAAAACCTGCCCCTCCTAATCCTCTTAATCCTGACTCAGAAAATATTTCTATCATATTATCAAAACTTACATCGCCATTTAAAATTTTTTTAAATAATTGGTACCCACCTTTGGATACATACTCTTTAAAAGTAATAAATTTATCATTATTGTATGAAAAGTTTTTTTCAGATATTGCTTCCAATACTTTTGAATTATCAGCATTTAAAATATGGTTATGGTTTACTTCTACTACAGGAGCATGATTACATCTTCCCATACATGGAGCTTTTTCTACTCTACAATTTTTATATTTGAGTTTAATGTTATGGTAGAGTTTTTCTGATTCATTCATTGCACAGGTTATACTGTCACATACCTTTATAGTAACATCCGGTACAGAAATATTGTCTTCATCCATAATATGAAAATGAGCGTAAAAACTCGCTACTTCATATATTTCAGACATACTAAGTTTCATCAATTCTGATAATGCTCTCATGTGTTTAGGAAATAAAGCATTGTATTTGTCGTTAAATAAATGCAAATACTCTATTAACATATCTTTTTTTAAAGGCAAAAAACTACTAAGTAATTCTTGAGCCTCTATTAAAGAGGTTTTATCTACTTGTCTTCCTTTGTTAAAAAAAACTTTTTTTCTTCTTCCCGGAGCTCTTTTATTTAAAGTTTGCATTTATACAATATACCCATAAAATTATTATATTTACATATGATGAAAAATATTAAAAGTGTTTTACAGTTTTTTTTTCATAACTTATACACATTATATAGGGTTTTTGGAATAAAATTCTTAAAATTATTTATTTTAAAAATATTTGAAATTTTTTTAAAATATTGTTTTTAAAATATAAATTATAAAATAGTATTAATAATTGACTAATATAATAGGCATATCGGGTTGGAGTGGTTCCGGAAAAACTAAGTTAATAACAAATTTAATTAAGTTTTTTAAGGATAACTATAGTTTAAAGGTATGTGCATTAAAGCATGCTCATCATACATTTGAATTAGACCAAAAGGGAAAAGACTCTCAAAAAATGTTTGAGGCAGGAGCTAATAGAGTGATCATAACATCCTCAAAACAATGGGCAATAATAAATAGAATAAATAGCGAAGAACCTCCTTTAGAAGAATTATTAAGACACTCAAAAGATAATATTGATATAATATTGGTTGAAGGATGGAAGTTTAGCAAAATAAAAAAAATTGAAGTTTACAGAAAAGTCTTAAAAAAAGAAATGCTATCAAGTAAAGATAAAAGCTTTATAGCAATAGCTACAGATGAGAAAAAATTAAGTATTGAAACAAAAATACCAATTTTAAATATTAATGATACAAAACAGATAGGTAATTTTATATTAAAAAATTTAAATATTTATAATGTATAAATTCAATCAAATAGAAAAATTAATACAAAATAATATTAGTTTAATAAAACAAACTGAGATAATCAAAATTAAAGATGCTAAAGATAGATATTTAGCTGAAAGTATATATTCGAAAATTGATATACCTCCAAACAATAATGCTGCAGTAGATGGTTATTTGTTTAATTATAAAAACTTAATATCAGATCCATTAAAAAAATATCAAGTTGCATCAGAAGTTCACGCAGGAGAAGAAAATATAAAAGTTTATTCATCTAAAAATGCCGTAAAAATTTCTACAGGAGCTTATCTTCCTAAAAATTTTGATACACTAATCATGGAAGAAGACTTTAATGTAAAAGACAAAATAATATCCTTAAAAAAAATAGCTATTAAAAAATGGATGAATATAAGAAAAAAAGGTGAAGATATAAAAAAGAAGCAGAAAGTATTTTCATCTGGTCATTTTTTAAGACCACAAGACATTGGAATGTTATCTTCTTTAGGCTACAAAGAGGTTAAAGTAGTCAGAAAAATTAAAGTAGGAATCTTATCGAATGGGAATGAACTTTTAGAACCTGGAAAGAAAAAGTCAACAAAAAAAATATATGATAGTAATAGGTACATTCTTAATTCTTTTCTAGACAAAAAAAGTATAACTGTGATTGACTATGGAATAGTTAAGGATGACTTCCATAAGATTGAAGAAAAGATTAAGGTTTTAAAAAATAAATGCGATACAATTCTAATATCAGGTGGAGCATCTGCTGGAAGTAAAGATTATGTAGTAAAAATTATAAAAAAAATTGGGTTTTTAAAGTTTTGGAAGGTTTCTATTAAACCAGGAAGGCCTTTTGGCTTTGGAATTTTAAAAGGAGGAAAGCCTATTTTAATACTGCCGGGAAATCCTGTAGCATGTTTTGTAATTTTTTTTCTTTTTGGTAAAATTGTGTTAAATTATTTACAAACAAAAACAATTTTTAAATTAAATTATTTCCTAGTAAAATCTAATTTTTCAATGAAAAAAAAGCTAGGAAGAGAAGAATTTTTAAGAGGAAGATTAGTTATAAAAAATGGAATTATGTATGTTGATAAATACAGAAAGCAAGGTGCAGGTATCTTGAACTCATTGGTATGGAGCAATGGATTAATCAGACTAAAAAGTAATGAAACTTTTATTAAAAAAAATAGCATACTTGAGTTTTATCCTTTTGATAGGTAGAAAATGAGTGATTTTGATTATAGAGGTCTAAAATGTCCTATTCCAGTTATTAAGGCTTTTAAGGAAATCAAAAAAAATCCTAAAGAAAAAAGTTATAATTTCAAATGTGATGATGAGACAGCTCCAAAAGACTTCAAAGGTCTATGTGATAATACTGGCTTAAAACTATCTAAAATAATAAAAGAAGAATCTTATTATTTAATAGTAATTGAAAGGCCCTAATTTTCAAAAGTAGCAATAATATTGGTTCCTCCTCCTGATATAGAACCTTGTAATGCTGTAGATAATACAGTTATAGTAAAAGTATTAACTGAAGGTACAGTGGATATGATATGTCTAGAGTTTAATTCACTAGCAGCAATTCCGTCAACAGAAGAAGATACATTGCTCAATGTAACATATTGACCTGGAATTCCCCCATGGGTACTAGGAGTAGTAATTTCTATTATTTTTGAACCTGAAGAAGATGTCCTAATAGGATTTGTGCTTAGGGATAAAATACTTCTAACATTAGGGCTGCTTTCAATTCCGTTAATTTCATTATTATTGCCTAAGTTTGAAATAATCTGAGGAGATCTTAAAGCTTCTGCTTCAGCTCTTGACTTAATTCTTTTTGTTTTTTCAGTTTCAATTCTTGCTGCAAGTCTAGCTGCACTTTTTAAATCTCCGTTTTTTATCATTTCATATATAATTTCATCAGCTTTATTTGTAGAGATATATGTTGTATTATTATTAGGTATGTTTTGAGAATAAGAATTCTTATAAACTTCAATGTTTTTAATATTCTCCCTACACATTGTTAATATCTTGTTTAATTCTATATCAATCTTTACAGCATCTTTAATGCATAAATTAATATTTTCAGAACTCAACGAATTCAGAACAAAAAACAGCAGCAAAGCACCTATTAGTTTAATCACTTAAAACCTCATTTTTCAAACTATTAATATTATAATTATATATTTTTCAATAGATTTTTCAAATTACTTTTATTTATTTAAAAATATTCAAGACCTGAGTTAATTATATTTTTAATTTAAGTTTAAAAAAAAATCTCCACTTTTTTTTTATGATTGTTGGTGAGCCCGCTGGGATTCGAACCCAGGACCCCTCGCTTAAAAGGCGAATGCTCTACCGCTGAGCTACGGGCTCTCGTAAATTAATATCTATATTATTATTTTAATATTATTTCAAGCTAAAGTTTCAAATTATCTAAATTTCCGTTAATAATTGCTTCTCTTATAATTTTCATTATTTTCTTGTAATAAAATAAATTATGTTGTGTTAAAAAAACGCTTCCCAATATTTCTGAGGATTTCACTAAATGATGCAAGTATGCTCTAGAATAATTTAAACAAATCTCGCAAGAGCAATTATTGTCTAGAGGACTATTATCCTTACTATATTTAGCATTTTTAATTTTGATCGTACCATTAGTTGTAAAAGCTAACCCTGTTCTGCCAGACCTTGTAGGCAAAACACAATCAAACATATCTACACCATTCTTTACTGCTTCTAAAATATCTGATGGATAACCTACTCCCATTAAATACCTTGGTTTCTCTGTAGGAAGATTAGACGTACAATAATCAGTGATAGAAGACATTAGTTTTAGACCTTCCCCCACTGCTAGTCCTCCTATTGCATATCCATCAAATTCTAAGCTAGAAAGATCTTCTATAGATTTTTTTCTTAATTCTTTATACATACCCCCTTGAACTATAGAAAAAATTCCATAACCACTTTTTTTTTTATAAGCATTTAAAGATCTTTTAGTCCATTTGGATGACCTCTCTAATGAAACCTCTGTATCAGAATATGAAAATGGATAAGGTATACACTCATCAAATGTCATTGTAATTGTAGAGTCTAGACATTTTTGAACTTCAATAGATTTTTCAGCATTTAATCTTACTAAAGATCCATCTAAATGAGACCTGAAAGTAACACCCTCGTCATCAACCTTAACATTTTTTCCTAAAGACATAATTTGAAACCCTCCTGAATCAGTTAATATACTTTTATTCCATGACATAAATTTATTAAGACTACCAAATTTATTTATTACCTCCATGCCAGGCCTTAACATTAAATGATAAGTATTTGCTAATATTAATTCAAAATTATATTTTTGTAGTATTTCTTTAGAGATACCTTTTACAGTACCTAACGTTCCTACTGGCATAAAAACAGGTGTTTCTATTTTTCCATATTTTGTATGTAAAATCCCAGCTCTAGCTTTTCTAAAAGTACTATTTATTTTAAATTTCATTTTAATTTGTTAATAATCATTCCATCACCATAACTATAGAACCTCATTCTATTCTCTATTGCTTTACTGTAAAATTGGAATATATTTTTTTTTCCTGCAAAAGCTGAGACCAATAGCAATAAACTAGATTTAGGCAGGTGAAAATTTGTAATAAGTTTATCTACAACATTAAACTTAAAGCCAGGATATATAAAAAGCTCACTGTGTTCATTATAGTAACTAATTTTAGAGTACTTAGTATAACAATCTTCTAATAGCCTTAAGACTGTAGTTCCTACAGCCACTATATTTTTTTTGTTATTTATTGAATTATTTATTTTAAGAGCATTTTGTTTACTTATATATCCTTTTTCTTTATGCAATTTATTCATTTCAATAACCTCACTTTCTAATGGTAAAAATGTACCTGCGCCAACATGCAAAGTTACTTCAATAATATCTATATTTTTTTTTTTAATATTTGTTAGTAATAAATCATCAAAATGCAAACTTGCTGTAGGGCTTGCATATGCTCCAATATTTTTTGAAAAAATACTTTGATAGTTTTTTTCATTTTGTTTTTTAGTATTAATAGATTTTATATAGGGAGGAATAGGAAGTTCTCCAAAATTATACAAAAATTTTAAAAAATCTTTATCCTTCATATCAAATAACAATTCTACATGTGCTTTTTTTTTTACCATTATTTTAGCACATAAGGTATCTGAAAAACTAATTACATCTCCTAACTTCAATAATTTTGCAGGTTTTGCAAATGCTATCCAACTATTTTTACAAATTTTAGTATGAAGAGTAATTTTTATAGCTTTATTATTTATTTTTCCATATATTATTGCAGGAATTACTTTAGTATTATTTATAATCAATACATCATTACTATCTAAATATTCGTGTAATTTAAAAAAGTAGGAAATTTTTTTTTTTTCTGCAATGAAAATTTTTGAAGCAGATCTAGGGGAAGCTGGTTTATGAGCAATTAATTCTTTAGGTAGTTCATAATTAAAGTCACTTAGATTCATATAACTTAATTAATTTTTGATTTTTTTTAATTCTATCAAAACATTTTTAGGTATAAATGATTTTACTTCACCTTTTAAAAAATATATTTCTTTCACAAACCTAGAGGAAATAAATTGATGTTTTTCACTAGCCATTAAAAATACGGTTTCTATTTCTGAATTCAACCTTGCATTCATGCCTGTCATTTGAAATTCATAATCAAAATCTGATACTGCTCTCAAACCTCTGACTATTAAATTTGCATTTATAGATTTTGCAAAATTCATCAATAATCCATCAAAAATCACAACTTTAAAGCTCTTTTTATTATATTTGCTTTTATTTATTTCATGAAGAATTAGTTTTTTTCTTTTTTCCATTGAAAATAAATTTTCTTTTTTTTGATTTTTTGCTACTCCAATTACTAATTCATCAACTAACTTGTGAGCTCTGAAAATTATATCTAAATGGCCATTTGTTACAGGATCAAAAGAACCAGGATAAAGTCCAATTCTTTTTTTTTTCATTTCTTATTCAACTTCATTCTTTTTAACTATTGTTACAGAAACAACTTTTTCTGTCTTCTCTGTATTTAATAATGTTACCCCTTGAGTTACCCTTCCAACAATTCTTATACCTTTTACCGCTAGTCTAATCAATTTGCCTCTATTTGTAACCATAATAACTTCTTCGTCATTTTGTACTGGAAAAGATGCTACAACTCCTCCGTTTCTTTCTGAAGTTTCAATATTAATAATTCCTTGCCCACCTCTTTTAGTTTTCCTATACTCATATGAAGAGGTTCTTTTTCCAAAACCATTCTCAGTGACTGATAATAAAAAATCCTCTTTTTCAGCTAAACTATCAATCCTATCTTTCTTTAAACCAGATTTTTTTGCTTCATTTCTTCGAAGAGAATTAGCATACTTTAAATACTCTTCTCTTTCATCAGTGCTTATGTCAACAGAGTTAACAATAGAAGCCGATATAATTCTGTCATTATTTTGAAGTTTTATGCCTCTTACTCCCATAGAAGTTCTTCCACTAAAGACTCTTACATCATTTACATTAAACCTTACACACTTACCTTTTGAGGTTGACAATATTATATCATTATCCTCTCCAGCCAATAACACTTCTATTAATTTATCATTATTTTCTAGCTTCATAGCTCTTTTACCATTAGCTTTAATATTTAAAAAGTCACTTACTTTGTTTCTTCTGACATTTCCGAATTTAGTAACAAATAACAAGGTTTTTTTACTTTCTTGATTAGGCAAAACCAACATGGCTGTAGTCAACTCATTCTCAGATAATGGTATAATGTTTACTAATGGCCTACCTTTTGACTGTGGAGAACCTTTAGGTAATTTATAAACTTTTTTTTGATGAACTATGCCTTTATTTGTAAAAAATAAAACTATATCATGGCTATTTATTGTTAAAACCTTTTCTACAAAATCATCATCCTTGGTAGTCATTCCTGCTCTACCTTTTCCTCCTCTTTTTTGTGACCTATACGTATCTACAGGAACAGTTTTTACATACCCTGATTTAGTTAGTGTTAAAACAACATCTTCTTTTTCAATTAGATCATCTAAGTTTTTTTCTTCATAATTCTCTATTATCTTTGTTCTTCTTTCTACAGCATAATTATCTCTAATTTCCTCTAATTCTTTCTTTATAATATTTTTAATTTTGGTTTGAGATGATAAAATTGACAAATATTCAGCAATTTTCTTTGACTCTTCTAAAAGATCTTTTTCAACTTTTTCTCTTTCTAGTCCAGTTAGTCTTTGAAGCCTTAATTCTAATATAGCTTTAGCTTGCTCAGAAGTTAAATAATCAAACTTAGTAATTATTTCTGATAGTCTTTTATCAATATTTTTCTTTAATAAATTTGCTAAGTTTTTTGCATTCCATTTTCTTTCCAATATTTTTTTGTTTGCTTCATTTGTATCCTTGGATTTTTTTATAAGCTCAATCATTTCATCTATATTTTCTATAGCAACAGCTAAACCAAGCAGAATATGCTCCTTTTCTTTTGCCTTTACTAAATCAAAAGTTGTTCTTTTTATTATTACTTCTATTCTATATTCTATAAAAGTTTCAAGAATTTCTCGTGTACCTAACTGAGTAGGCATACCGTTTTTAAGAGCTAAAACATTGGCACCAAAACTAGTCTGTAGAGATGTAAATTTGTGAAGTTGGTTTAATACAACCTCAGGAGTAGCATCTCTCTTGAGTTCTATAACAACTCTAACACCATCCTTATCTGATTCATCTCTTAAATCTGATATTCCTTCAATTTTTTTTGCTCTTACGCAATCTGCTATCTGTTCTACAAGTCTCGATTTATTAATTTGATAAGGTATTTCTCTTATAACAATTGCTGCTCTATCTTTAGCAGTATTTTCTATATTAGTTACCCCTCGTAAAACAATTGAACCTCTACCATTCTCAAAAGCTGTTTGTATTCCATTCCCTCCTATAATAAGACCACCAGTGGGAAAATCAGGACCAAGAATTATTTCCCTTATACTGCTATCTTCAGCTTTAGGGTTATCTAATAACAAAATGCAAGCATTTACAATTTCTCCAAGATTGTGAGGAGGTATATTTGTTGCCATGCCTACTGCAATACCTCCTGAACCATTTACTAAAAGATTTGGGTATCTAGCAGGAAGCACTTCTGGTTCTAGCAGAGTAGTATCATAATTATCTACAAAATTTACGGTATCTTTATCTATGTCTTCTAATAAAGTACTAGCAACCTTTCCTAACCTTGTTTCAGTGTATCTCATTGCTGCAGGGGGATCTCCATCCATTGAACCAAAGTTTCCTTGTCCATCTAATAAAGGTAAACTCATAGAAAAATTTTGTGCTAATCTGACCATTGCTTCATATATAGCGCTATCTCCATGGGGATGAAATTTACCCATTACTTCTCCAACTATTCTAGCAGATTTTCGATGAGGCTTATTAGCATCATAACCACCGTCATACATGCTATAAAGTATTCTTCTATGTACAGGTTTCAATCCATCTCTGATATCTGGCAACGCACGACTTACAATAACACTCATTGCATAGTCCAAATAAGACTTTTTCATTTCATCTTCGATAACTACTTTATCTAGAAATTCTCTACCTGAGTTTTCTTTTAATTTTTCTTGTTCTTCTGAATTATTATTATTATCTTCTGACAATTTTAATCTCTATAATAATTTTTAATCTTTTTAAAAAGGAATATCATCATCAAGATTTTCAATATTTTTAGGAGTTTCTGTTTTAGAATTTTTATTTAAATCCTGAGGTGTTCCACTTTGGTTTTCCATATCTTTAAAAGAGCCATTGTCATTAGTTCTATCTAATAATAATAATTCCCCTCTATAATTTTGTAAAACCACCTCTGTAGTATATTTGTCTGTTCCATTACTATCTTGCCATTTTCTAGTTTGAAGTTGCCCTTCTAAATAAATCTTTGAACCTTTTTTAACATATTTTTCAGCAATGTCTGCTAAAATAGGATTAAAAATTACTACTCTATGCCATTCAGTGTTTGTTTTCATATCACCTGTCTCTTTATCTTTCCATCTCTCACTAGTAGCTAAAGACAAATTAACTACCTTGTTGCCATTCTGAAAAGTCTTAACTTCAGGCTCATTTCCTATGTTTCCAACTAAGGTAACTTTGTTTATACTATATGCCATAAACATTTTATA
>CACEBX010000008.1 GCA_902557845.1 Rhodospirillaceae bacterium | reverse complement strand
TAGTAGGAAGATATATATTAAAAAATTCAATTTTTAAACATTTGAGGAAAATAAATAGGGGTTCGGGTAATGAAATTCAATTAACTGATGCTATATCTTCAAGTGCAAAAAATGAGAAAGTTTATTCTTTTAGATTTTCAGGTAAAAGATATGATTGTGGACAGAAACTAGGTTTTTTAAAAGCACAAATTGCAAGTGCACTACTTGATCCTGAACTAAAAAAAAATATAAGAAGTGAGCTAAAAAAAATATAATAAGAGAGAAAGTTAAATGAAAATTTCAGTAATAGGTAGTGGATATGTTGGTTTAGTAACAGGAGCATGTTTTTCTGAATTTGGGTACGAAGTAGTTTGTATTGATAAAGATAAAAAAAAAATAGAATTACTTAAGAAAAATAAAATTCCAATATATGAACCAGGATTAGGCGATCTTGTTATTAAAAATACTAATGCTAACTATTTATCTTTTAGTAGTAATCTTAAAAGTATTAGAGGTTCAAAGATTATTTTTATTGCTGTAGGAACACCAACAGCAAGAAGAGGTGATGGTGAAGCAGATTTAAAATATGTCTTTCAAGTTTGTAAGCAACTTTCTAAGTTAATTGATAAAAATGATAAACCCATAATAGTAACTAAATCTACAGTCCCTATAGGAACAGGTAAAGAAATAATAAGATTATTTCAAAACCTTTGTCCTAAGTTAAAATATGAAGTTGACTATAATATTGCTTCTAACCCAGAGTTTCTGAGAGAAGGTTCAGCAATTGAAGATTTTTTACGACCAGATAGAGTAGTTTGTGGAGTAGCAAACCCTCAAACAGAAGCAATACTAAAAGAACTTTATAGGCCATTAAATTTAAGAGAAGCGCCAGTTGTTTTTACTGATATAGAAAGTGCAGAACTAATAAAATATGCTTCAAATGCATTTTTAGCTCTTAAAATATCATTTATAAATGAGGTAGCGGATTTATGCGAAAAAGTAGGCGGTAATGTTCAAATGGTTGCTAAGGGAATGGGGTTAGATAATAGAATAGGATCAAAATTTTTACATCCAGGTCCTGGTTTTGGTGGAAGCTGCTTTCCAAAAGATACAAGAGCTTTATATGCATCTTTTAAAAAAAATAAATTGAAATCTACTTTAATTAAAGCTGTTATAGATTTTAATGAAGATAGAAAACTGAAGATGGTAAAAAAAATAAAAATACTTTTGAAAAGCCCTTATAAACAAAAAAAAGTTGCATTTTTAGGTGTTACTTTTAAACCTAATACAGATGATTTGAGAGAGTCTCCAAGCTTAGTTATAATTCCAGAGCTAAATAAAATAGGAGTAGATATTCATGCACATGATCCTGCATTTAACAAATCTTTTGAAAAAATTAAACAGTTTAAAAAAGTTAAATGGAAGAAAAATATTTTTGATGCAGTTAAAGGTGCAGATATGATGCTTATACATACAGAATGGAATGAGTACAGAGGCATTGATTTAGAAAAAATAAAAAAACTATTAAGAAATAAAGTTATTTTAGACTTAAGAAATATTTTTAATAGAGAAGAGTTAGAAAATATGGGTTATTCATACAGTAGTATAGGAAAAAAATAAAATGAGAAGAAAGTTTCACGAAAGCATATTAAGAGCTTATGATATAAGAGGAGTTATTGGTGAAACTCTTAATTCAGAAGATGCATATTTTCTTGGATTAAAATTTTCTAGTTACATAAGAAAAAAAAAAAAAATATCTAGGGTAGTAGTAGGATATGACGGAAGGCTATCCTCCAAATTATTAAATACGCAATTAATTAGAGGGTTAGTTGATGCAGGTAGCTATGTAACCTCTATAGGAGTATGTCCTTCGCCTATGCTGTATTATGCTGATAAAATTCTTAGGTCAGATGGTTCTATAATGATCACAGGATCTCATAATCCATCTAATTATAATGGTTTTAAAATGATTGTAGGAGGGAAAAGTATCTATGGTGATGAAATTCAAAAATTAGCTAATTATAATGAAAGCCAAATATCTCAAAAGGGAATATCTCAAAATTTTAAAATTGATGATTCATATATACTAGAAATTACAAAAGATATAAAAAATATAAACCCAGACTTAAAGGTAGTATGGGATACAGGAAACGGTGCAGCAGGAAATATTCTAAAAAAAATATTAAAATTATTGCCAGGTAAACATCATTTATTAAACTCAGAGATAGATGGCACTTTCCCATCTCATCACCCTGATCCTACAGAAGAAAAAAATTTAAAACAATTAAAAAAAAAAGTTTTAATGACTAATGCGGATGTAGGGATTGCTTTTGATGGTGACGGAGACAGGATAGGTATAGTAGACAATAAAAGTAATTTTATTTCAGGAGATAAATTACTGTATATGTTTGCGACAGAAGTTGTTAAAGATAACCCAGGGTCAATAATAATATCAGATGTAAAAGCAAGTAATATGATATTTGAACAAATTAAAAAAATAGGAGGCACCCCTTTAATGTGGAAGACAGGGCATTCCTTCATAAAAGAAAAAATGCGAGAAACTAAAGCCTTATTAGCAGGTGAAATGTCAGGACATATATTTTTTGCTGACAAGTATTATGGCTATGATGATGCTCTATATGCCTCTATAAGAATACTCAAAATTTTATCAAAAAAAAATATTATCAATAATCTATTAAAGCCTTTCTCTAAATTAATAAGTACTCCTGAAATTAAGATATTTTGTAATGATAGAATCAAATTTGATATAATTAAAAGTTGTAAAGCCGATATATTAAAGAAGTTTTCTGACGTTACCACTATAGATGGTATTAGAGTCAATACAAAAAAGGGCTGGTGGTTAATTAGAGCATCAAATACACAACCAGCTATTATTGTAAGATGTGAAGCAGAGAGTGAAGCAAACTTAAACGACCTTATTTTAGAAGTAAAGAGCTTTTTAAGTAAATATGGTGTAAAAAATAATCTGTAATTTTTTCAATTAAGTTGCATCTGTTAAAACTTATTATATATTAATATAATGGCTATAAATAATGAAAATAACTTATTAACTAAGGAAAAAATAAAGTTAGAAAAACCTAGCATGTATGCTGTTATAATGTTAAATGATGATTACACTCCTATGGAGTTCGTAATTTATGTATTGCAATCAGTTTTTAAAAAAAATTATGAAGATGCAAAGAGTATTATGCTTACTATACACAACGAGGGGAAAGGTATTTGTGGAGTATTTCCTTTAGATATAGCAGAAACAAAAGCTAATCAAGTAGTAGAGTTTGCAAGAATTAATCAACACCCACTAGAATGCAAGGTGCAAAAACAATAAAATGATATCAGAAGAATTAGAAATTAGCATACAAAATGCTTTTGAAATGGCAAAATTAAAAAAACATGAATTTCTAACATTAGAGCACTTAATGTTAGAGCTTTGTAAAGATGATGAAATAAAAGCTCTATTTAAATTTTATAAAGTTAATGCAAAAAAAGTAAAAAGTGATTTAGAACAATTTATAGAAAAGAAATTAAAAGATATTGTAATGGTAGATGAAAGTAGGCCAATGCCGTCTGCAGCATTTGAAAGAGTTCTAAAAAGAGCTGCTCAACATGTTCAAAGTTCTGGAAAAAGGGAAGTAAAGGCATTAAATATCTTGGTTGCAATGTATTCTGAAAGAGACAGCTTTGCAGTATTTTTTCTTGAAAAGCAAAATATGACTAGGCTTAATGTTGTATCATATATAAGTCACAGAAAAGAAAATCAAATAAATAAAAATAATAAAGTTTTTAATGAACAGCAAGATAACGAACCAATTAGCAACAAAGAAAAAAGCATATTAGAAACATTTTGCATTAACTTAAATAAGAAGGCTCTTGATGGGAAAATAGACCCTATAATTGGAAGAGAAAATGAAATAGAGCGTACTGTACAAATTTTATGTAGAAGATTAAAAAATAATCCCTTATTTGTAGGAGATCCAGGTGTAGGTAAAACAGCTTTGGCAGAAGGCTTAGCAAAAAAAATAGTAGAAAAGAAAGTTCCTAAGGTATTATTGAGTACTCAAGTATATTGTTTAGAAATGTCAACTTTACTAGCCGGAACCAGATATAGAGGAGACTTTGAAGAAAGATTAAATAACCTTTTGAAAGAATTAACGGCAAGCAAAGAAAATATCTTATTTATTGATGAAATTCATACTGTTATAGGAGCAGGAGCAACCTCTGGTGGCTCTATAGATGCTTCTAATATTTTAAAGCCAGCATTAGCTAATGGAACATTAAGGTGTATAGGTTCTACTACATATTCAGAATTTAGAAAGTATTTTGAAAAAGATAGTGCTTTAGTAAGAAGGTTTCAAAAAATTGACATAGATGAGCCTAATGTTAAGGATGCAATAAAAATTTTAAAAGGAGTGAAACATATTTATGAAAATTATCATAATATAAATTATTCAGAAGATGCTATAGAGCAAGCAGTTCATTTATCAGCTAGGTTTATTAACGAAAGAAAGCTTCCTGATAAAGCAATAGATATTTTGGATGAAATAGGTGCCTCTCAAAATTTAAAAACAAATAAAAATAAGATTATTACTTCTAAGGAAGTTGCAGATATTGTTGCCAAGATTGCAAAAATACCTTCTAAAAATATTAATAGAGAAGATAATAAGATTTTAAAAAATTTAGACAAAAATATTAAACTTTCTGTCTTCGGACAAGATAAGGCTATAAAAGAACTATGCAGAGTAGTGAGGCTATCAAGATCTGGGTTAAGGGACGAGGAGAAAACTATAGGTTCGTACTTATTTATAGGGCCTACAGGAGTAGGAAAAACAGAAATTGCAAAAGTATTAGCAAATGTTTTAAATGTTAAATTATTAAGATTTGATATGTCAGAATATATGGAAAGACACAGTGTATCAAGACTAATTGGTTCTCCACCTGGCTATGTAGGCTTTGACGAAGGTGGAGCTTTAACAGAATCGGTTAATAAAAACCCTTATGCAGTTTTATTATTAGATGAAATTGAAAAAGCACATCCTGACATTTTCAATATACTGTTACAGATTATGGACTATGGAAAATTAACAGATCATAATTCAAGAACAGTAGATTTTAGAAATGTAATTTTAATTATGACTTCTAATGTAGGCGCATCAACCTTAGATAAGAATAGTATAGGCTTCACTGGAAAAAAATCAAATGATGATAATCAAGGTGAAGTAAATAAAATGTTTTCACCAGAATTTAGAAATAGATTAGATTCTGTAATTAGTTTTGATTTCTTATCAAATGAGGTGATGACTGATATAGTAGAAAAAGCAATCTCATATTTAGAGGGACAGCTCTCAGAGAAAAATATTACAATTCATTTATCCAAGGATGCAAAGAAATATCTATCTAAAAAAGGCTATGAGAAAAGTTATGGAGCAAGACCTTTGCAAAGACTAATACAAAAAGAAATTAAAGAGCCACTTGCTGAAGAAATTCTTTTTGGCAAATTAAAAAATGGTGGATCGGTTAATATAAAAATAAAAGATAAAAAAATTATTTTTTTGATTAAGAACTAGATTTATAAGGCGAATATTCCTTTTTAATAAGTGCAATATCATCAAGAACATTATTCTTTTCTATCTCATTGTATTTGCTAAATATTTTTTGTAGCTCTTTATTGAATATGAAATGAGCACTATAAGTTGCAGTTGGAATATAGCCTCTTTTAATTTTATGGGGTCCCTGAGCACCAGCTTCTACTTTTTTTAATTTTAATTTAATTGCAATTTCTATTGCTTTATAATAGCAAAGCTCAAAATGAAGAAAGGGAAATTTTTTATAAGCTCCCCAGTACCTTCCATATAAAGTACTATTTGAAATAAAATTAAGAGCTAAGGCTATAGTTTTTTTTTCATGATATGCAGCAATTATAACTAGGTTTTGTTTTAGGTTTTGTTTTAGATTTAAGAAAAAGTCTTTTGTTAGATAATCATAAGACCATTTTTTTTCTATAGTAGACAAGTATAATTTATATAAGTCCTCTAGTATAAAATTATTAATGTCATTTCCTTTTAGAACTTTTATTTCAACTCCCATTTCTTTTATTGCATTTCTTTCTTTTATAATAGCCTTTCTTTTCTTATAAGATAAGGACTGTAAAAAATGATCAAAGGATAAATAGTCATTATTTATAAAATGATACTGCTCTCCGTATCTAATAATAAAGTCATTGTTTAAAAAGAATTTAATTTGCTCTTCTTTAATAAAATTTATGTGAAGACTAGACAAATTTTGTTCTATGCAAAATTTTTTTAAGTTTCTAACAACTATACTTTTCGTAAGATCAGAATCAGAATTTTTTATTAATAATCTTTCACCTGTAATAGGTGTAAAAGGTGATGCAATAATTAATTTAGGATAATAGTTTAAATTAAGTTGCTGATATACATTTGCCCAAGCATGGTCAAAGACAAATTCTCCTTGGCTATTAAACTTTTTATATGCAGCTACACAAGCCTCTATTTTATTTTCTCTATATAGCCTAAAATAATAAGGGTGCCAACCAGTTCTGTCTTCTAATGACTTACTATCTTGTAATAATTTTAAAAAATTGTAACTAGTAAATAGATTTCCTTTACTGTTACATTGATCCCATTCTAATTTTTTTATAGAATTAATATTATTACAAACTTTAAGATTATATTCTATTTTCAATCGCCTAAATGAAATATTGAGTCAATTTCTACAGATGCATTCTTAGGTAATGAGTTACAACTTATTGCAGATCTAGCATGGCTTCCTTGCTCTTTAAAAATCTTTTTTATTAGATTTGATGCTCCATCTGCTACTAATGGTTGCTCATAGAAATCATCTGCACTATTAATAAAAACATTAATTTTTATACATGATTTTATTTTATTTAAATCATTTCCTGTTGCTAGATTTAGTATTGCTAGAGTATTTAATAAACATATCTCAGATGCATTTATTGCCTCATTAATACTAATATCTTTACCAACCTTTCCTTGATATGCAAGTGAACCATCTTTAAAAGGAATTTGGCCTGATATATATATAGTGTCTCCAATTATAGTATAAGGTGAATAGTTTGCCACTGGCTTTGCAGGTTTAGGTAGAACAATTTTTAGATCATGTAATGATTTTATTATATTATTCATAGCTAACCATTAAATAGTATTTTTTCATTTTTTGTCCAGTTAGTGGAGTAGAAATCACAGTTTTCTTTATTTTTAACTAGTTTAGCAAGTTTATAGTTGTCTATAAACAAAATAGTTTTAATATTTGAATTTATTTTTCTTACTGAAGAGACTTGAGCAGGGCTATCGTCAATGAACCATGTTTGTTTATTAGAAAGTTTTGATATTATGGAGCAAGGGGTTCCTTTTTCTCCTCTATTTGCATAAAAAGGAAAATAAAGTTCATTTTTTTTTAAAGCGCTTTTTCTTAATTCATAAAATTCAAAAGGAATATTAGATAAAATTATTATATTAAACTTTTTTGATATTTTATTAAGTGATCTTTTTGCTCCGTTTACTAGTTTCATGTTTAAGGTATGAGCTTTGAAAAAAAAATTAATTATTTTTTTAACTTCCTCTTCATTTAAAGCCTTATTATTTTTTTTAATTATATTTCCTGTAAGTGCATAACTATTCCAATTAAAAAAAAGCTGATTTGTTTCCAAGAAAATAAGAAAATCGTGCATGAAGTCAAATATTACTTCATCAGCATCACATATTAAAATAGGCTTATTTTTATTAACTATTAAAGATTTAAATGAAGGTAAGGTCTTTTCCAAGAAAATAATTCAAGTGAGTTATTTGATTTTTCCTTCTTTAAAAAGAACATGCTTTCTAGCAACAGGATCATATTTTTTAACTTCCATTTTTTCAGTCATAGTTTTATTGTTCTTTTTTGTAACGTAAAAAAATCCAGTTTTAGCTGTACTGTTGAGTCTAATTTTTATAGATGAAGGTTTAGCCATACCTTTTTTATATCATTCTAAATATCTATGTCAAGTTTACGATTTGGTTTTTTTCTCTATTATTAATATTGCATCTTTCATACTAATATTCTCCGGGTCAGAATAACTTTTAGGAAGACTATAATTTGTACTATTACATTTAATATAAAAACCAAACCTACCTTTAAATAATTCTACTTTAGATTTTAGTTTATCATAAACTCCTAATGACTTTAAGGCACTAGATTTATTATTATGTCTTCTTTTCTTTGGCATAGATAGTATATCTATTGCTCTATTTATACCAATACTTAGAGGGTCTTCACCTTTGGGTAAGGAATAAAATTCTTTATTGTATTGCAAGTAAGGCCCATACCTTCCATAGTTGGCAAATATAGTAGTGCCTGTTTCCGGATGCAACCCTACTTCTCTTGGAAGAGATAGTAATTGAGTTGCATATTCTAGAGTTACATTTGAGATATCAGTATTTTTTGGTATGGAAGACCTTTTCAATTTTTTCTTTTCTTTGCTATCATTTCCTAATTGAACATAAGGGCCATAAGGACCTTTTTTAAGTATTATAGGTGTTCCTTCTTTATTAGAACCAAGCACTTTATCTTCTAATAACTCTTCAGGTTGATCATCAGTTGGAAAAACTTGACTACGTATATAGTCACATTCAGGATAACTAGTACAAGCAACAAAAGGACCTGAACCGTTTTTTCTCATTTTAATAGATAAACTAGATTTTTTACAAGGACATATATTGCCTTCTTTATTAGGAAACAAATAATCTTTCATAGCATCATTAACATAATCATATACCTCTGAATTAGAAAGCTTTAAGGTGCTTTGTACTTTTTCATTAAAATCTTCCCAAAAATCATAAAGAGCATCTTTCCATTGCTTGCTTCCATTTGCTATTAGGTCTAACTCATCTTCTTTTTCAGCAGTAAAGTTATAATTCATATACTTATTAAAATAATTATCCAAGAAGGATGCTACTATACGACCACTAGGTTGAGGGAAAAATCTTTTTGACTTTAAAGCAACATAACCTCTTTCCTGATTTTTTTTCATAATATTAGCATACGTAGAGGGTCTGCCTATCCCAAAATCTTCCATTTTTTTTATAAGAGAAGCTTCTGAATATCTAGGAGGAGGTTCAGTAAAATGTTGGTTTTTTTTGCTATTAATTAATTTTATGGATGAGTTAGTATTAATGTTCTCATTAATTTCTTTTTCATTGCTATTATTATTGCTTGTATCATAAAAAACTTTAAACCCTTTAAATTTTATTTTACTAAAAGCTGAACTTAACTTTATATCTTTTTCTTGGTTACAAATCTTAATAGTTACAGTTTCAGTTATAGCTTGAGAAGCTTGAGTAGCTATAGATCTATTCCAAATCAACTCATATAGTTTTAATAAATCAGGGTCTAAACTTTTTGATAAATTTTTAGCAAGTATAGTAGGGTCACTAGGCCTAATTGCCTCATGTGCCTCTTGAGCATTTTTTACTTTATTTTTAAAAGTTCTTACTGAATCTGATACAAAAGAATCACCAAATCTATTTTTTATAATTTCTCTAGCTTTTGAAGCAAACTCTGATGAAAGATTGGTAGAGTCTGTTCTTATGTAAGTAATTAAACCTTTATCTTCTCCATTAACAGCTATTCCTTCATATAGTTTTTGAGCTAAGGACATAGTAGTTCCTGGACTGAATCCTAGTTTATTGCTTGCCTCTAATTGTAATGTAGACGTAATGAATGGAGCGCTAGGGTTTAACTTTTTTTGTTTTTTTTCAACATCATAAATACTAAAGTCAGATATTTTAATTTTTTCTAATATTTCATCTGCATATTTTTCAGAATGAATATCAAGCTTTTTCAGCTTTGTTGAATTGAAGGCTTGAAGGTTAGATTCTATTTTATGTTTTTCTGAAGTTTCAAAGTCTATATTAATACTCCAGTACTCTTTGGAAATAAACTTTTGAATTTCATTTTCTCTTTCTGATATTAATTTTAAAGCTACTGACTGCACACGTCCTGCTGACTTGCACCCAGGAAACTTTCTAATTAAAAGGGGTGATAGAGAGTATCCCATTAAGTAATCTAATGAACGTCTTGCTTGATAAGCATTTACTAAATTCATATCTATACTTCTTGGTGACTTAATTGAATTCAAAATTGCTTCTTTGGTTATTTCATTAAAAGTAATTCTTAATATGTCAACAGATTTTAGTTTATTTGATTTTTCTAATATATTTACTATATGCCAGGCTATAGCTTCACCTTCTCTGTCTTGGTCTGTAGCTAAATAAAGTTTTTTACAAGTTTTTATAGATTTTTTTATTTCATTAATATACTTATTTTGTCTTTCTACTTCTTCATAGTTGATTTTAAAATTATCTTCTACATCTATTCCTTTTTTATTTTGAATATCTCTTACATGTCCATAAGAAGCTATGACAATATAATCATTGCCTAAGAATTTATTAATGGTTTTTGCTTTAGCAGGTGACTCAACAATTACAAGATTCATAATATAACTTTAGTTAAAAAAAAAAATTATCATTAGTATCTTCTAAGTCAAGATAATTATTTTTTAAAGAAGTCTTTAAAGTTAGAATAATGTTTGCATAATACCAGCATTGACAACATTAAAATTATATAAAATTCTAGAGTGGTACCAGGAACCCATAATATCATATTATAAGAAAACTGAACTATAAGAACAAATTTAAATATAATAACATTTACTACAATAGCAAGCATAGCTCCAGCTGCCGAAATTTTAAATAATTTTACAGAAATTAACCAATTCATACAAAATAAAAGTGTCAACGGCCATGATATAAAAGCAAGTAAACCAATAAAAGATGCTACACCTTTTCCACCTTTAAATTTTAACCAAATAGGAAATATGTGTCCTAATATAGAAGAAAAACCACAAATTACTCCTAGTTCATCTCCATATGAATATGCTATGAATATAGTTATTAAAAATGTTTTAAAAAAATCAAGGAGTAAAGTTAATGCTCCTAACTTTTTTCCTATTAAACGATTTACATTTGTTGCTCCTATATTTCCTGAACCATAATTTCTAATATCATCATTATTTTTTAATTTATATATCAAGTATCCAAAGGGAATGGACCCAACTAAATAACCTACAACGAAGAATATAGTTGTATGAAAATTAAATATTAAATTTTCCATCTCTAAAAATTATTTTCCCATCCACCATAGTTAAATAAATTTTTCCAAAAGCTTTTTTATTTTCATAAGGAAAGTTTTTTGATTTACTCTTTATAAGTGCCGATGAAAGGTTTATTTTTTTACTGGGATCAAATAACACTATATCAGCGTTACTTCCTTTTTTTAAACTACCAGCTTTTAAGTTTAAAAGTTTTGCTGGATTCGAGCTTATTAGTTCTACTAGCTTTAAAAGCCCTAATTTTTTTTCTTTTACTAAATTTAGGGTCAGGGGTAATAAACTTTCAAATCCTATAGACCCAGGAGATGCAATTTCAAATGGTAGCCTCTTACTGTCTGTGTCATGAGGTGAATGATCAGATGTGATACATGTTATGACGTTATTTAAGATGCCTAGCTTAACGTTAGCTACATTTTTTTTATCTCTTAGAGGAGGCGACAATTTAGCAAATGTGCGCCATTTTTTTATGTTAGTTTCATCTAATGAAAAATAATGAGGAGAAGTTGAACAGCTTATCTTCAATCCTTTTTCTTGGGCACTTTTAATAGCATCAATAGCAAGGCCAGTAGAAATATTCAGAAAATGTATTTTTCCACTTGTCATTTCAGCTAACCTTATATCTCTTTCCACTTGAATAACTTCTGCTTCTATGGGTATGCCTTTTATCCCTAACTCAGTAGAGAGTGTTCCAGAAGTCATGGATCCACCTTTGCTGAGATATTTTTCTTCTGGATGTTGCATTAATAATATATCAAAGGCACTGGCGTATTTTAATGCCTTATACATAACAGAAGCATTATTTACTGCAGTAGTTGCATCAGTAAAAGCAACAGCTCCAGCTTCACTTAATAGGCCAAATTCACTTAATTCATTGCCTTCTAGTTTTTTAGTTATACTACCTGTTGAAAAAATTTTCACATGGCTTTCTTTTCTAGCTTTTCTTTGTAGTAGTTCTACTATAGAGACATTATCAATTATAGGATTTGTATTAGGCATACATACTAGGCTAGTTATTCCAGAAGATGCAGCAGCTTCACTAGCGTAGGAAAGATTTTCTTTGTGTTCATCACCTGGCACTCTTAAATGACATTTTAAATCTACAAATCCAGGAGATAATATAAAATTCTTACAATTAATAACTTCATTGTTGTCCTCATATTTAGAATTAAACTTGTCAAATGAAATTTCAGTTATTTTTTTATTTTCAACAGTAAGGGTTCCCAATTTATCAATTTTTTGAGTAGGATCTATAATGTGAGCATTAATGAATATAGTTTTTTTCATAATAATTATTTTTTATTAATTTATTAATTTATTTATTACAGACATTCGAACTGCAACTCCTAGTTTAACTTGTTCTAAAATAAGTGATCTTCCTATATCATCCGCAACATCACTATCTATTTCAATCCCTCTATTTATTGGACCTGGATGCATTACTAAGGCATTTTTTTTTGCTTTATTTAATTTCTCACCATCCAATCCCCAAAATCTAAAAAACTCTTTTTCTGATGGTACAAAAGATCCCTTCATTCTTTCCTTTTGTATTCTTAATACCATTATTATATCCACGCCATCTAATCCTTCATTAATATTTTTACAAACTTTGACATTCATATTTTCAATTCCAGGAGGTAGAAGTGTAGGAGGACTTATAACCCGCACCTTTGCCTTAAGTTTATTTAATAAATATATGTTAGACCTTGCCACTCTACTGTGCAGAACATCTCCCATTATTGCTACTTCTAAACCGGATATTCTTTTCTTATGTCGTAATATAGTTAGGACATCCAACAAGGCTTGTGTAGGATGTTCATTACTCCCATCACCAGCATTAATAACTGAGCAATTAACTTTTTCAGATAAGAGATAGGGAACTCCACTCATGTTATGTCTCACTATCAAAATATCAGGGCTCATTGCATTAAGTGTCATTGCAGTATCAATTAAAGATTCTCCTTTTTTTATAGATGAAGTAGCAACTGCCATATTAATTACACTAGCTCCAAGTTGTTTTCCTGCTAGCTCAAATGAGGTTAAGGTTCTAGTAGAATCTTCAAAAAAAAGATTAATTATATTTTTACCCTTAATATTTTTAGATATTTTATATATTTTATTTTTATTTAAAAATTTACTAGCATCCTTTAGAATATTTTCTATCTCTTTCACACTTAAGTCTTTTATTGAAAGCAAGTGTTTAATTTTCATATTTTACCTCAGCATCATAATTTATTCTATCAAGCACTCCTTGTAAAACCCAAGTTGCTGAAGCACAGTCAATATATTTTTTAATATTTTTTTTCTTTAATCCATTATTTATCATTTCTCTTTGTATGCCTTCTGTAGAAAACCTTTCGTCCCACATGAGAACAGGCAGTTCGATTTTTTTTCTTAAATTTCCAGCAAAAGTAATAATAGACTGTGCCTGTCTTCCTTTAGATCCGTCTTTGTTTAATGGAAGTCCAATTACTAGACCATCTACATTATTGTTTTCAACTATTAATTGAATTTTATTTATATCTTTATCAAGTTTTTTTCTTTCTATTAATATATGACTTAAAGCTACTTTTTTTCTATCATCTGATAAGGCAGTTCCAATCATATTTTTGCTAGTGTCTAAAGACAAAACTTTTCCTTTAAAGGACAAAAAGCTTTTAAAAATATTTATATCAAATGTGATTGTACTTTTACATTTAGTGTGTACTATAGAATTTATAGAATTCATTCTATGTATGATAAATAACATAAAATAAAAAATATTAAACAAAAAATGTTAATAGATAAGAAAGTTACGAAAAAAATTGCATTTTTAGCTAGAATAGGGCTTACAGAAAAAGAGGCAGAAGATTTTTCAAAAGACCTATCGAATATATTGAAATGGATGGAGGATTTAAAAAAAATAGACGTAAAAAATGTAGATCCTTTAAGAAATATAAATGATATTGAACTTTTGGAAAGAGAAGACATAGATTTTTCTAAAAACTCAGACCAGAGGAAACTATTAGCAAATGCTCCTAAAAAAAATGGAAACTTTTTTACGGTTCCTAAAGTAATTGAATAAAATGAATGAGCTTCTTAAACTATCACTAGTAGAAACAGTTAAGTTGATTAAAAGTAAAAAAGTTTCTGCTAAAGAAATAATAGAGACATATATTAATAGATTAGAAGATACAGAAAAATATAATATGCTTTCAGAAAAGAATTATGATGAGGCACTAGAACTAGCAAATAAAATAGACTCAAAAAAACCGGAAGACTTTAGACCATTGGAGGGAATTCCAATAGCAGTAAAGGATATTTTCTGTACTGTAGGAAATAAAACAACTGCAAGCTCAAAAATCTTAAATAATTTTTTTGCGCCTTACGAATCTACAGTTACTAAAAATTTAAAAAATGCAGGAGCTATTGTTATTTGCAAAACTAATATGGATGAATTTGCAATGGGGTCAGCTAGTGATACTTGTATTAAAGGAGAAGTCATAAACCCTTGGACTGATGATTTTTCTAAACCTCTTACTCCAGGAGGATCTTCAGGAGGTTCTGCGGCAGTAGTAGCTATATCAGGAGCATGTTTCTCTCTGGGAACAGATACTGGTGGTTCTATAAGACAGCCTGCTTCTTTTTGTGGGAATGTTGGTCTTAAGCCTACTTATGGAAGGTGCTCTAGATATGGAATAATAGCATTCGCTTCATCTTTAGACCAGGCAGGGCCTATTTCTAAGACAGTTGAAGATGCTGCATATGCACTAACTTATATGGCGTCTTGGGATAAAAATGATAGTACATCAGTTAACATTAAAATGCCTGACTTATTAAAAAATATTAAAGAAGGTATTAAGGGTTTAAAAGTAGGAGTTCCTAAAGAGTATATTATTGATGGTATGTCTGATGAAATCCAAAAATTATTGGAGAATGGAAGGACATGGTTGAAGGATCAGGGTGCAGAAGTTATTGATATATCTTTACCTCATACAAAAGTAGCGTTGCCTTGTTACTATATTATTGCTCCAGCCGAGGCTTCAGCAAATTTAGCTAGATATGATGGAGTAAAATTTGGTTATAGAGCAGAAGGTCCATTTAAAGACTTAAATGATATGTATTGTAAAACAAGAGGTGAAGGGTTTGGTAAAGAAGTAAAAAGAAGACTGCTAATTGGAACTTACGTACTATCTTCAGGATACTATGACGCATATTATATTCATGCTCAAAAGGTAAGAAGAAAAATTGCTGAAGATTTTAATTCAGCTTTCAAGGATGTAGATGTAATCTTAAGTCCTACAGCACCTAGCGATGCATTTGTTCTAGGAGAAAAAAAAGAGGACCCTATAAATATGTACTTAAATGATGTTTTTACTGTTCCTTCTAGTTTAGCAGGTTTGCCTGCAATTTCTATTCCTGCAGGACTTAGTAAAAATAATAAACCTTTAGGATTACAACTTATTTCTAATAAGTTCACTGAAGATACTTTATTAAAAACTGCATTTGCTCTAGAAGAAGCTGCATCTTTTACCCACAGGCCTAATTTAGAAAAATAATATGTCAGACACAAGACCATATAAAATAACAGGAAAAACAGGAAGCTGGGAAATTGTAATAGGATTAGAGGTGCATGCTCAAGTTTCTTCAAAATTAAAACTTTTTTCTAATGGGGCTGCTAGCTTTGGTAGTAATGAGAACGAAAACCTAGACTTATTAGATATAGGTCTTCCTGGAACTTTACCTACTATTAATTCGTTTGTAATAGATCAAGCTATAAAGTCAGGATTAGCATTAAATGCAAAAGTAAATAATTTTTCAATATTTGATAGAAAAAATTACTTTTATCCAGATTTACCTTTGGGGTATCAAATTAGTCAATATAAAGAACCTATAATTAGTGATGGTTATATTGATATAGATATAAATGAAAATGACTCCAAAAGAATAAGAATAGAAAGACTACATCTTGAACAGGATGCAGGGAAATCAATACATGACCAAAGTCCTGAGGATAGTTTTATAGACTTCAATAGAGCAGGAGTGGCTTTAATGGAAATAGTAAGCCATCCAGACCTAAGTGATTGGGATGAAGCAGGAGATTATGTTACTAAGCTTAGAAATATTCTTAGGTTTGCGAATACTTGTGATGGTAATATGCAAGAGGGTTCTCTGCGATGCGATGCTAATGTATCAGTGAGAAAACCAAATAATGCTCTCGGTACTAGATGTGAAATTAAAAATTTAAATTCTATAAAAAATTTAATGAAAGCAATTGAATTTGAAGCAAATAGACAAGTATCATTATTAGAAAGTGGAGAGACTATTGCTCAAGAAACTAGATTATTTGATGCTAACTCTGGAAAAACAAGAACCATGAGATCAAAAGAAGAGGCACATGATTATAGATATTTTCCTGATCCAGATCTATTACCACTTAAAATAGAAGAGGATAGAATTCATCAAATTAGTAAAACACTTCCGGAGCTTCCAGCACAGCTAAAAGAAAGATTAAAGTCTCAATACAACCTTGGGTCGTATGATGCTCGTGTTATATCAGCTGAATTAGAAACGGCAAAATACTTTGAGGATTTATCTGAAGGAAGAGACCCCAAGCAAGCAGCCAATTGGATTATTAGTAATTTATTTGGTAAATTAAATGAGATTGATAAAAGCATTAGTGAGTCTCCTATCTCATCTAAAAAGCTTGGAAAACTCCTTGACTTAGTTAATGATGGTACAATCTCTAACAAGATAGCTAAAGAAGTTTTTGAAGAAATGTTTATGTCATCTAAAGAGGCTAAGGAAATTATAGAAGAAAAAGGACTAAAACAAATTAGTAATGAAGATGATATTGAAAAATTAGTAGATAAAATAATATTAGAAAACGAGACGCAGGTTAATCAATTTAAAGAAGGTAATACTAAAGTTATGGGATGGTTTGTAGGGCAGGTAATGAAGCTTACTAAAGGACAGGCTAATCCAGGAATAGTAAATAAAATTATTTTAAAAAAATTAAATAATTAGTTTATGTTTTACGATATAAAAAAAAATAATCATGGTTTAAAGTATAATCCTTTTAAGTCTTGTATTATTCCCAGACCTATTGCTTGGATTACTACTGTTAGTAATGAAGAAATAGATAATTGTGCTCCGTATAGTTTTTTTAATGGTGTAGCCTCTGAACCTCCAATGATAATGTTCGCTAATAATGGTCCTTCTCCATCTAAGAAAGGTCCTAAAGATACTTTCTCTAACATTAAGAACAATAAAGAATTTGTTGTGAATATAGCTACATATGAAAGCAAAGAAAAAATGAATCGAACTTGTTTTCCTTTAGAAAGTAATAAAAGTGAAATTGATTTTGCGTCCTTACAAACGAAGGCCAGTAAATTAATTAAACCAAAGTCTCTTAAAATATCTCCTATAAATATGGAGTGTATATTACATAAAATAGTCGATTTACCTGTTCTCAAAAATGGTGAATATAATGGAATTATTATAGGAGAAGTAATAGGTATAAGTATTGATGATGACTATATAAGGGATGATAGGGTTGATATTAAGAAGCTAAAGCCCTTGGCAAGGTTAGGATATATGGACTATTCTGTAATAGACAATATATTTGAAATGAATAGGCCTACAAATAAATGATAGACTTATATACATGGTCCACACCTAATGGAAGAAAAATTTCTATTTTATTGGAAGAGCTAAAAATAGACTATAAAGTCAATTCAATAAATATTATGAAGAACGAACAATTTAGTGAGAGCTTTTTAAAAATTAGTCCTAATAATAAAATTCCTGCAATCGTTGATAAAGAAAACAATCTTACTTTGATGGAGTCAGGGGCAATTATGTTATATTTAGCTGAGAAGTATAATAAGTTTTTACCAAGTGACTTAATAAATAAATTTAAGTGCATAGAATGGTTAAGTTTTCAAACAGGTTCTCAAGGGCCAATGTTGGGACAAGCACATCATTTTTTAAAGTTTAATAAAGGCATGTCTTCATATGCAGAAGAAAGATACCACAATGAGGCTAAAAGACTTTATAAAGTAATGAATGGGCAGCTTATGAAAACTAAGTATTTAGCCGGAGAGAAGTATACAATAGCGGATATTGCTGCATGGCCTTGGGTAGCCCGATTTGAATGGCACAATATAGATTTAAAAAAATATGAATATGTAGCTGATTGGTACACTAATATATCTGATAGAGAAGAAGTTCAAAAAGGTTATGATATCCCTTCTATTGGTGCTGCTATTCCTAAAGTATAAATCGTACTTGATTTCTAATTAGAATTAGGCAAACTTATAAATGGATAGGTGGCCGAGTGGTCGAAGGCGCCTCCCTGCTAAGGAGGTATACGAGCAATCGTATCGAGGGTTCGAATCCCTTCCTATCCGCCATTAACCCCATTATAAACCTCAACTGAGCGCAATACACTGGGCTCGCCGCCAAAAAAGTCTTGTATTCTATCTGGATAGGCTCTACGTCTCAAGTATGTGAGCATAACCTAAAGATAATCGATTTGCAGATTGAAAAGTAGAGTATGAACAAAATAAAATAATTACTAAAAATTAATAGGGAGAACTAATAAAGTAGTAATTTTTTTTATATAATATTTAATTATTGGAAATTAGATATGCTATTTAGCTTTACATATTATAACTTAATCTATCTAAACTTAGATCATGTAAATTGAAAATCTAACAATAATTACTGTTAGATATTTTATATTAGAGAAATATATACGCACTTAGTTGGTATATTATTTTGAGGAATATTATTTTAATTTAATTCTTTGTAAATTTAATTAAAGGAGAAATAATGTATAAATTTTTAAAACTTTTTTTATTCAGTATATTTTTTTTAAATGTTGTTAATTTAAAAGCTGACACAATTAAAGTTGGTGTACTTCATTCACTTTCAGGTACTATGGCAATTTCTGAAACAACTTTGAAAGATACAGTATTAATGTTGATTGAAAAGCAGAATAAAGCAGGAGGACTGTTAGGTAAAAAATTAGAAGCAGTTGTAGTTGATCCAGCCTCTGACTGGCCATTATTTGCAGAAAAAGCTAAGGAATTATTAACAGTACAAAAAGTTGATGTTGTTTTTGGTTGCTGGACTTCTGTATCACGTAAATCTGTATTGCCAGTTTTTGAGGAATTAAATGGTTTATTGTTTTACCCTGTTCAGTATGAAGGCGAAGAGTCTTCAAAAAATGTATTTTATACTGGAGCTGCTCCAAACCAACAAGCTATACCTGCAGTTGACTATTTAGCTGACCAAGGTGTAAAAAAATGGGTTTTAGCGGGAACTGACTATGTTTATCCTAGAACAACTAATAAAATTCTAGAAAGTTATCTTAAAGAGGTTTTAGGT
The DNA here is from genome assembly GCA_902557845.1 of Rhodospirillaceae bacterium. GTDB lineage: Bacteria > Pseudomonadota > Alphaproteobacteria > TMED109 > TMED109 > JAYYAX01. Next base: position 20,928 of record CACEBX010000008.1, on the reverse strand, counting down.
GTATCTTCTGATGACATAATGATAAATTATACACCATTTGGTCATTCTGATTGGCAAACAATAGTATCCGATATTAAGAAGTTTGGAATGGCTGGCAAAAAAACAGCAGTTGTCTCAACTATCAATGGTGATGCTAATGTTCCATTCTATAAGGAATTGGGTAATCAAGGAATTAAGGCTGAGGATATCCCAGTTGTAGCTTTCTCAGTTGGAGAAGAAGAGTTATCAGGATTTGATACCTCTCCCTTAGTAGGTCATCTGGCTGCATGGAATTACTTCATGAGTGCAGAAAGTGAAATTAATGATACTTTTATTGAGGATTGGCTAAAATTTATTAAGGATGACAAGAGGGTAACTAATGATCCAATGGAAGCGCATGTAATAGGATTTGAAATGTGGGTTAAAGCTGTGGAGAAAGCAGGTACTACAGACGTAGATGCAGTAAGAGAATCAATGTATGGAATATCTGTTCCAAATTTAACTGGAGGCACAGCTGTAATGAATACCAATCATCACTTAACAAAACCTGTTCTTATAGGAGAAATTCAGGCTGATGGTCAGTTCGATATAGTTTGGTCAACATCTGGAGGTGTAATAGGTGATGCATGGACAGACTTTCTACCAGACAGTGCTAGAATAGTTGCTGATTGGACAAGCCCCATAAAATGTGGAAATTATAATATAGACACTGGCAAGTGTTCTGGTCAGAATTACGAGTAAACGTAATTATTTAAAGGTCTTAATATTTTAAGTTAAGACCTTTATTTTAAGAAAGTAAATTGAAAACAATTATAAAATTCTTGTACATTATTTTAGTTTTTACTAATTTAAATTATTTGCTAGCAGATAATAATAATTTAAGAAATCATATTTTAGAATTAGATACTAAAGACTTTAATAAAAAAATTGTTTCAATTGAAAAAATATCAGAAATTAAAACCGATTTATCGCTTTTAACATTAAAAAGTATTTTAAATGGAAAACTATTTATTAGAAAGTCAGATAAAAAAATACTTTTAGTTGAAGTCATAGATAGAAAATATAATGCATATGATTTTTTTGATAAAAAAGAACTAGGTATTGAAAAAAAAAGAAAATTAAAAAAGATTAAAATTAATAATAAAATTAGAAATATTCTTAATAATAAAATTGCTATATTACAGTTATCAAGTGGGACTACAAGGCAAAAAACTGAAGCAATCTTTGATATTATTAAAGAAGGTAATCAGAAAACATTAATTATTATCAATGAACTTCTATTAAAAGAAAAAGATAAAGAATTATTATTAAATCTTAATCTTGCTAAGAATTCTATTATTGCGAGATATGGAAATGAAATAGAAAAAATAGAAGCTGTTAAAAGTTTATCTGGTAGTACTAATAATGATATAGTTAATATATTAAAGTCTATAGTTAATAACAAAATTATATCTGAAAATATTAAGCTTGAAGCTACAAAATCATTGGAAGCTTCACTTGGAAATATTAAATTTAATAATATATTAAAAACCACTTTTTTTGGTTTGTCTCTAGGTTCTGTACTTTTACTAGCAGCCATAGGTTTAGCTATTACCTTTGGTGTTGTTGGAGTAATTAATATGGCTCATGGAGAATTAATAATGATAGGAGCATATAGTGCATATGTAGTTCAACAAATAATTCCCAACAATATTTCTGCCTCTATAATTATTTCTATACCTGTAGCTTTTGTTTTTACTGGCTTTGTAGGCGTTTTAATAGAAAGGCTTATTGTAAAAAATTTGTATGGTAGACCTCTTGAAACTTTATTGGCAACATTTGGCTTAAGCCTTATTCTACAACAAACCGTAAGAAGTATTTTTTCTCCCTTAAATAAAACAGTTTATTCTCCTGAATGGATGTCTGGTATTACAAGAATAGGTGGTTTGGAATTAACCAACAATAGAATAGTAATAATTATATTCACCTTAATAGTTTTTTTGACAGTAGTTTATATTTTAAAGAAAACTCTTTTTGGTCTGCAAATGAGAGCAGTAACTCAAAATAGAAAGATGGCCTCAGCTATGGGCATTAACACAAAAAAAATAGATATGTTTACTTTTGCATTTGGAGCAGGTGTAGCAGGTGTAGCAGGTGTAGCACTCAGTCAAATTACTAATGTTGGACCCAACCTAGGACAAAATTATATTATAGACAGTTTTATGGTAGTAGTATTTGGGGGAGTAGGTAATTTATTTGGTACATTTATTGGAGCATTTGGACTTGGATTGGGAAATAAGTTGTTGGAGCCTTATGTAGGAGCAATAGTAAGTAAAATCTTTATACTATTATTTATAATTATATTTATTCAGTTCAGGCCTAAAGGGTTATTTTCCTTGAAGGGAAGAATGGTAGATGAATAAGCAATTATTTGAAAATAAAAAATCATTAATAAATAATATTTATTTATTACTAGGTGACACAACTGGAAAATATTTAATTACAATATTAATAATATCTATTTTTTTACTTCCTATTCTTCATATTTACATACCAGAAGAAAGTTTTTTTCACATTAGTAGTTATACAATTAGTTTATTAGGCAAATATTTGTGTTTTGCTTTATTAGCATTATCTTTAGACTTAATTTGGGGTTATACAGGAATATTATCACTCGGTCATGGGGCTTTCTTCGGTTTAGGAGGCTATATGATGGGTATGCATTTAATGAGAGAAATAGGAGACAGAGGTGTTTATGGAAATTCAGAACTACCAGATTTTATGGTTTTTTTAAATTGGGAAGAGTTGCCATGGTTTTGGTATGGATTTGATAGTTTTTTATTTGCATCTTTAATGGTTATTTTAGTTCCTGGCTTACTAGCATTTATTTTTTCTGCTTTAGCATTTGGAAGTAGAGTTACAGGGGTTTATTTTTCAATTATAACTCAAGCTTTGGTTTTTACATTAATGTTAGCTTTTTTTCAAAATGATTTCGGGTTTGGAGGTAATAACGGATTAACAGACTTTAAAGATATTCTAGGTAAAGATATAAGTTCTAAAGAAACTAGGGGAGCATTATATAGTTGCTCTGCTATTATGTTAATTTTAGGATATTTAATTTGTCGAATTATCATATCATCTAAAATTGGGAATATTTTAGTTGGTATTAGAGATAGAGAAAATAGGATGAGATTTCTAGGGTATAATACGACCGTATTTAAAATAATTATTTTTACTATTTCTGCAATATTAGCGGGTATTGCAGGTGCATTATATGTGCCTCAGGTTGGTATTATAAATCCTGGAGAATTTTCTCCAATTAAATCAATTGAAATTGTAGTTTGGGTGGCTTTAGGAGGTAGAGGATTTTTATATGGAGCCATAATAGGTGCAATAGTTGTTAATGTCTTAAAATCATACTTAACAATCATTTCTCCTGAAATTTGGATAATATTTTTAGGATTGATATTTATTTTAGTAACTATTTACTTACCTAATGGGCTTACGGATTTAAGAAGAATTATAAAAAGAAATTATGGTAGAAAATAAAAATATATTAGAAATTGATAACGTTACAGTAAGCTTTGATGGTTTTAAAGCACTAAACTCATTATCGCTTGAAATAAAAAAATCTCAAATGGTTGCGATTATAGGGCCAAACGGTGCTGGAAAAACTACTTTACAAGATGTCATAACAGGAAAAACTAAAATAGATAATGGAAAAATTTATTTTAAAAATAATGACCTTAGTCAATTTTCTGAGCATGCAATTGTTGAATTAGGTATTGGAAGAAAGTTTCAAAGGCCAACAATTATAGAAAATATTTCTGTATGGGATAACTTATGTATTGCGTTAAATACAAAAAAAAATTTCTTATCTTGTTTATTTAATCAATTAAAAAATCAAGATTTAAATAAATTAGTAGAAATTATAAGTACTATTAATTTAAAAGAAAAAAAGAATTTGATAGCAAAAAATCTTTCACATGGAGAAAAACAATGGTTAGAAATAGGTATGCTTTTAATGCAGCAATCTGATTTGTTGCTTATTGATGAACCTGTTGCAGGAATGACTGAAATAGAAACAAAAAAAACATCAGACTTATTATTAAGTATAGCTAAAGATAGAACTATAATAGTAGTAGAACATGATATGAATTTTATAGAAAGCTTAAATGTTGAAATAATAGTACTACATGAAGGTAGTGTTTTGACTAGAGGTAATATGAATAGCATAAAAAAAAATAAACAAGTAATTGATGTATATTTAGGAAGGTAAAATATTGCTGAGTATTGAAAATTTAAGTGTCAAGATATCTAATACCACAATTTTAAAGGATATAAATATGTCTGCAAAGAGTGGTTTAGTGACTTGTGTAATGGGTAAAAATGGAATGGGAAAAACAACTTTACTTGAAACAATTATGGGACATCATATACCTTCTAAAGGAAGCATTAAATATAAAGGGAAAAATATTGAAAAATTACTTCCTTTTCAAAGGGCTAAATTAGGACTAGCTTATGTTCCTCAAGGTAGAGAAATTTTTTCTAGATTAACAGTTAAAGAAAATTTATTAACAGCTTTATGCATGGAGAAAGAAAAAAATAATATAGACAGTGAAGTTTTAGCTTTATTTCCAATATTGAATGAAATGTTAGATAGATTTGGAGGTGATTTATCTGGAGGGCAACAACAACAATTAGCAATTGCAAGAGCATTGCTGATGAAACCTAAAATTTTAATTTTAGATGAACCAACAGAAGGTATTCAACCTTCTATAATAAAAATTATAAAAGAAGTAATTCTTTTTATAAAAAAAAAAAAAACCACTATAGTATTAGTTGAACAATATTTTGACTTTGCTAAAGACATTGCAGACGAAATTGTTATTATGGATAGAGGTAAAATTTTTACATCAGGAAAGGTAAAAATATTAGATGAAAGAAAAATTAAAGATATTTTATCTGTTTAAAAGTTATGAAAAGAAATATATTTAAAAAAAGTAAAAATTCTATTTTCTTTGAAGGTTTAGTTAATGGTTTGTTTTTTGCTAAAAAGCACACATGTGATGTTGACCTATTGAGACCCTTCTTTTCTGAAAATGATTTAAATTTAAAAGATAAAGTAAAACTCCTAAAAGACCAGAGATGTTTAGGATATATAAATTTAATTTTAGAAAAAAATACACAAGGTTATCTTGAAATAAAAAAACACAGAGAACAAGGAAACCTAAAGGCCAGACTTATTAAGAGTTATACTCAGAATGACGAATTAATAATCATTAATACTGCTGGTGGTCTTACAAGTGGTGATTTAAATTTTAATTCAATTAAAATAAGCAATGATGTTTCAATAATTATCACTACGCAATCAATGGAGAAAATTTATAAATGTAAAAATTTACACTCTCACTCGTATACTAATATAGAAGTAGGAGTTAATTCATCTGTCTCTTGGATGCCCTTAGAAACTATTTTTTTTAATGGTGGCAAGTATAGAAGAAGAATTAATATTGATCTAAAGTATGGATCTAATTTTTTAGGTATCGAAACTATAATATTTGGTAGAAAGGCAATGGGGGGAAATAGTCAATAAAGGTGAGTTAGATGATGGTTGGCAAATTCATAAAAACGGCCAGTTGCTTTATAGTGATTTCAATAGGATTACTGGCAACATTAATAAAAAAATTTCAAAGCCATTTATTTCTAAAGGGAATAACATTTTTTGTAATATAGTTTATACAGGTAAGAAAATACGACTTTATGAAAAAAAAATATTATTACACTTCAATAAATTAAATTATTTTTTAGGAGTATCTGTTGTTAATGGAGTATTATTATTAAAAATGCTATCAAAGGACATTACAGAAATTAGATCTTTTTTAGATGATTTAATAAAAATCCTTGATGAAAATTTTAATTTACCAAGAATATGGAGTTTTTAACTTTTTATGAAGCTTTCACCAAGAGAAAAAGATAAGTTATTAATATCTGTTGCAGCTGATGTAGCAAAAAAAAGACTAAATAGGGGTCTAAGACTAAATTATCCTGAAGTAGTTGCAATTATAAGTGATCATGTAGTTGAAGGTGCTAGAGATGGAAAGTCTGTATCAGATTTAATGGAAAGTGGAGGATTGGTTATAAAAAAAGAGCAAGTAATGGAAGGAATTAGTGAAATGGTTAAAGAGGTTCAAGTAGAAGCTACATTTACAGATGGCGTCAAATTAGTAACTATTCACAACCCTATTAGATAATATGAAGCCTGGAGAATACATAATAGAAAATGGAAGTTTAGAAATCAATTCTAACTGCACAGTAGTATCTTTAGAAATAATAAATGAAGGAGATAGACCTATTCAAGTGGGTAGTCATTATCACTTTGCTGAAGTAAATATTTTTCTAAAATTTAACAGGAATGCAGCAAAAAATAAAAGACTTAATATACCTTCAGGAACCTCAATTAGATTTGAGCCAGGGCAAAAAAAAATAGTAGATTTGATTAATTACAATGGAAATAAAAAGGTTTTAGGATTTAATAACTATTAGAGTTTAGTGAGATAAAAATGGTAAAAGAAATAAATAAAAAAGCTTACGCTGATATGTATGGTCCTACTGTTGGAGACAAAGTTAGATTAGCTGATACAAATTTAATTATTGAAATAGAAAAAGACTTTGCTACTTATGGCGATGAAGTAAAGTTTGGTGGAGGTAAAGTTATTAGAGATGGGATGGGTCAATCACAAATGTCTAATGCTCAAGGAGCTGTAGATACAGTAATAACAAATGCTATTATAATTGATCATTGGGGAATTATTAAGGCTGACATAGGTATCACCGATGGAAAATTTTTTAAAATAGGTAAGGCTGGAAATCCGAATACGCAAGATAACGTTAATATAGTTATTGGTCCAGGAACTGAAGTTATAGCAGCAGAAGGAAAAATTGTAACAGCAGGGGGTATTGATGCTCATATTCACTTTATTTGTCCCCAGCAAATAGATGAGGCTTTATCTAGTGGAATTACAACAATGCTAGGAGGAGGCACAGGTCCAGCTCACGGAACAACTGCGACTACTTGTACTCCAGGTCCGTGGCATATTAAAAGGATGTTGCAGTCCGCAGATGCATTTCCAATGAATTTGGGTTTTGCAGGAAAAGGTAACTCCTCATTAGATGCCCCATTGATTGAACAGATTATTTCTGGAGCATGTTCTTTAAAACTTCATGAAGATTGGGGAACTACCCCAGCATGTATAAATAAAGCATTAGAAGTTGCAGATAATCATGATATTCAAGTAATGATTCATACGGATACTTTAAATGAATCAGGCTATGTAGAAAATACTATTAAAGCTTTTAAAAACAGAACTATACATGCATATCATACTGAAGGAGCTGGAGGAGGACATGCTCCGGATATTATAAAATTATGTGGTTTATCTAATGTAATACCTTCATCAACTAATCCTACTATGCCTTATACAAAAAATACCATAGATGAGCATTTGGATATGCTAATGGTATGTCATCATCTAGACAAGAACGTACCAGAGGACATAGCATTTGCAGAAAGTAGAATAAGAAAAGAAACTATTGCTGCAGAAGACATATTACATGACCTAGGAGCTTTCTCAATAATTGCTTCAGATAGTCAAGCGATGGGAAGAGTTGGAGAAGTAGTAATTAGAACTTGGCAAACTGCTCACAAAATGAAGTCGCAAAGAGGGGCACTTGCTGAAGAAGTAGGCAATAATGATAACTTTAGAGTTAAAAGATATATTGCAAAATATACAATAAATCCAGCCATAGCTCATGGTATTAGTAATTCAGTTGGTTCCATTGAGGAAGGGAAAAGAGCAGACTTTTGTATTTGGGATAGAGCATTTTTTGGAGTAAAGCCAGAAATGGTATCTGTAGGAGGAATTATCAGTTCTGCTTTAATGGGAGATCCAAATGCGTCTATCCCCACACCGCAACCAGTTCATTTTAGACACATGTTTGGAGCATATGGTAACTCCTTAATTAATAATTCTGTTAGCTTTGTTTCACAAAGTTCTATTAAAAATAATATTAAAGAAAAATTTGAATTAAAAAAACAATTAATAGCAGTTAATAATACTAGATCAGGTATATCAAAAAACTCTATGATAAATAATAACTTTCAACCTAAAATTGAAGTTGATCCAGAAACTTATGAAGTCAGTGCTAATGGAGAAAAATTGACCTGTGAGCCGGCTACTGAATTACCACTGACTCAAAGGTATTTTCTATATTAATGTATAGAGTAAGTAAAATAATTAATAATACTAGTTGGAGGTATAAAGAAAATGATGAGGTAATACTAGATTCTCAAGATAGATATAGAAGAAGAATTAAGTTAGTAAGTAAAAGAAAGGTCTCTTTTTTATTAGATGAGAAAAAAACAGTTTTTTTAAAGAATGGTGCTTTACTTATTTTATCTAACTCTTATAGAATAAAGGTCATTGCTAAAATTGAGGATGTATTAAAAATAGAAGCAGGTTCTATCAGTAATTTATTAGTATTAGCTTGGCATTTAGGAAATAGACACATTCCAGCAGAAATACATAAAAATTATATTTTAATAAAAAGAGACGAGGTAATTGGTAAAATGTTAAAATTATTAGGGGCCAAGGTGTTTAAAAAAAAACTATCTTTTAGTCCAGAGTCAGGAGCATACCACAAACATTAATTATGAAAAAATTTAGTAATATCTTAAAATTATTAACATGGAATAATCAATCTTTTCCAATAGGTTCTTATAGTTTTTCAAGTGGATTAGAATTTGCAGTTGAGTCAAAAATAATTAAAAATGGAAAAGAACTGCAATATTGGCTTAATGATTTACTAAAATACGGAAGTTTGCATTCTGATGCTTTAATTCTATTAGAAGCATGGAAATTAGCTAATAAAAAAGAAAATAAAAAAATTAATAATCTAAATAGTTTTTCTATTTCACTTAATCAATCTTATGAAAAATATATAGAAAATTCTGAACAAGGGAAATCTTTTATAAAAATAACTGAAGCCGTATGGGACCATTCATTTATAAGTAAAAAATTAGTTTTTCCAATTGCGTATGCTGCAGCAGCTGTTCAGGAAAGCATTAATATCGAAGACACTCTGATTTGTTATTTGCATTCAAGCCTTTGTAATTTATTAGCAGCAGGTATTAAGCTTATTCCTTTAGGACAAACCGAGGGTCAAAAGATTCAAATTCAATTAAATAAATATATAGAAAAAGAATATAAAAATATGCTTAAAAAAGATCTTAATGATATAGGGAACTGTGGTTGGGTAAATGATATTGTATCAATGAAACATGAAAATCAATTTACTAGGATATTTAGAACATGACAAAAATAAACTATAATTATAATGGGCCATTAAGAGTAGGAATTGGAGGACCAGTTGGTTCTGGAAAAACTACACTTTTGATAGAATTATGCAGAGAGTTTAAAAAAAACTTTGAGATATGTGCTATTACTAATGACATATATACAAAAGAAGATGCAAAAATATTATCAAGATCGGGTGTACTTAGTAATAATAGAATAATGGGAGTTGAAACAGGAGGATGCCCACATACAGCAATAAGAGAGGATGCTTCAATAAATATATCTGCAATAGAAAAAATGAATAACAAGTTTCCAAGACTAGAGGTCTTATTTTTAGAATCAGGAGGAGATAATTTAGCTGCTACATTTAGTCCTGAGCTAGTCGATATAACTATTTATGTAATAGATGTTTCAGGAGGTGAAAAAATTCCCAGAAAGGGAGGACCAGGAATAACTAAATCAGACTATTTAGTCATAAACAAATCAGATCTTTCAACAATTGTAGGAGCTTCTTTAGATGTTATGAAAAGAGACACCATAAAAATGAGAGGAAAAAAACCATGGTCTTTTACTGAAATGAAAAGTAAAAAAGGATTAAAGCCAATATATGATTTTATTTTAAATAAAGGAGGTTTAAAAGCTTACAAACATAATCTTAAGCAGTTATACTAAAAAAAATTTGTAAGTTTTTTTATGAGACATTATATGAGTGATAACTTTAGAAAATATTTAATGAATGAGTATGCTTTCAAGGTTGCTAAATCTGAAAGCATGGATTTTACAAAAGGATACTATAAAAATAGAATTAAAGATTTATCTTGGTACAAAAATGATAAAGAACTTATGACAAAACATCAAAGGTTTTTAAACTATATTTATTCTACATTTGAAAAATATATAATACATAGGAATATTATAATTTACTATTATGAAAATATAACTTGTTCGATTTCTGTATTAAATAAAACTATAGATATATCAAGAACTGGAGTAACACGAATTATTAATGACTCAATAGAAGAAGGTTGGTTATATTCCAAAAAGAACGAAAAAAGTAAAAGACAAATTTTAATTCTTCCAACTGATTTGAGAATCAATTTTTGGCTGTTATATTGTCAGAGAAAATATGAAAAAAGCAGGTCTGCCGGTTTAGCAGACGCCCATAAAGCATTATATCATTATGATAGCAACATGGAAATCTATAACAAATTAAAAAATAAAAATAAAGATTAAATTCATAAATCTTAACAGCGGGAATTTTTATATAACTTTGAGTAACACGATTTTTACAAAAAACTCTTATTTTTTCGAAAATATATAAACTTGTGTTACCTAGCAGAAACGAAAAAAAAACATATAATTAAACACATATAGAAAGGAAAAAATGTTTAAGTATATAGTATTAGTTTTTTTTATTACCTGTAATATATTTGCTTGTGACAATTCAGATGATATTTTTGATAAATACAGTTCAAATAAATTAAATATTTGGCTTGGAAATAAATCAGAATTCTCTAAAACAATTATGAAAACAAGGTGTGTTTTAGATAGGAATTTACAATCCCTTTCGTTAGAGAAAAGAAAATTAATTATTAATATTATTATTAAATCCTATGAACTTGATATTAAAGAAAATGAGCAACTTTACAGTTTTTAGCATTGGTACAAATATAGAAATATTTAATAAAAACTATGATACTCCCTTATAGTTACCCTCCCTAACCCTCTATTTAAATCATATTTTATATCTTTTAATAGGGGGTTACTTCCTACAGTTAAATTTGTAAAGTAGAATTCTGTACAATATTATAAAAGATTATTTATATAGTAGTTAAAATATAAAAGGGCAGAGTGACTATCTTGACATTTTAGTCTTATTCCTCACCATATAAAAGTGTCTGATCAAATCATTATTTCATTATTATTATTATTACTAGTAATATTTTTTATATGGGGAAAGTTTCGTTATGATGCAGTAGCATTAATAATGTTATCGATATTTGTAATTTTAGGTTACATAGCACCTTCAAAAGCATTTTCAGGATTAGGCCATCCTGCAGTAGTTACAGTCGCCCTGGTCCTTTTAATAAGTAAGGGCTTAGAGACATCAGGGTTTATTTCTATTATAGGAGGAAAATTAGAAAAAGTTATAACCTCTCAGTTTCAATTTATATTAATTATTTGTTTTATAGTAGCTATCTTGTCTTCTTTTATGAATAATATTGGTGCAATGGCAATGTTACTACCTATTACATTAGGAATATGCAAAAAAATGGAATGGAACCCATCTAAAGTTTTGATGCCTTTGGCTTTTTCATCAATTTTGGGAGGAATGAATACTAAAATAGGGACACCACCTAATATAATTATATCTGAAATGAGGGCAGATTATATATCATCTTCATATAATTTTTTTGATTTTAGTTATATAGGAATACCTGTTTGTTTTTTTGGAATTTTATTTATTGTTTTCTTAGGTACAAAATTAATTACTAAAAGAAAAGAAAAAGAAAGTCATTCACATTTAATTGAATTAGAAGATTATTTAGTAGAAATGACTATTGAAGAAAACAGTCCGTTAATTGATAAAAGAGTAAATGAATTTAGAAGTGAATTAGATGTAGATACATCTTTGATGGGGTATATTAATGATAAAGAAACTAAATCTGAGTTACACGGAAACCAAAAACTTATTAAAGATCAAATTCTTATTTTTAAAATAAACCCTGAAGATATTTCTAGCCTTCAACAAAAATATAAACTTAAAATTAATTCTGAAAAAGCCTCAAAGAGCTCAGATGATTATTTTGGTGCTATTGAAGCTATAGTAGTTCCTAAGTCCAGAATTATAGGAAGAAAATATAAATATTTTAAAAGGTTATTTGGAGAAAGTTTTGCCCTATTAGGCTTATGGAGGAGAGGTTTAAAGTTTAGATTTAGATTATCAAATGAGACTTTTCAATCTGGAGATGTTTTACTAATTGCCAATAGGGGAACCACGAAAAAAATTGGAGAAAAACTTGAAATAGCAGGTCTTATGCCATTATGGAAAAGGGAATTTGATATTTTAAATAAACCTTCAAAAGCACTTCTAGCACTTTCTATATTTGCTATTAGTTTATTGGCAATTATTTTTAACATCTTACCTATTATTGTTGCTTTTTTATTGTGTGTACTAGCTTACGTAAGTATTAAGCTATTGACAGGAGAGAGTGTATATAGACATATAGATTGGCCTATTGTTATATTGTTAGCTGCTATGATACCTATTGGTAACTCGCTTACTGAATATGGCATTTCAGAAAATATTGCTAATTATTTATCCGATTATTCTTCTAATTTAAATATATTTTGGATGCTAATTATTTTGATGGTTATTACAATGTTTCTATCAGATATTATTAATAATGCAGCAACTGCTGTCATAATGGCACCAATAGCTTATAATATTGCAATTTCAACAGGTAATTCGGTGGATGCTTTTTTGATGGCTATTTCAATAGGAGCTAGCTGTGCGTTCTTATCGCCTATAGGGCATCAATGTAACACACTAGTTATGGGTCCAGGTAATTATAAATTTGGAGACTATTGGAAACTAGGTTTACCATTAGAGGTAGTTATAATAGTAGTTTCAGTTCCATCCATAATATATTTTTGGACCTAATAAATTGTTTAGCTTGTAGATGCAATTGTAGAGTAAAAATAACTATGATAATGGCGTATGATTTCAATAGAAGGGTTTTTAAGGAAAAAAAATTGAGTACACAAGTACATGGGATGAAAATGAAGAAATGGTCTTTGATAATGATAGCTATAATTAATTTAAGAAGGTTTTAATAAATTTAGAAAAACTTTTCCATATTTTTCTATTTTGCTAGGCCCCATTCCAATTATTTGTTTCATTTCTTCAATAGTTTTTGGTTTCATTTCAATCATATGATGAAGGGTTTGATCGGCAAACACTACATAGGCTGGAACATTTTGCTCTTTTGCAAGCTTAAGTCTAAGTTCTTTTAGTTTTTGTAATAAAGGTAACTCTTTATCTTCTACATCAATTTTATCTGTCTTTTTATATTGTTTTTCTGGAACAATATCTCTAACATCAATAGATTTATATTGAAAGTTTAGGTCACCTTTTAATATTTTTAACCCACTCTCTGTTATTTGATAGGCGCCATATTTTTTTATATTTATAGATATGTAATTTGCAGAGATAAGTTGTCTAATAAAGCTTTGCCAATACTCTTTTTGTATTTCTTTTCCTATTCCAAAAGTTTTAATTTCATGATGTTTATTTTTTAATATTTTTTCTGACTTCATGCCTCTTAGTACATCTATGATATAGGTTGAGCCAAAGAACTGTCCTGTTCTAAAAATCGCAGATAATACTTGTTGTGCTAAGATAGTGCCATCTTTCATTTTAGGAGGGTTAATGCAGTTATCACAGATACCACAAGGTTCAGTTTTATCTCCAAAATATCCTAATAATGCTGCTTGTCGACAGCTAGAAGCCTCACAATATGCTAAAAGGGCGTCTAATCTTCTATGCTCCATTTGTTTATGTTCATCATTACTATCTTCTTCCTCAATAAACCTTCTTCTTTGAAACAAGTCATCTAGACCATACATCATCATAGTATCAGAAGGTTTTCCATCTCTTCCTGCTCTTCCTACTTCTTGATAATAAGATTCTATATTTGATGGAAGACTTATGTGAGCTACAAACCTAACATCAGGTTTATCTATTCCCATACCAAAAGCAATGGTAGCCGCCATAACAATACCTGACTCTGTCATAAAAATACTTTGATTATCTTTGCGAACATTTTTATTTTGTCCAGCGTGATATGCAATAGATTTAAATCCTTTTTGATTTAAAAATCCTGCTACTTCTTCTGTATTTTTTCTAGAGAGACAATATATTATTCCTGATTGCCCTTTTCTATCAGATAAAAACCTTAATAGTTGGTCTTTCCAATTAAACTTTTGATAAACACTTAAACTTAAGTTTGGTCTTTTAAATCCTTGTAAAACTAATTCACAATTACTATTTGTTAGTTTTTCCATAATATCTTCACGTGTAGCTTTATCTGCTGTTGCTGTAAAAGCTGATATGTTTGCATCAGGAAAAATTTCTTTGAGTTGAGATAGTGTTTCATAATCTTTTCTAAAACCTGGCCCCCATTTAGAAATACAATGCGCTTCGTCTATTACAAATAGTCCAATATCTAATGTTTTAATTACCTCTAGCTTGCTTGGGTTCATTAATGCTTCTGGAGACATATACAGTATTTTAATATTTCCATTACAAAAGCTATTCCATATTTCTTTATTCTCAGTATCTGTCATGTGAGAATGTAGTCGTTCAGCAGATACTTTATTTTGTTTTAATGCACTTACTTGGTCATCCATGAGAGCTACAAGAGGAGATATGACAATAGTCTTCTGTTCATTAATAATAGCTGGAATTTGATAACATAGAGATTTACCAGCACCCGTAGGCATAATAGCTAATACATTTTTTTTATTAACAATAGAATTAATAATTTCATTTTGACCTTGTCTAAATTCTTCATAGCCAAATATTTGTTTAAGTACTTCTAAAGGAGTTAACATAATTAAAAATTTTTATTAGAATGGTATTACATTTAAACTAAGTACTATAGTAAAAAACAAGTAAAGGCCTTTAATATCTTTCAAATTATCCTTAATATTATCATTTTTCTCATCTCCCCATTCTTCAATTTCTAGCCAGTCTTCCTTAAAATGAGTTTTTTTTATTTATTTTCCTTTAAATTATTAGAGTATTATAATTTGAAGGGTAACAGACAATCTGTCTTGTCCTCTCAATAAAAAATCTAATAGCCTTAGAGAATTTTGGAACAATTTTATAATTATATCGTTTTATAATTGAAAGGATAAACTATGAATTCAAAAAATAAAATATATTTAAATTGTCCGTACAAGGATAGGGAAGAATGCAAAAAACTTGGAGGTAAATGGGATAAAGAAGTAAAAAAATGGTATATTACAGAAGATATAGATAAGTCGTTTTTTTTTAAGTGGATTACTGAAAAAAATGTTAATACGATTAATGATAATGAAAAAGAAGTTACATACTTAGAAGAAGAGGTAGAGGAGTTAAAAAGTACTGTAATTGATATGTATGAGCATGTATCTAGTATTTATAAAATAATATCTAATAGAGATGAAGAGTCAGAGACTATTACAAGTACAAAAACAGCTATGGAGCAATACCATGAAGCTATTAATGAATTAAAGGAATCCAATGAATATAGTAAAGAAGAATGGGATAAATTTTTTAAGGTTGATATCGAGAGTATGGCTTTTATTGGTCTGTCAGACGATATTAAAAACAAACTTATAAACTAAGTAGGAAGTATAAAGATATAAAATTCATTTAATTTTTATAAAGAAAATTATACAATTATATAATAAGGTTTCTGATATGAATACAACATTTAGATTTTTAATATAAGGAATAGAACTAAAATGCCATTTATTAAAAATGAATCAAACCCTTTAGATAGATTTATCACTTCAAGAAGCATGGGGAATTATAATCTTGCTTCAGCCCTTTGTGATTTAATTGATAATAGTATAAATGCTAAGGCAACAAAAATTTTTATAAATGCGAAGTACAATAAAGGTAATCCATTAGTTGAAATACTAGATAATGGAAAGTCAATGACCAAAGAAGAACTAATTCAATGTATGAAGCTGCCATCAAGCAACCCTGAAAAGGACATAAGGAAAGAAGACGATCTTGGAAGGTTTGGAATGGGTCTAAAATCATCCTCATTTTCACAATGCAGGAAATTTTCTGTTTTAGCTAAAAGACAAAATCAGGCATACCTTGCAAGTTGGGATCTGGACTCTGCTGAAATTAAAAAGTCTGAAATGTATTTTGAAAAAATAGAAACAAGTAAACTCAATGAAAATGAAAAAAACATGCCTCAGTTAACAAAAATTGTTTGGACTAAATGTGATAGGCTTTCAGAAAATTATAAATTAAAAGAAGATGAATTTAATCAAGCAATAGTCTCTGCAGAGAAAGAAATATCATTAATATTCAATAGAATACTTTCAGGAAAAAGCAAGTTTTTTAAAAAAGTTGTAATTGAACTGAATAATAGACAAATTGAGAATCATGACCCTTTTTTTATAGAACACGATGCAACACTTATAGAAGATTGTGATATTTATCCTTTGGGGAAAAATAAAGGAGTTGTAAAATTTCAGCCATATATATTACCTCACTTTTCTAAGATAAATGATATCGCATACAATAAAATGGATCAAAGTGAGGGTATTATTAAAAATCAGGGTTTCTATGTATTTAGAAATGACAGGTTAGTAATATATGGGACATGGTTTAATTTGATTAAGCATGCATCATTTAAGCAATTGATTAGAATAGCAGTGGATATACCTAATAATATCGATATGGAATGGAAAATTACTATTGATAAATCAGACGCCCAATTACCTTCAATATTAAGAAGGAGATTTAAGGATTTAATTGCAAAAATTTCAAAAAAATCTACTAGAGTGTATAAGTACAAAGAAAATAAAATTGATAACACTCATATCAATTTCTGGAGCAAAATGAGAAAACACGGAAATGAAACATATAACATAAATCTTAATAATCCTTCAGTACTTGCGTTAAAGGAAAAACTTAATGATGACAGTTTATTTGAGGCAGTTTTTAAAATGCTTGAATGTCAGCTTCCTGTTGCTGATATACAAAAAACTATTGAAAATAATAAGGAAATTATACAAAGTATAGAGAGCAAGGAAGATTTTTTAAATTTACTTAAAATGAATATTCCACTTGTTATAGAGAGGTTAAATACAAGAAATATAGACGAAATAAAAAAAGAATTTAAAAAAAGTAAATACTATAAAAGTCATTGGAATATTGTGGAAAAAATAATTGAGGAAAAGTTTGAAATTAGTAAATGACTAATACGCAACAAATTGATGAGTTATTTGAGTTTATAGAGCATAAGTATAAAAAACTGCAAATAGATTCAGGAAAAATACTTACATTATCTGAAACAGCCACTTGGCTAGAGGGTCAATTTGAAAACAATACATTAGTAAAAAAATTATCTCAAGACTTTAGTTCAGCAGATAAAAAAAAGACTTTAGATAAAATCAGAAATAAGTTTCACATTAGTGAAGAAGATGAAAAAAATATTGTAGGTAGTATCTTATCTATTAATGAACAGATAAAAAGAACCCCATGGTATCAGAAATTCAAGTCAGAAAAAAATGAACATGGCAGGAATATAAATATGATGTATTTTACTGAAAGATTTATGTCATATCTTGAAGGGCACAAAAAAATACCTTGGCATTCAGTCAATTATACTAATCAACACACTGATAGTATAATCGATAGATGTGGACACCCTGACCCTAAATTACTAGGATTTAGCAAAAAAGGCCTAGTAATAGGGCAAGTGCAAGCTGGTAAAACTCTGAATTACTCCATGCTAGTAAATAAAGCAGCTGATGTTGGATATAAAGTAATTATAATATTAACAGGTATGACTGAATCGCTCAGAAAGCAAACGCAAGAAAGGCTTGAAACTGATTTCGTAGGCTTTTCTGATGGAAAAGAATTAGATATAGTGAAATACGGAGAAACTCTTTTTCCTGAAATAGTTACAGCAAGTAAAACACCTGAAATTATTACTACTAGGAGTGTTGATTTCATAAAAGCAGCCACCAACCATATTGACCCATTAAATCCAAGAGAAAACCCTATGGTAATTGTAAGCAAAAAAAATATTAGTGTTTTAAAATCAATTTTTAGTGTTTTTTATAAAGAAAAATATGATGAAATTAAAAATATAAAAACTACCTCATCAGATAATATAAAAACTGTTGTTTCAAATAAAAAAATTGAAGCAAAAATTAAACATTTACCTCTTTTGTTCATTGATGATGAAGCTGATTATGCTTCTATTAACACTAAAGATCCTGAACAAGATCCTTCAGCTATTAACGGCATAATTAGAGATATTTTAGCAATGTTTAGACAGAAGTCTTATGTAGCTTATACTGCTACACCTTATGCAAATATTTTTGTTGATCCTTTTGATAAAGAAGATAAAGAACTCATAAATGATGATTTATTTCCATCTAGCTTTATTGATTATATTCAGCCTCCTGAGGAAATGTATATGGGGTATAAAAAATACTTTTATAATGCTGATACTGATAAAACAAAACCACAGCTATTGTCTCCTAGTAATTTAAGTCAAAATTACTTTATAGAAAAAATAAAAAATAAAAAATATCTTTCCATTATTAATGAAAATGACTTTGAAACTCTTATGCCCTTAAAACATAAAAAAGAGCATGAAATAAGAGAGCTGCCTTCTTCACTAAAACATGCCATTAGAATTTTTATAATTACTAGAGCAATTCAAGTTAGAGAAAAATTTAAAAAAAATAATGATTCTCCAGACGGAGGTGTTCATCATACTATGATTATAAATGTTAGTAGATTTGTGCTCGTTCAAGGAAGAGTTTTTGAAAAGGTTTCCGAATATTTCAATGATCTTAAAAATGCTTTAAGAGTTTCATTAGATAACAACGCTAGCCCTCATTTAATTGATATGAAAAAAAGTTTTGAATTAGAATTTTTAGAAGAAGATAATGTCAAACATACATTCGATGATTTACGCAAATTACTTTTTGATGCTATGAAGAATATAGCTATTGTTACTACTAATAACGAGAACAAGGGTGAACTTAATTATGATAAACCTGATTATATAGATAGTGGAAGACAAGTGATTGTTATAGGAGGTATTCAGCTATCAAGGGGTCTTACTCTTGAGGGTTTGACTACTTCGTATGTCCTCAGAAATTCTGGAACTTATGATACTTTGATGCAAATGGCTAGATGGTTTGGGTATAGAAAAAGTCCTAAAGATTATGAATTTCTATGTAGAGTGTACATCCCTGAAGCCTCATTTTTACACTATCATGCAGTTTCTAAAAATAATGATCACCTTAATGACCAAGTAATTAATATGGTTGAAAACAACGGTTCTCCTCTGAATTTTGGATTAATGGTAAGACAGTCTCCTACTGGCATTTTAATTACAGCCAGAAATAAAATGAGAAGTGCACAAAAAAACTTTGTATTGAGAGAAAATTATTCTCAAAGACAAATATTTATTCATTATTTAAATAATAATAAAGAAATAAACTCAAAAAATAT
The DNA here is from genome assembly GCA_902557845.1 of Rhodospirillaceae bacterium. Classification (GTDB taxonomy): domain Bacteria; phylum Pseudomonadota; class Alphaproteobacteria; order TMED109; family TMED109; genus JAYYAX01. The sequence continues at coordinate 1,347 of CACEBX010000008.1, read as the reverse complement.
TCTAAACACAGAAATCTTTATAAATAACTTAAAAAAAACATACAAGGATAAAAAACATAAAAATAAATATTATTATTATGAAAATGTTGATGGAAAGCTAATTTTTGATTTAATAGAAAAAAAACTTACATTTCACCCAGAACAAATAGACACCAGAAAAGTTGACACTGAATCTGGAAAATTAACTCTACTAGGAAATTACATATCTGAAAGAATAAATATGAGTGGTGAACTTAGCAAATGGGATGTTGCTATACCTTTTTCTACAAAAAATGAAGAATATAAATTTGCTGAATATAATATGAAGTTAAGGTCTAGAGGAACTGGAGGAAGTGATAGTCAAATGCTACAATTTGATGCAGATTATATTAAATTCAGAAAACAGGCATTTACTGAACCAGAAGACATTACAGTAGGTTTTGCAGAAAACTATAATGACATTGATAATAAGAGTTTTTTTAAAGAAAATAGGAAAAAACCTTTACTGTTAATTTGCCTAATGTGGCTTCCAAAAGAAGACACTCGAATAAAGATTTCTAAGAATGATCAATATAGCTTTGCAGGACCATTAATTAGTTACAGCATAGTTTTTAATAAAACTAACATTTCTAAAGACAGTAAAATTAAAGCTACTGCAAATGCTGTTTTTCAGCAAAATCAATCACAGCTTGATCTAAATTTTCATGATTTTAATGAGGATGACGAGAATTGATATTAATAAATAAAAATAAATTTGATAGCTTGCTGAATACCGAAGGTAACCTGCCAATATCAATAGGAGCAACAGATAAACTTGAAAATTTTTTCATTGTAAGAACTGAAGATTATAAATTTATGTTGAGATTTGAGGGTAATTTAGATTATTCAAACATTAAAGATTTAAAGTTCAGTTTATTTGAACTTTCCATTAAAAATAAACCTTCTCCAAGCTTATGTTTTGTACTTAATAAAGACGAATATCTTTCACCCTTTTTTGTCGCTGTATGTAATGATATATTAAATAAAGTTCTGAAAATTTGTGAAGAAAGTGATTATAAAAAAGCCTTGCTTTTTGCAAAAGTAGTTTCTGATTGGGCAGGCTTCTTTAAAAGAAAAAAAACAATTAGCTTAGCAGAAGAAATAGGTGTTATAGGGGAACTCCTTTTTATGAAGCAATTAATTAAGATAATTGAACCTTCATTAGTCTTAAATGCTTGGACAAGTAATCATAAACAAGACTTTTCGAGGAATCGTAAAGCCTATGAAATAAAAACATCTACAATCACTCAAAACTCTAAAGTTACAATTAACGGCGTAGATCAATTGGATAATAACCAAAACCCAATATTTATCGTTTTCATACAATTA